>NZ_JBDGIO010000009.1:0-240431 GCF_057657375.1 Variovorax sp. Soil_C_12 | reverse complement strand
TGGCCGCCTGGGCAAGGACCGCAACGACGCCCTGCGCCCCTTGCCGCCCCGGCCCTTCGGGTGGGGCCCCAGAGAGGGCCCACTCGTCATTGCCAATGCTCGCTGGGCATCCAGCCCAGCTGCGCTTGGCGCCTAGATTGGGCCCTCTCTGGGGCCCCAGGCGGGGGTGATTCATGTGTCAACAGGCCCTAGCGGTTTGAACACCCGCAGCCACTTGGGCGCGGGCAGGCTCCAGCGAGTCTGGATGCTTTGGGCGCGCTCGGCAAGCGCCGGGCGCTTGGGCCGGCTGGGGTTGCGCTGGGCCAGCACGATGGTGTTGCCCTCGCGCGTCGGCCGGAAGGCCCACAGCGCTTTCTCGCCAAATGCGCCGGCAATTTTCTCGAGGCTGCGCTCGTAGCTGGAGGAGCGGCCGAAGAGGTTGACCGTCATGCAGCCGTCCTCGGTCAGCAGCCGGCGACAGTCGGCATAGAAGTCCTCGCTGTCGAGCACCGGCGCCGCGGCCTCGTGATCGTAGAGGTCGACCTGCAGCGCATCCACCGTGCCCTGCCATTCGGGCTTGCGGATCTCGGTCTGCGCATCGGCCACCACCACGCGCAGCCGGGCATCGTCGGCCGGCAGCTTGAACCAGCCGCGGCAGGCCGCCACGACCTGCGGGTTGAGCTCGATCGCGGTGGTGCGCATGCGCAGCGCCTTGCGGCAGAACTTGGTGAGGCTGGCCGCGCCCAGGCCCAGCTGCATGGCATGGCGCTTCGGCACCTCGGCCGGGTCGACGAAGAGCAGCCAGGCCATCATGCGCTGCACGTACTCGAGCTCGATCTCGAAGGGCGCATCCAGCTTCATCGAGCCCTGGACCCACTCGGTGCCCAGGTGCAGGTAGCGCACGTCCCCGTAGTCGGAGAAGTTGACCTCGGGCAGGGCGCGCTTCATGGGACGGGCAGGTACTGCGCGATCACCTCGCGCCATGCCGCCGCCTTGCGTTCGAAGCTCCAGGATGCGTGTGCCGGGCTGGACGAGGGCAGGCGATGGACCGGCACGCCCAGCGTGCGCGTGTGCCGCGCATGCCTGAAGCTCTCGCCGCCGTTGTGCGCGATGGCGGCCAGCGCCGGCAGGCGCAGGCCCGCGATGTCGTTGACGACGGCGTCGCGAATCGCCGAATCGAGACTGCCCTCGCGCCGGCAGCGCCCGTACACGTCCCACACGCCGAGGCCGCGCGCGAGCAGCCAGTCGCTACGCTTTTGATAGCTGTCGGGCCCCATGGGCAGCGGGCTGTCGGGCCAGGTGGCTTGCAAGATTCTCCAGAACTGGTTTTGCGGGTGCGCATAATACTGCCGCTGCGCGATCGACCGGACGCTCGGGAAGCTGCCGAGAATCAGCAGCACTGTGGATTCCGACACGATCGGGGCCAGGCCCGTGAGCACTGTTTGCGTTTCGTCCGGGTTCTCGTCGCGTTGATCCATCTCACTCGCGAGCATAGAAGTAAAAAAACCCGCCGACGGCGGGTTTTTCTTTGGAGGCCATCAAGCGGCCATCAGGGCTTCTTCGCGGCTTCGTTCTGCGGCGTGCCCGGGATCTTCTCGCCGATCTTGTCGCCCACCTGGCGGGTCTTGTCGCCGGCCGCCGTCGCGGTGTTGCTCACGGCCGTACCGGCCTTGCCGGCGGCGTTGCCGGTCGCATGCGTGGCCTTCTTGGTGCCGCTCTTGGTGGCGTTCCAGGCCTTCTTGGTGGTCTTCTTGGTGCCATCCCAGGCCTTCTCGGCGCCGCTTTCGGTCGCGCTCACGGCTTTCTTGGTGCCGCTCTTGGTCGCGTCCCAGGCCTTCTCGCCGGCGTTCTCCGCCTTCTGGACCGTGGTCGGCTGGGCGGCAGGCTGGGTCTGAGCCGTGGCCGACAGGCCGATGGACGCCAGGGCCAGCGCCAGCGCGGCAGGCAGAAGGCGAATCGATGCTGTGTTCTTCATGAGGAAAGCTCCTTTGAATGTTGGAGTGACGAACTTGCCACCGTCTTGCAACGGTCACTCGAAAGCCAAGGATGACATCGAAAGCACGCGCGAACACCGCCGCCGCGCAACAAGCGCCCTCGGCCTACGCGGCGGGCAGGCGATCCGCCGACGCACCCATCAGCGCCGACAGACGCGGCAGCGCCGCGGCCGCGTTGCGCGTGGTGGCTTCGGCCAGCGCCTCGGGCGCGATGCCGCGCAGCCCCGCCAGCACTTCGGCGATGCGCGGCAGCTCGCCCGGCTCGTTGCGGCCCTGCGGCTCGCCCGCCGCGCGCTGCGCCTGCGTGCGGTAGATCCACTGCGGCTGGATGTCGGGCGAGTCGGTCTCCAGCACGATCGCCTCGAGCGGCAACTCCACCGCGAGCCGGCGCAGCTGCAGCGCGCGCTCGAAGGTCAGCGCACCGCCGAAGCCCAGCTTGAGGCCGAGCCCGATGCAGGCCTGCGCCTGCTGGGCGCTGCCGTTGAAGGCATGCGCGATGCCCAGCCAGCGCCCATCGGGCGCCACCTGGCGCAGATGCTTGAGCACCTGGTCCACCGAGCGGCGCACGTGGATGATCACCGGCAGCCCGTGCCTGCGCGCGAGCTGCAACTGAGTGTGAAAGAAGTGTGCCTGCTTGTCGGCGTCGAGCCCGGGCACGAAGAAGTCGAGCCCGATCTCGCCCACCGCGACCAGTCGCGGGTCGTCGTGCCGGGCCGCGAGTTCCGCATCGAGCTGCGCCAGGTGCTCATCCGTCGCCTCGCCGGTACACATGGGATGGATGCCGAGCGCGTAGGCGTCGTGCTGCGCATGCGCGAGCTCCCGCACCCTCGCGAAGTTGGCGGCCGCCACCGCGGGAATCACGCACAGGCCCACGTTTCGCTCTGCCGCGCGCGCCCGGATCGCGGGCATCTCGTCGCCGAATTCCGGCGCATCCAGGTGGCAATGGGTATCGACGAAGACGGCCATCGGCGGATGATGCCCGAACGCATGCACTGGCGCGGAAAGCGTGCTACCGTGCTCCTCACGCGTGGACTTTTTAGCCGGAGGTGTCCCGATGCGCAGGCCAGCTTTCTACAGTCGCTCGCCCCGCACGCCGCTCGATGAAGCGGCCGATGCCGGGACACCGCAGCGGCCCGACGAATCGCCCGACGGTGCATCGGCCCCGGTCGCGGCGCCCGCCGCCAAGCCGCGCTGGCAGCCCGGCCGCCGCAGCTTCGCGCTGCTGCTCGCCCTTAGCATCGGATCGGCCGCCACCAGCGTCGCGCTGTGGCCGCGCCAGAGCATTCGCCAGTACACGCAGAAGGACATCGACGCCGCCGTGCTGCGCACCCTGCACACGGCCACCCTCCCCTCGCCGGCTGCGAAGGCGGCCGAGATCATCCGCCCCTCGGTGGTGCGGGTGGTGGGCTACGGCCCCGAGAAGAAAACACCCGAGGCCCAGACCCAGAAGCACGGGCGGAACATGGCCAAGGGCAAGCCGGCCGAATCGCAGGCCGACGAACCGCCTGGCGAGGTGGAGCGCGGCGTGGGCACCGGCGTGGTGATCGTCGACAAGGGCATCATCCTCACCAACCTGCACGTGGTCGCGGGCTCCGAGAAGATCAGGGTCACCTTCGCCGACGGCCTGGAGGCGCCGGCCGTTATCACCGGCGTGCAGCCCGAGAACGACCTCGCGGTGCTGCAGGCGCAGAAGCTGCCCGACGACCTGATCCCGGCCGTCATGCGCTCCACCGCCGACCTGCAGCCGGGCGACCAGGTGGCCGCGGTCGGCTTCCCCTTCGGCATCGGCCCTTCCGTGTCGGCCGGCGTGGTCTCGGGCCTCAAGCGCTCCTTCCGCTCGCCCGAGGGCAAGCAGGAACTGGGCAACCTGATCCAGTTCGACGCCGCCGCCAACCCGGGCAACTCGGGCGGGCCGCTGATCAACATGAACGGCGAGGTGCTGGGCATCGTTACCGCCATCCTCAACCCGACGCAGCAGCGCACCTTCATTGGCATCGGATTTGCAGTGCCGATCGAGAACGCCGCCTCGGCCGCCGGTTCGCCGCCCTTCTGATCGCGCTTCTCCCATCGCGTTTTTCCTGGCCCGCATCACCGAAAGCACCGCATGAGCACAGAGACCGAACCGACTTTCGCGCCTTCCGCCACCACCGCCGAGCTGATGGAGCAGATCCTCTACCAGGTCAAGCGCGTGGTGGTCGGCCAGGACCGCTTCCTGGAACGCGTGATGGTCGCGGTGCTGGCGGGCGGCCACCTGCTGGTGGAAGGCGTGCCGGGCCTGGCCAAGACCCTCACCGTCAAGACCCTGGCCGACGCGGTGCGCGGCCGCTTCAAGCGCATCCAGTTCACGCCCGACCTGGTGCCGGCCGACCTGGTGGGCACGCGCATCTACAACCAGAAGACCGGCGAGTTCAGCACCTCGCTCGGCCCCGTGTTCGCCAACCTGCTGCTGGCCGACGAGATCAACCGTGCGCCCGCCAAGGTGCAGAGCGCGCTGCTCGAGGTGATGCAGGAGCGCCAGGTCACGATCGCCGGCGAGACGCACCGCGTGCCGCGCCCCTTCCTGGTGATGGCCACGCAGAACCCGATCGAGACCGAGGGCACCTACCCGCTGCCCGAGGCGCAGGTGGACCGCTTCATGATGAAGGTGCTGGTCGACTACCCGACCGACGAGGAAGAGTTCGTGATCGTCGAGCGCGTGATCGGCCCTCCGGTCGAGGCCAGTCCGGTGGCGACCACCGACCAGCTCGCGGCGCTGCAGGCCGAGGCGCGGCAGGTGTATGTCGACCCCTCGCTGATCCAGTACGCCGTGCGGCTGGTGTCGGCCACCCGCACGCCCGACCGCCATGGCCTGAAGGACATGCGCCGCTTCATCACCTACGGCGCCAGCCCACGCGCCAGCATCAACCTGACCGAGGGCGCGCGCGCACTGGCGCTGCTGCGCGGCCGCAGCTACGCGCTGCCCGAGGACATGACGGCCCTGGTGCCCGACGTGCTGCGCCACCGCGTGACGCTGTCCTATGAGGGCCTCTCCGAAGGCCTCACGCCCGACAGCCTTATCGAACGCATCATGCGGGCCGTGCCGCCGCCGGCCAAACCACTCGAACATGAAAAACTGGTGGCCTAGCCGACGCCCCGCGGCCAACGACGAACAGCTTGCGGCCGAGGCCGCGGCCGGCGGCGCCGAGCGCGCGCTGCGCCGGCTCGAATGGACGGTCATCCGGCGGCTCGACGGCCTGCTGCAGGGCGACTACCGCACGCTGATGCGCGGCACCGGCCTCGACCTCGCCGACCTGCGCGAGTACCAGCACCACGACGACGTGCGCCACATCGACTGGAACGTCACCGCCCGGCTGCAGACGCCGCACGTGCGCGTCTTCACCGAAGACCGCGAGATGGCCGCCTGGTTCATCCTCGACCTGAGCCGCTCGGTGGACTTCGGCTCCGGGCGCAAGGCCAAGCGGGAGATCTCGGCCGGCTTCGTCGGCGTGATCGCGCGTCTGCTCACACGGCACGGCAACCGGGTCGGCGCGCTGGTCTACGGCAACGATGTCGAGGCGGTAATCCCGCCGCGCACCGGCCGCCGACACGTGCTGCACCTGCTGAGCGCGATGGAGCGCCGCGCGCACCAGAAGGACCAGCCCAAGCAGAAGGGCATGACCCGGCTGGGCGACCTGCTCAAGTCCGCCGCCGTGCTGATGCCGCGCCGCTCGACCGTGTTCGTGGTGTCCGACTTCCTCAGCGAGCCCGGCTGGGAGCGCGCGCTGGCGCAGCTGGTGCGGCGCCACGAAGTGGTGGCGGTGCGCCTGTTCGACCCGCTCGAGCTCGACATCCCCGACCTCGGGCTGGTGCCGCTCACCGACGCAGAGACCGGCGAACAGCTCTGGGTCGACACGCACGACGCCGCCTTCCGCAAGCGTTTCACCCGCCTCGCCGCCGAGCGCGAGACGGCGCTGCGGGAGACGCTGGCCAAGGTCGGCGTCGACACGCTCGAACTCTCGACCAACGACGATCTGGTGGAAGCGATCGTGCGCTTTGCCGACATGCGCAAGCGCCGCGTGCGCGCCGGCTCGTCCCAGCCCAAGGCGGTGGCAGCATGAACTTCCTCTGGCCTCAATTCCTCTGGCTCCTGGCCGCGGCGCCGCTGCTGGTGCTGCTCTACGTCTGGCTGCTGCGGCGCAAGAAGAAGCTGGCGCTGCGCTATGCCAGCCTGTCGATCGTGCGCGAGGCGATGGGCGTGCGCCAGAGCGTGCGCCGCCACATCCCGCCCTTCCTGTTCCTGCTCGCGCTGGTCGCGATGCTGATCGCCGCCGCGCGGCCGATGGCGGTGGTGGTGCTGCCCTCGAACCAGCAGACCATCATCCTGGCGATGGACGTGTCGGGCAGCATGCGCGCGGCCGACGTCCAGCCCAACCGGCTGGTGGCCGCGCAGGAGGCGGCCAAGGCCTTTCTGAAAGATCTGCCGCGCCACGTGAAGGTCGGCATCGTCGCCTTCGCCGGCAGCGCCAACGTCGCGCAGCTGCCCACCACCAACCGCGAAGACCTGGTGCAGGCCATCGACTCCTTCCAACTGCAGCGCGCGACGGCCACCGGCAACGCCATCGTCGTCTCGCTGGCCACGCTGTTCCCCGACGCCGGCATCGACATCGCGAACTTCAGCCCGCAGGGCAACAACCCCAACCGCACGCGCGGCGTGCCCCTCGAGCAGGCCGGCAAGCCGCCGCCCAAGGAGTTCACGCCGGTGGCGCCGGGCTCCTACACGTCGGCCGCCATCATCATGCTGACCGACGGGCAGCGCACCACCGGCGTCGACCCGCTCGACGCGGCCAAGGTCGCCGCCGAACGCGGCGTGCGGGTCTACACGGTGGGCATCGGCACCGTGGACGGCGAGACCATCGGCTTCGAGGGCTGGTCGATGCGGGTGCGCCTGGACGAGGAAACGCTCAAGGCCATCGCCAACAAGACGCAGGCCGAGTACTACTACGCAGGCACCGCCGCCGACCTGACCAAGGTCTACAACACGCTGAGCTCCAGGCTCACGGTCGAGAAGAAGGAGACCGAGATCTCGGCACTGTTCGCGCTCGGCGCCGCGGTGCTGGCGCTGCTGTCGGCGGGGCTCTCGCTGCTCTGGTTCAACCGGATTCTCTAAGGCCTGTCAAAGGCCTCAGGGCAACACTCTCACGCCACCGAGACTGGCGGTCGCCGCGGTCGCCGCGCCGAGCTCCGCATCCATGCACAGCACCGCCTCCTGCAGCAGCCCGCGCAGCCACACCAGCCCCGGGTCCAGCGTGCGGTACTTGTGCCATTGCATGGTCTGCTGCATCGCCGGCGATGGCAGCGGTGCCGCCAGCAGGCGCAGCGGCAGCGACTTGCGGGCCAGCCGCGCCAGCCGGCCGTGCATGGTGGCGATGCGGTCGGTGCCCACGACCAGGTAGGGAACCGCGGCGAAGCTGTAGGTGCTGACTTCGATGCGCCGCACCCCCGGATAGCGGCGCTTCAGCCATCCCGCGCGCGTGGGCTCGTCCATGCCGGAGGGCTGCATGACGACGTGGCCGGCCGCCGTGTACTGCTCCGCCGTCAGCCTGTCGGCATGCGCGAAGCAGCCCCCGCTCCAGACCGCGCAGACGAACTGCTCCTCGAACAGAAGCTCGTAGGGGTGCTCCCCGGGCGTGCGGTATTCGGTCGGCAGGATGAGCAGGTCGGCCTCGCCGCTCTCCAGCTCGCGCAGGGGCGGCTGCAGCAGCGGCAGCAGTTCGAAGCGCACGGTGTGGGAATGCCGGCCGGCCAGCGCGAGCAGATGCGGCATCAGCACCATCGAGGTGTAGTCGGAGACGATCAGGCGAAAGCAGCGGTCCGATTGGGCGGGATCGAAGCGCGGCTGCGCGAGGATCGCGGAATCCACCCGCACCAGCACGTCGCGCACGGATTCCTTCAGCGTCTCGGCCCGCGGGGTCAGCTCCAGCTTGCGGCCGACCTGCACCAGCAGCTCGTCGTCGAAGTAGTCCCGCAGCCGGCCCAGGGCATTGCTCATCGCCGACTGGCTCAGGTGCAGTCGCTCGGCCGCCCTGCTGATGCTGCGCTCGGCGAGCATGGCATCCAGGGCTACCAGAAGATTCAGATCGAGCTTGTTGAAGCGCATGCGTTGGTGTGCAGGAGCGAGGTCCATGCCTGCACGTGATGTATTGACGGCATCGATGCGGGGCATGGACGAAAGCGATAGTAAGAAGATAGTGCTTATCGGGACCGCCGCGCCATCCGGGGACGCCCGGGGGCATCCGATGCGGCTTTCAACGCCACTGCAGCAGCACCGACCAGGGAGCACGGCTCATGTGCCGATCGACACAGCCCGAGGCGCCGGCTTCGCAGCCCTGCAGCAGGTAGCTGGGGTCCAGCAATCGGGTGCGGGGCGCGAAGGCAAGCCGGCGCAGCGTCACCGACTGCAGCACGTTGCCGCCCACCGCATCGAATCCCTTCGCATCCACCGCGACGACGACGTCGCAGTGCATGGGCAGCGCCGCGCCGCCGGTGGGCCGCGTGGCCAGCATGGGGCCGATGGCCTCGAAGGTGGAGAAGCTCGCATCGTCGCTGCGCGCGTGGCAGACCAGGTCGCCGACGCGCGGCGGCGTGCGTGCGAGATCGCAGGCGCGCAGCGCGAAGGGGTTCGCCATGCCCTGCGCCTCGTCGGCGCGGGCTTGCCACGCAGCGCCGGCATAGTCGGCATGCGCTTCCGAGAACACGAACTCCTCGGGCCCGAGCCCGGCCTGGCGCGCCAGCCAGCTGACGAAGGCGGCGGACCAGGGCGTGTCGATCACGGCCACGCGGTCGAGCGCGGCCTGGACGGCCCGCAGGTCCTGGGATTCGAGGCCCTGCGCCGCGTCCACGCCGAGGCCCTGCAAATGCGCGGCCGTGGCCCGGTTCAAGGCCTGCATCAGCAACGCGCGGGAGGCGGGGCGCAGCGCGCCGAAGCGCACTTGGGACGGCAGCCGGGCGTCCTGCGGATCCACCGCACGCCAGTAGCCCAGCACCCGCTCCCACGGCGCCATCGCGCTCGGCCCGCCGCGCGCGTCCTCCGCTTCGGAATAACCGGCCTCGGTGAGCCGGCCTTCGGCATCCAGCGTCTGCCCGCCGAAAGCCAGGTGCTCGCGTTGGGCCGCGGCCGCCATGGCCAGGGCGCGCGGGTTGGGTGGAATGTGCAAGCCCGTCGCCAGGCAGGCCGCCTCGGCCGGGGCAGCGGCCGCCGAAAGCAGCGCGGCAACAAGCGCTGCCGCGGCAGGGAAGCGCCACGGCCAGCGGGGCGGAGTGTCGAGGAGCCGCATGCGGCGCGAGCATAGCCGGCCCAACGCGCCTGAAGCGCCGCTGCCGCTCACCCGCGCGTCAGCATCCGCCCCGCCCTCGCGCGCACGGCAGGCTCCTGCTCGCCGCCGACGAACGCACACGTCCCGTTCACGTACACCCGCTCGATGCCCACGCTCGCGCTCTTCGGCCGGTCGTAGGTGGCGGTGTCGGCGATGGTGCGCGGGTCGAACACCACCAGGTCGGCCATCGCGCCCGCGCGCAGCAGGCCACGGTCCGCGATGCGCATGTTGCGCGCCGTCATGCCGGTCATCTTGTGCACCGCCTGCTCCAGCGTGAAGAGCTGCCGGTCGCGCCAGTAGCGCGCGAACACGCGCGGAAAGGCGCCCCACAGGCGCGGATGCGGATGGCGGTCGTGCGGCAGGCCATCGCTGCCGATCATGGTGCGCGGGTGGGCGATGACGCGCTCGACGTCTTCTTCGTTCATCTGGAAGTAGCAGGCACCGCCGGGCTGCAGGCGCCGGCAGGCCTCCTTCTGGTCCACGCCCCACTCGCGCGCGATGTCGGCCAGCATGCGGCCGGTCACGCCGGGGTGCGGGTCGGACCAGGTGATGAGGATGTCGATCACGCCGTCCACCAGGTCCTCGCGCAGCACGGTGGAGCCGGCGACGTAGGGATAGACGTCGAGCGCGATGTCCTGGCGCTCGGCCAGCGCATCGATCAGCGGCAGCGTCTGCCGGGTGCGGCCCCAGTTGGCGGGCCCGGCGCACTTGTGGTGCGAGATCACGAGCGGCGCGCCGGCGCTGAACGCGGTGTCGCCGGCCTCGTGCATGGCCTCGATGATGCTTTCCATCTCGCTGCGCAGGTGCGTGGCATACACGCCGCCGTGCCGCGCCACGATGCGCGCCAGCGCCGTCACCTCCTCGGCCGGCGCGGCGAAGGCCTGCTCGTAGAACAGGCCGGAAGACAGGCCGTGCGCGCCTTCGCGCATGCAGTCCTCGAGCAGCGCGCCCATGCGCGCGCGCTCGTCCTCGGTGGCGGCGCGGTCCAGCGCGTCCATGGTGGCGAAGCGCAGCGTCGTGTGGCCGACGAGCGCGGCAACGTTGAGCGCCGGCTGCGCCGCCTCGACCGCGGCGCGGTACTCGGCCATGGTGGCGTGCAGGAAGGAATCGACGCCCAGCAGCGTTAGCGGCGGCTGCGCCTGCGGCGTGCGGTAGGGGGCGAGCGAGATGCCGCAGTTGCCGGTGACCACGGTGGTGATGCCCTGCGAGACCTTGGGCAGGTTGAGCGGGTCGCGCAGCACGATGGCGTCGTCGTGCGTGTGGACGTCGATGAAGCCCGGGGCGATGGCCTTGGCCCGGCAGTCGATGACTTGCAGATCGTCCGCTGCGATGCCCTCGGGCAGGCGCTGGCGCAGGCCCTCGCCGAGGGCTGCGATGCGGTCGCCGACGAGCAGCACGTCGCCGGTCCAGCTCGGGCCGCCGGAGCCGTCGACGATCAGGCCGGCTTCGAGCAGGGTGGCGCCTTTGCCTTCGTGTTCGTCAGCCATGCTTGACTCCTCCGCCATCCCAGCTCTGCAGCGGATGCGTGCTGGCATCGATGCCGTGGCGCTGGAAGGCCTCGCGCGCGCGCTGCAGCCGCTGCACTGCCGGTTCGCCGCGGCGCTGCGCGACCAGCACGGTCAGGATCTCGATCGCCGTCAGGTGCGTGAGGTAGGCGTCGATGCCCACGTGCATCACCGCGTCGTCGGGCACCGAGAGGCCCAGCAGGAAATCGGCCCGCGCGGCCAGCGCGGTGCCGGGCCGGGTGAGCGCAACCACCTTCGCGCCCTGCCCGCGCGCGATGTCCACAGCGTCCAGCAGCGAAGGCATGCCGCCCACGTGCGAGATCGCGATCACCACGCCGCCCGGGCGCTGGGCCGCGCCCGCCACCTGCTGCAGGTGGTAGTCGGCCCAGGCGTTGGCCGAGAGGCCCAGGCGGAACAGCCGCGCCTGCAGGTCGTTGGCCATGAACCAGGAGGTGGCGCCGGCCCCGTACAGGTCCACGTGCGGCGCCGCGGCGATGGCGCCGACGGCGCCGTCGAGCACCGCCATGTCGAGCTGGCTGCGCACGCCGGAGACCGAGGCCGCGGCGCTGCGGGCGATCTTGCCCACCACCTCGTCGGCCGTGTCGGCGATGTTGACGCGCCGGTGCAGGGGCGAGCCGCCCAGCGCCAGCTCCTGCGCCAACGCCAGCTTGAACTCGCGCAGCCCGGCGAAGCCGAGGTCGCGGCAGGTGCGCATGATGGTGGGTACCGAGCTGCGCGAGCGTTCGGCCAGCGATTCGAAGCTTTCCTCGAGCACGCGGTCGGGGTCCTCGAGGATCAGGTCGAGGATGGCACGCCGCGTGGACGGTGCGCTGTTGCGCACCTCGGCCATCTTCTGGAGCAGGGACTGAGGCATGGATCGATTCAGAAGTGCATCGACACCGCGTCGCTCACGCGATAGTCCTCTTCGACCACCGGCATCCAGTGCCACTTGTCGAAGGTGGTGCAGGGGTGCGAGATGCCCAGGCCGATGCGGTCGCCGACGGCGGGCGCCTGCGGCGATGCGGCATCGTCCCAGCGCAGGTAGGCATGCTGGTCGTTCAGGCCGGTGATCTTCCAGTCGGCGGGCACGCCCTCGGGCACGAGGCTGCCGCGCGCGGCGCGCGCGATGGGCACGGGCAGCGAAAGGTCGAAGGAGATGTCGCGCTTGCCCACGGCGAGGATGGCGAGCCCGGGCTCGGGACGCGATTGCACGGTCGCCCACACCTCCATCGCCGGACGCAGGCTCTCGCCGCAATCGCAACCGAGGCGCTGGTCCACCGCACTCAGCATGCGCTTGTAGAAGCCGTGGTCGTGGGTGACGTAGCAGCCCGAGCGCAGGACGCCGCGCACGCCGGCCTTGAGCGCCGGCTTCAGGCGGCCGGCCACCAGGTCGAAGATGGCCGAGCCGCCGGCCGAGACGATCACCTCGTCGCCTTCGAACAGGCCGTGCGTGTCGCAGTGGCGCGCCACCGCTTCCACGCGATCCATCAGCGCGTTGGCGTAGGCGGTGTCGGCGCCGCTCTCGCCGGTGGCGGCCAGGCCCTCGTAGCACTCGATGCCCACCAGCCGGACCGCTTTGCTCTGGCGCAGGGCGGTGGCCAGCGTGACCGCCTCCTCTTGCGTGCGGCAGCCGGTGCGTCCGCCCGCGACGCCGATCTCCAGCATCACCTCGAAGGGCAGGCTTTCGTGGTGGCGCTCGGCCCAGGCCTCGACCAGCCCGAGCTGCGCAACCGAGTCGACCAGGAAGACAACGCGCAGATCCATGTGCGCGTGCAGCAGCAGCTGGATGCCGGCCAGGTCTTCATCGCTCATCACCTGGTTGGCGATCAGCGTGCGGCGCGCGCCGGCGGCCACACCGACCGCCAGCTGCGTGACGGTCGCGAAGGTCAGGCCCCAGGCGCCGGCATCGAGCTGGCGGCGGAACAGCTGCGGCGACATGGTGGTCTTGCCGTGCGGCGCCAGGTCGATGCCCCACTGCCGCACGCGCGCCTGCATCCATGCCAGATTGTGCTCCAGCGCCTCGCGCTTGAGCACGGCCAGCGGCAGCGGCAGGTCGCCGGCCAGCACATGCCAGCCGGCCTTGCCGATCTCGCTGCGGCGCTTGGGCGGCTGGGTGCGCGGGTAGCCCTTGAAGCGGGCGTCGAGGATCGGGTCGAAGAGTTCGTTCTCAGTGGTCATTCAAATCACCTCCGCGCTATGCGCTACGGTTTCGCCTTGGGAGCGGCCCGGCGGCTCAATGGAGTACCTTCGCCTTCGGCTACGGTGCTATCGCCTTGGGAGCGGCCCGGCGGCTCATGGTGGATCAGATCCTTGCGAATGCAAGCGGACAAATGCCCCGGCGACAGTTCGTCGAGCGGCGGCACGGTCTGCGCGCAAGCCTCGATCGCATGCGGGCAGCGCGTGCGGAAGACGCAGCCCGAAGGCGGCGCCATCGGGCTCGGGATGTCGCCCTTGAGCGCCACGCGCTCGTTGGGCACCAGCGGATCGGGCTTGGGGCTGGCGGCCAGCAGCGCCCGCGTATAGGGGTGCTGCGGGCGCTCGAAGAGCTCGCGAGTCTCGGCCACTTCCATCACCTTGCCCAGGTAGAGCACGACCACGCGGTCGCACAGGTATTCCACCACGTCCAGGTCGTGCGAGATGAAAAGCATGGTCAGCGACAGGCGTTCCCGCAGGTCGGCCAGCAGGTTGATCACCTGCGACTGGATGGAAACGTCCAGCGCCGACAGCGGCTCGTCGGCCACGATGAACTCGGGCTCCACCGCCAGCGCGCGCGCCACGCCGATGCGCTGGCGCTGGCCGCCCGAGAACTCGTGCGGGAAGCGGCTGGCATGCTCGGGCCGCAGGCCCACCGTCTCCAGCAGCTCGGCGATGCGCCGCTCGCGCTCGCCGGGGCCCTTGGCCAGCCCGTGGGTGGCCAGTGCCTCGCCGAGGATGGCGCCGATGCGCATCTTCGGGTTGAGGCTGGCGTACGGGTCCTGGAAGATGATCTGCAGCTTGCTGCGCAGGCGGCGCAGCGGGCCGGCGGCGAGCTTGCCGATGTCGTCGCCGCGGTAGAGCACCTCGCCTTCGGTGCGCTCGACCAGGCGCAGCAGGGTGCGGCCGATGGTGCTCTTGCCGGAACCCGACTCGCCGACCAGGCCCAGGGTCTCGCCGGGGCGGATGGCGAAGGAGACGTCGTCCACGGCGCGCACGGGACGCTCGCCGGTGCCGAAGTATTTCTTCAGGCCTCGGACCTCGATGAGGGGGGCGGCAGCAGCGTTCATCATGGGCGTGGGGTATTGGCTCCTTCTCCCGCTGGCGGGAGAAGGCGGGGGATGAGGGTGGGGGGCGCGGGATGCACCCTCACCCCAGCCCTCTCCCGCAAGCGGGAGAGGGGGCAAGGCAGGTTCGCGCTCATGCTCATGCAGCCCTCGCCAGGGGTTGGGCCGCGGGCACGCGGATGCAGCGTGCCTGCCGGCCCTCTTGCGTATCGATGAGCGGCGGCATCGCCTGCCTGCAAGCCTCGATCGCCTGGTCGCAGCGCGGCTCGAAGGCACAGCCCGGCGGCGGCGCCAGCGGACTCGACACCTGGCCGCGGATCGCGAACAGGCGCCTGGGCCGGCCCTCGCCGCGCCCCTGCGCCTTGCCCGGCAGGCAGGCCAGCAGGCCCTGCGTGTAGGGATGCTCCGGCGATGCGAACAGCGGGCGCACCGGCGCGCGCTCGACCACGCGGCCCGCGTACAGCACGACCACGTCGTCCGCGTGGTGCGCCACCACGCCGAGGTTGTGGGTGATGAAGAGGATGCTCATGCCGGTCTCGGCCTGCAGCTTGCGCATCAGCTCGAGGATCTGCGCCTGGATGGTGACGTCGAGCGCGGTGGTCGGCTCGTCGGCGATCAGCAGCGTCGGGTCGCAGGCCATGGCCAGCGCGATCATCACGCGCTGGCGCATGCCGCCGGAGAGCTGGTGGGGATACTCGTGCAGGCGCCGCGCCGCGGCCGGGATCTCGACCAGCTCCAGCATCCGCAGCGCATGCGCCAGCGCGGCCTTGCGGTCCAGGCCCTTGTGCAGGCGCACGCTCTCGGCGATCTGCTCGCCGATGGTGAAGACCGGGTTGAGGCTGGTCATCGGCTCCTGGAAGATCATCGACAGCTCGTTGCCGCGCAGGCGCCGCATCTCGCGGTCGGGCAGGCCGAGCAGGTCGACCGTGCGGCCGTCGCGGGTGACGAAGGCCGTCTGGCCCGACACCTGCGCGTTGGCGGTCTTGGGCAGCAGGCGCATCAGCGTCAGGCTGGTGACCGACTTGCCCGAGCCCGACTCGCCGACGAGTGCGGTGGTCTTGCCGGGCTGGATCGAGAAGCTCATCTCGGCGACCGAGCGCACCAGGCCGTCTTCGGTCGGGAAGGCGGTGCTGAGGTTGCGCACCATCAGGCGAGGCGTGGTGTTCGTGGTCATCAGGCTGCCTTCTTCAGTTTGGGGTCGAGCAGGTCGCGCACGCCATCGCCCAGCAACTGCAGCGAGAGCGCGGTGAAGATGATCGCCAGCCCCGGGAACAGCACGACCCAGAAGGCGCGGTCCGCGTACTGCTGGCTGCTCGCCACCATGGTGCCCCAGGTCGGGATCTCGGGCGGCACGCCGACGCCGAGGAAGGACAAGCCCGCCTCTGCCAGGATCGCATAGGCGAAGATGAAGGACACCTGCACCAGGATCGGCGACATCAGGTTGGGCAGGATGTGGCGCCACAGGATGCGCGAGGTGCGCACGCCCAGCGCGCGCACCGCCTCGACGAAGAGCAGCTCCCGCACCACCAGCGTGGAGGCGCGCACCACCCGCGCCACCCGCGGCGTGTACACCAGCACCAGCGCCAGCACCACGTTGACCAGCGAGGGCCCGAGGATGGCGACCAGCGCGATGGCGAGCAGGATGTCGGGGAAGGACATCATCGCGTCGACCACCCGCATCAGCGGCGCATCGAGCCGGCGGAAGAAGCCGCCCATGAGCCCGAGGATGGTGCCCAGCACGACCGAACCCAGCGCCGTGAGCGCCGCGATGGCGAGCGAGTAGCGCGCGCCGTGCACGATGCGCGCATACATGTCGCGGCCGAGCTCGTCGGTGCCCATCAGGTGCGCGGCGCTGGGCGGCTTGAGCCGGTCGAGCACGGCCGTGTCGTTGGGATCGGCCGAGGCAAACCAGGGCGCGCCCAGCGCGAGCACGGCGATCACCAGCAGCACCAGGGCGGAGACCATCACGATGCGGCGATGCATCAGCTGGCGGAGCATTCTTGGCATTTGCATGGCGGTCAGATCTTTACGCGGGGATCGACCACCGCATACAGGAGGTCGATCGAGAAGTTGATGAGCACGTAGATCGCAGCGATCACGAGCAAGGCTCCCTGGATCACCGGGTAGTCGCGCCGCAGCACCGCGTTCACCACCAGGTTGCCGACGCCCGGCAGGCCGAACACGGTCTCGGTCACGACGGCGCCGCCGATCATCAGCGCGATGGTCAGGCCCAGCACCGTGACGATGGGCACCAGCGCATTGCGCAGCGCATGCTTGAGAACCACGGTGCCTTCCGAAAGGCCTTTGGAGCGCGCGGTGCGCACGTAGTCCTCGCCCAGCACATCGAGCATCGAAGCGCGGGTGAAGCGGATGATCAGCGCCGAGTTCAGCAGCCCCAGCACCGTGGCCGGCAGTACCAACGCATGCAGGCGCTCGGCCAGCGGCGCATCGGGTGCGCCATAGCCCGACACCGGAAACCAGCCCAGCGAGACCGCGAAGAACTGGATCAGCACGATGCCCAGCCAGAAGCTCGGGATGCTGGCGCCCAGCATCGCGATGCCGGTGAAGACCTGGTCCACCAAGCGCCCGCGAAACACCGCCGAGACGATGCCGCAAGGCAGCCCGATCAGCGCCGCGATGGCCACCGCCATCAGCGCCAGCAGCGTGGTGGGCTCGGCGCGCTCCATCAGCGCCTGTGTGACCGGGCGCTGCAGGAAGATCGACTGCCCGAGGTTGCCCTGCAGCACTTCGCGCAGCCAGTAGCCGAACTGCACGGGCAGGGGCTTGTCGAGGCCGTAGTCCTTTTGCACGCGGGCGATGTCCGCGGCGGTGGCCTGGTCGCCCAGCAGCACCGAAACCGGATCGCCCGAGGCGGCGCGCGTCAGGATGAAGACCAGCACCGCCACGATGGCGAGCACGACCAGCATGCCGGCGAGGCGGGAGGAGAGGTAGCGGAGCATGGCGTTGCAGGCGGCGCTTACTTGATCTTTGCGTTCCAGAAGAAGGGCCAGGTCATCGGCTGGTAGTTGTCCAGCGCCGGGCTCTTCGCCGACAAGCCGTTGAACTTGCCGACGTTGACGTAAGGCACCTCGTCATAGACCACCTGCTGCACCTTGCCCCACAGCGCGCCGCGCTTGTGGGGGTCGGCCTCCACGTTGAGGGCGCTGAGCGCGGCCTTCTTGGCCGGCGAGTCCCACCAGCCCGGCGCGCCATCGCCCAGCTGCGGCGGCGAGAGCATGGGCTCGGGGAACTGGCCCGAGTGGGTGACGTAGATGTCCCACAGCTTCGGGTCGTTGCGCCGCTGCACCAGCGTGGCCCAGTCGACCACGTTGAGGTCGACCTTGAAGCCGGCGCGCTTGAGCTGCTCGGCCATCAGCAGCGCCATGTTGTAGTGGAAGTCGTACTGGCGGCTGGTCAGCACCCGGATCGGGTCGCCCTTGTAGCCGGCCTTGGCCGCGGCCTCCTTGGCCTTGGGGGCGTTGCGCTGGTTGTAGAGCTCGGTGCCGCCGGTCGCGTAGAAGGGCGAGCCCTTGGGGAAGTGGTTGCCCTCGGCGACGAAGAAGCGCGTGTCGCCGAAGCCGGCCGCCAGCATTTCGCCCTCGCCCAGCGCCACCTGCACCGCCTGGCGCACCGGCTGGCTGGCCATCACGCCTTCCTTGGTGTTGAACACCAGGTAGGGGAAGCCGAAGGCCGGCGTCATGATCGGCAGCGTCTTGCCCGCGGCCTTCTCCAGCCGCGGCAGCGCCTCGGTCGGCAGCAGGTCGGCGAAGTCGTACTGGCCGGCCAGCGCGCCCTCGACGCGGGTGTTGGCATTGGGCACCGGCACGAAGCGCAGTTCCTCGATGGCCGCCTCGCGCTTGCCGCCGTAGCCGTTGGGGGCTTCCTTGCGCGCGCTGTACTTGTCGAATTTGGTGAGCAGCACGTACTGGTCGGGCCGGCGCTCCTTGAACTTGTAGGGACCGGTGCCGACGAAGTCCTTGAGCGGCTGCGCGATCGAGTCCTTGGCCATGATCGCGGCCATGCCGCTGGGCAGCGCGAACTGGGCCAGCAGCGGCGCATAGGGCTGCTTGAGCACCACCTCGACGGCCAGCGGCCCCTTCGCCTTCAGGCTTTCGATCTCCTTGGCCACCGCCTTGCCGCGTGGCGACTGGTCCATCCAGCGCTGCAGGCTGGCGACCACATCGTCCGCGTTCAGCTCGCGGCCGTTGTGCAGCATCACGCCCTTGCGGATCGCGATGGCGTAGGTCTTGCCGTCGGCCGAGATCTTCGGCATGCCCTCCGCCAGCATCGGCACCACGTTCCACTTGGCGTCGAAGGTGTAGAGCGGCTCGTACACATGCTGCATGATGGTGCCGACCAGGTCCGCGGTGGAGGCCATCGGGTCCAGCGTCTGGGGCTCGGCCACCATCGCCAGCGTCGCGAAGTTGCGCGCGCCCTGGGCCTGCGCCGGCATCGCGGCCAGGCCGGCCAGGCCGGCAAGTGCCAGCAAACACGCGCCGAGCAGGCTGCGCTTCGAGAATGCGGGCTGGCCGCTTCGGCGTCCGGGGGTTTGCATGTAGAACTCCTTCGTGGGGCTGTGAAATGAAAGAAACTTTCTATTCGGGCCGGACTTTGAAGCAACAAGCAGGCCAATACATGGGTGCAAACCCTGTGTTTCTGGGTTTTTACTGAAATAGAATTTCAAACGGATGGCTTCGGCCGACCTTAGCGCCCCTCTTCGCCACCTCTTTCACCTCAGGAGCTCCCATGCCGCTCGAATACCTCGGTGTCTCGCCCAACGCCTCGGACCGCCAGATCCGCCCCCTCTCCCCAGCCGTTCGCGCCGGCGATTTCGTCTACGTCTCGGGCCAGGTGCCGGCCGATGCCAAGGGCGAGATAGTGGTCGGCGGCGTCGAGGCGCAGACGCGCCAGGTGATGGAGAACATCAAATCGGCACTGGCCTTGGCCGGCGCCACGCTGGAAGACGTGTGCAAGTGCACCGTGTGGCTGCACGACGCGCGCGATTTCGGTGCCTTCAACCGGGTCTACATGAGCTACTTCAACGGCAACTTCCCGGCACGCTCGACCACCGAGGCGCGGCTGATGGTCGACGCCAAGGTCGAGATCGACGTGGTGGCCTACAAGCCCAAGGCCTGAGCCCATGCCAATGCATCGCCGCGATGTGCTGCTGGGCGCACTCGGGCTGATGGCCCTGCCGGCCGCGCAGGCGACCCAGAGCCCGCAGTCGTGGCCACGCGCCTTGCAAGTCCCCGGCGGCATCGCCCGCCTCTCGCTGGGACCGGCTGCGAGGCGGCCGCAGGCGCGCACCGCGGAGGACGTGCCGCTGCTGGTGCTGGGCGATGCGATCGACTGGGGTGCGCTGGTGGGCATCCCGCTGTCCGCGGAGCCGGGCGAGGCCCGCATCCGGGTGCAGCGGGAGGACGGCGGCACGAGCGAACTGCCCTATGTGATCGCGCCCAAGCGCTACCGCGAGCAGCATCTCAAGGTGGCGCCGGGCCAGGTCGACCTGTCGGCCGAGGACCTGGCGCGCTACGAGCGCGAGCGGGCCCACCTGCAGACGGTCATGGCCACCTTCAGCGAGCCCCTGCCCCAGGGCGAACTGCGCATGCAGGTGCCGGTGCCGGGGCGGCGCTCGGGCTCCTTCGGCCTGCGGCGCGTGTTCAACGGCGAGAAGCGAAATCCGCACAGCGGCATGGACATCGCGGCGGCCACCGGCACGGCGGTGCGTGCGCCGATGGCCGGCCGGGTGATCGACACCGGCGACTACTTCTTCAACGGCAACACCGTCTGGCTCGACCACGGCGGCGGACTGCTCACGATGTACTGCCACCTGAGCGCCAGCGACGTGAAGCCGGGTGAACGGGTCAAGGCCGGCGAGCGCTTCTGCGCGGTGGGTGCCACCGGGCGCGTGACCGGCCCGCATCTGCACTGGTCGGTGATGCTGAACCGCACCATGGTGGACCCGGCCCTGTTCCTCGAGGCCTGAGCCCTACTCCCTGGGCATGGCCTCCAGTGCCTTCGCGGACGCGGCGAGCCCGCGCAGGATGGGCTGCGCCACCTTCGGCGGGAAGCCGGTGGGCAACTGCGCCTCCATGCGCGCAATGACACCGGGCGTGCTGTCGAGCACGGAGGCCACGATGTCCTCCGCATCGGGCCCATAGCCGCACAAGCGCGCCGTGGCATTGAAGTGGCGCCGCTGGATGGTCGACCGCCGGTAGTGCCTGTTCTTCCCCATCATGGCCATCGCCAGCTTGGCGTCATGTCGCGAGAACTGGTTGGGGCCGGCGCCCTCCACCGGCCAGATGGACATGACGTCATAGAGCGGCGCGAGCCTGAAGCGCCCCTCCGGCAGCAGGTGGATGCTGAAGTTCTTGGCGTGCCCGTCCGGCGCGGCGAGCATCCAGAAGATCAGCTGCGCGGCCAGCAGGGTCCGCAGGTCTTCGCGCGCGTTGACCGACTGGCGCAGGATCCTGGCCAGGTCCATCACGCCCGGGCCGCCGTCCACCTCGTACTTCAGGTGCGAGGGCACGCCCAGCGCCTGGCAGAAGTCTTCCTGCGGCAAGCGCATCAGCCAGCGTCCCGACGAATGGAGCTGCCGGTCGAAGCGCTCGACGGCCAGCACCTTCTGCGTGCCGAAGCCGAGGATGGCGCAGCGGGGCACCGCGAGGCCGTAGGCCTGGAGGATATTCAGGCAGAGCCATTCGTTCTCCACCGAGGTGCTGAAGTCCGCCTGGCGATGCCCCACGAGCCCCAGCGGCAGCTTCAGGATGTGCGTCGTCGGCGTCGCGCCATGCGGCCGCCTCCACTGCTGCTCGTGCCACAGGAGCGCGGTCTTTTCCTGCGCGCCGGCCAGCGAGATGCGCAGCGCGTCCGCCTCCCCGAGCAAGCCGCCGAGGCGGCCCGGGGTCACGGTCTGCAGGAGCAGGGTCTCGACTTCGTCGACCGACATCGGCGTGCCGGAGATCCGACCGAGGTCCGCGGGCGCTTCGTCCTCGGCGAGGAGCTGGATGGCGCCGATGCAATCGCGTCCCACGGCCCGCAGCAGTTCGAACGCGTCCGTGGAGGCCGTCCCGAAACGCGTGGCGAGCCGTTCGCGGATGGCGCGGCTGTCAGGCAGCAGGTTGTCGAAATAGCTGTTGACGACGGCGCCCTTGAGCCCGCCCGACGCCAGCGGAAGCGACAAGGACAGCGGGCGCCCGGCCGGCGAAGCCATCCATGCGGGGTCGTAGGCGAGCTCGGGCTCGCCGCGCGCGGGCAGGCGCCAGGCCCCGACCCGCTCGCCGTTGGCCCAGATGGACAGGGCCTGCGAATGGGACCTACGGCCCATGCCCTCACCATTCCTGCGCCGCAGGCGCGTCCGACTTCGACTGGACCATGAGCTCGATGCCGAGCAGGCCGAAGAGCGTGAGCAGCTGGTCGAGGCTCACCGATTCCGGATGCAGCTCCATGTGGGAGATGCGGCTCTGGCTGATGCCCATGCGCCTGGCCAGCTCGGTTTGCGACAAGCCGGCGGCCCGGCGACCGGATTTGAGGAGCGGTCCGAGCTGGGAGGGGGTGGAGAGAACCTGGCGCATGGCTTTTGCCCATGGGACGGATATCCGCATCTTACTCATAGGATGGGTAATTGCGAAATACCCGTTTGATTGGTAAATGTGATTTACCTGCCGTATGGGTAATGCGACCGCCGCAGTGGGGTCGACCGGCCCGCACCGCATGCCGGGCGTGCATCCAACGCCGGCTCCCCCGGCCTGTGCACGCCTCAGTGCCCGTTGTCCAGCCGACCCGCCGCCAGCCGCAGCACGCGGTCGCAGCGCTTGGCCAGGCCTTCGTCGTGCGTGACCACCACGAAGGCGGTGCGGCGCTCGTGCGCCAGCTTCAGCATCAGCGCGAACACCCCGTCGGCAGTGTTGCGGTCGAGGTTGCCGGTGGGCTCGTCGGCCAGCACGCAGTCGGGCTGCGTCACCAGCGCGCGCGCGATCGCCACGCGCTGGCGCTCGCCGCCGGACAGTTCGGCCGGGCGGTGATGCACCCGCTCGGCCAGCCCCACGGCGGCCAGCATCGCGGCGGCGGCCTCGGTGGCCTGCTGCGGCGGCGTGCGGCGGATCTTCAGCGGCATCGCCACGTTGTCGAGGGCGCTGAACTCGGGCAGCAGATGGTGGAACTGGTAGACGAAGCCCAGGTGGGCGTTGCGCAGCCGGCCCTGCTCGGCCGCATCGACATGCGCGATGTTCTTGCCGTGCAGCTCCACGCTGCCGGCCGTGGGCGCATCGAGCCCGCCCATCAGGTGCAGCAGCGTGCTTTTGCCCGAGCCCGAGGCGCCGACAATGGCCAGCGTCTCGCCAGCGCGCACGTCGAGGTCGACGCCGTGCAGCACCGTGAGGTCGATGCGGCCCTCGTGGAAGCGCTTGGTCAGGCCCCTGACCTGTAGGACCGCGCTATCGGCGCCGGGCCGCCCCAAGCCGATGGCCGCCCCCTCGGGGGGCAGCGAGGACACGCCAGTGCCGAGCGCGGTCTTATTCATAGCGCAGCGCCTCCGCCGGGTTCACGCGGCTCGCGCGCCAGCTCGGGTACAGCGTGGCGACGAAGGACAGCGCCAGCGAAATCAGCGCGATCGGCAGGATGTCGCCGCGCTGCGGATCGCTGGGCATCCTGCTGATCAGGTAGATGTCCTGCGGCAGGAAGCGCGCGTTGAACAGCCGCTCCAGCGCCGGCACGATCACGTCGATGTTGTAGGCGATGCCCAGGCCCAGCAGCAGCCCGGCCAGCGTGCCGATCACGCCCACCATCGCACCCTGCACCACGAAGATGCTCATGATGCTCTTGGGGCTCGAGCCCAGCGTGCGCAGGATCGCGATGTCGGCGCGCTTGTCGGTCACCGTCATCACCAGCGTCGAGACCAGGTTGAAGGCCGCGACCGCGACGATCAGCGTGAGGATGATGAACATCATGCGTTTCTCGACCTGCACGGCGGCGAACCAGGTCTTGTTCTGGCGCGTCCAGTCGCGGATCAGGAACTCGCCGGGCAGCGTGACGGCCAGTTCCTCGGCCACCTCGCGCGCCCGGTGCAGGTCCTTGAGCTTCAGGCGCAGGCCGCTGGGCCCTTCGAGGCGGAACACGCGCGCCGCGTCCTGTTCGTGGATCATCGCCAGCGCCGAGTCGTACTCGTAGTGGCCGGAGTCGAAGGTGCCGACCACCGTGAACTGCTTCAGCCGCGGCACCACGCCGGCCGGCGTGACCTGCCCACCCGGCGCGATCAGCGTGACCTGGTCTCCCACCTGCACGAAGAGCGAGCGCGCCAGCTCGACGCCCAGCACGATGCCGAACTCGCCCGGCACCAGCTTGGCCAGCGCGCCCTTCTGCGCGGTGGTGGAGATGTCGGTCACCTGCGGCTCCAGCGAGGGCTCGATGCCGCGCACCAGTGCGCCCTTCATGTCCTCGCCGCGCGCGATCAGCGCCTGCGCGGCGATGAAGGGCGCCACGCCGACCACGTTGGGGTTCTTGCGCGCCGCGGCGGCAATGGCGTCGATGTCGGCCAGCGCCTGGCCGTCGCGCGAGAAGATCTCGATGTGCGAGATCACGCCGAGCATGCGGTCGGTCACCTCCTTCTGGAAGCCGTTCATCACCGAAAGGACGATGATCAGCGCCGCCACGCCCAGCGCGATGCCGAACATGGAGACCCCGGAAATGAAGGAGATAAAGCCGTTGCGCCGCGTGGCCCGGCCGGCACGCGTGTAGCGCCAGCCGAGCTGCAGTTCGTAGGGGAGTCGCATAGGGGGAGGATTGTGGCATCCGCGCCCTCACCGGCCCCGGAATGGCCTCTCGCAGACAATAGAAGCCCCATGCCCGCCGCCCCCGAGTCCCCCCACCTCCTGATCCCCTTTGCCGGCCGCGGCACGCCGGAATGCCGCAAGGCGCTGCACGAATTGCGTCTGCCGAGGCTCGAAGCACTGCTCTCCCGCCTGTCGCTCATGCATGAAGACCTGCAGGACGACAGCACCCTCTCCCCGCCGCATGAGCGCGCCCTGGCCGAGGCGCTCGGCATCGCGGCGCCCGACGGGCAGATCCCCTGGGCCGCGTTGGAAGCACGCCGCGCCGGGCTTGACGGCGCCGCCGGCGAGGACGGCAGCTGGGGCATCGCCACCCTGTGCCACTGGCAGGTGGGCATCGACGACGTGGTGCTCGGCGATCCCGGCGCGATCCGCATCGACGCGGCCGAATCGGAAGCCTTGCTGGCGATCGCCAGGCCCTATTTCAAGGAGGACGGCATCGCGCTGCATGCCTCGGCCGCGCCGGGCCGCTGGCTGGCACGGGGCCGCATGTTCGACAGGCTGGCCACCGCGTCGATCGACCGCGCGATCGGCCATCCCATCGCGCAATGGTCGCCGCTGACCGACGATGGCCGCCCCTTGCGCCGGCTGCAGAACGAGATGCAAATGCTGCTTTACACCGAACGCGTCAACGACGAGCGCACCGCGCGCGGCGTGCCGCCCATCAATTCCTTCTGGCTCAGCGGCACGGGGCAGTTGCCTTCCGATGCCGCGCCGCTGGCCGCCGGCCCGCGGGTGGCCGATGGCCTGCGCGAAGCGGCCTTGCACGACGACGGCGCGGCCTGGGCGCAGGCCTGGACTGCACTCGACGAGGGGCCGGTCGCCGAGCTGCTGGCCGCGTACAACGCGGGCGCCGAGGTGACGCTCACGCTGTGCGGCGACCGCGCCGCGCGGCGCTTCGGCGTGCAGCAGCGCGGCCTTGCGGGCTGGGCCCGCTCCCTGTTCCAGCGCGCGAGCGCCCCGGCCGTGCTGGAGGCACTGTGATGAAGATCGTCGCCCGCACCATTCCCCCGCGCAGCGCCTGGATGCTCGAGCAGGCCGGGGTGCATCCCCTGTTGGCCCGCCTCTATGCCGCGCGCGGCGTGCAGACCCGGGAAGAGCTGGACGACGGCCTGGCCCGCCTGCTCGCACCCGACGGCCTGCGTGGCGCGCGCGAGGCCGCGCTGCTGCTGGCCGACGCCATCCGCGACGACAAGCGCCTGTGCATCGTCGCCGACTACGACTGCGACGGCGCCACCGCCTGTGCCGTGGCCCTGCGCGGCCTGCGCCTGCTGGGCGCGAAGCATGTGAGCTACCTGGTGCCCGATCGCGTGGTCGACGGTTATGGCCTGACGCCGCCCATCGCCGAGCGCGTGGCCGCCACCGGCGCCGACGTGCTGATCACCGTGGACAACGGCATCGCCAGCGTCGACGGCGTGGCCGCCGCCAAGGCGCGCGGCCTCGCGGTGCTGGTGACCGACCACCACCTGCCCGGCCCGGCGCTGCCCGCGGCCGACGTGCTGGTGAATCCCAACCAGCCCGACTGCGGCTTCGACAGCAAGAGCATCGCCGGCGTCGGCGTGATGTTCTATGTGCTGCTGGCGCTGCGCTCGCAGCTGCGGGCGCGCGGCGTCTTCGACCTGGCGACGCAACCGAAGCTCGACGCCCTGCTGCCGCTGGTCGCCCTCGGCACCGTGGCCGACGTGGTCCGGCTCGATGCCAACAACCGCCGCCTGGTCGCGCAGGGCCTGCGCCGCATCCGCGCCGGTGTCATGCCGGCCGGCGTGGCCGCTCTCTTCAAGGCCGCGGGCCGCAACGCGGCAGCGGCCACCACCTTCGA
Source organism: Variovorax sp. Soil_C_12 (assembly GCF_057657375.1). Lineage (NCBI taxonomy): Bacteria > Pseudomonadati > Pseudomonadota > Betaproteobacteria > Burkholderiales > Comamonadaceae > Variovorax > Variovorax sp. Soil_C_12. Next base: position 214,695 of record NZ_JBDGIO010000009.1, on the reverse strand, counting down.
CTTCGGCTTCGCGCTGGGGCCGCGCATCAACGCCGCGGGGCGTCTGGCCGACATGACGCTGGGCATCGAATGCCTGACGACCGACGACAGCGTCCGCGCCGAGGAGCTGGCGCGGATGCTCGACGGCATCAACCGCGAACGGCGCGACATCGAGGGCGGCATGCGCGACCAGGCGCTGCTGCTGGCCGAGTCGCTGTTCGACGAGGACGACAGCGAGACGCCGCCGGCCGCGATCAGCGTCTTCGATGCCGACTTCCACGAAGGCGTGGTCGGGATCGTGGCCTCGCGCATCAAGGACCGCTACCACCGGCCCACCTTCGTCTTCGCCGCCAGCGGCGCGCCGGGCAAGGAGCACGAGCTCAAGGGCTCGGGCCGCTCGATCCCCGGCTTCCACCTGCGCGACGCGCTGGACCTGGTGGCCAAGCGCCATCCCGGCGTGCTGCTGCGCTTCGGCGGCCATGCGATGGCGGCGGGCTGCACCGTGGCCGAGGAGCACTTCGACACCTTCGAGCGCGCGCTCGCGCAGGTCGCCGCCGAGTGGCTCGATGCGGCGTCGCTGACGCGCCGCCTGGACACCGACGGCCCTTTGGCGCCCGAGTACCTGCGCGTCGACCTGGTCGACACCCTGCACCGCGAGGTCTGGGGCCAGGGCTTCGCGCCGCCCACCTTCAGCGAGGAGGTGGAAGTGATCTCGCAGCGGCTGGTGGGCGAGAAGCATCTCGCGCTCAAGCTGCGGCACAAGGGGCAGCCGGTGGACGGCATCTGGTTCGGCCACACCGAGCCGCTGCCGCCGCGCGTGGTCATCGCCTTCCGGCTCGACGCGGACGAATGGCAGGGGGTGCGGCGCGTGCGCTTCCTGGTGGAAGGCGCCGAGCTCTGAGTCGCCGGCGCGGCGGCGTTCAGGGCTCGATCAGCCAGCGATGTCCGCAGCGCCGGCAGCGCACGCGCAGGCGCGCTCCGGCCGGGTCTTCCGCGCTTTCCTCGACCTCCCACTTCGCGTAGGTATCGCAGGCGCGGCACACGGCCTGGTCGGCCACGAATTCGGCATGGGCGAGCAGGTACAGGTAGCGCCGCAGCGCCCAGATGCCGATCACCGCACTCGCCACGGCGCAGGCCAGCACGCCGAGTTGCGACCCGATGGACAGGCGCAGGCTGTAGGCTTCCGCACTGCCCAACAGGCCGAGGGTGCTCAACAGCAGGAGGACCAGATGCATATGGCTCTGGAGCAGCTCGCGCTCGTACCACTTGCGAAAGCCCAGGCGACGGATCGTCCGTGCGGCATTCATCGACCTACCCCTTCGCTGAGGCCGTGTTGGGAACCATCTTCCCCTCGCGCTGTTGCGGCGCAACAGAGGGTAAGCACCGAGCAGGATGGTCGGCAATGAGGGGAATTTGTAAGAAGTTAGTAAGCTACCCTGCAAGAATCGAGGCATTGCGCCGAACCTTGGAGGTGACGTGCTGCTGCTCACGACTTCCGTCAAGCTGATCGCCGAGATCGCCCTGCTGGCGATGGTGGGCCAATGGCTGCTCGGGCTGCTGGCTGGAAGCAAGCGCGAAGGCAATTTCTTGTATCGCCTCCTCCAGACGCTGACGAGCCCCGTCGTCAAGGCAGTGCGCATCATCACCCCCCGTTTCGTGCTCGACCGGCATATCCCGCTGGCCGCCTTCCTGGCGCTGCTGTCGGTGTGGCTGGTGGCCACCATCGCCAAGATCAACCTGTGTCTGCAGCTGGGAGTGCAGGCATGCCGATGAGCTACTGGCGCTTCAAGCTGCATGCGGTCGCCTTGCTGCTGCTGGGCCGGTCCGCATCGGCCGAGGCGGTCTTCGGCACGATGCTGGCGCGCTGGCCCGATGACGCCTACGCGCTGTCGAGCCGCAGCTACCTGCGCGCGCAGCTCGGGCGGCGCGACGCGGCGATCGAGGACGCGCGGCGCCTGGTGGACGCCCATCCGGAACACGGCGCCGGCGCCTGGTTCAACCTGGCCTTCCTGCTCGCGGAGGCCGCCCAGGTCGAGGAGGCGGAGACCGCATTCCGCCAGGCCCTGGCGCTCGATGCCAAGCTCGACCGGGCCTGGTACGGCCTGGGCCTCGCACTGATCCGCCAGGGCCGCCACGACGAGGCCGTCGAGGCGCTGCGCCGCAACACCGAACTGCAACCCATGAGCCCCTACGGCTGGTACCAGCTGGCCCGTGTGCACGTGGACCGCCGCCAGCCCGAAGAGGCTCGCAAGATCATCCGCCATCTCCAGGGCTTCGAGCCCAGGATCGCCGCTCAACTGGAACGCGAGACCGGTCTCGCGTCGTGAATGTGGGGCTGCCCACAAGGCAGCGCCGCAGGGACCGCCGGGTCGCATGGCCCTGCGAACGAACGAGGACCAACAAGGAGACTTGCGATGGAATTGACGGAAACACAGCGCCACTACTGGCAGAAGAACCTCCGGATCACCGCCATCCTGCTGGCGGTCTGGTTCTTCGTGACCTTCGTGATCGGCTACTTCGCCCGCGACCTGAGCTTCAGCTTCTTCGGCTGGCCCTTCAGCTTCTGGGTCGGCGCCCAGGGTGCGCTGATCGTCTACGTCCTGATCATCGGGTTCTACGCCTGGTACATGAATCGCCTGGACCAGGAACACGGCGTCGCCGAGGAGAACTGACATGGCCGACATCAGTTTCGAGCATGGCGCCGGCACTCCCGGCGCCGACAAGCGCACGTTCAAGAAGCAGCTCAACAAAGTCTACGGCTGGTACACAGGCGGCTTCATCGTCTTCGTCGTGCTGCTGGCGATCCTCGAGCAGGCGGGCCTGCCCAGAAACTGGATCGGCTTCATCTTCCTGTTCGCCACGGTGGGGCTGTATGCCGGCATCGGCATCATGAGCCGCACCACCGACGCGGCGGAGTACTACGTCGCCGGGCGGCGCGTGCCGGCGGTCTACAACGGCATGGCCACCGGGGCGGACTGGATGAGCGCGGCCTCCTTCATCGGGATGGCCGGCACGCTCTACCTCACGGGCTTCAGCGGCCTGGCCTTCATCCTGGGCTGGACCGGGGGCTACTGCCTGGTGGCACTGCTGCTGGCGCCCTACCTGCGCAAGTTCGGGCAGTTCACCATTCCCGACTTCCTGGGCGCGCGCTACGAGGGCAACCTGCCGCGCTTCATCGGCATCGTGGCGGCCATCCTCTGCTCCTTCACGTACGTGGTGGCGCAGATCTACGGCGTCGGCCTGATCACGACCCGGCTCTCGGGCCTGGCCTTCGAGATCGGGATCTTCGTCGGCCTGGGCGGCATCCTGGTGTGCTCCTTCCTCGGCGGCATGCGCGCGGTCACGTGGACGCAGGTCGCGCAGTACATCATCCTGATCATTGCCTACCTGGTGCCGGTGATCTGGCTGTCGGTGAAGCAGACCGGCGTGCCGGTCCCGCAGGCGGTGTACGGCTATCAGCTCGAGAAGGTGTCCAAGCGCGGCGACGAACTGCGCGCCGACCCCAAGGAGCTGGAGGTCGCCGCCATCTTCAAGGCCCGGGCGGCGGAGTTCGACGCCAAGGTCAAGGGCCTGCCCGGCTCGCTCGCCACGGAACGGTCGGCGGCCGCGAAGAAGGTGACCGACCTGCAGGCCGCCAACGCACCGTCGACCGAAATCACGGCCGCCGAGAAGGCCATGGCCGCCGTGCCCAAGGACGAGGCCTCGGCCCGGAAGGCGTGGACTGCGGCGAAGGCTGCCAACGAGGCCCAGGCCAGGCCGCTGGCCGGCATGCCGAATCACGCGCAGATCTATGCCGGAGACCCGAACGGCGACGCCGCGGCGCGCAAGACCTTCGACGAATCGAGGCGCAATTTCCTTGCGCTGGTCTTCTGCCTGATGGTGGGCACGGCCGCGCTGCCGCACATCCTGATGCGCTACTACACCACGCCCTCGGTGCGCGAGGCGCGAGAGTCGGTGACGTGGTCGCTGTTCTTCATCTTCCTGCTGTACTTCACCGCGCCGGCACTCGCGGTGCTGGTGAAGTTCGAGGTCTTCAACGTGTTGGTGGGCACGCCCTTCAACGAGCTGCCGGGCTGGATCGCCAATTGGTCCAAGGTCGATCCGTCGCTGCTCTCGGTGTCGGATGTCAACAACGACGGCATCTTCCAGCTCAGCGAGATGAAGATCGGCGGCGACATCATCGTGCTGGCCACGCCCGAGATCGGCGGGCTGCCCTACGTGATCTCCGGCATGGTGGCCGCCGGCGGCTTGGCAGCGGCGCTGTCCACCGCGGACGGCCTGCTGCTGACGATCGCCAACGCGCTGTCGCACGACCTCTACTACAAGATGATCGACCCGAACGCGCCGACCTCGCGCCGCGTTGCGCTGTCCAAGGCGCTGCTGCTGGTGGTGGCCCTGTGCGCGGCGGCGGTGGCGGCGCAGAAGCCGGCGGACATCCTGTTCCTGGTGTCGGCAGCCTTCTCCTTTGCGGCGGCGGCCTTCTTCCCGGCGCTGGTGCTCGGCATCTTCTGGAAGCGCGCCAATCGGTGGGGCGCCTCGCTGGGGATGCTGGCCGGCCTTGGCGTGACCTTCTACTACATGGCGACGACCCAGCCATGGATGCGCAGCGTCTTCGGCGTGACCAGCCCGATCGAGCTGTGGTGGGGCATCCAGCCGATCTCGGCGGGCCTGTTCGGCGTGCCCGTAGGTTTTGCGGTGATCATCATCGTGAGCCTGCTCACCGGCGAGCCGAAGAAGGAGACGCAGGAACTGGTGGAGCACGTGCGCTATCCGGACCTCAAGCGGGCCTGAGGCCGCACTGAACCCCCGCAACGCGCCGCTCATGCGGCGCGTTGCGCTTCATGCTCGGGCCTTCGGGGAGAGAATCCCCTCATGCAGCAAGTTCCGGCGGACGCCCCGCCCATCCCCATCCGCCCCGCCGCCACCGTGCTCATCTGCCGCGACAGCCCCGCCGGGCCCGAAGTGCTGATGATCCAGCGCCATGCGCTGTCGGACGTGCATGGCGGCTCCTACGTGTTTCCCGGCGGCAAGGTCGACGCAGCGGACGCGCAGCTCGATGCGCAGGCGCACCTGGACGAGCCACCCGAACGCCTGCACGCGCTGCTCGGCGACCCGGACGTCGACGCCGCCACTGCGGTCGCGATCCACGTCGCCGCCGTGCGCGAGGTGTTCGAGGAATGCGGGCTGCTGCTCGCCGAGGGCCTCGACGGCCCAGGCGCACTGCAGGCCGCCGCACTGGGCGCCCAGGGCCTGGCCTTCAACGACCTGCTGGGCCGCCTCGGCGTGCGCCTGGCCACCCGTTCCATGCGGCCCTGGTCGCGCTGGATCACGCCGCTGAACGCCCTGCACTCGCCGGGCAAGCGCTTCGACACGCGCTTCTTCATCGCTCGCGCGCCGGAGGGCCAGGAGCCGCGGCACGACGACCACGAGGCCGTGCTGAGCGCCTGGCTGCGTCCGCGCGCCGCACTGGAGCGCTACTGGCAGGGCGAGATCGCGCTCGCGGCGCCGCAGATCATGAGCCTCGCGCACCTGGCGCGCCACGCCAGCGTCGACGCAATGATGGCCGAGGCGGAAGGCCGCACGCCCTGCGTCGTGCGCCCGCTGACCTTCGAGATCGACGGCCACCGCGCCACCGCCTATCCCGGCGATGCGCTGCACCCCGAACGCGCCCGCGTGATGCCGGGCCCGCTGCGCCTGGTGCTGCGCGGCAAGCGGCTGGAGCCGCCCGGCGGCTTCGACGACCTGTGGCAGTGAGACGTAGTCCACTGAATCGTTGGACAGGCACTCGCTCACTACACTCCCCTGCTGCTGCATCGCGGCCCGGACCTATTTCATGGAATTCCTCACCCTGGCGGCTCTGCTCCTGCTCGCCGCCTACCTGCAGAAGACCCGCGAACAGAAGAAGCGCATCACGCTGCTGGCCGCCCACCTGGGGCGCTACCAGATCGAGACGCTGATGGAGAACCTGACGGAGGGCTACCTGCGCTGCCTCGGCGAGGACGACCCGGCACGGCGCGAGCAGATCTGGAAGCTGCTCGACACCACCGAGCAGACGCTGGTCGGCCAGTTCCAGCGCTTCGCCGCCGATTTCGCGCGGGTCGGGGACGCCGAGGCACGCGTGAGCACGCTGCCGCTGGCCCTGCCCTTCGCCGACCGCCTGTTCCCGGCGCGCAGCTTCGACATGCGCCGCGCCCTTGCGATCCACGCCCGCGGCATCGCCGATGCCGCAGCCAACAGCCTGCAGCAGGCGCCCAAGAGCAAGGCCTACACCATGTCGGCCGAGCTCTTCCTCATGCAGCACACCTGCCATTGGTACTGCCGCTCCAGGGCGGTCGCCTCGGCGCGCATGCTGGCACGGCACAAGACCCCCTACGCGCAACTGGTGGATTCGGTGGCGCCGGCGACGCGGCGGGACTACCGCGCGCTGGTCGGCGGCTGACGCAGGCCCGGCAAGCACTTTCTAGTGCGCCTTCGTGCGGTTCTGCGCAGATCGTACGAATCTACGAGATGTAGCCCATTCGGCCTCACTCTGCCCCGCACACAATCGCGCCAACAACACTTTGGGGCGACACGATGATTGCAAACCGCTTTCTCGGACAGATCCTCGCGCTGCTGGGCGGCCTGCCGGCGGCTTTCAGCGGGAAGCGCAAGACGGAACGACGCGCCGCGCATCGCATGGCGTTCGCCGGCGGTCCGGACTGCGAGATCGACCACGCGCATGCGCCCCGGGTGGCGCCGCCGCTGGAGCGTCCGGTGAAGTCGACCGCAACTGCTGCGAGCGTGGAAAAGGCCGCAGCGCGCATCGCGACGCCTGTCCCGCAGGATTCGCTGGTGCTTCCCGCCGCGCTGCCGCTGCCGCTGCCGCAAGCCCAGGCCCCGACGCCAGTGCGCCATGACGCTGCGCCGGTGCGTCCTGGTTCTGAACCCGGCCCCGCCCCGGTCGTGGCCCAGATCCCCGTTCCGCCTCCCGTTGCCGCCCCCGCCGCTGCGAAGGTGGCGCCGGCAGCCGCACCGGCGATGCGCTCCCTCGACGAGGTCCGGGCCGACCTGGCCCGGCTGCGCGCCAATGCCAAGGAACGCCACGCGCAACTGAAGGCCCAGCACGCGAGCGCGTTCGCGCCCACCGACTTCCTCGATTTCTCGGCGCCGGCACCCGCCGCCAGCGAGATCTCCGAAACGGCCTACGCCTCGACGGCGTTCTTCGACTTCAAGGTTCTGGAGCCGAGTCCCAGCCGCTAACTGCGGAGTTCGAGCACTGCGCCCAAAGGCGCGGCCACCGACGGATGGTGCTGAGCCAGCAGGCGCGTGCCTTCGGCGATGCGGCTGCGCCAGCCTTTTCCGCGGCTCATGATGTCCTCGGCCGCCTCTTCGAGCGCTCGCGGCGAGCGCTCGAGCGCATACGAGACGATGGCGGCCACCTGGCCGGCATCCTTGCGGATCTTGGTGCGAAAGACTTCCTCGCGCTCCGCCATCACGACCAGCTTGCGCAGCGCGTAGCGCTGTGGCGAGGGGATGTTCACCATGAGGGCATGCTCGCCTGAGATCACGGCCGTCTGCGTGATCTTCTCCAAGGAGAACTCCATGAACTTGAGCGGCTGCAGGTTCACTTTCAGCGGTTCATGGCGGTAGACGGCATCGCTCCTGCCGGCGGTCGTCAGGAGGTCGATGCGCATCTCGCCGCCGCGGGCGTTGAGGTAAGTGGCCCCCGCGCCCGATGTGATCGACTTCACCGGCAGGAGGCCCATCTCCAGCGAGGTGATCGCATCGTGCACATTCGATTCCGTGTTGGTCGGCAACGCGAGCGACACGTTGTTGCCGGCGCGCGCAAGGTCGATGTCGTTGGTCTTACGGCCGCCCGTCCATCGCACGCCCAGCATGTTCCCCATCGCGATGAAGGCATGGGTGCCGATCAGCACGCCGCCGGCGTTGAAGAAGCCGTGCTCGGCCAGTTGATCACCTTGAAATGCTGTGCCGTGACGGTGAGACAGCCCAACGAGGTGCATGCGCTGGCCAGCCTGGCCAGATGGTCGGGGCCTGTTGCCTTGCCGTCGGCGCGCTGCTGAATGAGCTTGCGCAATCGCTCGTCGTCCGGCCCCAGGTAAACCTGATGGTTCTTGCCGGACAGATCGCGGAACTGCCAGTACCAATAGGTGACGCCCTTGACCCCGAGGGCTGCAGTCGCGGCAGCTTCACCGCCCGAACTCGTGGTTCAGCCCGACCGAGACGCTCCGCACGCCGCTCGGCCCGGTGCGCGCGGCGCTGAGGTCGATGCTGATCAGCGGCGTGATGCTGACGCGCGCCCCGACGCGCGAGGTCCAGAGGCCGAAGGCACGGTTGCGTTCCGCGATCAGCGAGACCGTGTCGTTCAGCGCCCACTCCCCCGCCAAGCCGCCGCGGCCGGTGCGCTTGCCGCTGCCGATGGCCCAATCGGCGCCCAGGTTGGCATGGACCATCAGGCTGCCGGTGGCGCGCCATGTCACCGGAACGACGAACTGCCCGCCGGTGCGCCCGCCGCGCCGCGGCAGCTGGGAAGAGAAGCCCATCGAGACGGCCGCGCTCCAGCGCGCCTCGGGCTCCTGGCCGAAGAAGGTCCACTTGAGCTGCGGCCCGAGCACATGGACCGTATCGCCAGGCACCGAGATGCGATCGAGGTTCAGCCCCAGCTCGACCGGCCCGACGCGACAGGCCGGCCCGAGGTGCCACAACGTGGCGTCCTCGCTGCGCACGCGGGTGCCCCAAAGCTCGTACTGGCACTGGCCCGGATCGAGCGTGCCCGCGTCGTCCACATCGAAATGGCCGCCGGCCTGGGCGGAAACCGCGGCCAGCCACAACAGGACTGCCAGAGCGCGTCGGATCATGGCCGCGGATTCTAGGAGCGGCCCGTGTCAGTTCATCCGCGCACAGACCCTCACAGCTCGAACTGCGGCTGCAGCTCGCGGATGCGCTTGATCGCCACGCCCGCGGCCGCGGTGCGGGTCTCGACGCCCAGCTTCACGTACACACGCTCCAGGTGCTTCTTGGCGGTGGCCGGGCTGCTGCCGAGGATCTCGCCGATGTCCCGGTTGGTCTTGCCCTTGACCACCCAGTAGAGCACCTCGGCCTCGCGGGCGGTGAGCTTCAGGCTCAGGCTCATCGCCTCGATCACCGCCGCGTCGGAGACCTCGCGCATGATGATCAGCCAGTCGTCGCCGGCCTCGTCCTGGCCGGTCTGCTGGTGCAGGCGCAGGTTGAGCGAGGCGGCACCCTGCACGATCGAAAGCACGGGCGGCTCGATCTGGCGCTGCCGTGCATCGGGCAGGTGCCGATGCAGCCACTCCAGCACCGCCGGCGGCGTGGCCGGCGCGCTGCTTGCGCAGTAGCGCTGCAGCAGCTCGCGCGCCAGCGCGGTCTGCCAGATCAGCCGGCCCTCGGGCATGCGCACGGTGAAGCTGGCGTAGCCGAAGGCATCGAGCGCACTGCGCGCCTGGCCGGCCTGCTGCGCCGCCTGCCGCGCGCGGCGCGCGCCCTGCAGGTGCACGTTCATGCGCGCCAGCACTTCCTTCGGCTTGATCGGCTTGGTGACGTAGTCGACGCCGCCCGCGTCCAGTGCCGCCACCAGGTGCTCGGTCTCGGTGAGGCCGGTCATGAAGACGATGGGGATATGCGCCGTCGCGGCATCGGCCTTGAGCCGGCGCGCAACTTCGAAGCCGTCGATGCCCGGCATCATGGCGTCGAGCAGCACGATGTCGGGCCGGGCCTGGGTGACGCGCTGCAGCGCCTGCTCGCCGCTGGTGGCAACCAGCACGGCGTAGCCGGATTCGTCCAGCGCATCGTGCAGCACGGCGAGGTTGTCGGGCACGTCGTCGACGATCAGCACCAGGTCGCCGGTGCCGGCGTGCTCGCGCAGGCTCTGGACCAGGGGCGGCGGGGTCTCTTGGCTCATTCGAGCACTCCGCCTTCGGCTGCGGTCAACGCACGGCTCATGGCCTCGAACTGGAACTGGCGCGCCAGCGTGCGCTGCGCGGCCGTCCAGGCCGCGCACTCGGGCTGGGCGGCGTCGATGGCGTCGAGCTCGTTCATGATGCCGCGGAAGTATCCCAGGCTCACCGCGTCACCGAGCGTGCGCAGGCGCGCGGCCTGGGGCAGCGCGCCTGCGGGCTCGGCCGGGGCCGGCTGCGCGGCGGCGGCGCTGTCGGTCCAGCGCAGGGCCAGGCGACGCTCCAGCCAGTCGAGCAGCTCGCTGTGGCGCACCGGCTTGACGAAGAAGTCCTCGGGCGCGATGCCGACATCGTTGTCCAGCCGCTTGTCGAAGGCGTTGGCCGAGACGATCGCGACCTGTGCCTCGGCCAGGCCGAGCGCGCGGGCCCGGCGGATGGTCTCCCACCCGTCGATGCCGGGCATCGCGAGGTCGACGAACATCGCATGCGGATGCCAGCCGGCCGCGACCAGGTCGAGCGCATCGTGGCCGCTGGCGGCGGTGCGCAGCTCGAAGCCCAGCGGCGCCAGCAGCTGCACGAGCAGCTCGCGGTCGGCCTCCTCGTTGTCGACCACCATCAGGCGCCGGCGCGGGCCTTCGTAGCCGCGGCGCGGGCGCGGCACCGGCGCCGCAGCGACGCGCCGGATGCCCGCGCCGGAAGTCTGATGCACGCGCGGCAGGAACAGGCGCACGCGGAACAGCGAGCCGGCGCCGGGCGCGCTCTGCACCTTCATCTCGCCGCCCATCAGGTCGATCAGCATCTTCGCGATGGTCAGGCCCAGGCCCGCGCCCGGGGCCGACGGGCCCGCGCTCGCGCCGCGGGCGAAGGGCTCGAAGATGCGGCCGAGCTCCTCGGACGACATGCCCGGGCCCGTGTCCTCGACCTCGATGGCCGCGAACTCGCGCGCATAGCGCAGCCGCAGCGTCACGCGCCCGCTGGCGGTGAACTTGATCGCGTTGCCCAGCAGGTTGATAAGGATCTGCCGCACGCGCTTCTCGTCGGCCCGCACCAGCTCGGGCAGGTCGCCTTCGGGCTCGAAGCGGAAGGCCAGGCCCTTCTCGGCCGCCTGCAGCTCGAACATGTCGGCCAACTCGGTCATGAGCTCGGCGAACTGCATGGGCCGGGCATGCAGCGTGAGCTTGCCGGCCTCGATGTGGGCGATGTCCAGCGTGCCCTCGATCAGCGACAGCAGATGCTCGCCGCCGCGCTTGATCACGGCCACCGCCTGCCGCCGGTGCGGCGGCACGGCCGCGTCCTCGCCCATGAGCTGGGCATAGCCGAGGATGCTGTTGAGCGGGGTGCGCAGCTCGTGGCTGATGGCGCTGATGTAGCGGCTCTTGGCCTGGTTGGCCTGGTCCGCCTGCTCGCGGGCCTGCTCGGCCGTCTGCTTGGCCGCCTGCAGGGCGCGGTCGGTCTGGCGGTGCAGTTCGATCTCGCGCATCAGCAAATGGGTCTGGCGGTTCGATTCCTCCTGCGCCACCTTGCGGCTCTGGTGCGCCAGCACCAGCCACCAGGCGACGATGCCGGCGAGCAGCAGCAGCGCCATGTAGGCCTTGAGGAAGCCGGAGCGCAGCGACGCGGTGGACTGCGCCATGTCGGCCAGCGCGCTCTCTGCGATGCCGCGCAGCTCCTGCTGGTAGAGCACGCCGAAGACCGCGGCCAGCAGGGGCACCACGATCAGCATCAGCAGCAGGAAATGGCCGAGGCCGGTATCGAGGTAGGGCCAGACGCGGCGCGGCAGCAGCCAGCGCAAGGCACCCGACCATTGCGCCGACAGGCTCGCCTCGGGCTTGCACAAGTCGCCGCAACGCGCGTCCAGCGTGCAGCATAGCGAGCAGATCGCGCCCTGGTAGGCGGGGCAGTGCGCCATGTCGGGGCCTTCGTAGTCGCGCTCGCAGATCACGCAGCGCTGGGTGCTCAGGCGCCGGTAGCTGCCGGCTTCCGATTCGACCCGCGCCCAGCGCACGGCGCGCTGTCCGGTGGCCGGCGCGAAGGCGGCGGCGCCGCTTTCGCCCGACACCCGCGCGATGTAGTACTTGCCGCGCGTGGCCCAGGCGATCAGCGGCGCGGCGGCGAAGGCCGTGCCCAGCGCGATCAGCGCCGAGAAGGCCTGCGCGGTCCGGCCGAAGGCGCCCAGGTGCGCGCTGATGGACAGCACCGAGGCCAGCGCCATCGCGCCCACGCCCACCGGGTTGATGTCCCACAGGTGCGCGCGCTTGAACTCGATGCCCGGCGGCGACAGCCCCAGCGGCTTGTTGACCACGAGGTCGGCCACCACCGCCATCATCCAGGCGATGGCGATGTTGGCGTACAGGCCCAGCACGTCGCCCAGGGCCTCGAACACGTTCATCTCCATCAGCATGAAGGCGATCAGCGCGTTGAACACCACCCACACCACCCGCCCCGGATGGCTGTGGGTGACGCGCGAGAAGAAGTTGCTCCAGGCCAGCGAGCCGGCGTAAGCGTTGGTGACGTTGATCTTGAGCTGCGAGATCACCACGAACAGCGCCGTGGCCGCCACCGCCCAGCCGTACTGCGGGAACACGTACTCGTAGGCGGCCAGGTACATCTGGTTCGGGTCCACCGCGCGCTCGGGCGGCACCATGTGGCCGATGGCGAGGTAGGCCAGCAGCGCACCACCCAGCATCTTGAGCACGCCCAGCACCACCCAGCCCGGCCCGCCCGCCAGCACGCCGGCCCACCAGCGGCCGCGGTTGGCGGCGGTGCGGACCGGCATGAAGCGCAGGTAGTCGGCCTGCTCGCCCATCTGGGTGATCAGCGCGATGCCGACGGTGAGCGCGGCACCGAAGAGGTGCAGGTCGAACCCGATCTGGCCCGGCTTGAGGCCGTTGTAGTGCGTGATGCCCGCGAACGCACCAGGATCGCGCACCAGCACATAGGCAAAGGGCACCACCAGCATCAACAGCCAGATGGGCTGGGTCCAGACCTGCAGCCGGCTGATGGCCGAGATGCCGTGCGTGACCAGCGGAATGACCACCAGCGCGCAGACCAGGTAGCCCCAGGCTGGCGGGATGCCCAGCGCCAGCTCCAGCGCATAGGCCATCACCGCGGCCTCTAGCGCAAAGAAGATGAAGGTGAAGGAGGCGTAGATCAGCGAGGTCAGCGTGGAGCCGATGTAGCCGAAGCCAGCGCCGCGGGTGAGCAGGTCCATGTCCACGCCGTAGCGTGCGGCATAGACGCTGATGGGCAGGCCGGCCAGGAAAATGATCAGCCCGGTGGCCAGGATCGCCCAGGCGGCGTTGACGAACCCGTACTGCACCAGCAGCGTGGCGCCCACCGCCTCGAGGATCAGGAAGGAGGCCGCGCCGCCGAAGGCCGTGCTGGCCACGCGCCATTCCGACATCCGGCGAAAGCGCTGGGGCGTGAAGCGCAGCGCGTAGTCCTCCAGCGTCTCGCGCGCCACCCAGCTGTTGTAGTCGCGCCGGACCTTGACGATGCGCTGCGGCGCTTCGTCGCTGGCGAGCGGAGGAACGGCGGTCGGGTCCACATCGCCCAGGTGCAGGTTCCGTGCCATCGGCACGACTGTTGCAATGCCCCGGGGCTGCCCATAATGGCCGCCCGACAAAGCGATCCGAACCCGCCCATGGAACTGACACCGCGCGAAAAAGACAAGCTCCTGATCTTCACCGCCGCCCTGCTGGCGGAGCGGCGCCGCGCACGCGGGCTCAAGCTCAACTACCCGGAGGCCGTGGCACTGATCTCGGCCGCCGTGATGGAAGGTGCGCGCGACGGCAAGACCGTGGCCGCGCTGATGAGCGAGGGCCGCAGCATCCTGTCGCGCGCCGACGTGATGGAGGGGGTGGCCGAGATGATTCCGGACATCCAGGTCGAGGCCACGTTTCCGGACGGCACCAAGCTCGTCACGGTCCATCAGCCCATCGTTTGAACAACAACAGCACAACACCATGACCATGCGCCTTCTTCGCCAAGCCCCCCTGCTCCTGATCGCCGCGCTGCCACTGGCCGCGGCCGCCCACACCGGCGCCGATGCCGGCCTGCATCACGGCCTGGCCGCCGGCTTTCTGCATCCGCTGACCGGGCCGGATCACCTCGCCGCAATGGTCGCGGTGGGCCTGTGGAGCGCGCTCACCGCGCGCCGCGCCTGGCCCGATCTCCTGTGGGCACCGCTGGGCTTTGCGCTGATGCTGCTGGCCGGCGCCCTGCTGGGCCTGGCGGGTGCGCAGTTGCCGGCGGTGGAGCCCATGATCGCGGCCTCGCTGCTGGTGCTGGGGCTGCTGGTCTTCACGCAGCGGCGGCTGCCGGCGCCGGCCGCCGCGGCGCTGGTCGGCGTGTTCGCGGTGTTCCATGGCGTCGCGCACGGGCAGGAACTGGCCGGCGAATCGGGCGCCGCGCTGACGCTGGCCGGCATGCTGGTCGCGACGGTGCTGCTGCATGCCGCCGGCGTCGCGATCGGCTGGGCACTGCGCCACGGCCATCGCTGGATGCCGCGCGTCGCCGGCGCGGCCGTCGCGATCTTCGGCATCGCCCTGCTCGGCGGCCTCGCATGATCATCCCCGGCGAGCTCATCACCGACGAGGGCGACCACGCCCTCAACCCCGGCCGCCGCACGCTGACGCTGGTGGTGCGCAACGCGGCCGACCGGCCGATCCAGGTCGGCTCGCACTACCACTTCGCCGAGACCAACGGCGCGCTGGACTTCGACCGCGAGGCCGCGCGCGGCATGCGCCTGAACATCGCCTCAGGCACCGCGGTGCGCTTCGAGCCGGGGCAGCAGCGCACGGTCGAGCTGGTGGACTTCGCCGGCGACCGGGTGGTCTACGGCTTTCGCGGACTGGTTCAAGGAAAGCTCTAGGACATGGCAACCATTGGCCGGCGTGCCTACGCCGAAATCTTCGGCCCCACCGTCGGCGACCGCGTGCGGCTGGCCGACACCGACCTGGTGATCGAGGTCGAGGAGGACTACACCCTGCGCGCCGGCGGCTACGGCGAAGAGGTCAAATTCGGCGGCGGCAAGACCATCCGCGACGGCATGGCGCAATCGCAGCGCACGCGTTCCGAAGGGGTGGTCGATACCGTCATGACCAACGCGCTGATCCTCGACCACTGGGGCATCGTCAAGGCCGACATCGGCCTGAAAGGCGGGCGCATCGTGGCGATCGGCAAGGCCGGCAACCCGGACGTGCAGCCGGGCGTGGACATCGTCATCGGCCCGGGCACCGAGGTCATCAGCTGCGAGGGCAACATCGTCACCGCGGGCGGCATCGACAGCCACATCCACTTCATCTGCCCGCAGCAGATCGAGGAGGCGCTGGCCTCCGGCATCACCACCATGCTGGGCGGCGGCACCGGCCCGGCCACCGGCACCTTCGCGACCACCGCGACGCCGGGCCCCTGGCACATCGAGCGCATGCTGCAGGCGGCCGACGCCTTTCCGATGAACCTCGGCTTTCTCGGCAAGGGCAATGCGAGCCTGCCGGCCGCGCTCCACGAGCAGATCGAGGCCGGCGTGATCGGCCTCAAGCTGCACGAGGACTGGGGCACCACGCCGGCCGCGATCAGCAACTGCCTGGACGTGGCCGACGCCACCGACACGCAGGTGGCGATCCACAGCGACACGCTGAACGAGTCGGGCTTCGTCGAGAACACCATCGCCGCGGTGAAGGGCCGCGCCATCTGCGCCTTCCACACCGAGGGCGCGGGCGGCGGCCATGCACCGGACATCCTGCGCGTGGTGGGCGAGGCGAACTTCCTGCCCTCCTCCACCAACCCGACGATGCCCTACACCGTCAACACGCTCGACGAGCACGTCGACATGCTGATGGTGTGCCACCACTTGGACGCCGGCATCCCCGAGGACCTGGCCTTTGCCGAGAGCCGCATCCGCAAGGAGACCATCGCGGCCGAGGACATCCTGCACGACCTGGGCGCGATCAGCATGTTCAGCTCGGACAGCCAGGCGATGGGCCGGGTGGGCGAGGTCATCATCCGCTGCTGGCAGACGGCGCACAAGATGAAGGCCCAGCGCGGCAAGCTGCCCGAGGACGGCGGCCGCAACGACAACGCACGCGCCCGGCGCTACGTGGCCAAGTACACGATCAACCCCGCCATTTCGCACGGCATCTCGCACGAGGTGGGCAGCATCGAGGTCGGCAAGTGGGCCGACCTGGTGGTGTGGAAGCCGGCCTTCTTCGGCGTCAAGCCCTTCACCATCCTCAAGGGCGGCACCATCGCGATGGCCGCGATGGGCGACCCCAACGCATCGATCCCGACGCCGCAGCCGGTGCACTACCGGCCGATGTTCGGCGCCTTCGGCGGTTCATTGGCGAAGAGCTCGCTGACCTTCGTCTCGCAGGCCGGGTTGGCCGCGGACATCGGGCAGCGCTACGGGCTGGTCAAGACCTTGAGCGCGGTGAAGAACATCCGCGGCGTGCGCAAGCAGGACATGGTGCACAACAGCTACACGCCGAAGATGGAGATCGATGCGCAGACCTATGCGGTGCGGGCGGATGGGCAGTTGCTTACTTGCGATCCGGCGGTGATGTTGCCGATGGCGCAGCGGTATTTCTTGTTCTGAGCGGGCTCAGCGTTCCTTCAGGTGGTCCCGGATCCACGCAGCAAACCCATGCTCGTCGATCGCGCTTGCCGCGACGTCGAACATCACGAGGGTCGCTTCAGCCTGGGCGACATTCAATCGCCATCCATTAAGTGCAAGGAACAAGCCGACTGCAAGAAGAGCTGCGCGCTTGTTGCCATCGACGAAAGGGTGATTCTTGGCAATTCCGATTCCGTAGGCTCCCGCCAGCTCGGCAAGATCGGGGTCACCATAGGCAACAAGGTGGCGCGGTCGAGCCAGCGCAGACTGAAGCAAACCCTCGTCCCGCAAACCCGATGCGCCACCGTGCTCGGCGAGGCTCTCGCCGTGCAACAAGATGAGCGAAGGCTGGTCGACCCAGCGCCATATGCTCACTTGGCGAGCTGGTGGAAGGTATCGCGAAACTCGCGCATAAACTCGCGCCCCAGCTTCAATTGCTCTTCCATGTCCGGGTCATAGGGCGTGAGCATCACGCCGTTGGCCGCCTCCGTCAGAAACAACGTGTCCCCCTTTTCAACCTTCAAGCGGGCCAGGACTTCCTTGGGCAAGATAACGCCCACGGAATTGCCGATCTGCGTCAATTTGAGTGCCGACATACGAACCCCACTGAAGTTATAACAGTTGTTATGTTATCGGCGAACAGCTGTTACCTCAAGTCTTTCCTCTTTTTTGTCCATGCTCACAGCCAACAAACTCATGCCCCAGGGCGGCGGCCTCGCGCCGGTGCTGCTCAAGCGCGCCGCCAGCGTCGAACTCGACTGGGACGTGCGCCAGAAAAGCCGCTTCGACGCCACCGATTCCCAAGGCCGCCAGCTCGGCGTGTTCCTGCCGCGCGGCACGCTGGTGCGCGGCGGCGATGTGCTGGTGGCGGAAGACGGCTCGCTCGTCAAGGTGATCGCGGCGAAGCAGCCGGTGCTGGTCATCACGCATTGCAGCGAGCACGGCACGCCCTTCGACCTGATGCGCGCGGCCTACCACCTGGGCAACCGGCATGTGCCGATCGAGCTCAAGCCCGACCACCTGAAGATCGAGCCCGACCATGTGCTGGGCGGCATGCTGCGCTCGATGCACCTGATGGTTCGCGAGGCCGAGGAGGCCTTCGAGCCCGAAGGCGGCGCCTATGGCGCGCAGGGCCATTCGCACGGCGCCGCGCCGGTCGGGCCGGTGCTGCATCCGGATGCCTATGCCGCACCACACTCGCACGACGACGGCCAGGAGCACCACGGCCATTCGCACGACCACGCGCATGGCCATGGCCACTCGCACTGATGGCTGACGCGCCGGGCGCCCTGCCCGCGGCCAGTCTGCTGCAGCTGATCTGGCTGGCCTCGCCGGCCTTGCCGGTCGGCGGCTTTTCCTACTCGGAAGGCCTTGAGGCCGCCATCGAATGGGCCGGCGTCGGCAACGAGGAAGCTGCCTCCGAATGGCTGGCTGGTCAGCTGCATCTGAGCCTCGCACGCAGTGACCTGGCGATCGTCGCCCAGGCCATCCCCGCTTGGCGCAGCGGCGAGCTCGCGCGCATCCGCGAGCTCAACGACTGGGTGTTCCAGACCCGCGAATCGGCCGAGTTCCGACTGCAGACCGAGCAGATGGGCCGCTCCTTCGTCGAGTGGCTCAAACTGCGGCACGCCGATGCCGCCGCCATCTTCGACACGCTGCCCGCGAGCTACCCGATCGCCTTTGCCTTCGCCGCCAGCCGCACCGAGGCACCCGTGCGCGACGCCTGCCTGGCCTTCGCCTTCGGCTGGGCGGAGAACATGGCGGCCGCGGCGGTCAAGGCCGTGCCGCTGGGCCAGAGCGCCGGGCAACGCATCCTCGGCCGCCTGGCCGCCGAAATCCCCCCGGCAGTGGACCGGGCCCTCGCGCTGGCGGATGATGAGCGCCAGGCTTTTTCTCCCATGCTCGCCGTGCTGTCGGCGCGCCACGAAATCCAGTACTCGCGCCTTTTCCGAAGCTGATCCGAACCGACCATCATGAGCTCCGCCCTGCACCACATCCCCCACCGCACCAAGAGACTGCCCCCCCTGCGCGTGGGCATCGGCGGGCCGGTCGGCTCCGGCAAGACCACGCTGCTGGAGATGCTCTGCAAGGCGATGCGCGACAAGTACGACCTGATCGCCATCACCAACGACATCTACACCAAGGAAGACCAGCGCCTGCTGACGGTGGCCGGCGCGCTGCCGGCCGAGCGCATCATGGGCGTGGAGACCGGCGGCTGCCCGCACACCGCGATCCGCGAGGATGCCTCGATCAACCTCGAGGCCATCGATCGCATGCTGGCCGAGTTTCCCGACGCGGACGTGGTGTTTGTCGAGAGCGGCGGCGACAACCTGGCCGCGACCTTCAGCCCCGAGCTCAGCGACCTCACGATCTACGTGATCGACGTTGCGGCCGGCGAGAAGATCCCGCGCAAGGGCGGCCCCGGCATCACCAAGAGCGATCTGTTCGTGATCAACAAGACCGACCTCGCGCCCTACGTGGGTGCCGACCTCAGCGTGATGGAGGCCGACACGAAGCGCATGCGCAAGCAGCGGCCCTTCGTGATGACCAACCTCAAGACGAGGGACGGGTTGGCCGATGTCGTGTCCTTCATCGAGGAGCGCGGCATGCTGGCGGAGCACTGAGGCCGGAGGGCGCTTCAGAAGCTGTTCGCAGCTTCATCAGAGCTCGCTCGCATCCTTGATCTGCCGCGCCTTGTAGACCAGCCGCACGCTGGCGCCGCGCGCGTTGTTGACATGCTGGGCATAGATGTCGACCTCGCCCTGCACCCACGCCGCATAGGCGCTGCCCGGGTCGCTGGAGGCCAGCTCCGGACCGAACTGCCCGCGACCCCAGGCCACCAGCTCGGCAAAGGCCGCCGCCCCGAGGTCGGGCGCCGCCTGCGCGGCCGCCACCCACTCCACCCGCCGCAACTGCCCGCCGGCCAGGTAGTAGACCGGCTCGAAGAGCAGGCCAGCGACGGATGCCGGCGCCCCGCGCCAAAGGCCCGCGAGGCCGCCGGAGAGGCGCTGCGGCCGTTGCACGCGCTCCAGCCCGGGCAGCGCTGCCTGCAGGTCCTCGGCCGCCATGCCCAGGCGCACGCCGGGCGGCAGTTCCTGGGCCTGCGCGGCACCGGCAGCAGGGCCGAGCAGAGCGGCAAGAAGAAGCAGGCGGATCGATCCGTGAACGGAGAGGCAGCGCATGAGGGAGGACGCGAGGCAAAGCCCGGTCTGACCCGCCGCCCTGCCGGAAGTTCGGCGCATCGGAGGCTTTGCTCCGCTTGTCTTCAAAGGCCTGGGAATGTGAAATACGTCACACCCTGTAAGGCGTATACGCCTTCAGGCCTATTTTTTGCTCACCCAAGAACTCCGATACTGACCATACGAATACCAAAGTTCCTATGGCCTCCGAAGCAATCTTCCTTCCCGCAGCCGGCAGCGTCCAGTTCGCCATCTACCCGGACGGGTACGACGGGGCCCGCATCATCGCCAGGATCGACGAAGAAGCGCTGCACGCCCGCTTCCACGCACCCGACGGCGAAACGGAGCTGGTGCGCACCTACGACCGGAACGCCGATTCCATCGACGCGCTGGCCACGGCCCGCTACCGCGAGAACCCGCGGGTGGAAATCTGCCTGCGAAGCACGGACTTTCAGCCCAGCGGCCACTAGCCCGGGCTTCGCGGCGAACGCACTTGGCGCACGGGACGCGCCGCGCAGAATCGCGCTTCAATAGCGTCATCGGCACAGACGCACCACCCACTTATGCCCCAGCACATCGGAATCGTCGGCTGCTCCGCCGAAGGCGCGGCCCTTTGCTATCGCACGATCTGCGCGGAAGGCGCACCGTTTCTGGGCCCGCATGCCCATCCCGAGGTCTCGATGCACACGCCCTCGCTGGCCGAGTACGTGGAATGCCTCGACCGCGGCGACCTCGCCGGCGTGGGCGAGCTGATGCTGGCCTCGGCGCGCAAGCTCGCGCAGATCGGCGCCGACTTCCTGGTCTGCCCCGACAACACGATCCACCAGGCCCTGCCCCTGATCGAGGCGCGTTCGCCGCTGCCCTGGCTGCACATCGCCGAGGTGGTGGCCGAGGAAGCCGTCGCGCGCGGCTTCCGCCGCCTGGGCTTGACCGGCACGCGCTGGCTGGTCGACAGCGAGGTCTACCCTGGAACGCTCGCGGCACGCGGCCTGGCCTGCGTGCGCCCGACCGAGGCGGAGCGCGATGACACCCACCGCATCATCATGGACGAGTTGGTCTACGGCCGCTTCCAGGAGCGCAGCGTGACACGCTTCCAGCAAGTCATCGGGCGGATGAAGGATGAAGGCTGCGAAGCCGTGATTCTCGGCTGCACCGAGATTCCGCTGATCATCGGCGACGCCAACTCGCCGCTGCCCACCTTCGACTCCACGCGCCTGCTCGCGCGGGCGGCGCTGCGGCGGGCGGTCGAGGGCGCGCGCAGCGAGTTGGCGCAAGCCGGCGCCGCGGCCCCTCGCTAAGCTGCCCGGCTGGGCCGTCCGCTCCGGCCGAGGACCGTTTCATGACGCCCAGCACGCCGACGGCATCGAAGAATGCCATCCGCATCGGCGGCGCCTCCGGCTTCTGGGGCGACAGCATGGTTGGCCGCGCCCCAACTGGTGCGCCGGGGCCGGCTCGACTACCTGGTGTTGGCGAGCGCCATGCGGTGCCCGTTGCGGCGACGGCCGACGACACCGCGACACCACCGATCGCCGCGCCTGCGCCCTTCGCGGACGAGGGCGAGCCCACGCAGCCCGTGCGCCTCGTCAGGCTGGCCTGGGCGCGCAGCGGCGACAAGGGCGACCTCTCCAAAATCGGCCTGGTTGCGCGCCGGCCCGAATGGCTCCCGCTCCTGTGGGCGCGGGTGACGCCGGAGGCCGTGCAGGCCTGGTTCGCGCACCTGGTGCGCGGCCGGGTGGAGCGCTTCCATCTGCCGGGCATTGCCGCGATGAGCCTCCTTCTGTACGAGGCCCTCGATGGCGGCGGGCCCTCCTCGATGCGCATGGACCCGCTCGGCAAGGGCATGGCGCAGATACTGCTGGACATGGAGATCGAGGTGCCGCGCTCGATCGCGCAAGCGCTCTGACGCGCCTCAGACCTCCTCGTACCAGCAGTCCTTGGCCAGCATCACGCGGTGGTGCCCCTGGCCCGCGGGGATCATGGGGAAGCAGTTCTCCTGCGCCACCACCTGCACGTCGAGGAAGAAGGGGCCGCTGCTGGCCAGGCATTCGGCCAGCGCATCGGGCAGCTCCGCCGGATCGGCGACGCGTCGCGCGCCCCAGCCGAAGGCCCTCGCCAGCGCGACGAAGTCGGGCAGCGCCTCGTTCCAGCTGTGGCTCAGCCGGTTGCCGTGGTTGAGCTCCTGCCACTGGCGCACCATGCCCATGTAGCCGTTGTTGCAGAGCACCAGCTTCACCGGCGCGCGGTGCTGCACGGCGGTGGAGAGCTCCTGGATGTTCATCAGCACCGAGGCATCGCCGCTCACGCAGACGGTGAGCGCCCCGGGGTGCGCGATCTGCGCGCCGATCGCGGCGGGCAGGCCGTAGCCCATGGTGCCGGCGCCGCCCGAAGTCAGCCAGCGGCGCGGGCGCTCGAAGCACAGGTACTGCGCAGCCCACATCTGGTGCTGGCCCACGTCGGTGGAGACGATGGCGTCGCGACCCGCCAGCGCCTGCTGCAGCGAGGCCATCAGCAGTTGCGGCAGGATCGCATCGGCGCGCGGCGCGAAGTCCAGGCAGCGCCGCGCGCGCCAGCCTTGGATGCGCTTCCACCAAGGCGCCAGGCGCTCCGACGCCAGGCCATCGAGCGCCGGCATGCGCAGCAGCGCCTCCAGCACCGCGCCGCAATCGCCGACCATCGGCACGTCGACCTTCACCACCTTGTTGACGTTCGCGGGGTCGATGTCGATGTGGATCTTGCGCGCCTGCGGGCAGAACTCGGCCAGCTTGCCGGTCACGCGGTCGTCGAAGCGGGCGCCGACGCAGACCACCAGATCGGCCTCGTGCATGGCCAGGTTGGCCTGCAGCGTGCCGTGCATCCCCAGCATGCCGAGAAAGCGCGGGTCGGAGGCCGGGAAGGCGCCCAGACCCATCAGCGTCAGGGTGCAGGGTGCGTCGAGCCGACGCGCCAGTGTCGAGAAAGCCTCGCAGGCGGCCGGCCCGGCGTTGATCAGGCCGCCACCACCGTAGAGCACCGGCCGGCGCGCGGTGGACAGCAGGTCGGCCGCGCGCTCCAGGCTGGCCTGCGGCAGCCGGGCATCGGCGCCGCTGTGGTAGCGGCGCGCCGTCACCGCCCCGGCCGCCTCATTCCCGAGCAGCGCCTGCTGCACATCCTTGGGCACGTCGAGCAGCACCGGCCCCGGCCGGCCGCCGGCGGCGATCTCCAGCGCGAGGCGGACCCGGGATGGAATCTCCTCGGCCGTACGCAGCTGGTGGTTCCACTTGGTCACGGGTCGCGACATGCCCAGCGCATCGCTCTCCTGGAAGGCATCGGTGCCGATCACCGCGGTCGCGACCTGGCCGCTGATGCACAGCAGCGGCACCGAATCGCTGATCGCATCGAGCAGCCCCGTGATCGTGTTGCCCACGCCGGGCCCCGAGGTCACCAGCACCACGCCCACCCGGCCGGTGCTGCGCGCATAGCCCTCGGCCGCATGGACAGCCGCCTGCTCGTGCCGCACCAGCACATGGCGCAGGCGCGGCTCGCCGAAGAGCGCGTCGTAGAGCGGCAGCGCGGCGCCGCCGGGGTAGCCGAAGATCGTGTCGACGCCGCATTCGACCAGCGTCTGGAGCAGGGCCTGGGCACCGTTGCGCAAGCCGAGCAGCGCGGGCGTGGGGGCGAGGGTTTGCATGCGTCGATTCTTCCGACATTGATGCAGAATGTGCTTCGTTTTTTGGACGAATCCACCAGCTTCCTTGAAGACCAATCGCAAAAATCCGGCAGGTGCCGAAGAATTTTTCGACAAGATCGACATGGCGATCCTGCGCGTGCTGCTGCACGACTCGCGCAAGACGCTGCAGGAAATCGGGGCCGAGGTGGGCCTGGCGGCCACTACCTGCTGGAGCCGCATCAAGAAGCTGGAGGCCAGCGGCGTCATCAAGCGCTACACGGTGGACGTCGACGCGGCCCGGCTGGGCTACCAGGATTCGGTGATCGTGCAGCTCACGCTGGAGAGCCACAGCGACGAGACGCTGTACGAGTTCGGCCGCGCGCTGGCCAGCATCCCGGAGATCCAGGAGGCGTATCTGGTTTCAGGCGACTACGACTACTACATCCGCATCGCGGTGCGCGACACGCGCGACTACGAGCGGCTCCTGCGCGAGAAGCTCTACAAGATTCCCGGCATTCGCCACAGCCAGTCGCACTTCGTGCTGCGCGTGCTCAAGGAAGCCAGCGTGCCGCTGATCTGAAACCAGGGCGCGCTGCGCGGGCGAAGTCGAAGGAGGGAGGAGATCAGCTGGGCTGGAGCGGAGCTTCCGGCGATTGAGGCCGTCCCTGTGCGGACTCTTGCTGTTGCTGCTGCTGCGGCATGCCCACCGCGCTCAGGCCGCGCTTCGCAATGCCCTTGACCAGGTGCCGCGGGACGTGATGGGCCTTGGCCAGCAGTGCCAGGGCCTCGCTGCGCGCCGGCTCACAGGCCGGCAGCAACTTCTGCAATGAACTCATGTGGTCGTCCTCTTGAGAGCGCCGGGAAACGAAGACCTTTGGCTATGCGTCAGTGCGACGCGCACTTCATCGCGGGAAAAGGCGGCCCCGGCACGGCCGCGGGAAGGCATTATGAGTCCGCTGGTGCCGCCGCGCCAGTCAATAGGCCCTGATGCGGTAGTTCCTTTGAGAGGCCACCGTCAGCAGCCGGCTTGGCGCTCCTCTCGTGAATGCGCGTGACGTCGATGAGAGTCCGGCTCAGCTCGTGCAGTTCGACACGATCAGGGCCGCGTAGCGAGCCTGCTTTTCAAGCGCGGCCATCTGCTGCGCCGCATCGCCTTCCGTCGTGTCCGCCGGAGCCAGCGCAAGCTCTCCATTGGGAAACAGGATGAAATGCGTTCTCTCCGTGCCCCCGCCCGCGCGATTCTTCACGAGGGCATAGCCGCATCCGACACGCGTCGCCTTGTTGAAGATCACCTGCTCGAACGTCGCCGGCTCCCCGCCTCCCAGCTTCTCTTGCACCGCGTCCCTCACCTGTCGAACCGGAATCATGTAGGTGGAGGCCCACCAACCCGTGACGACAACCGCGAACACGGCGATACCGAATGCCGCAGCGAAGAATGCTCGGAACCAACGCGAATCCAGGAATGCCATGCTTACCTCATCGAAGCCGCGCCAGGCCTCCCGATCCTGGATGCCCAACTGGCGGAGAGTGTGAGATTCGAACTCACGGACGGTTGCCCGTCGGCAGTTTTCAAGACTGCTGGTTTAAACCACTCACCCAACTCTCCGGAACGCGCCCGCATTGCACGAGCGCCGAGGGATTTTAGTCGCTGGTGTCCGGTGCCTGGCCGTCGCCTGCCGTGGGCGCCGGCATCCAGCCTCGCAGCACCAGATCGACCACGCCTTCGGCCCAGGCGCGGCGCTCCTCGGGGCCAGCCAGCGGCTTGGAGATGAAGAAGCGCACGCCGCCGAAGGCCAGAGTCGAGAGCTGCACCGCCGCCAGTTCGGGATCGGGGACGTGCAACGTGCCGCTGCGGTGCGCCTCGCCGAGGTATTCGACCACCGGTGCGAGCACATAGCTGTTCTCGGCGTAGAGCGACTTCGCGAGCTCCGGAAAGCGCACGGCCTCGGCGATCACCAGGCGCAGCAGGGCCAGGGTCTGTGCTTCGGTGGCGCTCAGGTACATGCGCTCGACCAAGTCCAGCAGCACCTGCCGTTCATCGGCGCCGGAGCGCACCAGCGTGGCTTGCATCGTCTCGCGGGCACTGCTGACGGCGCGATGCACGACCTCGCGGAACAGGGCTTCCTTGTTCTCGAACTGGCGGTAGATCGTGATCTTGGCCACGCCCGCATCGCGCGCGATCGCTTCGATGCTGGTGGCCGCATAGCCGTGCTCGAGGAAGGATTTCAGCGCCGCGCCGAGGAAAGCTTCGCGCAGCGCCACCGCCTGTTCGGGGCTGGGCCGTCCGCGCGAGCGGCGCTTGGTGACTTCTTCTTCCGGCAAGGTTCGGGTCGGCATGGCAGCGCTGATTGTCTCAGCTGTCGGAAAGAAAAATGGCCTGCAGGTCGCTCAGGAAGTCGAAGCCGCGGACGGTGGGCCAGACGCGTGCGAGATCGCGCTCGATCAGGCCCTTGCGCTCGGCCTCCTCGAGCCCGCGCTGGATGGCGGTGATGGCCAGGCCGGTGCGCTCGCCGAACTGCGCCAGCGTGAAGCCTTCCTTGAGGCGCAGCGCATTGAGCATGAATTCGAAAGGCAGTTCGGCAATGCCGACCTCGTCGCTCTGCGCGACCGCGCGCGCGGCGAGCGCATTGTCCATGTAGAGGCGCGGTTCGCGAAAGCGCACCTGCCGCACGACGCGATGCGCAAAGCTCAGCTTGCTGTGCGCGCCGGCCCCGATGCCGAGGTAGTCGCCGAACTGCCAGTAGTTGGTGTTGTGGACGCAGTGGTGGCCGGGCCGCGCATAGGCAGAGACCTCGTAGCGCTCCAGGCCGCTTTGCGCCGTGCGCTCGGTGATGCGGTCGAGCATGGCGTAGGCCACATCGTCCTCCGGCACCACCGGCGGGAACTTGGCGAAGTAGGTGTTGGGCTCGATGGTCAGGTGGTAGACCGACAGGTGCGGCGGCGCGAGCGCCAGCGCCTGCGTCAGGTCGGCGTCGAGCTCGTCGGGCGTCTGGCCCGGCAGCGCGTACATCAGGTCGAGATTGAAGGTGTCGAAGGCCTGCGCCGCTTCCTCGACCGCCGCGATGGCCTGGGCGCGGTCGTGCACCCGGCCGAGCGCCTTCAAATGCGCGTCGTTGAAGCTCTGCACGCCGACCGACAGCCGGGTGACGCCGGCGGCGCGATAGCCGCGGAAGCGATCACGCTCGAAGGTGCCCGGATTGGCCTCCAGCGTGATCTCGCAGTCGGGCGCCAGCTTGAGCCGGGCCCGCAGGTCGCCGAGCAGGCGGTCGATGGAGGCCGGCGAGAACAGGCTGGGCGTTCCGCCGCCGATGAAGATGCTGTGCACGCTGCGGCCCCAGACGAGCGGCAGAGCCGCGTCGAGGTCGGCGATCAGCGCGTCGAGGTAGCGCTGCTCGGGCAGCGGCGCCTCGCCGCCATCGCCGCGCCACTCGTGCGAATTGAAGTCGCAATAGGGGCACTTGCGCAGGCACCAGGGCAGATGCACGTAGAGCGAGAGCGGCGGCAACGCCGACAGCTGCAGCGGACCGGGGCGCACCCAGTGCAGCACGTCGTTCGCCCGCTCCGCGCCGTCGCCGCGCGCCTGTGCACGCTCGTCGGCGATCGGGATGGCAAGGCTCACAGCCAGCGCTCCCGCATCAGGGCGAGCATCGCGCGCGCTGCCTGGCCCCGATGGCTGTGGGCGTTCTTCAGCTCGGGCGGCAGCTGGGCAAAGGTCTTGCCGAACTGCGGCAGCCACATCACGGGGTCGAAGCCGAAGCCGTTCTCGCCGATCGGCTCGCGCGTGATCTGGCCCGCGGCACGGCCGACGGCGATCAGCGGCTCCGGGTCCTCGGGGCTGCGCAGCGCCACCAGCGTGCTGACCAGCGCAGCACGGCGATCTTCGATCCCGGCCATCTGCTCGAGCAGCGCGCGCACGTTGTTGGCGTCGCCCTTCTCGTAGCCGAAGCGCGTGGCGTAGTAGGCGGTGGCCACGCCTGGTAGACCGCCGAAAGCCTCGACGCAGAGGCCCGCATCGTCGGCGATCGCCGGCAGGCCGGTGGCCGCCGCGGCGTGCCGCGCCTTGGCCAGCGCGTTCTCGACGAAGGTGAAGAAGGGCTCATCTGCCTCGCCGACGCCGAGCTCCGCCTGGCGCACCAGCGCAACGTCGAGCGGCGCAAACAAATGCTGCAGTTCGGCGAGCTTGCCGGCGTTGTTGGAGGCCAGGACCAGCTTCATCGACGTCGTCGCTCCATCAGCCGGCCAGCGCCTGCGCCTGCAGAGCCGTGAGCTCGGCGATACCCTTCTCGGCCAGCAGCAGCAGCGCATTCATCTCTTCGCGCGAGAAGGCGGCCCCTTCGGCCGTGCCCTGCACTTCCACGAAATGCCCGGCGCCGGTCATCACCACGTTCATGTCGGTGTCGCAGGCGGAATCTTCGACGTACTCGAGGTCGAGCAGCGGCGTGCCTTGCACGATACCGACGGAAACAGCGGCCACATGGCCCCGGATCGGCGAAGCCGCGAGAGTGCCGGCCGCCAGCAGCTTGTTGACCGCATCCTGCGCCGCGACGAAGGCACCGGTGATGGCCGCGGTGCGGGTGCCGCCGTCGGCCTGGAGCACGTCGCAGTCGAGGTGGATGGTGCGCTCGCCGAGGGCGGCCAGGTCGAAGACGGCGCGCATCGAGCGGCCGATGAGACGCTGGATCTCCTGCGTGCGGCCGCTTTGCTTGCCGCGTGCGGCCTCTCGGTCGCTGCGCGTGTGGGTGGCGCGCGGGAGCATGCCGTACTCGGCCGTGACCCAGCCCTCGCCGCTGCCGCGCTTGTGCGGCGGCACCTTCTCTTCCACCGAGGCGGTGCAGAGTACGCGCGTCTGGCCGAACTCGATCAGCACCGAGCCCTCGGCATGGATGGTGAAGCCGCGCGTGATGCGAACGGAGCGCAGCTGGTCGGCGGCACGGTCGCCGCTTCGTACGAAAACTGTCATGTCAACCCAAGAAAAGAAGAAGGATCAGGACTTGCGCGCGGCGGAGGAGCGCTTGATGGCTTCGTTGATCTCGGCGATCGAGCGCTCGATGGCGTCCTCGTCGAGGTCGTCGAGCTCGCTGTCGGAGGGCATGCCCGCCTGGATGGTGGAGGCGAAGACGCCGTCGCTGATGCTGTCGGTGGACACGCCGCGGGTCTGGCCCGGCGCGTCCGGCGTTTCCCATTCGAGCGCGATCAGCGTCACGTTGTCGCTGTGGGTGCCGCCGTTGCGCAAGGCCATCTCGGCGAGATCGGGCGCGGCGTCCGATACCGGCTTGCCGGAGGACAGGGTGCGCACGATCAGGCTCTCGTCCAGCACGCTCCACAGGCCGTCGGAGCACAGCATGATGCGATCGCCTCGCTGCAGCTGCAGCGGGGGGGAAATGTCGAAAAGGGGCGTAGTGGGCGAGCCGAGGCAGGTCAGCAGCAGGTTGCGGTTGACCACGTCCGCGCCCGTCGCCCCGCCCGGCCGCGGCCGCTCGGCATGCGAATGGTCGCGCGTGCGCATCAGCATCTCGCCGTCGCGAATCACGTAGAGCCGGGAGTCGCCGCAATGGATCCAGGTCGCGGTGGTGCCTTGCAGGACCGCCGCCACCACCGTCGTGCGGGGTGTGTCGAGCATGCCCTTGTTGCCCGCGTAGCGCATGATCTGCTGGTGCGCGGCCATCACGGACGCCGTGAGAAAGGCCTTCACATCCTTCAACACCGGCCGCGCCTCGCGCTGGTAGAGCGCCGCGATGGTCTGCAGCGCCATCTGGGCGGCCACTTCGCCTTCGGGATGCCCGCCCATGCCGTCGGCCAGCACGAAGAGGCCCGACTCGCGCGTGTAGCAGTAGCCCATGCGGTCTTCGTTCTTGAGACGGCCGCCCTTGCGGCTGACCTGGAAGACGGAAAATTTCACAGCGCCCGCCCGGCCGCCCGAAGGGCGCTGAGCCCCCCCTGGGGGGGCAGCGAATACACGAAGTGATAAGCGTGGGGAGACATCATGCCGGTCGCGTTGTCGGAGCCGCCGCTTTGGGCAGGCCTTTTTTCTCGAAGGAGCGCATGTTGTCGATCGACAGCCGCACCTTCTCGCTCACGGTGAGCTTGGTGTAGCGGCGCTCGCCCTCTCGGCTGAGCTCCTTCTGGAGCGCGAAGACCGACTGCGGGCGCGACAGCGGGTCGAGCGACATGCACCACTCGACCACCTCGATCAGGTTGTCGGAATAGATGCCGCGCAGGCGCGACAGCGACAGGCCGAGCCGGTCTTTCTCGATGCGCTGAGGCGCGTCGTTGGGGGGATAGCCCTGCATGCAGGCGTAGATGCAGGCGCCGATGGCGTAGATGTCGGTCCACGGGCCCATCGACGAATCGCGGCGGTACATCTCGGGGGCCGCGAAGCCGGGCGTGTACATCGGACGGATGAAGTTGCCCTCCTTGGAGAGCACCTCGCGCGCGGCGCCGAAGTCGATCATCACTGCGCGGTCGTCATCGGTCACGAAGATGTTGGCGGGCTTGATGTCCAGGTGCAGCATCTTGTGCTGGTGCACGATGCGCAGGCCGCGCAGGATCTCGTCGAACAGCGAGCGGATGGTGGATTCGCGGAAGACCTTCTGCTTCTTGAGGTCGCGCGCAGTCACGATGAAGTCCTGCAGGGTGGCGCCCTCCAGGTAGTTCATGACCATGTAGACGGTCTCGTTCTCGCGAAAGAAGTTGAGCACGCTGACCACCGACGCATGCGAGATCTGCGCGAGCGAGCGCCCTTCTTCGAAGAAGCTCTTGAGCCCCAGGCGGTAGAGCGACAGCTTCTCGGGTGGCACCTGGGGGCAGAGTTCGCCGGTGCCGCGCGTGGCCAGCGAGGAGGGAAGGTATTCCTTGATCGCGACCTGTTGACCGCTGTGGTCGACGGCAAGATAGACCACACCGAACCCACCAGCGGAGATGCGACGCACGACGCGATAACCGCCAATGACCGTGTCGGGCAGCAAGGGCGAAGGTTTGACCTTTGACATAATCCGGGAGTTTCGCCCCAAGGCGGAGGTGCGGCAAGCGAAGGCGGTGCCGTTGTCTCGGGGCGTGCACACCAATTCAAGAGCGAGGCGCGATGCCAGTTTACAGCATGACCGGCTATGCCAGCGGCCAGAGCGCCGCGGGCAGCGGTCACCCGGATGCCGAGCCGCGAACCGTCGGCGCGGGCCGGCTCGGAGTCGAGATCCGCTCGGTCAACAGCCGCTTTCTCGACCTCACATTCAAGCTCCCCGAAGAGCTGCGCCAGCACGAGCCCATGCTGCGGGAGCTGCTGACCGGGCAGCTCAAACGCGGCAAGGTCGAGCTGCGCGCTGCGATCGAGAGCGGCGCCGCGGGGGGCATCGGCGAACCCTCGACCAAGCTGCTGCAGCGGCTCAACGGCCTGCAGGACAGCATCCAAGCCTGGCTGCCCACGGCCCGCGAGCTCAGCGTGGCCGATGTGCTGCGCCTGGCGGCCGGCGACACCACCACCAGGAGCGACTGGGGCCCCGAGCTGTCCGAGCTGGCGGCGAAGGCGCTCAAGGGCTTGATGACCTCGCGCGAACGCGAAGGCGCACGCCTGGCCAAGATGCTGCAGGACCACCTGGCCCAGCTGCGCGCCCTGGTCGCGCAGGCGCTGCCGCTGGTTCCCCAGCTGGTCGAGCAGCAGCGCAACCGCTTCCTGGAACGTTGGCAGGAAGCGCTGGGCGCGAGCGGCGGCACGCCGCCAGAGGCGGCGCAGGACCGCGCGCTGGCCGAGGCCACGGCCTTCGCGATCCGCATCGACGTCGCGGAAGAGCTCACGCGCCTGGGCTCGCACCTGGACGAGATCGAGCGGATGGTCAAGAAGGGCGGCGAGATCGGCAAGCGGCTCGACTTCCTGATCCAGGAGCTGCATCGCGAAGCCAACACGCTGGGCTCCAAGTCGGCGACGCTGGAGCTCACCCGCATCGGGGTGGACATGAAGGTGCTCATCGAACAGATGCGCGAGCAGGTGCAGAACATCGAATAACAGAGAAACAGGGAACGCGCGAATGGATTACCCCGGCAATATCTTCGTGGTGGCCGCGCCGAGCGGCGCCGGCAAGTCGAGCCTGGTCAAGGCCTTGATGGAGCTCGACACCGCGGTCCAGCCCTCGGTGTCGCATACCACGCGCCCGCCGCGCGGCCAGGAGAAGCACGGCCGCGAATACTTTTTCGTCCCGCATGCAGAATTCGATGCGATGGTCGCCGCCGACGCCTTCGTCGAATGGGCGCATGTGCACGGGCAGCGCTACGGCACCTCGAAGAAGGCCATCGAGGACCGCATCGCCAAGGGCGCGGATGTCATCCTCGAGATCGACTTCCAGGGCGCAATCCAGATCCGCAAGACCTTCGCCAACGCAGTGACGGTCTTCATCCTGCCGCCGAGTTGGGAAGAGCTGCGATCCCGGCTCGAACGGCGCGGCGAGGACAGCGCCGAGGTCATCGAGCTGCGGCTGCAGAACGCCGCGGAAGAGATGGCACGCGCGAATGAATTCGACTTCGTTATAATCAACGAGTTATTTGAGCGCGCGCTTTTCGATCTGAAGGCGATTGTCCACGCTCAGCGGCTCCGGTACTCCGCACAGCGCCGGGCGCGTGCAGACACCTTCGCCGCGTTGAACATTCCCTGACCCGATCATCTACCGCCTGTAAGCCGAAAGACCACCATGGCCCGTATCACCGTCGAAGATTGCCTGCAAAAGATCCCGAACCGCTTCGAGCTCGTGCTGGCCGCCACCTACCGTGCGCGCATGCTGAGCCAGGGCCACGCACCGAAGATCGAGAGCAAGAACAAGCCGGGCGTCACAGCTCTGCGGGAGATCGCGGAAGGCAAGATCGGCCTCGAAATGCTCAAGAAAGTCCCCGGTTGAGCTGACGCACACCTGCAACAAAGAAGCACCGCGACGCGGTGCTTTTTTGTTGCACAAACACATCGAACCGGCCGCCAAGCTAAAGTGACAAGCATGAGCGCGGTTGTCAAGTCCCAGTCCGGTGCCCCCAAGGGCACGCCCCGGCCCAGTCCGGCGGCGCTGAACGCAGCAGCCGCCAGCTTTGCCGCGCTGACGGACCGCCTCGACTACCTGAGCGCCGAGGATGTGGAGCAGGTGCGCCGCGCCTACCGTTTCGCCGACGAGGCCCACCTGGGCCAGTTGCGCAACAGCGGCGAGCCCTACATCACCCACCCCATCGCCGTGGCCGCGCAGTGCGCGGAGTGGAAGCTCGACGCGCAGGCGCTGATGGCCGCCCTGCTGCACGATGCGATCGAGGATTGCGGCGTCACCAAGTCGGAGTTGATCGAGCGCTTCGGCGCCCCGGTGGCGGAACTGGTCGACGGCCTCACCAAGCTGGACAAGCTGCGCTTCAACACGCGCGAGGAGAACCAGGCCGAGTCCTTTCGCAAGATGCTGCTGGCGATGGCGCGCGACGTGCGCGTCATCCTGGTCAAGCTGGCGGACCGCACGCACAACATGCGCACGCTCGAGGATGCGCCGCGCGAGAAATGGGCCCGCATCTCGCGCGAAACCCTCGAGATCTACGCACCGATCGCGCATCGGCTCGGGCTCAACCAGACTTACCGCGAACTGCAGGACTTGTCCTTCCGCCACCTGCGGCCCTGGCGTTACGCGATCCTCGCGAAGGCCGTGGCCAAGGCCCGCGGCCGGCGCCGCGACCTGATCCAGAAGGTGCAGCAGGAACTGGAAACCGCCTTCGCCGGGGCCAACATGAGCGTGCGCATCGCGGGCCGCGAGAAAACGCTCTACTCCATCTACCGCAAGATGGAAGAAAAGCACCTGAGCTTCGCCCAGGTGACCGACATCTACGGCTTCCGCCTGATCGTGCCGACGGTGATCGCCTGCTACACCGGGCTGGGCATCCTGCACCAGATGTACAAGCCCCTGCCGGGCAAGTTCAAGGACCACATCGCGATCGCCAAGCTCAACGGCTACCAGTCGCTGCACACCACGCTGGTGGGGCCGGCTGGCGTGAGCGTCGAGTTCCAGCTGCGCACCGAGGCCATGCACGTGGTCGCCGAGTCCGGCGTGGCCGCCCACTGGCTCTACAAGGCGGCCGAACCGAGCGCGGCAACCGGCGACCGGCTGGGCACCAAGTGGCTGCAGTCCCTGCTCGACATCCAGGACGAGACGCGGGACGCCGCCGAGTTCTGGGACCACGTCAAGGTCGACCTCTTCCCCGACGCGGTCTATGTCTTCACGCCCAAGAGTCAGATCCTGGCGCTGCCGCGCGGCGCGACGGTGGTCGATTTCGCCTATGCCATCCACAGCAACATCGGCGATCACACCTCGGCTGCGCGCATCAACGGCGACCAGGTCCCGCTGCGCACCGAGCTCAAGAACGGCGATGTGGTGGAGGTCATCACGGCACCGGTATCGACGCCCAATCCGGCCTGGCTGGGCTTCGTGCGCACCGGCCGTGCGCGCTCGAAGATCCGCCACTACCTCAAGACCCTCGCGCATGCCGAGTCGGAAGGCCTGGGCGAAAAGCTGCTGGCGCAGGCGCTGCGCGCCGAGGGCCTCGGCAACCTGCCGGAAGACAACGAGGAACACCAGCAGATCTGGGAGAAGCTGCTGCGCTTTACCGGGAACCGCAGCCGCTCCGAATTGCTGACCGACATCGGCCTGGGCAAGCGCATCGCGACCATCGTTGCCAAGCGGCTGATGGCGCTGCTGGCGGAACGCGGCGAGAAGCCCGATGCGTTGATGCTGAGCCGCGAGCGCTTCACCGCGCACGAGGCCGTCTCGCAAGGTGCCGTCACGCTGGACGGCAGCGAGAACTCCTCGGTACGCTTCGCTCTGTGCTGCCGACCCATTCCCGACGACCCGATCGTGGGCTACCTCGGCCACGGCGAAGGCCTGGTGGTGCACACCGAGGCTTGCGGCGTCGGCCAGCGCCTGCGGCACAAGGACAGCGAACGCTTCTTCGCCGTCGAATGGGCGGACGAACCGGTGCGGCCCTTCGAGACGGGCGTTGTGATCACCGTGCGCAACGACAAGGGCGTGCTGGCACGCGTCGCCGCCACGCTGGCGGATGCCGAAGCCGACATCACCCACGTGGAGATGGCCGACGAGACGCCGCAGGACTCCACCGACCTGCGCTTCGTGATCGCGGTGCGCGACCGCACCCACCTCGAGGCCGTGTTGCGGGCGGCGCGGCGCACCCCCTCGGTACTCGCCGCCGCGCGGACCGTTCCGGCGCCCTGAGCTTCAGCCGGCCGCGGGCGACGGCGGCGGATAGCTCACCGACAACACCTCGATCTCATGTACGCCCCCGGGCGTCGCCAGCTTGACCACGTCGCCTTCGCGCGCCTTGATCAGGGCCCTGGCGATCGGGGAGATCCAGCTCACCTGGCCCTGTGCGCTCTCGGCCTCGTCGATGCCCATGATGGTCAGCTCACGCTCGTCGCCGGTCTCGTCTGCGTAGCGGACGGTGGCACCGAAGAAGACCTGGTCACGGCCATGGTGGACCGAAGGGTCCGTCACCTCGGCCACTTCGAGCCGTTTGGTCAGGAAGCGGATGCGCCGGTCGATCTCGCGCAAGCGCTTCTTGCCGTAGAGATAGTCGCCGTTCTCGGACCGGTCGCCGTTCTTGGCCGCCCAGTGAACGGCCTCGACCACCTTGGGCCGCTCGACGTCCATCAATTCGAGCAGCTCGTCGCGAAGACGGGCATAGCCCTGCGGCGTGATGTAGTTCTTGCCCCCGGCGGGCAGCGGCGGAACGCCGGCGGCGCCGTCATCGTCGTCGTCCGAATCGTTCTCTTTGGTGAATGCCTTGCTCATGGCGTGAAGCTAAGTTCCCACAAGAGCACAACATTACACGAGTTGATAGAGCGACCATCGCGAGCGCATGAGGCGAGGCCTGCAGACGTGGGCCGAGGAACTCTTGGCGGTCTTCGATCGCTCCCGGCTGACCCCCAAGGCTGGCATCGCCAGCGCTGTCCTCACTGCACGAACATCAGCACCAGCCGCTGCGCATCGTGCTCGGCGTCGCCCAGCGCATCGTCGACCGTCGCGCGCAGCTCGGCGCACACATGGACGACGCGCTCCTGAGACGCCTCGCGGATCTTCACCACCCCCGACCAGCCGCGCGGGTGCCGCTGGCAGTCCAGCAGCATGGTCTGGCCGTGCGCCTGTGCGAAGACGGACAGGCGCTGGCGCCGTCTCGGGGAGCGGCGCCAGATGCGGATGCAGGAGCTCAACAGGGCAGTGAACATGAGGAGCCTCGGATGGAAGGCGGGTCAGGTCATTGAACCCCCGCACGGCGGCGCGCGGAAGTGGCGGAAGTCACGCCACGCGCCCAGAACGCACGGAAGCTGGCGAAGCGTGCAAAAGAGCACGGCCTTCGGTGGCCTCACCGCGACATATTCACCGCGCGTCGGCCGGCGTGCAAGCGATTAGGCAGCGCGGCGGCATCTGTCCAAAGGCCGATTGCGGATTCCGCCGGATCCGGCGCAAGATGCGCGGGTCGTCAGTCGCTGGCGGCCGCAGGGCGACGCGGTCCGCTTTTCCGTGGAAGAAGAACCGTAGAACCGGAGGCACTCATGACCGAAGAAGAGAGCAACAACGTGGCGCTGCTCAAGAAGGGCTATGCGCTCTGGAACCAGTCCAAGGGCGACTGCGAGGGCGTCTCCTGCTGGATGGCGCTGCTCTCCGACGACGTGCAGTGGCGCTCGCTGGCCGCAGGCGCTGCCGGCATGGAATTCACCCGGGCCTGCCGCTCGAAGGACGAAGTGCAGAACTACTTCCAGGAGCTGGGCAAGGACTGGGAACTGCTCAGCTACAACGCGGACGAGTTCATCGCCCAGGGCGATCGCGTCGTGATGCTGGGCAGCTGCGAATGGAAGCACCGCGGCACCGGCAAGATCATGAAGTCGCCCAAGGCCGACGTGCATCGCCTTCGCGATGGCAAGGTCGTGGACTTCATGGAGTTCTACGACACCATCGCCGCGCAGGCTGCGACGACGTAGAGGCTGCGCCGGTACGGCATTGCGCGAACCGGCTTTCGCGCGCCCGCGCGGTCGAACGCCGCTTACCAGCGCAGCGCCGCCGTATGCACCGGCGCATCCCACAGCGCCAGCAGTTCGTCGTCCAGCAAGGTCACGGTCAGCGAAGCCCCGGCCATCTCCAGCGAAGTGGTGTAGTTGCCCACCAGCGAGCGCACCGGCGCCAGCCGCTCGGCCTTCAGGCGCCGGTTGGCCGCGTGGTGCAGCAGGTAGAGCTCCATCAGGGGCGTACCGCCGAAGCCGTTGACGTGCAGCAGTAGCTGCCGGCCGCGCTGCGGCTTCAGGTCGCCCAGGATCGCATCCAGCAGCGTGCGCACGATCTCGTCCGCGGGCATGTGGGCCGCACGCCGGCGGCCCGGCTCGCCGTGGATGCCGACGCCGATCTCGATCTCGTCGGGCCCGATGTCGAAGGTGGGCCGCCCCGCCGCCGGCACCGTGCAGCTTGTGAAGGCCACGCCCATCGAAGCGGTCGCCGCGTTCACGCGGTCGCCCAGCGCCTTGCACTCGGCCAGCGCCGCGCCCTGCTCGGCCAGCGCACCGACCATCTTCTCGACCACCAGCGTGCCCGCCACGCCGCGGCGGCCGGTGGTGTGGGTGGAGTTCTCGACCGCCACGTCGTCGTTGACCAGCACGGTGGCGTTCTCCGTCTCCAGCATCTCGGCCGCCATCTGGAAGTTCATGCCGTCCCCGGCGTAGTTCTTGACGATGAAGAGCACGCCCCGGTCGGTGTCGGCCGCGGCCGCGGCGGCCAGCATCTGGTCGGGCGTGGGGCTGGTGAAGACCTGGCCCGGGCACGCCGCATCGAGCATGCCGCGGCCCACGAAGCCGGCGTGCAGCGGCTCGTGGCCCGAGCCGCCGCCGGAGATCAGGGCCACCTTGTTCGCCGCGCCCTCGCGCCGGGCGACGAAGGTGGGCTCGAACTCGACGCGCAACAGCTGCGGGTGCGCCTCGATCAGGCCGCTCAGGGACTCGCGCAGCATCGAATCCACCTCGTTGACGAACTTCTTCATGCCGGCTCCTTGAGGGTGTCGCAGACCGCGGCGATGGCGACCTCGCAGGTCTTCGATCCGGGGTCGATGTGCCCGATGGCGCGTTCGCCGAGGAAGGAGGCACGGCCCTTGGTGGCGGTCATGTCGCGCGTGGCGAGCATGTTGCGATGCGCCTCGGCCGCGAGTTGCCCGCACAGCGCGGGCAGCGGCGCGCCCTGCTCGGCCAGGCGCTGCAGCAGCCGCGACACCGGGATCAGCACGTCGAGCATGGTCTTCTCGCCCAGGTCGGCCTTGCCGCGGCTCTTGATGGCCTCGACGCCGGCGGCGAAGGCGGCGGCGAACTGCACCCGGTCGGGCTCGGCGATGCCGGCCAGGCTCTTGCCCATCGCGATGAAGAAGCTCGAGATCAGGGGCCCCGAGGCGCCCCCGATGGTGGACAGCAGCTTCATGCCGATCTTGCCGAAGGCCTCGCCCGGCGGCAGCGGTGCGATCTCGCCGCGCAGGCCCATCAGCACCTCGCAGCCACGCCGCACGTTGATGAAATGATCGCCGTCGCCGATGGCGCGGTCCAGCGACTCGATCTGGCTCTCGTTGGCGAGGATGGCCGCCTGCACGGCCTCCACCGCCTCGATGATGTGTTGCGTCTTCATAGGCCTCCCGGATGTGCGGCGCCCGCCAGCCGGCGGCCGGCCGCGTCGAAGAAAAGGCAGCGCTCGGCCGGAAAGCCGAAGCGCGCCGGCGATCCCGGTGCGAGCGGCTGGTCGAGCATCACGCGCGCGTGCACCTCGATGCCCTGCCGCTCGGCCACCAGCTGGTGCTTCACCAGCGAGCACTCGATGACGCGGAAGCCCGCGGCCTCGCCCTCGGGGGACAGCCGCACGTCCTCCGGCCGGATCGCCACATGCGCAGTGCCGGCAGGCGCACGGCCCTCGAACCACTGCGCCGGCAGCACGTTGATGGCGGGCGAGCCCAGGCGCTGCGCCACCGGCAGGGTGCGCGGATCGCCGTAGACCTCCAGCGGCGTGCCGAGCTGCTGCAGCACGCCGCGCTCGAGGATGCCGATGCGGTCGGCCATGGTGGTGGCCTCGACGTGGTCGTGGGTCACGTAGATCACGGTGGCGCCGGTGCTGCGCTGGAGCCGGCGCAGCTCGACGCGCAGCTCCTCGCGCAGCTGCGCATCGAGCGAGGACAGCGGCTCGTCCATCAGGAACACGCGCGGCCGGCGCACCAGCGCGCGGCCGATCGCCACGCGCTGCATCTCGCCGCCCGAGAGCTCGGTGGCGCGGCGCGCGAGCTTGGCTTCGATGTGCAACAGGGCCGCCACCTCCTCCACGCGGCGCTTGACCTCGGCCGGTTCGCTGCGCCGCAGGGGCGATCGCAGAGGGAAGGCGAGGTTGTCGAACACGCTCAGGTGCGGGTAAAGCGAGTACTGCTGGAAGACGAAGGCG
This sequence comes from Variovorax sp. Soil_C_12, assembly GCF_057657375.1. Classification (NCBI taxonomy): domain Bacteria; kingdom Pseudomonadati; phylum Pseudomonadota; class Betaproteobacteria; order Burkholderiales; family Comamonadaceae; genus Variovorax; species Variovorax sp. Soil_C_12. The sequence continues at coordinate 175,897 of NZ_JBDGIO010000009.1, read as the reverse complement.
CAGTCGCGGCTTGCGGGGAGGCTGCCGGTGACGTCGTGGCCGTCCATGCGGACACACCCGGCATCGGGCCGCTCCAGGCCAGCAACGAGGCGCAGCGTGGTGGTCTTGCCCGCGCCGCTCGGGCCCAGCAGCACCAGGAATTCGCCGTCGGCGACGTGGAGGCTCAGCTCGCTCACGGCCTTGACCTCGCCGAAGGCGCGGCTCACGCCACTCAGTTCAATGCTGGCCATGGCACGGGCCCTCATGGAGTTGGCGCTTGTCGGCGCTGGGGAGCAGCTGCTCGGTGGCGGCGTCGAACAGCACCACGCGCGCGGTGTCGAAGGCCACGGCGACGCGCTCCCCCGGCACCGGGCGCTGCGATTTGTGGACCACCGCCTTCAGCGTGCCGGCCGCGGTGGCGAGCTCGGCGATCCAGTGCGAGCCGAAGTACTCGACGTGGCGCACCTCGGCGGCCAGCCCCTCTCCCTGCGCGCCCATGCACACATGCTCCGGCCGCACGCCGAGCACCGCGCCGGCCGCATCGGCCTGGGTGCGCGGCACCGCCACGCGCACGCCGGCCAGCGACACCGCTACGTCTCCTGCACGCACCGCGCCGGCGACCGGCAGGAAGTTCATCGGCGGCCGGCCGATGAAGCGCGCCACGAACATGCAGCTCGGCGCGTTGTAGATGCCGCCCGGCGTGTCGGACTGCAGGATCTCGCCGCGGTCCATCACCACGATGTGATCGGCCAGCGCCATCGCCTCGTTCTGGTCGTGGGTGACGAAGACGGTGGTGGTGGCGAGGCGTGCGTGCAGCTTGCGCAGCTCCACGCACATCAGCTCGCGGAACTCGGCATCGAGCGTGCCCAGCGGCTCGTCCATCAGGAAGGCCTGGGGCTGGCGCACGATGGCGCGGCCCAGCGCGACGCGCTGCCGGTCGCCGCCCGAGAGCCCGCCCACGCGCGCGCCCAGCAGGTGCTCGATGCGCAGGATGGCTGCCACGTCGGCCACGCGGCGGTCGATCTCGGCGCGCGGGAGTCCTTCGTTGCGCAGGGGGAACTCGAGGTTTCCCCGCACGCCCAGGTGCGGGTAGAGCGCGAAGAGCTGGAACACCATCGCGATGTCGCGCTCGCGCGGGCGCAAGTAGGTCACGTCCTGGCCGGCCAGCGTGATAGAGCCGGAGGTCGGGAACTCGAGGCCCGCGAGCATGCGCAGCGTGGTGGTCTTGCCGCAGCCCGAGGGGCCGAGCAGGACGACGAACTTGCCGTCTTCCAGCGTCAGCGTGGAGTCGCGCACGGCGACGAAGTCGCTGAAGCGCTTGTGCAGGTGGTGGATGCGGATCTCGGCCATCTCAGTGCAGCTTTCCGGCCACGGTGTAGCCGGCCACACCGGCCAGCAGCACGGCGAAGGACCAGCTGTAGATGTCCAGCGACCAGGGCTGCATCAGCATCGCGAGGCCCAGCCCGATCAGGACCATGCTGGCCGGCTCCCAGCGCGAACGGGCGAACCAGCGTCTCGTCGGCACATTCATTTGCGTATCGCTCCGAAGGTGATGCCGCGCAGCAGGTGCTTGCGCAGCAGCACGGTGAACACCAGCACCGGCAGCAGGAACAGGGTGGTGCCCGCGGCCATGGCGGGCCAGTCGAGGCCGCCCTCGCCGATGATGGTGGGGATGAAAGGCGGCGAGGTCTGCGCCGTGCCGCTGGTGAGCAGCAGCGCGAAGGCGTACTCGTTCCACGCGAAGATCAGGCAGAAGATGGCGGTGGTGGCGATGCCGGTGGCGGCCTGCGGCAGCACCACCTTCACGAAAGCCTGGAAGCGGGTGTAGCCGTCGACCATGGCAGCCTCCTCGTACTCGCGCGGGATCTCGTCCATGAAGCCCTTGAGCAGCCACACCGCGAGCGAGAGGTTGACCACCGTGTAGAGCAGGATCAGGCCCAGGTGCGTGTCCGACAGGCCGACCGCCCGGTACATCAGGTAGACCGGGATGGCCACCGCGATGGGCGGCATCATCCGCGTCGACAGAATGAAGAACAGCAGGTCGTCCTTGCCCGGCACGCGGAAGCGCGAGAAGGCGTAGGCCGCGAGCGTGCCCAGCACCACCGACAGGAAGGTCGAGCCGAATCCGATCAGCACCGAGTTGAGGTAGCGGTCGGCAAAGCGCGAGGGGCCGGCCAGAATCATCTGCTGCTCGCGCACCAGGCCCTCGTACCAGGTGGCGGGCGGGGGCAGCGCTGCCAGTTCCTGCGCGCCGACGCGCGAGCGGGTGGTGAAGAGGTTGACGTAGCCGATCAGCGAGGGCTGCGCCACCACCTGCGGCGGGTAAGCGATCGCGTCCTGCGGCGTGCGGAAGCTGGTCATCAGGATCCACACCAGCGGGATCAGCGAGATCAGCGCGTAGCCGATCACGACGATGCCGGCGAAGGCCTTGGCGCGCGGCGTCGGGTCCAGCGGACTGTGCACGGTGTTTTTCATCGCTGCTTCACCCGGTCGAGAAAGCGCACCGTCACGAGCGAGAGCCCGTAGATGGCCACGAAGAGGATGATGGCCAGCGCCGAGCTGTAGCCGGTGCGCCATTTCTCGAAGGCCTCGCGCTTGAGCTTGATCGAGGCCAGCTCGGTCACCGAGCCCGGCCCGCCGTTGGTGAGCTGGTCCACCAGGTCGAACATCTTGAAGTTCTCGATCAGGCGGAACAGCACCGCGAGGATGATGAAGGGCATCACCATCGGCAGCGTGATGCGCCAGAACTTGGTCCATTCGCTGGCACGGTCGATCTCGGCGGCCTCGTAGAGGTAGGGTGGGATCGAGCGCAGGCCGGCCAGCAGCAGCAGCATCACGTAGGGCGTCCACATCCAGGTGTCGACCAGCACGATGGCCCAGGGCGAGAGCTGCGTGTCGCCCAGCATGGTGAAGCTGCCGCGGCCGCCGAAGAAGTTGACGATGTAGTTGAAGATGCCGTACTGCGGCTCGAAGAAGTACTTCCAGAAAGTGCCGACCACCGCCGGCGCCAGCATCATCGGCAGCAGGATGGCGGTGCTCCAGAAGCTGTGACTCCTGAAGCGCCGGTTCAGCATCAGCGCCAGGCCGAAGCCCAGCAGCAGCTGCAGCGTGATCGAGCAGGTCAGGAAGTGCGCGGTGGCGCGCATGTTCTCCCAGATCGCCTCGTCGTTGAGCACCCGCGAGTAGTTGCCGAGGCCAACCCACAGCACATCGGCGCCGGGCCGGTTGGCGCGGTAGTTGGTGAAGGACAGCCAGATCGTCCAGACCAGCGGGAAGATGTTGAAGGCCAGCAGCAGCAGGATGGTCGGGCCGACGAAGAGCCAGGCGAGGGCCCGGTCGGAAAGGCCCTGGGCCAGCCGCACGGCGGGGGCCTCGACAGGCTCCGCGCGAACCGCGGCGGCCAAAGGGATGGCGCTCATGCTGGGGCCCGCCGTGTCGCGCTTCAAGGCTTGATCTTCCCGTCTTCCTTGAAGACCTCGGTCCAGTCCTTGAGCAGGCCGTCCATCGCCTCCTGCGGCGTGCCCTTGCCGGCCACCACGTAGTCATGCGTGCGCTTCTGCATCGCCAGCAGCAGCTGGGCGTAGCTGGGCTCCTGCCAGAAGTCCTTGACGATCTTCATCGAATCGAGGAACACCGGCGCGTATGACGTGCTCTTCTCGAAGCCCGGCTTGGACAGCACCGCGTTGTGGCAGGAGAAGCCGCCCGCGTCCCACCACTTCTGCTGCACGGCGGGCTGTGCGAACCACTTGATGTACTCGAGCGCCAGCTCCTTCTTGTCGGAGTACTTCACGACCGAGATGCCCTGGCCGCCCAGCTGCGCGGCCGCGATCCTGGCCTTGGGCATGGTGAAGAAGCCGGTCTTCTCGCCGCCGACGTTCGGGTCCTTCGCGATGCCGGGGAAGAAGGCGATGAAGTTCATCTGCATTGCGACCTGGCCCGACTTGTAGGAGTCCAGGTCCTCGGTCATGTAGGCATTGGAATGCCCGGGCGGGGTGCAGCAGTCGAACAGCTCCTTGTAGAACTTGAGCCCGGCCACGGCCTCGGGCCCGTTGATGAAGCCTTTCATGTCGTACGGCTTCTTCGGGTTGTCGTACTGCATGCCGTACGCGTACAGGACGTTGGTCACGCCCATGGTGATGCCCTCGGAGCCGCGCTCGGTGTAGAGGGCCGCGCCGTAGACCTTCTTGCCGTCGATGGTGCGGTTCTGGAAGAACTGGCCGATCTGCTTGAACTCGTCCCAGGTCGTGGGCGGGGCGAGCTCGCGGTTGTATTTGGTCTTGAACTCGGCCTGCAGCTCGGGCCGCGCGAACCAGTCCTTCCGGTAGGTGAAGGCCACCGCGTCGCCCATCGCGGGCAGCGCCCAGTAGTTCTTCGTGCCCTTGGGCCAGGTCGAGTAGCCCTCGACGGTGGCGGGCATGAAGTCGCTCATCCTGATGCCGTTCTTGTCGAAGAACTCGTTGAGCTTGATGTAGTGGCCCTCGGTGGCGGCCGAGCCGATCCACTGGCTGTCGCCGATCAGCAGGTCGCACAGCTTGCCCTTGGAGTTGAGCTCGTTGAGCATGCGCTGCGCGAAGTTGGGCCAGGGCACGAACTCGTACTTCATCTGCACGCCGGTCTGCGCGGTGAAGTCTTTCGACAACTCCACCAGCGCATTGGCCGGGTCCCAGGCCGCCCAGCACAGCGTGAGCTGCTTGGTCTGCGCCTGCGCGGCGCCCGAAGCCAAGCCCAGCGCCGCGAGCAGTGCCGCGGCCAAAGTCGATCGCCTGTTCAAGCTCTTCATGTGCTCATCTCCTGTGTTGGGGTGACATGGCGGGCGGCGGGTGCCGCGGAAGGAACTGGATTGAAGAATAAAGATGGCAATAAATAAATCAATCACCGCAAACCCTAAGACCATATGCCTTTGCCAAGCGAGGTCTGCCGGGCCCGGGATAGCCCGGTGCGCCAGGTCGGGAAGATCGGCGACACTCCTGATTGATTTATTGAGGCGCTTTTCGCACTTGGCCACTTCCGTCACCATCACCCAGATCGCCGAGGCCGCCGGCGTCAGCACCGCCACCGTGGACCGCGTGCTGAACAGCCGTCCCGGCGTCAACCCGGTCACCGTGCAGCGCGTGCGCGATGCGATGAAGGAGCTGGGGGGCGCCCTGCCGATGCGCGGCCGGCCGCGCTCGACCGAGAGCTACCGCTTCGCCTTCGTGCTGCCTTCGACCCGACGCGGCTTCTTCGACCTGGTGGACCGCGTGGTCGCGCAGGCGGCCGGCGACTTCCGCCACCAGCACATCACCGAGGTGACGCGCCGCCTGCCGGCCCACGATGCCGGCGCCTTCGCCGAGGAACTTGCGCGGCTGGCGGACATGGACGGCATCGCCCTGCTCGCGCCCGACACGCCGGCCGTCAAGCTGGCCGTCAACGAGCTGGTGCGCAGCGGCGTGCACGTGGTCACCCTGTTCTCCGACGTCGCAGGCTCGATGCGCGAGACCTTCATCGGCGCCGACAACCGCGCCGCCGGGCGCACTGCGGGCCTGCTGCTCGGGCGCGAGGCGCCGGCCGGCCAGGGCCATTGCGCGCTGCTGTCGCCGGCGACGCGCTACGCTGCCGAGATCGACCGCGGCATCGGCTTCGCGCAGGTGCTGGAGGAGCGCTTCGCCGGCGCCACGCTGCTGCGCGTGGACGACATGCCGGAGTCCGAGGACGAGGCCTACCGCCGCGCGCGCGAGACGCTGGACCCGAAAGCCACCGGCGGGCGGCTGACGGCGGTCTACAACGTCGGCCCCGGCAGCCACGGCGTGCACCGCGCGCTGGCCGAGCACGGCTATGACGCATCGCTGGGCATGGTTGCGCACGACCTGCTCGACATGCACCGCACGATGCTGATCTCCGGCGCGCTGACTTTCGTGCTGCACCAGGACGTGCACTACGCCGTGACCACCGCCGCGCGCGTGCTGCGTGCCCTGTGCGAAGGGGTGCGCGGCGCGCTGGCGGTCAGCAACCCCCGGGTCGACATCCTCACTGCGGAGAACCTCGCATGACAGCCGCGCACGATCGCCCGACCATGCTCCCTTTACCTTCGCCCCGCGAGGATCTGCGATGAAGAAATTCATCAACTATGTCGACGATGCGGTCGTCGAGAGCCTGTCGGGCCTCGCATCGGCGCACGAGGCGCTGCTCGCCGTCGAGTTCGATCCCACCTTCGTCTGCCGGCGCACGCCCAAGAAGGACGCGGTGGCGGTGGTGTCCGGTGGCGGCTCGGGCCATGAGCCGCTGCACACGGGCTATGTGGGCCGCGGCATGCTCGACGCGGCCTGCCCGGGCCAGGTCTTCACCTCGCCCACGCCCGACCAGTGGATGGCCGCGGCGCACCGCGTCAACGCCGGCCGCGGCGTGCTCTTCATCGTCAAGAACTACGCCGGCGACCGCCTCAATTTCCAGATGGCGAGCGACATGCTGGTCGACCTTGACCACCTGATGGTGGTGGTGGACGACGACGTCGCCATCGACCACTCGACGCACGCCAGCGGCCGGCGCGGCGTGGCCGGCACGCTGATCGTCGAGAAGATGGTCGGCGCAGCGGCCGAGGCCGGCGCCGACCTGTTCGAGTGCAAGGCGCTGGGCGACCGCGTCAACAGTTGCACCGCCTCGATGGGCGTGGCCTTCAACAGCTGCATCGTGCCGGCCTCCGGCGTGGCCACCTTCGAGATCGGCGAGCACGAGATGGAGATGGGCGTGGGCATCCACGGCGAGCCGGGCCGGCAACGCCTGCCCTTCGCGCCGGCGGTCGAGATCGTCGACCTTCTGCTCGACCCCATCCTCAAGGACCTCTCGCTCGCGCGCGGCCGCGAAGTGCTGCTGCACGTCAACGGCCTGGGCGGCACGCCGCTGATGGAGCTCTACCTGCTTCAGCACCACGCGCGCCGGCGGTTGGCCGCCGAGGGGCTGGTGGTGGCGCGCACGCTGGTGGGCAACCACACGACCTCGCTGGAGATGGCCGGCGCCTCGCTGACCGTGACCGCGCTGGACGAAGAGGCCAAGCGGCTGTGGGATGCGCCGGTGCACACGCCCGCGCTGCGTTGGTAGCCGGCGCCTGGCCGGCTACGATGCGCCGGCGCCCACCGGCAAGTCCTTCGGGCTGGCGGGGCATCCGGCGGCGATGCGGGGGCGGCTCACGCATTGAGCGTCGCCACCCCGAGTCAACTCGGCCGTTCCCGCTGAAAGACCGGCTCGCGCGCGCCGGGCTGCTGCGGTTGTTCATGCGCCTCCAGGCTGCGCGCGTGCCGCCTGGCCGTCTGACGGAACGCGCTCGAAATTCGCTTCTCCGCAGCCACGCTGCGCCAGAACGCGATCGCGAGCTTCCTGGCTGCGTCCCACACCCGCAGTGTGTCTGCCGTGGGCGCCAGCTTTCCCGGGTCGAAGTCCTCGCGCGACACCAGCTCGCCCGCCACGGGCGCATAGATCATGGGCAGGGTGTCGTAGGCTGGCGCCAGAGCCCAGCTGCCCGAAGGATCGATGACGAGGGAGATGTTCCCGTAGTGCCGGTCGGTGTTGCCGATCAGTTGCCCATACGCCTCCAGCAGCCGGAGCCGGTCGGCATCGCTCGGGCGCATCAGGCCGCGGGTGCTCATGCGCTCGGCGGTGGCCGCCCAGTTGTCGATGTGGCCGATGTATTCGCTGTCGAAGGCCAGCAAAGAGACCATGCCGATGCGGCCGCGCGGCGTGCGGTCGAAGCGCTCCACTTCGAGCAGGGTACGGCCGCCACCGCTGAAGATGCGCGTCTTCGCCGCGGGCACGCCGGCCTCGTTCAGCGTCTCCAGGGCCAGGTGCTCGCACACCAGCAGATCCGCCCACCGACGCTCGGGCGCGGAGCCGCCAGCAGGCGAGAACTTGACGATCACGGGCTGGCCGTCCTCCCGGACGGTGCAGAACTTGGGCTGCTCGCCGCCCGCGGAAGACCCGGGCAGCGCGCCATGCATCGCGGCCTCGGCCAACTCGGGATACCTGCTGGGAGGCACTCGATCGGCCGGCGGTGCGTGCATGAAGCGCTCGAAAGCCTGCGCACCGATGATCAGGTTGCCCGGCAAGTCCTCGCCGGCCTGGCACAGCGCCTTGAGAACGTCATCGTCCGTCCAATGCTCGGGGTTGTCGGCCAGGCGCAGGTCCTTCCGGGCATGCGCGAACGCACGCCCCAGGAAGCCCTGGGGCCGCATGTCGGTCAGGAACCAGGGGAGACCGTCGTGCAGTTGCGCGAGAGGCGGATCGAACTCCTCGACCCAGCATCGGCCACGCATGGACGGGATCAACGCGCCGAATTCCGAGACCTTGCCCCTACCGTCCACCTTCATGATCGGAATCGTCCCGGTGGTGCCCACACCCTCCACAGGGCGCGGCATGACATAGGCCTGGTTTCGTGCGCGCCCGACCTTGAGTACCTCGCCCGCGGCAAGCAGCGGCGCCAGGGCGCGCGAAATGGAAGCCTGGCTGGCTCCGGCGACCTGCTGCAGCTCGGGGCTTCGGGCAGCACCGCCCGCCTGGAGCGCTTGGCGAACGCGCTCCGTCAGGTCGCTCATGTGAATAGATCGAGATCTTCAAACTTCATTTGGGAAATCGACAGATTGAATAGATATTTGAATAGTAATTCGAATAAATTCTGCCGTCAAACTGCACTCAGCGCCTCGGCGTGCGCGCGCCATCCACCAGCACCCGCTGCGTCGGAAACAGCGACCACCCCCACCGCTGCTGCGCATACCCCCACAGCCCCTGCTTGAAGAAGATGGTCACCACGATCGCCAGCAGCCCCAATCCCAGCAGGTACCAGGTCCCGTAGTCGCTCAAGAACTTGTTGAGCGCCCAGAAAATCAACGCCCCCACCAGCGGCCCCTCGATGCGCCCGATGCCGCCGATCACCACCATGAAGATCGCGAAGGCCGTCCAGTTCACGCTGAAGGCGGCGTCGGGGCTGATGCGCAGGTTGCCGACGAAATAGAGGGCGCCCGCCAGGCCCGCACCGAAGGCCGCCACCACATACACGGCCAGCTTCATGCGCACCACTGGGATGCCCTGCGACTCGGCCGCCACCTCGTTGTCGCGGATGGCGAGCAAAGCCAGGCCGCGCTTGCTGCGCAGGAACAGGTAGACCAGCGCGATGGCCGCCACCACGCAGACCAGCGCCATCCAATAGGTCACGCTCTCGCGCGTCGCACGCTCGATGCCGCGCAGCGCCGTCAACGTGGTACCCGAGCCGCCGCCCACGGCGGACACGTTGGCGAAGCTGAGGCGGAACACCTCCGCGATGACCCAGGTGCCGATGGCGAAGTAACCGCCTGAGAGCCGGAACGCGACGAAGGACACCGGCACCGCGACCAGCGCCGCGGCCAGTGCGCCCAGGGGAATCGCGATGAAGGGATTCACGCCCGCGAAGTTGCCCAGCATGAGCATCACGTAGCCGCCGAAGCCGAAGAAGGCCTGCTGCCCGATGCTGACCATGCCGCCGTAACCGGCGAGCAGGTTCCACATGATCGCGAAGATGAGGTAGCAGGCGATCTCGACGAACTCGCGCATCCAGCTCGACTCGCCCCAGAAGGGCAGCGTGGCGGCGAGCAAGGCAAGCGCGACGGCCACGCCGAGCGCGGCCCGGCTGGCGGCGGTGCTGCGCACCACGTCGAAGACCGCAGGCGGGGTGGCCGCGGCGAGGGGTGGGTTCAAGGTCATCGCATCAGCCTCGCGTCTTGGGGAACAGCCCCTGCGGCCGGAGCACCAGCACGATCAGGAACACGATGTGGCCGACCCAGATGCCCCAGCCCGGATCGAGCCGGAAGCCGATCTGCTGCGTGATGCCCAGGATCATCGCGCCGGCCAGCGTGCCCCAGAAGGAGCCCATGCCGCCGATGATCACGGCCTCGAAGGCGAACAGCAGCAGCAGCGGCCCGTCAGAGGGCGAGACCGTGGTGCGCATGCCCTGCAGCGCGCCGGCTACGGCGATCAGCACGAAGGCAATGGCGGTGGCGAAGGCATAGACCTTCTTCGCGTCCAGCCCCATCAGCTCGGCGATCTCGCGGTCGTCCGACACGGCGCGGAAGGAGCGGCCCAGCGCGGTGCGCGCGAACAGCCATTGCAGCCCGGCGGTGGCGGCGACCGCGATCGCGAGGATCACCAGCGGCAGCACGCCCAGCGAGAGCGCGTCCCCGAGGGCGAGGCCCTGCGTGTTGAGGCCGCCGGTCTCGATCGATCGCGGGTCGGCCGAGAACAGCTCCAGCAGCAGGTTCTGGATCACGATCGAGAGCCCGAAGGTCACGACCAGCGAGGGCAGCGGGTCCTTGCCGAGCGTGCCGTTGAGCACGTAGCGCTGCAGCGCGTAGCCGAAGCCGAAGGCCAGCGGCAGCACGGTAAGCGCGACGGCGAAGGGCGCGCCGCCCGCCAGCGTGGTGCCGGCGACGACCGCGAAGGCGCCGAGGATGATGAAGTCGCCCTGCGCGGTGTTGGTGAGGCGCATGACGCCGAACATCAGCGACTGGCCCAGCGCGAAGAGCGTGTAGAGGCCGCCCAGGAGGATGCCTTGGAGGAGGATTTCGATCATGGTGTGGCGCGCCCCGTCTTCATTCCAAGACGCCGAAGTAGGCCTGCGAGATCTGTTCGCGCGAGAGCGCGTCGGAGCGGCCGGTGAGCGAGACGCGGCCCTCCTGCAGGCAGTAGATGCGCTGCGACACGCGCTGGGCCATGGTCAGGTCCTGCTCGACGATCACCACCGTCATGCCCTCGCCGGTGATGGCGGGCATCGCAGCGTAGATCTCGCGGATCACGATCGGCGCCAGGCCGAGCGAAAGCTCGTCGCACAGGAGCAGTTCGGGGTTGCTCATCAGCGCGCGGCCCAGCGCCACCATCTGCTGCTGGCCGCCCGAGAGCTCGGTGCCGGGGTTGTGGCGCTTCTCGGCCAGGATGGGGAAGAGGCCGTAGAGGCGCTGCAGGTTCCATGGGCCCTTGCGGCCCGAGAGGCCGCCGATCAGCAGGTTTTCCTCGACGCTGAGGCTGGGGAAGAGGCGGCGGCCCTCGGGCACCATCGCGAGGCCGCGCTTGACGATCTCGCCGGGCGGCAGGCCGCCGATGGTCTCGCCCTTGAAGCGCACCGCCTCGCGGGGGGCGCGCACCAGGCCCGTGAGGCACTTGAGCAGCGTGGACTTGCCCGCACCATTGGCACCGATGATCGCGACCAGCTCGCCCTGGGCGAGGGAGAGGTCGATGCCGAAGAGGGCCTGGGCGTCGCCGTAGAAGGCCTGGAGGCGGTGGGCTTCGAGCAGCGCGGTCATTGGGTAACCTCCGCGCTGCGCGCTGCGGTGCTATTCGACTTGGGAGCGGCCCGGTGTCTCATGCTTCCATTCCCATGTAGACCCGCCGCACTTCCGCATCGCCCATCACCGCCCGCGGCTCCCCTTCCGCCAGTTTCTGCCCAAAGTTGATGACGAACAGCCGATCGGCCAGCGACAGCAGTGCATGCACCACGTGCTCGATCCAGATCATGGTCACGCCGCGTGCCTTGATGCGCTTGAGCTCCTCCACCAGCAGCCTGGCCTCGGGCTCGGTCAGCCCGCCCGCGATCTCGTCCAGCAGCAGCAGCTTGGGCCGCGTCGCGAGCGCGCGTGCCAGCTCCAGCCGCTTGCGGTCCAGCAGTGTGAGCCCGCCGGCCGGCTTGTTGGCATGCGCCATCAGCCCGGTCTCGGACAGTACCTCGTGGGCTGTCTTCCAGGCCTCCCGCTCGGGCTGGCCGCCGCCGAAGCAGGCGGCCGTGACCAGGTTCTCGAACACGCTCATGTTCCCAAAGGGCTGCGGCACCTGGTAGCTGCGGCCGATGCCGGCATGGCAGCGCTGGTGCGGCTTGAGGCCGGTGACGTCACGCCCCTCGTACTCCACGCGCCCCGCATCGACGCGCACGTCGCCCGAGATCAGGTTGAACAGCGTGGTCTTGCCCGCGCCGTTCGGCCCGAGGATGCCCAGGGTCTCGCCCTCCGCCACCGCGAGCGTGATGTCGTCGGTGACCTTGAGCGCGCCGTAGGACTTGCGCACGCCGTGCAGCGCGAGAAGCGTCATGACAGCAGCTGCAATGTGCCCGTGGCCGGGATGTTCTTCGCGGCCTCGTTGTTGATGATGCTCAGCTCGACCTTGTATTTCTGGCCCTTGTTCCACTGGCCCAGCACCAGCGGCGTCTTGCTCACGTTCTTGAAGGGCCCCTGCCCGCCCCACTTCACCGGGCCGACCACCGTATCGAGCGAAGTTGCCGCGACGGCGTCGCGCACGTCGCCCGCCTTGGTCGACTTGGCGCGCGAGAGCGCGTTGGAGGCGACCTCGAACAGCGCATGCGCGAAGCCGATGGGCTGCGTCCACTGCTTCTTCGCGCCGGCCTCGTAGGCCTCGGCCAGCGACTTCGCGCTCTGCTTCGTCAGGCTCGACGTGAAGGGATGAGAAGGGCTCCACCACACCTCCGTGGACAGGCCGTAGCCCAGCTCGCCCAGCGCCTCGATCGCGCCCGGGAACAGCAGCGCCTTGCCCAGCGTGACGACCTTGGGCTTGAAGCCCTGTTGCCGGGCCTGCGTGAGGAAGGTCTTGGCATCGGGCGGGATCACCACGCCGGTCACGATCTCGACGTTGTCGCGCTTGAAGGCCGCGATCTGCGCGCTGAAATCCTGCGTGCCGTTCTGGAAGCGGCCCGGGTCGGTGAGCGTGAAGCCCATCTGCGACAGCGGCTTCGGAAAGCCGAGCTCCTTGTCACCCCAGGCGTTGCCGTCGCCGTCGTTGGGGAACAGCCCGCCCACCTTCTTGTTGGTGCTGACCGTCTTCCAGCCGTTGGTGAAGTTGGCGATGACGTCCTCCAGCCCCCAGAACAGGTGGTAGGTCCAGGCAAAGCCCTTGGCCGGATCGCCCTTGCGGCCGAAGAACCAGGGCTGCCAGGGCACCACGCTGGAGACGCAGGGCACTTCGTTGAGCTCGCAGGCGTCGCTCACCGGGTTGGCGGTCTCGGGCGTGCCGGCGGTAAGCACCAGCGCGACCTTGTCCTTGAGGATCAGGTCGTTGGCGACCTCGCCCGCGCGGTTGGGATTGGACTGGCTGTCCTTGAGCACGATCTGCACCGCGTACTTCTTCCCGCCGACGCCGATGCCGTCCTTGAAGGCGGTCTTCATCTGGTCGATGACCCACTTGTCGGCCTCGCCGAAGGGCGCGAGCGGGCCGGTCTGCGGCGAGACGTAACCGATCTTGAGCGTGTCGGCGGCGAACACCAGCGGCGCGGCGCCGCCGGCGGCCAGGGCGGCCGCGGCCTGGGTGAACTGTCTGCGATTGAGGGTCATGGTGGTCTCCTTCTTCGTTGTCTACCTGCACAAAATCAGTTCTCGGCCGGGCGGTGCGCCCTCGTGAAGTCGCGCGCGTTGGATGTTTCAGCGCACGAAGTGCGGCGGGATCTGCGCATCGACGTTGACCCACACGCTCTTGACCTGGGTGTACTCGCGCATCGCGTCGAAGCCCATCTCGCGGCCGTAGCCGCTCTGGCCCACGCCGCCGAAGGGCGAGCCCGGGTTCACGCGCTTGTAGCTGTTGATCCAGACCATGCCGGCATGCAGGTCGCGTGCGATCTTGTGGGCGCGCTGCAGGTTGGTGGTCCACAGCCCGCTGCCGAGGCCGTAGTCGGTGCCGTTGGCGATGCGCAGGGCCTCCTCGTCGTCCTTGAAGGTGAGCACGGTGACGAAGGGGCCGAAGACTTCTTCCTGCGCGACGCGGTCGCGGAAGGAGTTCGCGCGCACCACCGTCGGCTCGACATAGCAGCCCCGCGCCAGCTCGCCTCCGGGCGACTTGCCGCCCGCGAGCACCTCGCCACCCTCGCCCTTCGCGACTTCCACGTAGCTCAGCACGCGCTCGCGATGCTGGGCGCTCGTGAGCGGGCCCATCTCGGTGGCATCGTCCAACGGATTGCCGAGGCGGATCGATTGCGCCAGCGGGATGAACTTGTCGAGGAAGGCATCGGCAATCTTCTCGTGCAGCATCAGGCGCGAGCCGGCGATGCAGGCCTGCCCCTGGTTGTGGAAGATGGCCCAGGCGCTGCCGTTGATCGCTGCCTGCAGGTTGGCGTCCTCGAACACGATGTTGGGGCCCTTGCCGCCCAGTTCGAGCTGCACCTTCTTGAGGTTGCCGGCGCTGGCCGCGACGATGCGCTTGCCGGTCGCGGTGCTGCCGGTGAAGGCGATCTTGGCGATCTCCGGATGCTCGGCGATGTACTGCCCCGCGACGCTGCCCAGACCGGGCACCATGTTGACCACGCCCTCGGGCATGCCGGCTTCGGCCATCAGCTCGACGATCTTGAGCGAGCTCAGCGGCGTGATCTCGGCCGGCTTCATCACGATGCAGTTGCCGGCCGCGAGCGCGGGCGCCATCTTCCAGCTGGTGAACATCAGCGGGAAGTTCCACGGCACCACCTGGCCGACGATGCCGACCGGCTCGCGCAGCGTGTAGTTGAGGAAGCCGGCCTCGACCGGAATGGTCTCGCCCTGGAACTTGTCGGCCATGCCGCCGAAGTAGCGGAAGCAGGCCGCGGTGCGCGGCACATCGAGCGTGCGCGAGTCGCGCACCGGGTGGCCGGTGTCCAGCGACTCGAGGCGCGCGAGCTCCTCGGCGTTGGCCTCGATCAGGTCCGCGAGCTTCAGCAGGATGCGGCCGCGGTCCGCCGCCGCCATGCGGCTCCAGGCCGGGAAGGCGCGCTTCGCGGCGGCGACCGCCTTGTCGATGTCGGCCTTGCCGGCCAGCGCCACCTCGGCGATGGTCGAGTTGTCGTGCGGATTGAGGGTGGCGAGCGTCTCGCCGGACTCGGCATCGACGAAGCGGCCGTCGATGAAAAGCTGGTGGCGGATCGGCGTCTTGAGGCCGGCGGCCTGCTGGATGTCTGCGAGGTTCATGATGGTTCAGTTGTCGGTTCCCCGGGCGGCCAGCCAGGGATAGCGTGCCGTGTCCTTGCCCGCGTAGTCCGGGTCGAGGTAGATGAAGCAGCGCTGGATCAGGAAGTCGCGCACCTCGAACACATCGCACCAGCGGCCCGCGCCCCACTCCGGCACGCCGGCGCGCCAGGGTCCGTCGGCATGCTCGCCGTGGCTCGTGCCTTCGCAGGCGAACAGGTCGGTGCCCGTGAAGATCCAGTTGAAGCCGGCGTAGTCGTGGCGGATGGATTTGCCGCGGCTGCCGACCTCGCCGAAGAGCTTGCCGATCTCGTCCTTGCCGTTGGCCAGGCCCCACTTGGGGAAGTAGACCTGCGCATCGCTCGCGAACAGGTCGAGGATGGAGCCGCCGGTGGAGGTGACGCCGCCGTTGTCGTAGGCCTTGAGGTATTCGAGGGCCACCGACTTGCGTTGCTCGTCGGTCATGGTTTGACGGGTGAGGGCCATGGTGGGTCTCCTTCTTTCACTTGAGTGACTGCATGTACTCGATGAGCGCAGCGCGCTTCTTCGGGTCGTCCTGGAAATAGGCCATCGTGCTGCCGGGCGCGACGGCCTGGGTGTCGGCGAGCCACTTGTCGAGCAGCGCGCGGTCCCAGGTCTTGCCCTTCATCGCGTCGAGGTACTGCTTCGAATAGCTGAAGCCGGGGCTGGCCGCGGCGGGCTTGCCGAGCAGGCCGTAGAGGTTGGGGCCCACGCCGTTCGGCTCGCCCTTGCCGAAGCTGTGGCATTGCGCGCAGGCGTTCTGGGCCAGGCGCTGGCCGGGCGACTGGGCCTGGGCGAAGCTCCCGGCGAGCACGAGGAACGCAGCGAGCGGGAGCAGCAGCGAGGTCCTCATGCGGCGCTCCTTCCCTCGGCATGGGCCGCGTTCGCCGCGCGCAAGGCGAAGGCGATGATCGGCCCCAGCGTCGCGCCGCCGGCCCAGTAGGCGCGGCCGGAGGCCGAGGCCACGCAGTTGCCGACGCCGTAGAGGCCGGGGATCGGCTGGTCGCGGGCGTCGAGCACGCGGCCGTTCGTGTCGGTCTTCGGGCCGCCCTTGGTGTCCAGCGTGCCGGCCACCACCAGCGCCGCGTAGTACGGGCCGGTATCGGCCAGCGGCCACATGGTGGGGTTGCTGCGGCCGGGCTCGGCCTTCACGTCGCCGTTGAAGAGCTGCTCCACCACGCGCTCGCCGCGGTGGAAGTCCAGGTCCTTGCCGGTCTTCGCGAACTGGTTGAAGCGCGCGATGGCGGCCTGCAGGTTGGGCAGGAACTCGGGCGCCAACCGGGCGCCGCCGATGGCACTCGCGTACTTGGCGAAGCGCTCGTCGATGGCGCGCGCCAATTCGGCGAGCGTCGCACCCTTGATCACGTGGCGGTCGTCGGTGCCGGGCGGCACGATCAGCCGTCCGTACTCGGCGCTGGCCGAATGCTGCTGCGAGCGCTGGTCCCAGACCGCGATGCGCACGAGGTTGGGGTACTCGGCCTTGGCGCCATCCCATTCGAAGAAGGTCTGGGCCAGCTCGTTGTACTGCAGCTTCTCGTTGACGTTGCGATGCCCGTACTTGTTGACGAACAGCATCGAGTCGCCGGCCACCGAGAACATGCCGGAGATGGAGCCGTCCTTCGCAATCGCCTTCTCCAGCGGGATCGGGCAGGTCCAGGCGTAGTTCATGTTGCGCAGCTGCGCGCCCAGGGCACCGGCGATCGGCACGAAGTCGCCTTCGTTGCTCGGCGCCGCGCAGCCGCCGAAGATGGGGCCGTTGAGGAAGTTCTTGCGCAGCTCCACGTTGTGGGTGAAGCCGCCGGTGGCGAAGATCACGGCCTTGCGGGCGCGCAGGCGCACGGTGGCGTCGAGCTCGTCCTTGGCCTCGACGCCGATCACGCGGCCGCTCTTGTCCTGAAGGAGCTTCGTGACGCGCATGCCGGTGCGGATCGGGATGCCCTCCTGCCGTGCCTTGGTGGACATGGTGCGCACCGCCACCAGGCCGCCGTCGGACATGCTGGGGATCGCATCCTTGGGCACCAGCACGCGGCCTTTGGGCGCCTTGTCCTCGGGCAGCTCGGCGAAGTAGTCGGGCACCTCGGCCACGTGGCGGTAAGGCAGCGCGCCCTTGGTCGCCAGCAGCTCGGCCGCGGGCGAGGCGCTGTCGTAGAAGGCGGAGCACATGTCGTACTCCCACTGCGTGAAGCCGTAGCGCGGGTGGCTGGGGTCGTAGCCCTGCGGGTTCGACAGCCGCGCGACGTACTTCAGGAAGTCGGGCTTGGGGTCGGCGATGCCGGCCTTCTTCATGGCCTCGTTGTTCGGCACCCAGTACCAGAAGGCGGCCTTGGCGGTGGTGCCGCCGATGCTGCCGGCCTTCTCCAGGATCACGGCGCTGTTGCCCTGCCAGCGCGCGAACAGCGCCGAGGCCAGCCCGCCGCAGCCGCTGCCGGCGACCACGATGTCGTAGGTGGCGTCGAATGCAGGTGCGCTTGCTGCGTCGGCCTCCTGCGTCGAGAGCCCCAGGGTCGCTGCCGCGACGGCTGCCGAGCCTGCGCCGGCTTGCTGCATGAATCGCCGGCGCGAGCTTGCCCCGGCATCGGACCGGATGCGGTCTGCCATTTGTTGTCTCCTCTAGAAGGAAGCGAAACCCAGAAGGACGCGCCGCTTCGCGGCGCGTTTTCCTCCTAGAAGCTCACCGGGATCTCGGGGCTCTCGCCCTTCTGGATCTCGTAGACCAGGCTCGGCGAGCCGTTCTCCCACACCAGCAGCATCGAGCGCTTCGGGCTGAAGCCCTGGTGGCGGCAGTAGGCAGGCATGGCGGCCATGTCGCCGGCCTTCATGATCACGCGCGCCATGGGGCGGCCGGTGTTCTTGTCGCCGCAGTCCCAGTGGATCTCGTCGGTCATCTGGAAGAACCACTCGACGCGGTCGTTGCCATGGATGATCGGCAGGATGTGCTCCTCGGTGGTCGGGCACATGAAGCTGTGCTTGACGACGGAGGTGAAGCTCGGGTTCCACGTCACCTGCGAGCGGCTCAGGAAGCCGAACAGGTTGAAGGCATGCACCTCGTTCTCGAAGCCGGGCTCGGGATGCAACTCGGGCTGGGCCTGCGGCACGTCGGCGAAGGCGCGGTTGACCGGCGCGCCGGTGTCGTCGCTGCGCAGCCGCAGGTCGTCCTTCAGACCGACGCAGCGCTTGGCGAGCTCGCGGGCACGGGTGATCTTGGCCGTGTTGTTGCCCTTCTTGCGGCCGTAGGGCGAGCCGGTTTCCTGCGGCGCGGCGAAGGGGTCGAAGCTCTCGTTGGTCCAGTCGTCGAGCATGGCCTCGAAGGTGGCGCGGATCTGGGCGGTGGGGAAGTTCTCCAGCAGATCGATGCCGGCTTCCTTCATGGTGCCGTTGTAGCTGCCGGCGTAGAGGTCGACCGACTGGTAGTGGTTGACGGTGCCGACCACGTCGTCGAAGTTGACCCAGCCGTAGAAGAAGCCCCAGGCGACGTCGCGCATCAGGGCGCGCAGGTAGTTGCCGACGTCCAGGGTGTGGCTCATCGGGCGGCCGTCCCGGGTCTTCCAGGTGATGTGGGCGAAGTACTCGTCGCGACGGAAACCGAAGCTGCCGAGCGTGAATGCCTTGTAGCCGAGCGTGGCGTCGGGCTGGGACGCGATGACGTTGGCGAGTTCTGCGGGTGCGTTCATGGCTTTGTCCTCTGGTTTGGCTGGGCTCAGTGGGTCTGGCAGATGTCGGCCCATCTCTCGATCGAGAGGTCGCCCTTGCACGTTTGCAGCACGATCACGCCGGGCTCGCCGGGCGTGCGGAACTGGTAGGCGGTGTTCTTCGGCAGCAGGCCCTGGTGGCCGCGCGTGAGCTTCATCCAGCCCATCTTCTGGCCCTTGGGTTCGCCCTTCACGAGGACGGCGCCGTTCTTGTTCTCATCGCCGACGGTCTGGGAGGCATCGAGCTTGACGAGGTGGACCTCGACCTCGCCGTCCATCACCAGCGCGAACTCGTCGTGCGCGCAGGTGTACCAGGGCGAGCTGCCCTCGGCGCGCAGGGTCTCGAGCACGTAGATCTGGTTCTGGCCGAACACGACCTTCTCGTAGGGCTTGCTCTTGCTGGCGATGTCGAAACAGTTGGACATCGCGTAGTGCTTGACGTCGTCGGCGATGGGCTCGACGTGGCCCTTCTCGTAGCTCTTGAGCGATCCGAAGCGGGTCTGGTAGGCGGTGGCGGTCATGGGCTTGTCTCCTGGGGGTCGTCCTTGCAGCGCTGCTGCGATGGAACGAACTGTAGGAAGCCGGGGGCGCCTTCGGTAGGGATCAAAAGCGGGCCGCATTGTTCGCCGAATGCGATCAATCGGCAGGGTTTTCCCGGTGAAGCCTAAACGTCGGCCACCAATTCAGCCGGCAACAACCCCCGCTCGACCATCTCCGCATCCCAAGGCGCCACCCGCGTGAACGCCGCCGTGATGTGCTCGATGAAGAGCTTGAGCTTGAAGGCGTTGCGCGAGGTGCCCGCATAGACCGCGTTGAGCGAGAACGACGACAGCTGATGCTCCGGCAGCACCACCTTCAACTCCCCGCGCAGGATCGGATCGCCCGCCACCAACGTCGGCAGGCACACGATGCCGGCATGCTCCAGCGCGTACTCGCGCAGCAGGTGCACGCTGTTGGTGAGCAGCGCGGCGGTCATGTAGATCGTCACCTGCTCGCTCTCGTGATGAAAGGTCCAGCGGTCGCGGCTCGGGTAGCCGGAGTAGAGGCCCAGCCGGTGCTTGTGCAGCTCGCGCGGCGTCTGCGGCGTGCCGTTCGCGCGCAGGTACTCGGGCGTGGCGCAGAACACGCGGCGCACCGGGAACAGCGGACGCGACACCAGCTCGGTCGAGGCCGCGGGAAAGATCTGCAGCGCGCAATCCACCCCCGCCTTGACCGGATCGACCACCGTGTCGCTCACGATCAGCTCGAGGTGGATGTCGGGATAGCTGGCCTGGAAGGCGCGCAGCACCGACGCCAGATGGCCCAGCACGAAGCCGGTCAGCGCATGAATGCGCAGCGTGCCCGTGGGGCCGGCGCGCGCGCCGCGCATCTGGTCCATGACGTCGTTGGCCCGGCCCACGAGCTCGGTGCAGTCGCGCAGGAAGGCCTGCCCGACGTCGCTGAGCCGCACCACGCGCGTGCTGCGGTGGAAGAGCGGCGCGCCCACGTGCTCCTCCAATTGCTTGACCCGCGTCGTGACCACCGACTTGGCCACCCGCATCTGCCGGGCCGCCTCGGCGAAGCTCTGCGTCTGCGCGACCCGGACGAATGTCTCTATGTTTTCTAGTCGGTCCATGGCTTCGCAATGTAGCGGCCGCGCGCGGCATGCGCCCTTGGGGGCGGTGCTAACCTCGGTCCATGTTCAATCCCACCCAGGAAGAAGTGCGCCGCTTCTTCTGCGACGTCTACGCCAAGAGCCGGCAGGGCCGGCCGATGGAGGCGCTGGAGATCATCGCCAGCCGATGGATCGACGAGCACCCCGAGTACCACGCCGACCTGGCCGATGCCGACGCGGCGGTGGCCCGCGTCTACGACGGCAAGGACGGACGCGAGAACCCCTTCCTGCATCTGTCGATGCATCTGTCGATCAGCGAGCAGTGCTCCATCGACCAGCCCCGCGGCATCCGCCAGGCGGTCGAGCTGCTGGCCGCGCGCCGCGACTCTCTGCTCGACGCGCATCACGAGGCGATGGAATGCCTGGGCCAGATGATGTGGGAGAGCCAGCGCGCCGGCCGCCCGCCCGACGGCGAGGCCTACGTGGCCTGCGTTCAGCGGCGCGCCACGCGCGACTGATCCGCGCCGCTCTCGCGCAGCAAGGCGATCAGTGCCTGGCGCGCGGCGGAAGGTTCGGCATCGCTGCGCAGCAGCAGGCCCACCGGCTCCTCGGTGCCCGCGGTGTCGACCGCCAGGCGCACCAGCTGGCCGCTGGCGAGGTCGTCGCGCGCGGCGCCGACGGGCGTGAACCACACGGCATCCGAGCGCAGTAGCAGCGCGCGCGCCACCGAGAGGTCCAGCGTCTGCGTTCCATGCGCGGGCAGGCGCAGGCCGAGGCCCGACAGAAAGCTCTCGGTGTGATGGCGCGGGATCGTGCCCTCGCTGTAGATCACCAGGGGATAGTGCAACACCTCCTGCACCGAAGGCGCAGCGCCCGCCAGCGGATGGCCGGCGCGCGCGACCAGGGCCAGCGGCTCGGTGTAGAGCAGCTCGAAGGTGAGGCCGGCCATCAGTTGCGGATCGCTCATGCGGCCGGCCACCAGGTCCAGCTCGCCGGCACGCAGCGCATCGAGCAAGAGCGCGTTGGCGCCGGTCTGCACCAGAACTTGCACCTGGGGCAAGCGCTCGCGCAGCGCGGCCAGCGCCGCCGGCAGCAGGGAAGGCGCCACGCTGGGCAGCGCGCCGATGCGCAGGCGCTGCAGGCGCACGCCGGAGGCGGGCATCAGCGCCTGGGCGCTGGCATCGAGGGCCTCCAGCACGCGCAGCGCATGCGCCAGCAACTGCTCGCCCGCGACGGTGAAGCCCTGGATGCCGCGCCGCCCCGCGCTGCCGCGCTCCACCAGCCGGGCGCCGGCCAGCGCCTCGAGCTCGGCCAGGGTCTTGGACACCGCCGGCTGGCTCAGTGCCAGCCGCTCGGCTGCGCGCGCCAGATGGCGCTCCTGCGCCACCGCCACCAGGCAGCGCAGGTGCCTGAGCTGCACACCGCGCAGGAAGGCTTCGGACTTGGCGGCCATTCAATTACCAAGGCTTATGAAAAATAGCAAGAACGTCAATTTACATCAGCAATGCGCATGAATACAGTCACGCCATCCCCACGAACCCGGAGACAAGTTCATGAGCTCTTCCCCGCAAGACGGCGCGCTGCCCACTCTGACGCCGCGCGACTGGCCCAGCCACCCTTCCTACCTCTACTCCGGCTACAGGTCGACCGCCAAGCGCGGGCCGACGCAGCCGCTGATCCCGCTGAAGGCTTCGCTGGGCGAGCTGCGCCAGCCGGTGTACGGCCACAGCAGCATCGGCGAGCTGGACAACGACCTCACCCGCAACGCGCGCAGGAACGGCGAGCCGCTGGGCGAACGCATGATCCTCACCGGCCAGGTGCTCGACGAGCGCCGCCGCCCGGTGCGCAATACGCTGGTGGAGCTGTGGCAGGCCAACGCCTGCGGCCGCTACGTGCACAAGGTGGACCAGCACGACGCGCCGCTGGATCCGAACTTCCTCGGCGCCGGCCGCTGCCTCACCGACAACGAGGGCCGCTACCGCTTCCTCACCATCAAGCCGGGCGCCTATCCCTGGGGCAACCATCCCAACGCCTGGCGGCCGCAGCACATCCACCTGTCGCTGTTCGGCGAGCACTTCGCCAGCCGGCTGGTGACGCAGATGTACTTCCCCGGCGACCCGCTGATGCAGTACGACCCGATGATCACCGGCACGCCGGAGAAGGTGCGCAACCGGCTGGTCGCCGACTTCAGCCTCGACGTCACGGAAGAAGGCTACGCGCTCGGCTACGTGTTCGACATGGTGCTGCGCGGCGCCGACGAGACGCCTTTCGAAACCCGCTGAAGCACAGGAGACACGCACCATGATGAGCGCACTCGAAACCAACTTCGGCCAGACCCCTTCGCAGACGGTCGGCCCCTACTTCGCCTACGGCCTCGCGGCCACCCAGTACGGCTACGACTTCGACCAGCCCTTCGATGCCGTGCTCGCGCTGGACAACGCGCGCGGCGAGCGCGTCCGCATCGAGGGTCTGGTGATCGACGGCGACGGCAAGCCGATCGACGATGCGCTGGTGGAGATCAGCCAGCCCGACGGCACCGGCGCCTACCCACAGTCGGTGGAGGATGCGCAGGCCATCGGCTTCCGCGCCTTCGGCCGCGCGGGCACGGGCACCGATGCGCAGAAGCGCTTCGTGTTCCACACCGTCAAGCCCGGCGCCGAATCGGCCGGCGAAGCGCCGCACGTCAACGTGATCGTGCTGATGCGCGGCATGCTGCTGCACACCTTCACGCGCATCTACTTCAGCGACGAGGCGAAGGCGAATGCCGAGGACAAGGTACTGGCCGGCGTGCCGGCCGAGCGGCGGCAGACGCTGATCGCGCAGCGCATTGAGACGGGCGGGCAGGTCACGTACCGCTTCGACATCCACATGCAGGGACCCCAGGAGACGGTGTTCTTCGACGTCTGAGGGGGGCACGACCCAAAGAAGAAAGCCCGCTTGCAGCGGGCTTTCTTCTTGAGCGATACCGCTCTTACCTGGCGTGGTGGAGCTTCGAGTCCGGCACCGTTTTCAATTCGCCTGGCAAGGAGCTGATGTAGCTGGCCAGCTCCTTCAGCTCCGTGTTGCTGAACTTCTTGGCCTGCCCGCTCATCACGCCGTTGGAGCGGCCGATGGTCGCGTGCTTCTCGACCTTGTAGGACTTGAGAGCGACGTAAAGGTAGTCGGCGTGCTGGCCGGCCAGTTTGGCGACCGTGCCGTCGTTCGGGGTGTTGAAGTTGGCGCCATGACACTTGGTGCAGGCGTTGTCCTTGTCGCGCGAGATCAGGGCCTGCACGCGCTCGCTGGGCTGCTTGGCCACGGCGGCCGGCGGGGCATCGCCTTCCTGCACGCCTAGCTGGCTGTAGTAGGCGGCAACGTCGGCGATGTCCTGCTCGCTCAGCGAGTCGGCGATGGCGCGCATGGTGGGATGCTTGCGGTCGCCGCCCTTGTAGGCCGTGAGGGCCGAGACCATGTAGGTGGCGCTTTGGCCCGCGATCATCGGGACCTTGTGAACTTCAGGAAAGCTGGCCTGGTAGCCGACGATGCCGTGGCAGCCGACGCACATGGCCACCTTCTTCGAGCCGTTTTCGGCATTGCCCGTGATCTTCTGGGCTTGGGCGGAGACCGTCACGCAAGCGACAGCGAGGGCAAACACCGTGGACAACAACTTGTTCATTTTGCGCGCACAATCTCGTGGAAAACTGGTTTTCTAGTCAACATTTGATTATATGCGGGGGCTCCCGGCGGCCCCGTGCGTGAGGCACCCGTCCAGTGGACTCAGGCGTTGCGCGACGCAGATGAATGGAATGTTGAGTCCTTCATCCACCCCCTCTGCTTTACGCCATCCATGAAATTCAAGGGTTCCGACAACTACGTCGCCACACAGGATCTGATGCTCGCGGTCAACGCGTCCATCGCACTCAAGCGCCCGCTGCTCGTCAAGGGCGAGCCCGGCACCGGCAAGACGATGCTCGCGGAAGAGGTGGCGGGCTCGCTCGGGCTGCCGCTGCTGCAGTGGCACATCAAGTCGACCACCAAGGCCCAGCAGGGCCTCTACGAGTACGACGCGGTGAGCCGGCTGCGCGATTCGCAACTGGGTGACGAGCGCGTGAAGGACATCCACAACTACATCGTCAAGGGTGTGCTGTGGCAGGCCTTCACTGCCGATGAGCCGGTGGCCCTGCTGATCGACGAGATCGACAAGGCCGACATCGAATTCCCGAACGACCTGCTGCGCGAGCTCGACCGCATGGAGTTCTACTGCTAC
Organism: Variovorax sp. Soil_C_12; assembly: GCF_057657375.1. NCBI lineage: Bacteria > Pseudomonadati > Pseudomonadota > Betaproteobacteria > Burkholderiales > Comamonadaceae > Variovorax > Variovorax sp. Soil_C_12. The sequence continues at coordinate 151,450 of NZ_JBDGIO010000009.1, read as the reverse complement.
GAGACGCGCGAACTGGTCCAGGCGAAGCACCGGCCGGTGGTCTTCATCACCTCGAACAACGAGAAAGAGCTGCCGGACGCTTTCCTGCGCCGCTGCTTCTTCCACTACATCAAGTTCCCCGACGCCGAGACCATGAAGAGCATCGTGGCGGTGCACTTCCCCAACCTCAAGCAGGAGCTGCTGGCCTCGGCCATGAAGACCTTCTACGACGTGCGCAACCTGCCCGGCCTGAAGAAGAAGCCGTCGACGTCGGAGCTGCTGGACTGGCTCAAGCTGCTGGTGGCGGAGGACATCCCGCTCGAGGCGCTGCAGAGCAAGGACGACAAGGTCGCGGTTCCGCCGCTGGTGGGCGCGCTGCTCAAGAACGAGCAGGACGTGACGCTGTTCGAGAAGCTGGTGTTCATGCAACGCCACAACCGATGAGCGAAGGCCGTCCGTCCACTCGCCAGTTGATGCTGCTGGGCCTGGCACAGGCGGTCCTGTTCATCGTGGGCGCGCTCCTGGGCCGCTGGCTCGGCCTGGCGCTCGGGCTCGATGCCTTCGGGCCCGGCGGCTACAGCAACAGTGCCGTCTTCGGCATCTTGCTGATCGGCCTGGGCGGCGGCGCCGGCGCGCAGCTCGCACGGGCCTGGTTCACGCGAAAGTACGGTTCACCGAGGAGTTGAGGAAGATGGCATTCGTCGAGCCGGTCACGCTGAGGTCGCGCGGCATCGCGCTGGTGCCGCTGGCGCTGGACCACGAGGACGGCCTGCGCGCCGCCGCCGCCGATGGCGAGCTGTGGAAGATCCGCGTCACCTCGGTCCCCGAGCCGCAGGAAACGCGTGCCTACATCGAGACGGCCCTGGCCGCACGCGAGGGCGGCCACCGTTTCGCCTTCGCCGTGACCGACGAGGCCAGCGGCGCGGTGCTCGGGTCGACCAGCTACCATGACATCCTGCCCGCGGTGAAGCGCGTCGAGATCGGCTACACCTGGTATGCCGGGCGCTGCCAGCGCACGCACGTCAACACCACCTGCAAGCTGCTGATGATGACGCACGCCTTCGACACGCTGGGCTGCCACGTGGTGGGCTGGCGCACCGACAACTTCAACCATGCGTCGCAGCGCGCCATCGAGCGCCTGGGCGCCCGCAAGGACGGCGTGATCCGCGGCCATGCGCTGCGCCGCGACGGCACCATCCGCGACACCGTGATGTACAGCCTGCGCTCGGGCGAGTGGCCCGAGGTGCGGGCCCAGCTGCTCTACCTGCTGGACAAGCCGCGCCCTGAAACCCGGGAGTGATTCGCCATGCTGATCGACTTCTTCTACACCCTTCGCTCGGCCAAGCTGCCGGTGTCCGTCAAGGAATACCTCAGTCTGCTGGAGGCGCTGCAGGCCGACGTGGTCGGCCCGAATTCGGAAGGCGCCTTCGGCCTCGACGACTTCTACTACCTCTCGCGCACCGCGCTGGTGAAGGACGAGAAGCACTACGACAAGTTCGACCGCGCCTTCGCCGCCTACTTCAAGGGCGTGGAGCTGGTGACCGACTTCACCAAGGAAGTGCCGCTCGACTGGCTGCGCAAGACGCTGGAGCGCGAGTTCACGGCCGAGGAGAAGGCCAAGATCGAGAAGATGGGCTGGGACGAGCTCATGGAGACGCTCAAGAAGCGCTTCGAGGAGCAGAAGGAGCGCCACGAGGGCGGCAGCAAGTGGATCGGCACCGGCGGCACTTCGCCCTTCGGCCACGGCGGCTACAACCCGCAGGGCATCCGCATCGGCGGCGCGGGCAAGAACAAGAGCGCGGTGAAGGTGTGGGACCAGCGCGCCTACAAGGACTACGACGACAGCCAGGAGCTGGGCACGCGCAACATCAAGATCGCGCTCAGGCGCCTGCGCAAGTTCGCGCGCGAAGGCCACGAGGACGAGCTGGACCTGGACGAGACGATCCACAAGACGGCCGCCAACGCCGGCTACCTCGACATCAAGATGCGGCCCGAGCGCCACAACAACGTGAAGGTGCTGTTGCTGATGGATGTGGGCGGCACCATGGACGAGCACATCCAGCGCGTCGAGGAGCTGTTCTCGGCCGTCAAGACCGAGTTCAAGCACCTGGAGTTCTACTATTTCCACAACTGCGTCTACGACTTCATGTGGAAGAACAACCGGCGCCGCTTCTCCGAGAAGTTCGCCACCTGGGACATCATTCGCAAGTACAACAAGGACTACAAGCTGGTCTTCGTCGGCGACGCGACCATGAGCCCCTACGAGATCCTGCAGCCGGGCGGCAGCGTCGAATACAACAACGAAGAAGCGGGCGCCGAATGGATCCAGCGCCTGACCCATGCCTTCCCCAAGTTCGCCTGGATCAACCCCGAGCCCCAGGGCGTCTGGCAATACCGCCAAAGTATCGCGGTCATGCAACAACTCGTATCCCACCGCATGTACCCGCTGACCCTCAAGGGCCTCGAGGAGGCCATGCGGCTGCTCTCCAAGTAGGCGGCCTCCGACACGCGGCCTAGGCTGGAGGTGCTAACGTTTTTGGGCGGGCTATTGCGAAAAAAGTTGTCACAACTTAGAGACGCCGAGTTACAGTTAACACCTAAGGATTCAAATAAGGCGTTTCGTTGACGCCGGTCCGTGCTGGAGGTGTTGCCATGTCTGCCGTTCTTTCGCTGCCGCTCGATCCGCCGGTTCTCGAGCAACCCCTGCCCGCGGCGGAGCAAGATCCGCGCTTCCAGCCCCGGGGCGACTTCGTGAGCATCCGCGGCGTGCAGCTGCCGCGCGACGAGCTGGTCGATCGCGCCCTTTTCTCGCCGGCCCAGCGCGATCGCCTGCGCAACGCGCTGATGGCCGCCTCTCCCTTCCCGCACCTGGTGCTGGAGAACCTGTTCAATCCGGCTCTGCTGGACCTGGTGGCCGAGGAATTCGATGCCCAGCCCGGCAACTGCTGGGCCGAGGTCAAGAGCCGCTACGAATCGACCCGCCGCTCGGTGCTCGGGCCGACGCTGGGCCCGGCCACCCAGCTGTACTTCGACATCCTCCATTCCGGCTGGTTCATCGACTGGCTTTCGTCCCTGACCGGCGTGCCCTACCTGCTGCCCGACCCCAAGCTGTTCGGCGGCGGTCTGCACGAAAGCCGCACCGGCGCGACCTTCGCCGTGCACCGCGACTTCAACCGCCACCGGCACCTCGGGCTGAAGAACGAGATGGTCTTCATCACCTACCTCAACAAGGGATGGAACCCGGACTGGGGCTCGGGCCTGGAGCTCTGGGACAAGAAGCACGACCGCTGCGTGACCACCGTGCAGCCCGAGTTCGGCCGCACCATCCTGCTGCCGCACGGCCCGATCAGCTACCACGGCCACACCAAGCCGCTGCAGGCACCGGACGACCGCCCGCGCCGTTCGGTCGCCGCCTATTACTACAGCAGCCCGCTGGCCGGCAAACAGCACGGCGACGAATCGGCCTCGGTCTTCATGAAGATGCACCGCATGGACCGGGCCAAGGCCGTCGCACGCATGCTCACGCCGCCGGTGGTCTGGCTGCTGGCACGTAAGGTCACCGGCCGGGCCTGAGCCTCTGAGTTGCTCGCCGCGGCTCCCGCCTACGGGGGCCTCCCCGGGCGTGCTGTCAAAATGGCCGCATGCTCAGGGTGTTTCGGTTGCTCGCGCCGGCGTGGATGCCGGCGTTTTTTTGTGCAGGCCTGCTTCTGCTGCTGCAGGGCTGCAGCCTGCTGCCGAAGAGCGAGCCGGACGACACCGAAGCGGGCGCCAAGCCCGTCGGCGACGAGAAGCCGGCCGGCGCGCGCGAAGCCTTCAGCGTGTCGGTCCAGGCGCCCGACACGGTGCGCGAGTACCTCGAGCGCAACCTGGAGATCCAGCGCTATCGCCAGATCGACGACCTGGGCGCGGCCGAGCTCTCGCGCCTCATGGTGGCCGCCGAAGGCAATGCGCGCGAGCTGCTCGGGACCCTCGGCTATTTCACGCCCACGCTCACGCTGGAGCTGCAGGAGACACCCGAGGCCAAGGCGCCGCGCGAGGTACGCATCACGGTCGATCCCGGCGAGCCCACGCGAATACACCAGGTGCAGATCGACTTCAGCGGACCGATCGCAACCGACCCCACTGCCGAGGTCCAGCGCGAGGCCATCCGCAAGGACTGGCCGCTGCGAACCGGCCAGGTCTTCACCCAGCTCGGCTGGGACAACGCCAAGTCGGCCGCGCTGCGCAGCCTTTCGTCCAAGCGCTTCCCGACCGGCAGCGTGGCGCTGAGCCGGGCCGAGATCGATGCCGACCGCGGCCAGGCCCGGCTGCACGTCGACTACCGCTCTGGCCCGGCCTACCGCTTCGGTCCGCTGGAAGTGCGCGGCAGCGAGCGCTACGACGCCGACGCCGCGCGCCGCATCGCACGCGTACCCACCGGCAGCGACTATGACCAGCAGAAGCTGCTCGATGCGCAGCAGCGCCTGGCCAGCAGCGGCTACTACGACTCGGTCTTCCTCACGCTGGACACCGACGGCAGCAACCCGCTGTGGGCGCCCGTCATCGCCCAGGTGCGCGAGGCACCGCTGCAGAAAGTGGTGATGGGCGTCGGCTTCACCACCGACAGCGGGCCGCGGCTGTCGCTGGACCACATCCACAACCGCATGCCCCTGCTGGGCTGGCGCGCCGTTTCCAAGCTCTCGGTCGATCGCGAAACCCAGTCGCTGGGCACCGAATGGAACGCCGTGCCCGACGACAAGGGCTGGCGCTGGTTCGGCGCCGGCCAGCTCAAGAGCGAGACCTCCGGCAGCTACGAGGTCGACAGCGGGCGGCTGCGCGGCGGCTTGGGCAAGTCGAGCGACCACATCGACTACACCTACTTCCTGCAGTACGACTATGCCCGCAACCGCGGCGTCAACGCTCCGCCGTCGGCCTCGGCGCTGTCGGTCAACTGGGGCTGGACCGGGCGCTACTTCGACGACGCGGGCGTGCCGACGCGGGGCCATGGCCTGGCGCTGGAGCTCGGTGCCGGCTACACGCTGACCGGCGAGCACCTGCCCTTCACCCGCGTCTACGGGCGCTGGCTCGGCATCGTGCCGCTCGGCTGGGCCGACAAGGACGACAGCGCCAGCGCGGCCCGCAGCAGCCGCCTCCAGCTGCGCGCGGAGGCCGGCGCGGTGACCGCGAAAGACAGAGCGCAAATCCCTTCCACCCTGATGTTCCTGACCGGCGGCGACACCACCGTGCGCGGCTATGGCTACCGCGAGATCGGCACCCAGCGCACTGATGGCCAGATCGTCGCCGGCCGCTACATGACCGTGGCCAGCGTCGAATGGCAGCGGCCCTTCGTCTACCAGGGCAAGCTGACCGAGTGGGAGAGCGCAGTCTTCATCGACGCCGGTGCCGTCGCCGACCGGCCTGGCGACCTCAAGACGAAGGTCGGCGTCGGCGTGGGCGCGCGCTGGCGCAGCCCGATCGGGCCGGTACAGGCCGACGTGGCCTACGGCGTGGATACCAAGAAGTTCAGGCTGCACCTGCGGCTGGGCTTCACTTTCTGACATGCAGCCGGACGCACAGCCCTCCCCCACGCCCGTGCGCTCGCGCAGCCGGCGGGCCTTGCGTGCCCTGGCCTGGAGCCTGCTCGCCCTGGTCCTGCTGGTGGGCGCGCTCACGGCCGGCGCCTGGTGGTGGCTGGGCTCGAACCAGTCGCTGGCTTTCGCACTGGCGCGGGCGGCGCGCTACCTGCCCGCTGGCCAGAGCCTGGAAAGCCGCGAGGTCAGCGGCTCGCTGCGCACCGGCGGGCGCATCGGCTGGCTGCGCTGGCAGAGCGAGAGCCTGGCGGTGGAGGTGCATGAGGCCGACATCGGCTGGCAGCTCGCACCCTTGTTGAAGCGCAAGGTGCAGCTCGGCGAGGTGCATGCGACGCGGCTGCTGATCGAGCGCCGCGGGCTGGTGGAGGACAAGCCCATCGAGCCGCTGGCGCCGATCGTGCTGCCGGTGGACGTGGAGCTGCCCTTTCGCATCGACGAACTGCGCTGGGCCGGCCCGCCTGCGCTCCAGGCGGACAAGCTGTCAGGCCGCTATCGCTACGCCGGCGACGAACACCAGCTCGTGATCGAGGGCGTGGACATCGCCGAGGGCCACTACGGCGCACGGGTCACGCTGCAAGGCCCGGCGCCGATGGCCTTCGACGCCGCGCTCGAGGGCCGGGTGCGCGCGCCGCTGGCCGAGGGCCGCAGCATCGAGGTGCTGGCCGAGGCCAGTGCCAAGGGCACGCTCGCGACCGCCGATGCGCGGCTGGCCGTGGCAGCCCAGTTGAAGCCCGCCGAGCCCGGCGCCGAAGCGCCGATGGAAGCGCAGCTGCAGGCCAACATCGCGCCCTGGCAGCCGCAGCCCGTGATCGACGCCAAGGCGCAGCTTCGGAACCTGGACGCGGCCGTCCTGTGGCCCGGGGCGCCGAGCACGCTCCTGACGGGGGACATCGAGGCCGGCCCCGACGGCAGCGCGCCCGGCGGCAGCACGGTCTGGCAGGCCCGTGCCGACATCCGCAATGCAAAGCCCGGCCCCTGGGACAGCGGCCAGTTGCCCATCGAGCAGGTCCAGGCCCGCGCCACCTTCGACGGCAGCACCTGGGCCCTGCCCGAGGCCACGGTGCGCGCCGGCGGCGGCCGCATCGAGGCCGAGGGCCGCTGGAGCCCCGCGCCAGCGCCCTGGCAGGCGCGCGCCCGGGTGCGCGGCGTGCGCCCCGGCGCGCTGCACAGCGAGCTGGCCGGCGCGCCGGTGAGCGGGAGCCTCACCGCCGAGCAGCGCGGCGAGGCGCTGCTCTTCGACGTCGCGCTGCAGGCCGGGGGTGGCGCCGGCAGCAAGGCGCTGCAGGGCCTGCGCCTCGATCGCGCCCTGGCACGCGGCCAGTGGCAGGCCCAGGTGCTGGAACTGCGCACGCTGCGCATCGAGGCGGCCAACGCCAGCCTCGAAGGCAAGCTCCAGCTGCGCGTCGCCGAGCAGGCCGGCAGCGGCGATCTCAAGCTGGTGATGCCAGGCGGCAGTGCCCGGCTGCAGGGCCGCATCGCACCGGCCAGCGGCGGCGGCGAGCTCCAGGCCCGCGTCGACGATGCCGCCACCCTGCAGCGCTGGGTGGAGGGCCTGCCCGAGCTCTCGGCGGTGTTCGCGGGCAGCAGTGCCGAGGGCAGCGCGCAGCTCGACGCCGCCTGGCAGGGCGGCTGGCAGGCCGTGCAGCGCCGGCTGCAGAACGCGAGCGAACCGGCTTCCCGCGGCAGCACGGAGCCGACGCTCAAAGCCACGCTCTCCGTCCCCCGCCTGGCACTCAGGCTGGCGCCGCCTGACAGCGGGCCGGCGACGGAGCTCCAGCTGCGCGACCTGCGGGCCGAGCTGGCCGGCAGCCTCGCCCAGGCCACGCTGGCGCTCAAGGGCGAAGCCGTGAGCGGCACGCAGAAGCTCACGCTCGACACGCATGCCAGCGGCGGGCTCGAACGCGCAAGGCAATGGCGCGCCTCGATCGCCAGCTTGCGGCTGCAGGCGCAGGACACCCAGCGCCGCCCCGGGCCCTGGACACTGGAGCTGGATCGCACGCTGTCCGCCACCCTGAAGAGCGGCAACGCCGGCCGCCTCGAGGTGGAGGCCTCGGCCGCATCCGCCACGCTGCGCGGCCCGGTGCCGGGCACCGTGCGCGTCGAGTGGGAGCCGCTGCGCTACAGCCACAGCGGCACGGCGCCGAACCGCGCGTTCCGCCTGCGTTCGCAGGGCCGCTTGCGCGGCCTGCCGATGGCCTGGGCCGAGGCGATGGGCAACACCGCTACGCTGGCCGAGATGGGCCTCAGCGGCGACCTGCTGCTCGACGGCGACTGGGACATCGACGCCGGCGACGCGCTGCGCGCGCGCGTCCGGCTCGCCCGCGCCAGCGGCGACATCCGCGTGCAGGCCGGCGAGGCCGCACTGGTCACGCGCATCGAGAGCCGCGGCACCGGCACCGCCAGCGAGCGCAAGATGAACGCGGCGACCGAAGGTGCCAGCACCCCGGCCGGCCTGCGCCAAGCCGAGCTCGGGCTCGACGCCGAGGGCGACACCGTGCGCGCCACCCTGGCCTGGGACAGCGAGCGCGCCGGCCAGATCCGCGCCGAGGCCAGCACCCGCGTGCTGCACCGCGCGGACGGCTGGCAATGGGCGCCCGACGCGCCGCTCGCCGGTCGCGTGGCGGCGCGGCTGCCCAGCCTCGGCGTCTGGTCGATCCTGGCGCCGCCCGGCTGGCGCGTCGCCGGCACGCTGGATGCCAATGCCACGCTCTCGGGCAACCGTGCGCTGCCGCGGTGGAACGGCATGTTGTCGGCCGACCAGCTCGCGCTGCGCGCGATGGTCGAGGGGCTGGATCTGCGCGACGGACGCCTGCGTGCCTCGCTGACCGGCGAACGCATCGAGATCACGGAGTTCACCCTCAAGGGCGGCACCGGCAGCAGCACGCGCATCGCGGGGCAGAGCGGCAACATCAGCACCGCGGCCAGCGCCGCGGCCGCCGGTGGCGGCACGCTGTCGGCGCGCGGCGAGCTGAGCTGGGGCACGGCCCCGGCCCCGGCCAGCGGCACCGGCATCCGCATGGCCATGCAGACGCAGCTGCGCGGCCTGCGCGTGCTGGTGCGCACCGACCGTCAGGTCACGCTCTCGGGCGATCTGCAAACACGGCTGGACAACGGCCAGTTCAGCGTGCGCGGCAACCTCACGACCGACCGTGCCGTGATCATCCTGCCCGACGAGAGCGCACCCAGCCTGGGCAGCGACGTGGTGGTGCGCTCGACCGCCAAGGACCGCGAGGAGGCCGAAGCCGCGAAGCGCCGGGCAGCCAGCGAAGACGCGCAGGCCGCCAGGGCGCAGACCGCGAAGCCGCCGGACATCGCGATCGGCTTCGACCTCGGCGAGGACTTCGCGGTGCAGGGGCGCGGCCTGACGACGCGGCTGGAAGGCAAGCTCGACATTCGCAGCACCGCGCTGAACACGCCCCCGCGCATCACCGGCGAGGTGCGCACCGTGAAGGGCCAGTACCGTGCCTATGGGCAGCGGCTGGATGTGGAGACTGGCATCGCGCGCTTCAACGGCCCCTACGACAACCCGGCGCTGGACGTGCTCGCGATCCGGCCCAACATCTCGCAGCGCGCCGGCGTGCAGATCACCGGCACTGCGCAGTCGCCGCGCGTGCGCCTGTACTCCGAGCCGGCGCTGTCGGATGCGGAGACGCTGTCATGGGTAGTGCTGGGCCGCGCCTCGGCCACCAGCGGCGGCGAATCGCTGCTGCTGCAGCAGGCCGCGCTGGCGCTGCTCGGGCGGCTCGGGTCAGGCAGCTCCGGCGGAGGACTTGCAAGCCGCTTCGGGCTGGACGAGATCGGCTTCAAGGGGCCGAGCAGCGGCGGCGACGTGCGCGAATCGGCGGTCACCGTGGGCAAGCGCCTGTCGAAGGATTTTTACCTGACCTACGAGCGCAGCCTGTCGGGCACGCTGGGTTCGCTGTTCGTCTTCTACGACCTCACGCGTCGCCTCACCCTGCGCGGCCAGGCCGGCCAGCAAAGCGGCATCGACCTGATCTACACCGTGAAATACGACTGACCGTGACGAACTGGTAAAGTCGCCACCGCCTTCGTCCTCGTAGTTCAATGGATAGAACGGGGTCCTCCTAAGACTCAGATACAGGTTCGATTCCTGTCGAGGGCACCACGAGACCGAATCAGGGCGTCTCACTAAACATCAGAAACCACGTTCCCCAGCGGTAGCGCCGCGCTGGCGGCAGCGGCATGTACCTGCGCGTCAAGGCGGCAGGCAGGTACTGGCGCATGGACTACCGCGTGAACGGCAAGGCCAAGACCCTGGCTCTGGGCGCCGCGCGACGTGCTGGAGCGGGTTGGTCGCCGCGCAATGCCTATATGGAAATGCAGAGAGATCGGTCCATCCAGCCCGCCCCTGCTTGCGCGGCTGCTGCTTGTAGCCCAAACTGCGTGAAATGAATGCTTTGGTGTTCACCTCTATGGCGGTCAAGGTGATGAAAGAGATTCGACTGCGCTGGGTCGCAGGGGAAGAGCACATCGCGACCGAAAGCGCACCAAGGCGACCTTGCGGAGGGCTCTGGCGTCCCGATTCACCAGAAAATCGGGAGACGCTGCAGAACATCGTGGAAGCCGCTATAGAGGCCTACGGACCTGGTTCGCACTGGATCGAGGAGCGGGAGGCTTGACCCGCGCGCCAAGGGCACCGGGCCCATGTGCGCAGACCTGGTGGTGCGACCTGAACCCCAAAGGGCCGGCCGACGATCGCAGACCCCGCTGAAGCGCGCCGGCGCGAACGCGAACGACAGGCGCGCGACGTTGGCACCTCTCTCCTGCGCCGCCCAGCGCGGCGTCGACGTTGCGAGCTCTGAAGAGGCCAACGCTGGACAGGATGCTCCGCCCGTGACATTCCTCCCGTTGATGTCGCGCCTGAAGGTCGCATACTGTGCTGTGAAACTTTCCCATTAGCCTAGCGATGAACATCTCACCGGCCCGTGATGTGGTTGATCCGCCTGCTGCTCCAGATTGGTCAATGGAGGTCGATTCCGAGCGCACGAGCGACGGCATCCTCTACTTTGCCGACGTGAAGCGAGCCGGCAAGTTGATGTGCCGGGTTGCTCTTGCTGGAGCTGTTTCCGATGAAGCCGAAGCCAGACGGGTCCTGGCCAGCAAAGCTCGAGCCTGGATCGACGAATACCTGGCGCGGAGGCCGGTTAACTCGCCAAGCGAATGAGCGACCAGCCGAAGGCGATCATGAGGGCGACGATGATGGCTGACTTGAGCCACACACGCTCTTTCCGGCGGCGGTAGGAACCGTAGATTGGCCCCAAGGAAGAGGGCCGCATCTCACAACCGCTTTGCGGCAGATCTCGACACCGAGCCCGCCCAGCTTCATGAGGCACTGTGGGGCCGTCGCCAAGAGCAGCAGGAACAGTACACGGTGGGTTGGCGCCGGAATTTGTGCTTCATCGCCTTGGTGGTTGTCGTAGCCCTGGCGGCCATGCCGCCGCTGCCCGTGCCCGAGGTCGCGTTGGATTTGTTGAGCTCGTCCTTGAACGTGTCAAGTATCTGGTTTTGGGCGGGCGTGGACATCGCTACGACCAGCAAGGACGTCGCGCAGCCTCCCTCCTTCAGAACCCAAGACCTTGACGCGTTGGCGACCGGCTGACCGCTGGCTCGGCGCTTGCATGGGATTCCCCGGATGTGAAATTTTCACATCTACTTACTTTTCACTGTATATTGATACGCCCGCCCTACCCCAAGCCATGAAGGAGCCGCGCGATGGACTCGGACTTTCACCTTCGCAAGGTACAAACGCTCAGCCCCAAGGCGGCAAAAATCGCATTGCGAATACTGGATGCCGACCCCAACATCCCGGCCGAATGGATCCTGGCGCTGCGCCCCACCCTCGTGGAGCGCAGCAGCGAATCGGCGTCTTTCGGAACCACCGACTGGATGACGATCGCCGCCATCGAGAGCCCCGTGATCCGTCGGTTTACCGGCCGCTTCGAGAGCCGCGAACAGCGCCACGCGCGGCTGTGGGTGAGCAGCCTTCGCCAAGAGTCAATAAAGGCCGCTCGCTCTCCCATGACCGGCAGCGCCTTCGGCTCGCTCGAATAAAAGGGGAAAGCAAGGCGCTCGACTCGCAGCCCTTGCTCGGCCGAAGCCACCGCGTTTCATGTCGGCGCCGGCGGGGCCGCCTCGCTGACGCGAGAATGGATTCAACTTCTGTCGAGTCCAGTCGAAGAATCTTCCCCAGCGCAGCCATGGAACACGCCGGCAATATCGACCCCAGCCAGTTCATCCATGTGCGCATGGTGCTCAGCATGGTCGTGAGCCTGGTCATCGCGCGGCTGCTTCGGGCTTGGCCAAGTTCGCGCAACACCCGGGGCGCCTGAAGGTCTACGGCGTCCACCTGCTGTGGGCCGGCTTCATGCTGGTCATGCTGATCCACTTCTGGTGGTGGGAATTCGCGCTCATCCGCCTGACGCCTGGCATTTCGGCGCGTCTGCGTTCGTGGTCGGGTACGCGGCCGTGCTTTACCTGCTTTGCGCCATCCTGTTCCCTGACGATATAGCCGAGTACGCGACTACATGGACTACTTCCTGTCGCGCCGCAAGTGGTTCTTCGGCATTCTCGGGCTGATCTACGTTCTGGACGTCTTCGACACCTGGATCAAGGGAACGGCCCATCTGGTGGCGCAAGGCATCGAATACGACTTGCGCACCTTGGCGGGCGTCGTGCTCTGCGCCATTGCCGCGCGCGTCGAGAGCCGGCGTTTTCACTGGGTGTTTGCGGTCGGATGGCTGGCGTACGAGTGTGGTGGATTCTTCGCCTCTACCACGTCCGGGATTGATATCCGGCCAGAATGGCAGGCCAAGCTGCCGCTTTCCCCACAATGACCGCACGCCTTCCCGCCACGCACGAGCTCGCCGTCCTCATCGGCCGCTTCCAGCCTTTCCACAACGCCCACCATACGCTGCTGCGAAAGGCGCTGGATGCGGCGCCGCGCGTCGTGGTGGTGATCGGCTCGGCCTTCCTGGCGCGCTCGCCGAAGAACCCCTTCACGTGGCAGGAGCGCGCGGAGATGATCCGCCTGGCGCTCGCCGAGACCGAGCGACAGCGTGTGTGCTTCGTGCCCATGCGCGACCACTTCGACGAGGAGCGTTGGTTCGCAGAAGTGCGCCTGGCCATCGATGCGGCGCTCGTGCAACAGGGCGCGGCGCCGGCATCCACCACCGGGACGGTGCTGGTCGGTCATGTGAAGGACGCCACGCGCGACTACCTTCACGGCTTCGACGGCTGGACGCTGCAGGCCGAGCCGCGCGTGCACAGCGCGAGCGCGGCCACCGTGCGCGATGCGATCTTCGGCGGCGCAAAGGAAGCACCCGAGGTGCTGGCACGCGCGCTGCCGGCCGCTACGCTCGCCCACTTGCGTCCCTGGATGGAGACACCTCTGCATGCGGCGCTGGCACAAGAGTGGGAGCTCCTGCGCCAGCACGACGCCGCCTGGTCGGTGGCGCCCTACCCGGTGGTGCTGGTCACGGTGGACTGCGTCGTCAAGTGCGGCGGGCACGTGCTGCTGATTCGCCGCGGCCACGCGCCCGGCAAGGGGTTGCGCGCCGTGCCGGGCGGCTTCCTGGAAGCGCGCGAGACGACCTTGCAGTCCGCGCTGCGCGAGCTCGAGGAGGAGACGCACCTGGACCTGCCGCCCGCCGAACTGCTCGCCTGCCTCGCGAGCACCGAGGTGTTCGATCGCCCCGATCGCAGCCAGCGCGGCCGCACCATCACGCACGGGCACTTCTTCGACCTGGGCGACCGGCCGACACTGCCCGACGTGCGCGCGGATGACGACGCGGCCGCTGCGGAGTGGATACCGATTGAAGCGTTGTCCGGCCTGGAGGACCAACTCCTGGACGACCACTTCCAGATGCTCGACCACTTCCTGGGCCTGCTGCCGCGCCCCCTCCTCGGCGCCTGACGCGCCCTCCTGAGGATCCCGACGGCCCCGTTCCGACTAAGCGCAGCGCACGCCCATGACGCGGCCGTTTTCCTCGATTTCCACGATCAAGCGGGCGGCGTCGAAGGGCGTCTGTGCATCCGTCGCCAGCACGCTTGCGCAACGCGCGCGCCAGTGCGCAGGCGCATTTCCTCGAGCAGGGGCATATTGATGCGCCGCCCCAGCCCGAATCGGGCGCGCGCCGCTGTGCAACGCGCAGGCGCATCGATGAAGGCGGGCGGAGGCAGTGCTTCCGATGACAGCGGGCGCGGTTCGCTGCGGAACTGGCAGCCGACCAGCACGACGAGGGGCAGCAGAAGCAGCGACCGGCATACCGGCACGCGCCATCCGCCGACCGGTTTCATGACCGCCGCGGCAGCGGTGTGGCGATGGGACGGCCGGGCAGTTCGTCGTCCGATGTCCCGGCATGGGATGGGGCGCGGGCCGGCTTGCGCACGTTCAGGGACACCACCGTCCACAGCACGAATTGCATGAAGGCGAAGTGGACCACCACGGTCAGGCCTTCCACGTGCCCACTCTGCGCTCGCAGCACGGCAAAGGCCAGAAAGAGCAAGGCGGCGATGCAAAAGGGCCGGAGCCAGTGTGTCCTGCGCACATGCGCCAGACGCAGGATGTGAAGGAAGGCGGGGAAGCGCCGAAGCTGGCGGCCCTGGGCCTCCGCCTCTTGAAGGAAAGGCACGACAAGAAAGTTGATGGCAATTACCAGAAGAAGTGTGTCCATGGCTCGTCCAATCGCTGAGTGAGCGGGATGATGCCGGCCACAGCCTGCGCGAGAGGCAGTTCGCAACAATTGGTGAGATTCATGGGACGCCCGCTCGCGGGAACAGGCGATCTTTCACGATTGGGGCGTTCGACGCATCCTGGGGCTGGGTCGCCGTCTGCGCCCTCTGTAGGTCGCGACCCACGCAAGCGCATTGCCTTCTCCGGCAGGAAAGATGCGGGGCCGGCCGCTAAGCTGCATCAACTGCAGTCCAAAAGGACCTGCAAGGTCTTTCGACTTTCCTGCTGAATCCCGCACAGAACGGACCCAACAGTTTCCTCCTCCCCGGCGCCCCTGGCGCCGTTGCACAGCGCCCTGCGGGGCGCTGTTTTTTTGGCCGTCCGCTTCAGTCAGTGTGTCTCCCGCCACAAGACCTGCACGTCCGCGTGCAACGAGAGCGCCCAGGCGCGCCGGTCGCGGCCCCAGGAGGGCTGGGGCTCGCCGAAACGCACGATCGCGAGCAGCGGCGGCGCCTTCAGCACGTTCCACAGCGAGGTGGCGAGGTTGTCATCGTCGATGTAGCGCGGCGCCAAGCTGGTTTCCCCGCTGGCGGCATCGGTGAAGCGCAGGGCCATCGGCTGCACTGGAGCGCCCGAGGAGATGGCGGCTTGCAGCAAATTGGCATGGAAGGGTAGCAAGGTGCTGCCATCGCCGGTGGTGCCTTCGGGAAACACGGCGATCACGTCACCTCCGCTGAGCGCCTCGGTCATGCTGTGCACCACGCGCAGCGCATCGCGCCGGCGCTCGCGCTCGATGTAGAGGGTTCCGGCGCCATTGGCCAGGGTGCCGATCAGCGGCCAGTGCTGCACGTTCGACTTGGAGACGAAGCGCACATGCCGCGCCGCGTGGACAGTGAGGATGTCCAGCCATGACACGTGGTTGCTCACCACCAGAACCGGCCCACTCTCGGGCGGCGTGCCCTGCACCACCAAGCGGACGCCCATGATCGCGAGCATTCGCGTCGCCCACGCCTGCACCCGCTGCTCGCGTTCGGCCTGGGAGAGCTTGGGAAATTTGGAGCGGATGGTCCACCAGCCGACATGCGCATGGGCCAGCGCGCGTACGAGCTTCAGGAACGCGGACAAGGATTGCATCGGGCGGCGTTCGACCTCAACCGTGGACCAGCCGCCCGCCGACCAGTGTGTGGCGCGCCTTCCCGCGCAAGGCATAGCCGCCGAAGGGGGTGTGCTTGCCCTGGCTGCGCAGCGCCTCGGGCAACACCTGCCATTCGAGCGCGGGATCGACGACGCAGAGATCGGCCACCGCGCCCGGCGCCAGGCGCCCTGCTTCGGCGGCCCCGATCAGCCGCGCCGGCGCGGTGCTCACCACCTCGATCGCGCGCAGCAGTCCGGCGCCGCTTTGCTCGCCCCACTGCAGGGCCAGCGGCAGCAGCAGTTCGAGCCCGGTGGCGCCCGGCTCGCTCTCGGCGAAGGGCAGGGTCTTGGCGTCGGCCTCCACCGGCGTGTGATCGGACACCAGCGCGTCGATGGTGCCGTCGGCCAGCGCCGCCGAGAGCGCATCGCGGTCGCGCTGCTGGCGCAACGGCGGATTGAGCCGCGCACGGCTGTCGAAATAGCCGATGTCGGTATCGGCCAGGTGCAGCGAGTTGATGCTGACGTCGCAGCTGAGCGGCAGCCCCTCCGCTTTGGCCGCGCGCACCAGCGCCACGCCGGCGGCGCTCGACAGGCGGCACACATGCACGCGCGCGCCAGTGGAGCGCATCAGTTCGATGATGGTGAAGAGTGCAATGGTCTCGGCCGCCACCGGCACGCCGGACAGGCCCAGGCGCGTGGCGAGCGGGCCGCTGGCGGCCACACCCTGGCCCAGATCGCGGTCCTGCGGCCGCAGCCACACCGTGTAGTCGAAGGTGCTGGCGTACAGCAGCGCGCGCTGCAGCACCTGCGTGTTGTTCAGCGGGACATCCGCCTGGCTGAAGCCGATGCAGCCGGCCTCGGTCAGCTCGGCCATCTCGGTCAGCACCTCGCCCTTCAGGCCGCGTGTCAGTGCGCCCAGCGGGAACAGGCGCGCACTGCGCATCTTCTCGGCGCGGAACTTGAGCATCTCGACGAGGCCGGGCTCGTCGAGCACGGGGTCGGTGTCGGGCGGGCAGACCAGGCTGGTCACCCCGCCGGCCGCGGCCGCGGCCATCTCGCTCTCCAGCATGCGCTCGTGCTCGTAGCCGGGCTCGCGCAAGCGCGCGGCCAGGTCGACCAGGCCGGGCACGACCAGGCAGCCTTGCGCATCGAGCGTGCGCTCGGCGTTGAAGTCAGCCGGCGTGCTGCCGATGGCGAGCACCTTGCCGTCGGCAATGGTCAGGTCGGCCTGCTTGTCGAGGCCGGTGGCCGGATCGATGACACGACCGTTGGTGATCAGAATTCTCATGCTTCGTTACCTGCCACGATGCTCATGACGGCCATGCGGACGGCGATTCCGAAAGTGACCTGCGGCAGGATCACGCTCTGCTGGCCGTCGACCACCGCCGAGTCGATCTCGACCCCACGATTGATCGGGCCCGGGTGCATCACGATCGCATCGGGCTTGGCGAGCTGCAGCTTCTCGGGTGTCAGGCCGTAGGTCTTGAAGAACTCCTGCGACGAAGGCAGCAGTGCCCCGCTCATGCGCTCGTTCTGCAGCCGCAGCATGATGATCACGTCGCAGTCCCTGATGCCCTCCTCGAGCGAGTGACACACGCGCACGCCCATCTGCGCCATGTCGCCCGGCACCAGCGTCTTGGGGCCGACCACCCGCACCTCGGCGCAGCCCAGGGTGGTGAGCGCATGGATGTCGGAGCGCGCCACGCGCGAGTGCAGCACGTCGCCGACGATCGCCACCGTGAGGTTGGCGAAGTCCTTCTTGTAGTGGCGGATGGTGTACATGTCGAGCAGCCCCTGGGTCGGGTGCGCGTGGCGGCCGTCGCCGGCGTTCACCACGTGCACGTGGGGCGCCACGTGCTGCGCGATCAGGTAGGGCGCACCCGACTCGCTGTGCCGGACCACGAACAGGTCGGCGGCCATCGCGCTCAGGTTGGCGATGGTGTCGAGCAGCGACTCACCCTTGCTCGCGGAGGAGCGCGCGATGTCGAGGTTGATCACGTCGGCCGACAGCCGCTTGGCCGCGATCTCGAAAGTGGTGCGCGTGCGCGTCGAGTTCTCGAAGAAGAGGTTGAACACGCTCTTGCCGCGCAGGAGCGGCACCTTCTTGACCTCGCGGTCGCTCACGCTGGTGAAGTTGGCGGCGGTGTCGAGAATCTGCGTGAGGATGGCCTTGGGCAGGCCCTCGATCGAGAGCAGGTGGATCAGCTCGCCGTTCTTGTTGAGTTGGGGGTTGCGTTTGTAAAGCATCAGGCCTCCCGCCGGGCCGCCCCAAGGGAGGCCTGCGCGCCCTCGGGGGGCAGCGAATACACGTGGTGATGAGCGTGGGGGCAGTCCATTCAGGCTTGCTCCACTTGGAAGCTGAAAACACCCTTGTCGTCGCGCGCAAGCGCGAGCGACTGCGCAGCCGGCAACTCGAGCCGCGCCGCCGCGAAGTCCGCCGCCACCGGCAGTTCGCGACCGCCGCGGTCGACCAGCACCGCGAGCCGCACGCAGCCCGGCCGGCCGAAGTCGAACAGCTCGTTGAGCACCGCACGGATGGTCCGGCCGGTGTAGAGCACGTCGTCGAGCAGCAGCACGTCGGCGCCGTTCACGTCGAAGGGCAGCGAGGTCTGCGCGCTCGCGGCCATGCCGCGGCGCGCGAAGTCGTCGCGATGCATCGCCGAGGAGATGATGCCGGGGGTGCCGGGCAGGCCCAGGTCCTTCTGCAGCCGCTCGACCAGCCAGGCGCCGCCGGAGGTGACGCCGACCAGGCGCGTATCCGGGCGCATCAAGGGCTTCACGCCACTCAGCAACTCGAGATAGAGCGCTTCAGCATTCAGGGCCCCCACGCTCGGCACTGGCGTGTTGTCGCTGCCACCCGGAGGGGCGCTTGCCCCTCGGGGCAGCCCTTCGTTGCTCGGAATCGTATTCACGGGAGGTTCCTCAGAAACTGTTCAAGGATGATGCAGGCCGACGCCGCGTCGGCATCGCGCGCGCCCGAGGCCAGGGCCTCGGTGGTGCTGTAGCGCTCGTCGACCTCGTAGACCGGCAGGCCGAAGCGGCCCTTCAGCTGCCGCGCGAAACGCTGGGCAGCGCGGGTGTTGTCGTGCGCCGCGCCATCCGGGTGGTAGGGCACGCCCACCACCAGCGCGTCCGGCTGCCACTCGCGGATGCGCGCCTCGATCTGCGCAAAGCGGGCGTCGCCTTCGGCCCGGATGGTGACTTGCGGCGTCGCGCTTCGCAACAGCCGGTTGCCGCTCGCAACGCCTGTGCGCTTCTGCCCGAAGTCGAAGGCCAGGAAGCTTTGGAAATGGGAGGGAACGGAAGCAGGAGGGGCAGCGCTGTCGGGCATTGCCGGAACCCTCATGCATGCCCCGCTTCAGGCGACAGCGTCCAGGCCTGCAGGCCCAGCAGCGACAGGGCCTTGTCGTAGCGCTGCTCGATGGGCGTGTCGAAGATCACCTCCGGGTCGGCGCCCACGGTGAGCCAGCTGTTCTCGGCCAGTTCAGACTCCAGCTGGCCCTCGCCCCAGGCGGCGTAGCCGAGCGACACCAGCACCTTGCGTGGCCCGGCGCCGGTGGCCAGGGCCTCCAGCACATCCTTGGAGGTGGTCATTTCCAGGCCGCCGGGAATGGTCATGGTCGAGGCGTAGACCGACTCGTTGGGTTTCTCGCCCTCCCCGAACACCGGCTCGTGCAGCACGAAGCCGCGCTCGGTCTGCACCGGGCCGCCCTGGAACACCGGCGCGTTGCCGAGCTCGGGGCGCGACAGGCGCAGCTCGATCTTCTCGAACAGCACCCCGAGGTTGATGTCGCTGGGCTTGTTGATCACCAGACCGAGCGCGCCGCGCTCGCTGTGCTCGCAGAGGTAGACCACGCTCCGGCTGAAGGCCTTGTCCGTCAGACCCGGCATCGCGATCAGGAAGTGATGCGTGAGGTTCATCGGGGCAGAATCGGAGGCCATGCCGCCGATTTTACTGGCCGCCGACAAGACCTACGCCAAGGGCCTCATGTGGTTCCGCCGCGACCTGCGCGTGGACGACAACGCAGCGCTCTACCATGCGCTGCGGGCCTGTCGGCAACTGCTCTGCGTCTTCGTCTTCGACCGGGCGATCCTCGATGCGCTGCCGCGCGCGGACCGGCGCGTGGAATTCATCCGCGAATCGCTGGTCGAGCTGGAGACCGAGCTGCGCGGCCTGGGCGGCGGGCTGATCGTACGCCACGCCGTGGCCGAGGACGAGATCGCACCGCTCGCGCGCGCCCTGGAGGTGCAGGCGGTGTTCGCGAACCGCGACGACGAGCCCGAGGCGCTGGCGCGCGACGCCAAGGTCCTGGGCGCGCTGGCCAACGGCGGCATCAGCTTCCACACCTACAAGGACCAGGCCGTCTTCGACCGCGACGAGCTGCTGACGAAGACCGGCCAGCCCTATACCGTGTTCAGCGCCTACAAACGCGCCTGGCTGGCCAAGGTGGATGCCTTCTACCTGAAGCCCTACCCGGTGCGCAGCCATGCCGATGCGCTGGCGCCCGCACCCGCCACCTACCGCTCGCCCGTACCGGCGCTGGCCGAGATCGGCTTCGGGAAGAGCAACCTCTCCGACCTGGACATCCCGACCGGCAGCCAGGGCGGCGCAGCGCTCTTCGAGGATTTCTTCCAGCGCATCGACCGCTACCACCACGCGCGCGACTATCCGGCCGTGCGCGGCCCCAGCTACCTCGGCGTGCATCTGCGCTTCGGCACCGTCTCGGTCCGGCAGCTCGCAGGCGTGGCGCACCAGCTTTCGCTGCAGGGCGACGCCGGAGCCTCGACCTGGCTGGGGGAACTGATCTGGCGCGACTTCTTCTTCCAGATCCTCGCGCACCACCCCCAGGTCGGCGAAGGCAAGAGCTTCCGGCCGGAGTACGACCGGATCCAGTGGCATCACGGCAAGCACGCCGACACGCTCTTCGAGGCCTGGTGCCGCGGACGCACCGGCTACCCGCTGGTCGATGCCGCGATGGCGCAGATCAACCAGAGCGGCTACATGCACAACCGCCTGCGCATGATCGTGGCCAGCTTCCTCTGCAAAGACCTGGGCCTGGACTGGCGGCGCGGTGAGCGCTACTTTGCGCTGCAGCTCAACGACTTCGAGCTGGCGTCCAACAACGGCAATTGGCAATGGGCCAGTTCTAGCGGCTGCGACGCGCAGCCCTACTTCCGGATCTTCAACCCGGTCACGCAGAGCGAGCGCTTCGACCCCGAAGGGAAGTTCATCCGTCGCTATCTGCCGCAGCTGGCGAAGCTGCCGGGCACGAGCATCCACGCGCCCTGGACCGCGGCGCCGCTGGAGCTGGAAGCGGCCGGGGTGCGGCTGGGCGACAGCTATCCGGCGCCGATCGTCGACCACGCCGAGGCGCGAGAGCGCACGCTGCAGCGCTATGCCGTGGTGCGCGAGGCAAAGGGTGGAAGGAAGGGCGGCGCCTGAAGCGCCGCCCGGGCCCGATCAGGCCGCCATCGCCTGCGGCGCCTCGGCGCTGGTGTAGTGGCGCACCAGCCGCAACAGCTCGTCTTCCGCGTAAGGCTTGCCGAGGTAGTGGTTGACACCCAGCGCGCGCGCATGGTCGTGGTGCTTTTCCGCGATGCGCGAGGTGATCATGATGATCGGCAGACCGGCCAGCGAGGCGTCGGCGCGGATGTTGCGCGCGAGGTCGAAGCCATCCATGCGCGGCATCTCGATGTCCGACAGCACCACCGCCGGCCGCTCCTGCTGCAGGCGCTCGAGCGCTTGCAGGCCGTCGGCCGCCAGCGACACGCGGTAGCCTTCGCGCTGCAGCAGGCGCTGCGTGACACGGCGCACGGTGATCGAGTCGTCGACCACCAGCACGAGCGGGATCTGCGGCGGCACCGTCGGGGCCACCACGGCGTCCGCGCCGTGGGCCGAGCCGGCGGCCGATGCGCCGCTGGCCTGGAACTGCCGCGCCTGCTCGCCATGCACCGCCGCCAAGGCCACGGGGTTGTAGATCAGCGCGACCGCACCGGAAGCCAGCACCGAGATGCCGGCCATGCCCGGCAGCCGCGAGAGCTGCGGACCGAGGTTCTTGACCACCACTTCCTGGTTGCCCAGCACTTCGTCCACGTGCAAGGCCACCCGCTGGGCCGCGCTTCGCACGATAACGATGGTGTTGGTCTTGGCCGTCCCGCGCTCGCTGCGCGCGGACGATTGCAGCAGCGCACCGGCCCAGAAGAAGGGCACCTGATCGCCTCCGAAGGGGTAGCGCTGCTCCAGGTAAGCGGTCTCGAGATCGGAGGCCCCGGCGCGCTGCACCAGTTCCACCAGGTTCGACGGCACGCCGATCGAGGTGGCACCGGCACGCAGCATGACCACGTGCGTCACCGCCGTCGTCAGCGGCAGCACCAGCTTGAATTGCGTGCCCTCGCCCGGCTTGCTCTGGATCTCGATGCGGCCACCGAGTGCCGCGACCTGCGCGCGCACGACGTCCATGCCGATCCCGCGGCCGGCCAGCTCGGACACCTGCTCGGCGGTCGAGAAGCCGGGGGTGAAGATCAGCTCGGCCGTCTCGCCCTCGCTCGGCTGGTGGTCCGCAGCGATCAGGCCCAGGGCGCGCGCGCGCTCGACGATGCGCCGGTGGTTGAGCCCGGCGCCGTCGTCGCGGAAGCTCACAGAGACGTCGTTGCCCTCGTGGTGCAGCTCGATGGCGATGAGGCCGCTCGGCTCCTTGCCGGCCTTCTCGCGCGTCGCCGCGTCCTCGATGCCATGCGCGACGCAGTTGCGCAGCAGGTGCTCGAAAGCGGGCGTCATGCGGTCCAGCACGCCGCGGTCCATTTCGATGGTGCCGCCGACGATGTCCAGGCGCACCTGCTTCCCGGTGTCCTTGGAAGCCTGCCGCACCACGCGGTAGAGGCGCTCGGAAATGCCTTCGAACTCCACCATGCGCGTGCGCAGCAGGCCGCGCTGCAGTTCGCGCGTCTGGCGCGCCTGGGCGCTGAGGTCGTCTTCCGTCGCCTGCACGGTCTTCTGCAGCGTGCGCTGCACGGTCGCCACGTCGTTGACCGACTCGGCCATCATGCGCGTGAGCTCCTGCACGCGCGTGAAGCGGTCGAACTCGAGCGGATCGAAGCCCTGCTGCGAATCCTTGGCCTGCGCCAGGCGCGACTGCATCTGGCTCTCGGCCTGCACCTCGATGTCGCGCAGCTGCTGGCGCAGGCGGTCGAGGTTGCCGGTCAGGTCGCCGAGCGAGCTGCGCAGCTGGCCGAGCTCGGCCTCCAGGCGCGAGCGGGTGATGATGACCTCGCCGGCCTGCGCCACCAGGCGGTCGAGCAGGTGGGTGCGGATGCGCACCGCCTGGCTGGAGAGCGGGCGCAGCGGCGTGAGCGCCGAGGGCGAAGGCATCGGCAGCGCGAGGCGCGACCTTTCGGTGGCCTGGCCGGCCGTCGGCGAGACGGGCTCGGCGGCGTCCGTTTCCGGCACTTCGGCGCGCGCCTCGACGACCGGAGCCGAAGCCGGTGCGGCAACGGCCCGCTGTGCCAGCTCGCTCTGCATCGCGTTGTCGGCCGCGCGCAGCGCATCGAAGGTGGCCTGCAACGCATCGAAACGCGTCAGCAGCTGTTCGACCGAGGCGCGATTGGCGCCCGAGGACCCGATGGCCTCGATCTCGGACTCCATGCGGTGGGCGCGCTCGCCCAGGCGCATGGCGCCGGCCAGCCGGGCACTGCCCTTGAGCGTGTGCAGCGTGCGCAGCGTGGCGGCGCGCGGCGCCGGGTCGTCCAGGTGCTGCGACCATTCGCGCAGCGCGGTGCCCAGCTGCGGCAGCAGCTCTGCCGCCTCCTCCTCGAAGATCGGGAACAGGTCGACGTCGACCGCGTCGGCCACGTCGATTGCGTCCTCGCCCTCGTCGAGCGACACGTCGCCGCTGCCGGGACGCGGCGCGGCCACGACAGTGCCTGCGGCGGTATCGCCGATCTCGAGCGGCATGGGCGACGCCGCCACCTCGCGCAGTGCCTGCAGCGTCGCGTCGGCGGGTTCCTTGAGGAAGCCGGCCGCGAACTGATGCAGCAGGCGGCGCAGTTCGTCGGCTGCCGCGACTAGTACCACGCCCTGCGCCGGCGTGCCGCGGCCCTGCATGTACAGGTGCTGCAGCGCGGCCTCGAAGGAACGCGCCATATCCGACAGGCCCTGGAAGCCGACGGTCGACGAACTGCCTGCCAGAGAATGGGCCAGGTTGATGGCCGATTCCGGCACGCGCTGATTCGATTCGAGCGCCCACTCGCCGACCTCATGGGCCAGCTGCCGCGACCACTCGTCGGCTTCGACCAGGTAGACGTTGTAGAGCGCGATGCCGATGCGCAGCGGCCCGATGACCTTGACCTGATCGTCGGCGCCAGGGACCGGCAGCCTGTCGACGGGGATCGCCGCGGCAAACGCCGAGGCCTCGACGAGCGGTTCGGGTTCGTGCGCAGTCTCGGGCTTGAATTCGGACTGCGGCTCAGCTGCGGGCTCCGGCACCACCACGGGCGTGGCGGCCGGCACCTCCGGCTCTGTCTCGACCTGCGCTTCGATCTGCGGCTGCTCGGTCGGGTCTTCGGCCGCCGGCTCCAGGTGCAGTTCCAGCGAGAGCTCCGGCAAGGCTTCGCGTGGGGTCTCTTCGACCGACGCCTCCTTGAGCAGCGGCACGGGAAGCGAATGCGCCTCCAGAGCGACGGGCGGCTCGTCGGCCGGCATCGGCAAGGCGGGCTCGATGCTCACGTGCGCGGTCTCGAGGAAGTCGATCTCTTCCAGCTCGGCCGGCAGTTGCGGCTCTTCGACCAGTGGCGTGGGCTTGCTGTCGTAGTCCAGGAAGTCGGTCGAAGCGAAATCGTCGTCGGCGGTGGGCTGTTCCGGCGCCTCGGCGCTCGCAGGTTCGGGCTGGACAGCCGGCGGCGCGAAATCCGGCGCGTCGAAGGTCAGCGGTCCCAGGTCCAGGTCGGGCAAGTCCGGCAGGGGCAGTGGCTGGAGCTCGGGCTGCGCCTCGGGCACGGCCTCGGCTTCGATCCATGTCTCCTCGGCCGCGATGTGGCGCGCTGCCGCGACCAGCGTGTCGGCATCCGCCACAGGGGCGGGCGGCGCGATCGGCTCGCCGGTGCGCAGCGATTCCGCCACGCTGCAGAAGGGCGCGGACTGCCAGCCGTGCGGCTCGTTGGCGGCGATGGCTTCGACCCATTTCGCAAAGTCGGTCAACGCACGGCGCGTGCCGGCAAGCAGTTCGGGCGTGGCCGGACGCTGGTCGGCCAGCCAGGTGTTGAGCACCTGCTCGAAGGACCAGGCGGCTTCGCCGAAATCCATCAGCCCGACCATGCGCGAGCTGCCCTTGAGCGTGTGGAAGGCGCGGCGCAGCACGGTCAGTTCGCCGTTGTCGTCCGGGCGGGAGCCCAGCGCCGAGACGGCGGCCAGGCCGTTGTGCAGCACCTCGCGGGCCTCGTCGAGGAAGATGTTCTGGAGGTCGTCCTCCTCCAGCTCCCGCACTTCGGTATCGGGCAGAGCCTCCAGTGGCGCCGGGCCCGTGATCTTGGCGGTCCAGCTCGCGGCCGGGCGGCGGACCTCCTCGATCGGCGGCGGCGGTGCCTTGCGCGCCGGCGTCGCCAGCGCGGCGAGCTTGGCCGCGATCTGGGCATCGACTTCCTCCACGCTGAGCACGGAATCGGTGACCGAGACCGGCCCGGAGGCCGAGGCGAAGGAGGCGGACGCGGCCACCTCGGGCGCGGCCGCCTCGGCGGCCTGGCGGCCCATCAGCGGCTTGAGCTCGCCGGCTTCGGCGTCGAACACGAACAGACGCTTGGCCAGCGCCGGCTGATAGCTCAGCATGTCGATCAGGAAGCCCAGCGCGCCCAGGTTGTTGCCGAGCGCGTCGAAGTCCGTGGCGTCGGTGGCGGACGGCTCCTCCGCCAGCAGGCGGTCGACGTTCTCGCGCATGCGGTGCACGGTCTGGGCGGCCTGCTCAAGGCCGAGCACCGAGAAAACGCCCTTCATCTGCAGCAGCTGCGTCGGCACGGTGCGCAGCAGGCCCTTCTCGGTCGGCCGGCGGAAGAACTGGTCGAGCGATTTCTCGAGCTCGCTGAGGTGGCTGCGCAGCTCGCCGACCACGGTGCCCATGGTCTGGCGGTCGCTCACGCGGCGATAGAGCTCCTCCATCCAGGGCTCGAGCGGCTCCGAGCGGCCGCCTTCGCGCGCGCGCTCGATGCGGCCGGCCAGCTGGACGGTCCGCGCCGTCAGCTGGCGATCATGCGGATCGAGGTCTTCGAAAGCGGCCTCGAGGTAGAGCACCGAGGTCGCGACCTCCATCGCCAGCTCAGTGGCCGGCGGACGGCCCGAGCGCATGGAGGCATCGACCGCGTTGTTCAGGGCCTGCACCATGGGCTGGCTGGGCGGATGCAGCTTTTGCAGCGACTCGCCGAGCTGCACGAAGGTGTCGGCCACCTGGCGCGTGCGCGAGACGTCACCGCCGGAAAGCGCCGACCACATCTCCTTGGCGTTCTCGATGCGCTTGCGCGCCTGCATCAGCACCTGCGGGTCGAAGCGGCCGAACTGCTCGATCGTGTAGTCGACCTTCTGCTCGTTGGCCACGCCCCAGGCGACGCGCACCGCGCGCAGCGTGGCGGCCTCGTCGCGCGCGCCGGGCACGGCCTGGGCGCAGAAGAACAGCAGGTCCTGACCCAGGCGGTCGGAAACGGTGTTGTCACCGCGCGCCAGCGTGGCGTACTGCAAGAGCACGCGCGAGGCCGCGCGCTTGACGTGAGCGTCGGCGGGGATCAACGCCAGCGCCAGTGCCTCGAAGAAGCCGGCCGCCAGCGTCCAGAAGCTGGCCACCCGCGGCACCGAGGCGCCGCGGCCCAGGCTCAGGCACAGGGCCTGGAGCCGGCGCGCGGCGTGGTCGTCGCCGTTCTTGACGATCTTCAGCACCTCGCGGTCGAGCTTGGAGCGCACCGCGGGGTCGTACACCATCGCGGTCTGCGTGGGCGAGGGCTTGATCTCGGCCCAGCGCCAGTTCATGTCCCAGAGGTCGGCCGGATGCACGCGCTCGTTGCCCACCAGCTCGAGCACGTCGCGGTACTGGGGGAACAGGGCGACCGAGGACACGGTCTTGCCCCCCAGCAGCGCATTGAGGAAATCGGCGACGGCGAAACCCGCGCGGTCGATCTTCTGGGCCGCGGCCTCGGTGCAGCGCGCCGGCTCGGTGACGAAGCTCTGGACGGCGAACTCCATCGCCCCCAGCACCAGCGCAGGCGCCGAGTGCCCCACCATCTGCAGCGCGCCGACGGCCTGGTGCAGTTGCTGCCGGGCCAGGCGCAGGGGCGCGGTGTCGGCCTCGACGCTGCCGCCGGACTCGCGCGCGAAGCGCTTCAGCGTCTTGCTGGCGTTGTCGAGCGACTTCTGGATTTCTCCGAGCACCCAGGCCAGCGGCCCGAGATCTTCATGGGCCGGCGCGTGACCGGCTTTCGGGGCGGTGGCGGGGCTTTGGGTCGACACGTTGGATGCTCGGGGTTCAGGCAATCTTGAAGCGGGCCACCGACTGGCGCAGTTCCTCGGCCATGTGTGAGAGCTCGCGCACCTGCTGGGCGGTGGTGCGCGTGCCTTCGCCGGTCTGCTCGGTCACGGCGAAGATGTGCTGGATGTTGGCGGCCACCACGTTGGCCGAATCGGCTTCGCGGGACGCGGACTGCGAGATCTGCTCGATCAGCTCGGCGAGGCGGCGCGACACGCGGTCGATCTCGGACAGCGCGGTACCGGCGTTGTCGGAGAGCTTGGCCCCCTCGACCACGCCCTGCGTGGAGCGCTCCATGGCGCCCACCGCATCCTGCGTGTCGGTCTGAATGGCCTTCACGAGCGCCGAAATCTGGCGCGTGGCGTCCGCCGAGCGTTCGGCCAGGCGCTGCACTTCTTCCGCCACCACCGAGAAGCCGCGGCCGGCTTCACCGGCGGACGCGGCCTGGATGGCGGCGTTCAGGGCCAGCACGTTGGTCTGCTCGGTAATGTCCGAAATCAGCTCGGTGATTTCGCCGATCTCCTGGGACGATTCGCCGAGGCGCTTGATCCGCTTGGAGGTTTCCTGGATCTGGTCGCGGATGGAGTTCATGCCGCCGATCGCGTTCTGCACGGCCTGCAGGCCCGAAGACGCGGCCTGCAGCGACTGGCGCGCCACCGTGGCCGATTCCTGCGCTTGCGAGGACACGCCGTTGATGCGCTCTGCCATCGTCAGCACCGACTGGCCCGTCTCGCGAATCTCGCGCAGCTGCTCGGTCGAGGCGGCCAGCAGCTCGGTCGAGGTGCTTTCCACCTGGGAAGTGGTCTGCGCCACGCGGGTGGCCGTGTTCTGCACGTTGCCCACCAGCAGGCGCAGCTCTTCCACCGTGTAGTTCACCGAGTCCGCGATGGCGCCGGTGATGTCCTCGGTCACGGTGGCTTCCTGCGTCAGGTCGCCTTCGGCCACCGTCTGCAGTTCGTTCATGAGCCGCAGAATGGCCGCCTGGTTGGCGGCGTTGACGCGGCCCGCGTCCTCGCTGGCACGTTCGGCGGCGACCCGCTCACGTTCTGCGGCCAGTGCACGCTCGCGGCCCTCACGCACCTGCACGAAGCCGATCGCGCCGGCCAGCGCCAGGGCGGCCAGCGACAGCACGAAGAGCATCACCACCGTGCCGGCGCCGAGACCGGTGCGCGCCGAGAGCTTTTCCTGCAGGTCGCTGAGCGAGGTGCGCAGCGGCTCGCTGTCGGCCAGGATCGCAGCTTGCGCCTCGCGTGCCGCCACCAGACCCTGGAGGTTGCCAAGGATGGCGCCGGCCTGCGTGCGGGTCTGCTCATAGGTCTTGAGGATGGCCTCGAGCTGCTGGCGGGTCTGCGCATCGCGCGTGCCCGGCAGGCGCTGCTGGGCATTGCCCTCGAGCAGGCCGCGCGTGACTTCCTGGAAGGTGTTCAGGTCCTTGCCGAGCAGGAACACGGCGTCGGGGCTCACGCCCTCGACCGTCAGGAACTCGTTGGCCGACTTGCCGATGCGCTGCGTCAGCATCACCAACTGGCCGGCGGCCGAGATCTCGGGCAGCGTGGCGTTCTGCTGCATCTTCAGCGAGGCCACGGTCTCGGTCATTTCGAGCAGGTCGGAGGACTGGCGGTTGATGTCGCGCAGCGCGGTGCCGACCTGGGTCAGGATCTTCTGCTGGGCCAGAACGGCCTTGGCGCTCTTGTCGGCACGCTCGACCAGCGGCGTGATCTTGCCGAGCTCGGCTTCGTACTGGCTGCCCACGCGCTCCAGCTTGAGCGCGTCGTCGCCATTGGCCAGGCCCTGGACGCGGCGCGTCAGGTCGTCCGCGCTCTCCTTGACCTCGGTGAAGGCCGGCACGTTGCCCACGAGCGCCTGTGACACCGACTTGGCCAGGCGCTGCGATTGCATCAGCGACTGGCCGGTGGAGGCGACCTGCTGCGCCAGCCGTTCGGCGCGCAGGATGGCGGAGCCGGCCACCAGCAGCAGCAACAGCACCACCGCGGCGAGCACGATCGCCAGCACGCGCTGCTGGCGCGCGGGGTTAGAGCGCAGCGAGCCGCCGCCGGCCGTCGGTTGCGAAGGGGCGGCGCCGGGGGTCTCGGACAGCACGGGGTCGTTGTCGATCGTGACGGCCGGGGACTGGTCGTTGGCGGCGTCCATTGCGAGAACCACCGACTCGGGCGTCTCGGACGTCGAATCGCGTCGGATGCGCATCGTCTTTTCCTCGGGCGGCTGCAAGGTTTCGGAGCCATCCAGGGACAACGTCGACCCGCTGTCGACACGCATGGTGTCGCCACCCGCAGGCAGGAATTTCTTGAACTTGTCGGCGATCGAGCTCACGGTCGGTCCTTCAGGTAATGGTCGGTGCAAGGCGCTGCACTCAGGCGCCGATACTCAAAAATTGCGGTTGCTGCGACAGCGCCTGCAGGTTGATTTCCTGCCAGCGCTCACCGGCTGCGTCGGTGTACGAATGCCCCAGCCAGGCGGGGGCGTCGCCGTCCGGCGCCTGCGATTCGGTGAAGGCTTCCACACCGCGCAGACCCACCAGCCGGTCGATCAACAGGGCGCAGTTGACTTCCAGCATTTCGTTGAGCGCCACCAGGCGCGATTGGGCTCGCGCCGAATCGCCGCCGGCGGGCGCGGCCTCGCGGGAAGCGAAGGTGGACAGCTGGACGATGCCGTACAGGCCGCCGCGCAGGTTGGCGACGCCAAGGAACCAGGGCTGTGCGTAGGGCACCGCCTGCGGCGGGGTCCAGGGGAAGATCTCGCCGGCATGTCCGAGCGGGAACAGGTATTTCGCCTCGCCCGCCTCCACCGCGAGCCAGGAGGCGGACACACCCGAAGTGCGGGCCGCCTGCAGGCGGCTGGCAAGCCGGGACTGGAAAGCGCGTAGGGCGTCGCGGTTGGCCATGAACGAGAGAAAAAAGAAAAGCCGCCGGTCAGGCCAGCGCGCTGATCTTGGCGATCAGCTCGGCCGCATTGACCGGCTTGACGATGTAGTCGCGAGCACCCTGGCGCATGCCCCAGAGCCGATCGGTTTCCTGATTCTTGCTGGTGCACATGATGATGGGCACCGAAGCGTACTGCGGGTTGCGCGCGATCGCGCGGGTGAGTTGGAACCCGTTCTGGCCCGGCATCACGACATCCATGAGGATGAGGTCGGGCTGCTCTTCCTCGAGGCGGCGCATGGCGTCCTCGGCGTTCTCGGCAGTCTTCACCGAGAAGCCGTTCTTCTGGAGAAGATCGGTCAGGAAGATCAACTCGGTCTTGGAGTCGTCGACAACGAGCACTTTGCGAATGGCCATTACTGCACTTCCTGCGAAACGACGCCGAACTGCTGCACCGCCTGCAGCAGCTGGTCTTTGGTGAAAGGTTTGGTGAGATAGTCCTGCGAGCCGACCATGCGGCCGCGCGCCTTGTCGAATACGCCGTCCTTGGACGAGAGCATCACGACGGGGACATTGGAGAAGTGGGCGTTGCGCTTGATGATGGCGCAGGTCTGGTAACCATCGAGGCGCGGCATGAGAATGTCGCAGAAGATCAGGTGCGGCTTGTGGTCGTTGACCTTCGACAGCGCGTCGAAACCGTCCTCCGCCAGCAGCACCTCGTGACCGCCCTGCTTGAGGAAGATTTCGGCGCTGCGCCGAATGGTGTTGCTGTCGTCGATGACGAGAACCTTGTAACCGGATCCGTTCGAGCTCATTCTCGCCGCTCCTTTATGACACTCTAAGACCGAAACGCCCCTCGTGGGGCGCCAAGAAGCACGGCCCTATGCCATGCTTCAGATTTCAACCATCTCGAAGTCTTCCTTGCGTGCCCCGCATTCGGGACAGGTCCAATTCATCGGAACATCTGCCCATGCCGTGCCGGCCGCAATACCATCCTCTGGCACCCCCACCGCTTCGTCATAGATCCACCCGCAAATCAGGCACATCCAGGTTTTCGTATTCATCGCAGCTTAAAGTCCCTGTTCATAGAATGCAACGATCGTATCCAAACGTATCTCAAAATCGCGTGATAAGCGTCTCAGATACGCCACCATCTGCCGAGCCCCGCTGCGTATGACAACTTCCTTATTACCACCGGAGCAAGGCCACAAAGTGAGCGATCTTACCGACCCCACCAGCGACGAAGTCAGCGCCGAGAGCGAGCCGAATCCGCCCTGCGTGCTGGTCTTCAACGCGAGCGACCCCAGCGGTGCCGGCGGGCTCGCCTGCGACGCCGTGGCCATCGCCTCGGTCGGTGCCCACATGCTGCCGGTCGTCACCGGCGCCTATGCGCGCGACACCGCAGAGATCTTCGACCACTTCCCCTTCGACGAAGAGGCCGTCGCCGAGCAGGCCCGCACCATCCTCGAGGACGTGGAGGTGCAATTGATCAAAGTGGGCTTCGTGGGCTCTCCCGAGAACCTGAGCACCGTGGCCGAGACCGCGACCGACTACCCCGAAGTCCCTGTGGTTGCCTACATGCCCAACCTCTCCTGGTGGGAGGACGCGCAGATCGAGGCCTATCTCGACGCCTTCCGCGAGCTGGTGCTGCCGCAGACCACCGTGCTGGTTGGCAATCACAGCACGCTGTGGCGCTGGCTGCTGCCGGACTGGGCCGGCGAACGGCCGCCCACCGCACGCGACATCGCGCGCGCCGCCGGCGAGGTGGGCGTGCCCTACACGCTGGTGACGGGAATAGTGCTGCCCGACCAGTACTTCGACAACGTCCTGGCCTCGCCGCAGTCGGTGCTCGCCAGCGAGAAATACGAGCGGCTCGACGCCGTGTTCACCGGCGCCGGCGACACGCTCTCCGGCGCGCTGGCTGCGCTCCTGGCCAGCGGCACCGACCTGGCCGCCGCCGCCACCGAAGCGCTGAGCTACATGGACCGCTGCCTCGACGCGGGCTTCCGTCCGGGCATGGGCCATGTCCTGCCGGACCGCCTCTTCTGGGCCCAGCCCGAGGAGGAGGACGCCGAAAATGAGGACTCCGCCACCCCCATCGACTTCGCCCTGCCCCCCCACGACACAAGACACTGATGCCCAGCGCCACCGACCCCAACAGCATCCTCTTCGAGCGCGCCCGCGCCGTGATCCCCGGCGGCGTCAATTCGCCGGTACGCGCCTTCCGGGCCGTCGGCGGCACGCCGCGCTTCGTGAAACGCGCCCAGGGCGCCTACTTCTGGGACGCGGCCGACCAGCGCTACATCGACTACATCGGCTCCTGGGGGCCGATGATCCTGGGCCACGGCCATCCTGCGGTGGTGGAGGCCGTGCAGCGCGCCGTGACCGACGGCTTCTCCTTCGGCGCCCCGACCGAGCGCGAGATCGAGCTCGCCGAGGCCATCCTCGCGCTCGTGCCCTCGATGGAGATGGTGCGCCTCGTGAGCTCGGGCACCGAGGCCGCAATGAGCGCGCTGCGGCTGGCGCGCGGCGCCACCGGCCGCAAGTACATCATCAAGTTCGAAGGCTGCTACCACGGCCATGCCGACGCGCTGCTGGTCAAGGCGGGCTCCGGCCTTGCGACCTTCGGCAACCCGACCTCGGCCGGCGTGCCGCCCGAGGTCGTGCAGCACACCCTGGTGCTCGAGTACAACAACCTCGCGCAGCTGGAGGAAGCCTTCACGCTGCACGGCCACGAGATCGCCGGCCTGATGATCGAGGCCATTGCCGGCAACATGAATTTCGTGCGCGCGAGCGCGCCCTTCGCGCAGCGCTGCCGGGAGCTTTGCACGCAGTACGGCGCGCTGCTGGTGTTCGACGAGGTCATGACCGGCTTCCGCGTCGGCCTGCATGGCGCCCAGGGCGTGCTGGGCATCCGGCCCGACCTCACGGTGCTGGGCAAGGTGATCGGCGGCGGCATGCCGCTGGCGGCCTTCGGCGGGCCGCGCGCGATCATGGAGCAGCTGGCGCCGCTGGGCCCGGTCTACCAGGCCGGCACGCTGTCGGGCAATCCGGTGGCCACGGCCTGCGGCCTGGCGACGCTCAAGGAAATCGCCAAGCCCGGCTTTTACGAAGCGCTTTCGAAGAAGACCCGCGCGCTGGTCGACGGGCTGAAGGCCGTTGCTGCCGCCGAAGGCCAGCCTTTCAGCGCAGACAGCGAGGGCGGCATGTTCGGCTTCTTCCTCATGGATGCGTTGCCGCAGAACTATGGCGCCGTGATGACGACCGACAGCGCCAGGTTCAATGCGCTGTTTCACGGCCTGCTCGATCGCGGCGTGTATATTGCGCCCGCGCTGTACGAAGCCGGCTTCGTCAGCGCCGCCCACAGCGACGAGGACATCGCTGCCACCATCGAAGCTGCCCGCCAGATCTTCGGAAGGACCAAGCCACCGAAGTGAAGCCCCTGCGTCTGCTGCCGGCCTGGTGAGCGGCTTCGACGGCTACCCGAACCACCGCAACGGCAACGGGTTCCCGGCGCTCATTCCACGGCGGCCATCGAGGGCAAGAACTGGGGGCTCAACATCGCCAACGTGCCGGCGATCAAGAACCGCCTCTATGGTGCGATCAGCTTCCAGCTGAAGTACCGCTTCGGGGGCAAACAGGAAAAAAGAAAAAGGCGGCACGAGCCGCCTTTTCCTCGCCATGCGCCGGACGCGCTCAGTGGCGGAAGTGCCGCACACCGGAGAACACCATGGCCACGCCGCGCTCGTCCGCGGCAGCTATCACTTCCTGATCACGCATCGAGCCGCCGGGCTGGATCACGCAGCTCGCGCCGGCATCCACCACCACGTCCAGCCCGTCGCGGAACGGGAAGAAGGCATCGCTCGCCACCGCCGTGCCTTGCAGCGACAGGTTCGCGTGCTGCGCCTTGATGCTCGCGATGCGCGCCGAATCGAGTCGGCTCATCTGGCCCGCGCCCACGCCCATGGTCATGCCGTCGGCGCAGAACACGATGGCATTGCTCTTGACGTACTTCGCGACCTTCCAGGCGAACAGCAGATCCTGCAGCTGCTGCGGCGTCGGCTGCTTCTTCGTCACCACCTTGAGCTCTTCGATCGACAGCTCGCGGTTGTCCGCGGTCTGCATGAGCAGCCCCGAGCCGATGCGCTTGACGTCCACCGCGTTGCGGCCCTGCTCCCAGGCCGACTTGCCGCCGGGCGGCAGCGCGATCTCGAGGATGCGCACGTTGACCTTGCTCTTGAAGACCTCCAACGCCTCGGGCGCGTAGCCCGGGGCCATCAGCACCTCGACGAACTGCTTCGAGATCGCCTCTGCAGCGGCGCGGTCCAGCGGCCGGTTCAAGGCGATGATGCCGCCGAAGGCCGAGGTCGGGTCCGTCTTGAAGGCCTTCGAGTAGGCCTCGTGCGCGTCCTTTCCGATCGCCACGCCGCAGGGGTTCGCATGCTTCACGATCACGCAGGCCGGCGTGTCGAAGCTCTTCACGCATTCCCAGGCCGCGTCGGCATCGGCGATGTTGTTGTAGCTGAGCTCCTTGCCTTGCAGCTGCTTCGCGCTCACCAGCGAGCCGGGGGCCGGGTACAGGTCGCGGTAAAAGGCGGCCTGCTGGTGCGGGTTCTCCCCGTAGCGCAGGTCCTGCAGCTTGACGAATCGGCCATTGCTTTGCGCCGGGAACAGCGCCTGCGTGCCGTCCTCCTGCAGGCCGGAGAGGTAGTCGCTGATCGCGCCGTCGTACTGGCTGATGCGGTTGAAGGCCGCGACGGAGAAGGCGAACTTCGTCTTCCTGCTGAGCTGGCCCTCGGCCTTCAGCTCGGCCAGCGCCTGCGGGTACTGCGAGGCGTCGGTCAGCACGCCCACGTCGTTCCAGTTCTTGGCCGCGCTGCGCACCATCGCGGGACCGCCGATGTCGATGTTCTCGATCGCATCTTCCAGCGTGCAGCCCGGCTTGGCGACCGTGGCCTCGAAGGGATAGAGATTGACCACCAGCAGGTCGATGGTGTCGATGCCGTGCTGCGCGAGCGCCGCCATGTGCGCCGGCACATCGCGCCGCGCCAGCAGGCCGCCATGCACCTTGGGATGCAGGGTCTTCACCCGGCCGTCGAGCATTTCGGGGAAGCCGGTGAGCTCGGCCACCTCGGTGACGGGCAGGCCGGCATCGCCCAGCAGCTTGGCGGTACCGCCGGTGGACAGCAAACGGACGCCCAGGCCATGCAGGGCTTGCGCGAATTCGAGGATGCCGGTCTTGTCGGAAACGGAAATCAGTGCGGTCAGTGCCATTTGGGCTTATTTCAGGAGTTTGTGTTCGACCAGCTTCTTGCGCAGCGTGTTGCGGTTCAGGCCCAGCCACTGGGCGGCCTTGGACTGGTTGCCTTCGGCCCGCGTCATCACGACGTCGAGCAGGGGTTTCTCGACCACGCGCACCAGCATGTCGTACATGCCGTCGGGTTCGGTGCCACGCAGATCGCGGAAGTAGCTGTCCAGACTGCTTCGCACGCAGTCTTCAATGTGTTTCTTGCTCATGGCCCTCTGCTCTTCTCTTCTTGTTCATGTCATGCCAACGCGTCGGCCTGCTCGTCGCTGGGCGTTTGCGCGTTGCCGCCTTCGTCGGGCGGAATGCGGTCCATCTGTGCCGCCAGCACATCGAAGAACTCCGCGACCGCGCGCCACTGCGCGTCGCAATCCTCGATGGCATTCATCTCGCTGCGGAACTGCTCGCCGCCCGGCAGGTCGCGCACGTACCAGCCGATGTGCTTGCGCGCGGTCCGCACGCCGCTGTAGTCGCCGTAGAGCGCGTAGTGCTGCTGCAAATGCTCGAGCAGCAAGCGCCGCACCTCGGCCACCAGCGGCGGCGCGAGCTGCGTGCCGGTCGCGAGGAAGTGCGCGATCTCGCGAAAGATCCATGGCCGCCCCTGCGCGGCCCGGCCCACCATCAGCGCATCGGCGCCAGTGAGTGCCAGCACTTGGCGCGCCTTCTCGGGCGAGTCGATGTCACCGTTGGCGACCACCGGCACGCGCACTGCCGCCTTGACCGCAGCGATGGTGTCGTACTCGGCCTCGCCCTTGTAGCCCTGTTCGCGCGTGCGGCCATGCACGGTGAGCATGCGCACGCCGACGCTCTCGAAGCGCCGCGCCAGCGCGACCGCGTTGCGATGGTCCTCGCTCCAGCCGGTGCGCATCTTGAGCGTGACCGGCACGTCGTGCGGCGCCGCGGCACGCACCACCGCTTCGACGATCTCGAGGGCCAGCGGCTCGTCGCGCATCAATGCGGAGCCGGCCCACTTGTTGCAGACCTTCTTGGCCGGGCAGCCCATGTTGATGTCGATGATCTGCGCGCCGCGCTCGATGTTGTATTGCGCGGCCTCGGCCATCATGGCCGCATCGGTGCCGGCGATCTGCACCGCAATGGGGCCCGGCTCGCCCTCGTGGTTGGCACGGCGCGAGGTCTTGAGCGAGTTCCACAGCTCCTTGCGCGACGTGACCATCTCGCTCACCGCATAGCCGGCACCGAGCTCGCGGCACAGCATGCGGAAGGGCCGGTCGGTCACGCCCGCCATGGGCGCGACGAACAGACGGTTCTCCAGCACGATGTTGCCGATCTGCAGGGTCATGGAGGAAAGTGGCGAGCGCCGGGGGCTGCTGAAAAATGAGGCACGATTGTAGCGGTGCCGCGAAGCCGCCGCTGCAACGATTTGCACTTTTGTCGGCGGGCTTCCGGCGTTCGACGATCTATACGCCCGCACCACATATCGCCGCATCTTTCTATACTGCGCCGCACATGCAAGCCTGGCTCGAATCCTTCTTTGCGCTTCTCGCGCTGCCGCAATACGGGCTCAGCACCCTGTTCGTCGCCGCTTTCGTCTCGGCCACCTTGGTGCCGGTCGGCTCAGAGCCGGCGCTCTTCGGCCTGCTGAAGCTCAATCCCGAACTGTTCTGGCCCGCGGTCGGTGTCGCTACCGCGGGCAACACGTTGGGCGGCATCGTCGACTGGTGGATGGGCTATGGCGCGCACCAAGTGGCGGACAAGTACTCGCATTCCAAGCATCACATGCGTGTGCTGACGTGGCTCGAAAGACTGGGACCCAAGGCCTGCCTGCTGGCCTGGCTCCCCCTGGTGGGCGATCCGCTTTGCGCCGTTGCGGGCTGGCTGAAGCTTTCCTTCTGGCCTTGCGTGCTCTACATGGCGATCGGCAAGTTCCTGCGCTACGTCACGATGACCGTGGCACTCCTCTACATCTGGCCGAACTGAGCGCGCCGCCGGCGCACCCGGTTCAGCTCAGCTCAGCAAGCCGTAAGGTCCGCCGCGCTCCAGCGCGCGCTGGTACGCAGGCCGCGCGTGGATGCGCTCGAGGTAGGCCATCAGCTTCGGCCGCTTCGCATCGAGCCCGCCGCGCGCCACCGCAGCCTCGACCGGAAAGCTCATCTGGATGTCGGCGCCGGAGAAGTCAGCGCCAGCAAACCATTCGCTCTTGCCGAGTTCGGCTTCCATGAAGTTCAGGTGGTTCGTGATGTTGGGCATGATGAAGGCCGCCTTCGCCTTGCTCGCGATGCCCTTCGCGATCGGCCTGGCGAAGAAGGGCATCTTCGCCTTCTCGATCCGGTCGAACATCAGCTTGAGCAGCAGCGGCGGCATTGCCGAGCCCTCGGCGTAGTGCATCCAGTAGCGGTAGCGCAGCGCCTCGGGCGTGCCCGCCGCCGGCGCCATGCGGCCGCTGCCATGGCGCTCGATCAGCGACTCCAGGATTGCGCCCGACTCCGCGAGCACCAGCCCGTCGGTCGTCGTCACCACGGGCGACTTGCCCAGCGGATGCACAGCGCGCAGGCTGGGCGGTGCAAGCATGGTCTTCGGGTCGCGCTGGTAGTGAACGATCTCGTAGGGCAGCTCGAGCTCTTCGAGCAGCCACAGCACGCGCTGCGAACGGGAGTTGTTGAGGTGATGGACCGTGATCATGTTCAGGCGCTGAACAGGAAGTTCATCACGTCCCCATCCTTGACGACGTATTCCTTGCCCTCGGCCCGCATCTTCCCGGCATCCTTCGCGCCCTGCTCGCCTTTGTAGGCGATGTAGTCGGCAAAGGAGATGGTCTGGGCGCGGATGTAGCCCTTCTCGAAATCGGTGTGGATCACGCCGGCCGCCTGCGGGCCGGTGTCGCCGATGTGGATGGTCCAGGCGCGCACTTCCTTCACGCCGGCGGTGAAGTAAGTCTGCAGGCCCAGCAGGCTGTAGGCCGCGCGGATCAGACGGTTGAGGCCCGGCTCTTCCTGCCCGATCTCGGCGAGGAACATCTTCTTGTCCTCCTCGTCCATGTCGGCCAGCTCGGACTCGATCTTGGCGCTGATGGCCACCACCGGCGCGTTCTGCGCGGCCGCGTACTCGCGCAGGCGGTCGAGGAAGGGGTTGTTCTCGAAGCCATCCTCCGCCACGTTGCCGACGAACATCGCGGGCTTGGCGGTGATGAGCGAGAACTGCTTGATCAGCGGCTTGTCTTCCTTGCTGAACTCGACGGTGCGCACCGGCTTGTTGTCGTTGAGCGCGGCCTGGCATTTCTCGAGCAGCGCGACCAGCTTGATCGCCTCCTTGTCGCCCGAACGCGCGGTCTTGGTGTGCCGCTGCAGCGCCTTCTCGACGGTGGCCAGGTCGGCCAGGCACAGCTCGGTCTGGATCACCTCGATGTCGGAGATCGGATCGACCTTGCCCGCCACGTGGATCACGTTGTCGTCCTCGAAGCAGCGCACCACATTGACGATGGCGTCGGTCTCGCGGATGTGGGCGAGGAACTGGTTGCCCAGCCCTTCGCCCTTGCTGGCGCCGGCCACCAGGCCCGCGATGTCGACGAACTCGACGATGGCCGGCACGACGCGCTCCGGCTTCACGATCTCGGCCAGCTGGCCCAGCCGGGTATCGGGCACCTCGACCACGCCGACGTTCGGCTCGATGGTGCAGAAGGGATAGTTCTCGGCCGCGATGCCGGCCTTGGTCAAGGCGTTGAAGAGGGTGGACTTGCCGACGTTGGGCAGGCCGACGATGCCGCACTGGAGACTCATGGCGGGACTTTCAGGATGCTTTGGGGGAACCGGGGATTCTAGGCGCGCCGATTCGCCCTCACTCGAAGCGCAGGTTGGCGCCGACCGGCTGGCCGCGTCGGAGCATGTGCTCGATGCCCTGCAGCACGATCGCGTTCATTCCGAAGGTGATGGCGCCATCGACGCGCGGATCGGCACGGTAGGTGCGCAGCGTGTCGCCGACCTCGGGACTGGATTCGGCGGTCGCCGGGTCGATGTCGGGAATGGGGCAGCGCGTGCAGGGCTTCACCGGCTGCAGCTGCGCCTCGCCCTCGCCGGTGCCCACGTACAGCATCTCCACGCGATCCTCGTCGTGCGCCTCGATGCCGGCCAGCACGATGTTGGGACGGAAGCGCTCGATGCCGACCGCCGCATGGCCCTGCGCAGCGAGCCGCGCATTGAGCTCCGCCAGCGAGCCCTCGCTCGCCACCAACAGGGGATAGCCATCCGAAAACTGGTTCTGCGCCTCGGCGCCGCCGGTCCACTTCATGTTCGACAGCCGCTTCTGCTCGGGATCGAAGCGCACCAGCCGCAGCTTTTGCGGGCGGCCGGGCTGCGACAGGAAGTCGCTGAACCACTGG
Organism: Variovorax sp. Soil_C_12; assembly: GCF_057657375.1. NCBI lineage: Bacteria > Pseudomonadati > Pseudomonadota > Betaproteobacteria > Burkholderiales > Comamonadaceae > Variovorax > Variovorax sp. Soil_C_12. Next base: position 112,063 of record NZ_JBDGIO010000009.1, on the reverse strand, counting down.
GCCGCGATGTCGCCCATGTCGTAGGCGGCCACCTCGTCCTTCCAGACCCGCACGCGCACCGGCTGCTCGACCCGGTCGAAGGCGATGTGCAGCGCCAGCATGCCGGGGGCGCGCAGCACCATCTCCGAATGCTTCATCTGCGGGCGGATCAGCGCCATGCGCGGCAACTCGCGCTGGGTGACGAATTCGCCCTCGGCGTCGACCACCATCCAGGCGCGGTCGAATTCCAGGCCGGTCTCGGTCAGCAGCGCCTCGGGCAGCTCGACGCCGGCGCAGGACTTGATGGGGTAGACGAAGAGGCGGGCGATGGTGGCCTGGAGGTCGAAGTCGGTAGGTACGGTCACGGGGGAGTCCTTGGCTGGAGCGCGCGATTGTCCCGTACGCCGGGCACATCGGCCTCCTACAATGCCCCAATGGCCCTTCCTCCCGAGGTTTGCATTCGCGGCGCCGGCATCGTCGGCCGGACGCTGGCGCTGCTGCTGGCGCGCGAACGCGTGCGCGTGGCGCTCGTGGCGCCCCCCGCCGCGACCGACAAGCAGGACGTCCGCGCCTACGCGCTCAACGCGGCCTCGAAGACGCTGCTCGAATCCCTGCGCGGCTGGCCCGACGCCCCCCATGCCACGCCGGTGCGCGAGATGCTGGTGCATGGCGACGAAGGCGGGCGCGTGCAATTCCACGCCGCGCGGCAGAAGGTGGAGGCGCTGGCCTGGATCGTCGACGTGCCGGCGCTGGAACAACAGCTTACCGACGCCGTGCGCTTCCAGTCCCGCATCGACATCGTGGCCGAGCCTGTGCAGGCGCCGCTCACGGTGGTCTGCGAGGGCCGCATCAGCGCCACCCGCGAGACGCTGGGCGTTCGCTACGAGGTCACGCGCTATCCGCAGCACGCGATCGCCGCCCGCCTGGTCGCCGACGAGCCGCACGATGGCGCCGCGCGCCAGTGGTTCAACGACCGGGGCGAGGTCTTCGCGCTGTTGCCGATGCAAGACAAACAGCTTGCGCTGGTGTGGTCCGTCGACCAGCTGCGCGCACCCGAGCTGCTCGCGCTGACGGCCGACCAGTTCAACACCGCCTTGCACGAGGCCAGCCACGGCGCGCTGGGCGCGCTGCGCGTGGTGAGCGATCGGGCCTCATGGCCGCTGCAGCGGGCGATTGCCGACCGCTGGACCGGCCGGCTCGCCGACGGCAATGCCTGGGCGCTGGCCGGCGACGCGGCGCACACGGTGCATCCGCTGGCGGGCCAGGGCCTCAACCTGGGCCTGGCCGATGCCGCTGCGCTGGCGAACGTGATCAAGGGCCGCGACTACTGGCGCAGCGTGGGCGACGCCCGGTTGCTGCGCGCCTACGAACGCTCGCGCCGGGCCGAGGTGCTGGCCATGAGCCTTGCCACCGACGGCCTGCAGCAGCTCTTTGCGCACAGCGCCGACCCGCTGCCGGCCCTGCGCAACTGGGGCATGCGCGGCTTCGATCGCTCGCGGCTCATCAAGAGCTGGGTCGCGAAGCAGGCCATGGGCCTGGCATGAACTGATTTCCGCAAGCAAGACCACCATCATGAAACCCGCATCCGCACTTCTTGCCGCGCTCGCACTCGGCTGCAGCCTGGGCGCCATGGCCGGCGAAGCCGAGATCCGCCAGAACCTGGCCGCGCGCATCCCGCAGTTCGCCAAGATCGACGAAATCCGCAAGGCGCCGATGCCGGGACTCTACGAAGTGCGCATCAACGGCTTCGAGATCTTCTACACCGACGAGCAGGGCAACTACCTGCTGCAGGGCAATCTGATCGATGTCAAGGCGCGCCGCAACCTCACCGAGGAGCGCGTCGAGAAGCTCAGCGAGGTGGCCTTCGACAAGCTGCCGGTGAAGGACGCCTTCAAGATCGTGCGCGGCAACGGCAAGCGCAAGCTCGCGGTCTTCGAGGACCCGAACTGCGGCTACTGCAAGCAGTTCGAGCGCGACCTGACCAAGGTCGACAACGTGACCATCCATCTCTTCCTCTACCCGGTGCTGGGGCCGGACTCGGTGACCAAGTCGCGCAACATCTGGTGCGCCAAGGACAAGGCCAAGGCCTGGGCCGACTGGATGCAGCGCGGCGTCACGCCCGAGGCGGCCGAATGCGACACCGCGGCGCTCACCCGCAACCGCGAGTTCGGCCAGAAGTACAACATCACCGGCACGCCCACGCTGATCTTCAGCGACGGCACGCGCGCTCCGGGAGCCATCCCCGCAGCGCAGGTCGAGAAGCAACTCGCCGCGATCAACTGATGGCGGGGCAGGCCATCCATTACCGCGTGGAATGCGCGGATCGCAACGCGCACCTGTTCGCCATCACGCTACGCATCGAGCGGCCCGCCGCACGTCAGCGCGTCTCGCTGCCGGTCTGGATCCCGGGCAGCTACCTGGTGCGCGAATTCTCGAAGAACCTGCAGCAGCTGCAGGCGAGCCAGGGCCGGCGCAAGCTCGCCGTGCAGCAACTCGACAAGCACAGCTGGCAGATCGATTGCGTTCAGGGCAAGCCGCTGGAGCTGCGCTACCAGGTCTGCGCCTTCGACAACTCGGTGCGCACCGCCTGGCTGGACGGCGCGCGCGGCTTCTTCAACGGCACCAGCCTGTGCCTGCGCGTCGAGGGCCAGGCCGATGAGCCGCACGGCATCGAGATCGTCGCGCCCGCTCGCTCGCCGAATGAAGAGCGCTGGTCCTGCGCTACCGCGCTGAAGCCCGCCAAGACCGACCGCCAGGGCTTCGGCAGCTACCTCGCCGCCAGCTACGACGAGCTGGCCGACAGCCCGGTCGAGATGGGCGCCTTCTGGAGTGCCGAGTTCGAGGCCTGCGGCGTGCCGCATCGCTTCGTGATCGCGGGCGCGCCGCCCTCCTTCGACGGCGAGCGGCTGATCGCCGACACGCGCGCCATCTGCGAGACGCAGATGCGCTTCTGGCACGGCGCCAAGGTCGGCAAGCGCGGCGGGCCCAAGCCGCCGCACGACCGCTACGTCTTCATGCTCAACGCCGTGGACGACGGCTACGGCGGGCTAGAGCACCGCCATTCGACCGCGCTGATCTGCACGCGGCGCGACCTGCCGCAGCTCGGCATCAAGAAGCAGGCCGAGGGCTACACCACGCTGCTGGGCCTGGTCAGCCACGAGTATTTCCATACCTGGAACGTGAAGCGGCTACGGCCGGCCGAGTTCGAACGCTACGACTACGGCCAGGAGAACTACACGCAGCTGCTGTGGCTGTTCGAGGGCTTCACCAGCTACTACGACGACTTGCTGCTGCGCCGCGCCGGCCGCCTGGATGACGCGGGCTACCTGCGCCTCGTCAACAAGACCGTCAACCAGGTGCTACAGGCGCCGGGCCGCCATGTGCAGTCAGTGGCGCAGGCCAGCTTCGACGCCTGGGTCAAGTACTACCGGCAGGACGAGCAAACGGCCAACACCACCATCAGCTACTACACCAAGGGCGCGCTGGTCGCGCTGTGCTTCGATCTGACGCTGCGCGCCGAAGGCCAGGCCTCGCTCGACGACGTGATGCGGCTCCTGTGGAAGCGCAGCGGCGGCGGCCCGGTGAGCGAGGCCGACTTCGCCGCGGCGCTCGAAGCCGTCGGCGGCCGCTCGTACGCCGATGAGATCGCGCGCTGGGTCCATTCGACCGAGGAGTTGCCGCTGGCCGAGCTGCTCGGCCGGCACGGCGTCGTCGCCAACGAGGATCCGGCGCAGCGCGCCCAGGAACTGGGCCTGCGCGTGGCGGAGGCCGGCGGCAGCGTGCAGGTCAAGATGGTGCTGCGCGGCGGTGCGGCCGAGCAGGCCGGCTTCTCGGCGAACGACGAATGGATCGGCATCGAGCTGGCCGCCGCCAAGGGCCGTCCGGCACAGGGCTGGCGCATCGCCCGGCTCGACGACCTGGGGCTTTATCTCGGGCCGCTCAAGAAGATCACCGCGATGGTGGCGCGCGACCGGCGGCTGCTTCGGTTGCCGCTCACGCTGCCGACCGGCGTCACCACCTGGCGGCTGGCCGCGCAGGATCCCGCGAAGATCGCGCGCTGGCTGGCACCGCAGTAAAACAGCGCGTTTGACGCGCCGTTCCCGCTTTGTTCCCTTCAAGGAGACCCCCATGAGCTACGAGAACATCGAAGTCCGCACCGAAGCCGGCAAGGTCGGCATCGTGACGCTGAACCGGCCGAAGGCCCTGAACGCGCTCAACGATGCGCTGATGACCGAGCTCGGCGACGCGCTCAAGGCCTTCGACGCCGACCCGGCCATCGGCTGCATCATCGTCACCGGCAGCGAGCGCGCCTTCGCCGCGGGCGCGGACATCGGCGCCATGGCCAGCTACAGCTTCACCGACGTCTACAAGGGCGACTACATCACGCGCAACTGGGAGACCATCCGCAGCGTGCGCAAGCCGGTGATCGCGGCGGTGAGCGGCTTCGCACTGGGCGGCGGCTGCGAGCTGGCGATGATGTGCGACTTCATCATCGCGGCCGACAACGCGCGCTTCGGCCAGCCCGAGATCAAGCTGGGCGTGATTCCCGGCGCCGGCGGCACGCAGCGCCTGCCGCGCGCGGTGGGCAAGGCCAAGGCCATGGACATGGCGCTGACCGGCCGCATGATGGACGCGGCGGAGGCCGAGCGCTCGGGCCTGGTGAGCCGCGTGGTGCCCTACGACAAGCTGATGGACGAGGCGCTGGGCGCCGCGCTCGTCATAGCCGACTTCTCGCAGGTGGCGGTGATGGCGGCCAAGGAATCGGTCAACCGCGCCTTCGAGAGCGGGCTTTCCGATGGCGTGATGTTCGAGCGCCGACTGTTCCACGCGCTCTTCGCCACCGCCGACCAGAAGGAAGGCATGGACGCCTTCGTCAACAAGCGCAAGGCAGCCTTCAAGCACGAATGAGCTAGCGGCTCGGTGCGGCCGGCGCCGTCTCGGGCTCGGCCGGCGGCTGCGGCTTGAACCGCCACTGGGGCGGTGACGATGGCTGCGCCGGCGGCTCCACCGCGTGCTGCAAGGCCTCGCGCAAGGCGGCCAGCGACGACGCCGAGGGCATCCCCGTCGCTGCCGCCCTGCGCCCCTCGCGCCAGCGCACCTGATTGCGACCCAGCTCGAAGGTCGCCATCACATCGCCGTTGCTGCGCTCCAGCGTGACCCGCCATTCGGGCGTGCCCGCCAGTGGCTGCGCGCCGACCGCCGAGATCGCGGCCGATCCCAGCAGGGCGCTGAGGTCCTGCGCCTCCGAACGCGACAGCGTGCGGCTCGCGCCGCCCCGCTGCGTGATGGTGATGCGGCTCCATTGCGAGAGCGCGGAGAAGCTGGGCGGTTCGGGCGATGCAGTGGGCGCGGGTGGCGCAGCGGCAGGCGGAGGCGCGGGCTGGCCTGCGGGCGTGGCGGCTTCCTTCTTTCTCGCCTCCTTCGCGGCTGCGGCGGTGGATGCGGACAGCGCGGCCTCGTCAGCTTGCCGGCGCGCCGGTTCGGAGGGTGCTGGGGTAGGTGCAGGACGTTCCGCCGGACGCGAGGGGCGTGCGCCCTTCGCCGGGGCCGTGGCCGATTCCGCCGGCGCCTCCGGCACAGGCGCCGGCCCACCCGCGATGTCCTGGCTCGATGGCAGTGCGCGCTCTACCGCCTGAGGCGGCGGTGCGGGCGCCGGCGCAGGCGCGGCCGGTGGCGGGGATGCCGGCGCTGCTGGCGCTTCGCTGCGCTGCGCGGGCGCGCTGACCTGCGCCTCTCTGTCGGGCCGCGCGCCGGGCACAGGCTCGCGCTGCCAAAGCACGGTCACCAGCACGCCGATCAGCACGGTCGCAAAGGCGGCGTTCCAGGGCCTGCGCGCACCACCGCCCTGCCCGCCCAGGCCGAGTAAGCGTTGCCACCACGGCCGCGCCGCCGCTTCCGGCTCGGCCGCCGCCGCAAAAGGCGTCACCGCGTCGTGCGCATGGTCGAGGATCGCCTTGCGCAGGCGCCAGTTCGGCGCTGCCGTGTGGTCCGGCGCGTTCAGGAGCGCGCGATGCAGCGCCTCGTCGCGCAGCTCGCCGTTGTCGTCCTTCATCGTGCTGCTCATGCCCGACGCTCCAGCACCACCAGGTAGCGCTCCATGCAGCCGCGCAGCTTCTTGAGCCCGTAGCGCAGGCGGCTGCGGACCGTCTCGAAGTTGATGTCGAGCGTCTGTGCCATCAGCTCCACCGTGAAGCCCTCCTCGTGGTGCAGCAGGAAGGCCGAGCGCTGTTCGTCGGGCAGCTCATCCAGGCAGGCCAGGAGGCGCCGCCCGGCGGCGCGCCAGAAGGCCTGCTCCTCGGCCGAGGGATGCGCGGCATCGGAAGACGCCCCACCCCCGCCCAGGAGGCCGCGGCTGAACAGGCGCGCGGCTTCGAGGCCGTCTCCGTCCTCGTCGTGGGCATAGAAGGCGACTTCGCGCCCGCTCAGGCGCAGGCGGTCCATGGCCAGGTTGTGCGCGATGGTGAAGGCCCAGGTGCGCCAGCTCGCGCCCTGCGGCGAGAAGCCCTGTCGCGCCGCGATGATGCGCATCCAGGTCTCCTGGAACACCTCCTCGACCTCGGACGCCAGCCGCATGCCCATGAGGCGCCGCACGAAGCGGAACAGCGCGCTCTCGTGGCGCGCATAGAGCACGTCGAAGGCGCCCGTGTCGCCATCGGCGTAGGCGAGCATCAGCCGGTCGTCCGGCATGGTGTCGTGGAGGACGGGGTTCGCGGCGGGTGGCGCAAGCATCGGCAGATTTTCACCTCTCCTTCTACGGGCGACGGCGGCGCGCGGGGTTAGCGATAGCTCAAAAAAAATGTCCCGCGTTAACCCGCGGCGCCGGTGCTCGCCGTATCAGCCTGCATCCACAACCGGAGCCGCTGATGACTTCCCGCCCTTCCCACTCTTTCCACTCTTCCCGCCCCTCGCGCCTCTTCCAGCGCTCGCTCGCCGCGCTGCTGTGCGCCCAGCTCCTGCTGAGCGCCTGCAGCGCGACCGAGATCGCGCCCGGTACCGCGCGCTGGCCCACGCCGGCGCCGCAGCCCGAGCCGCCGAGCTTCCCGTCGCAGCAGTGGCCCAGCCCGGTGGTGGCGCGCACGGTGCCGAACTTCGAGGCGCCCTCGGCCACGCACTGCGCGCGCCCGGTCCAGACCTTCGAGACGCCGGGCCGCGTGGCGAGCCAGCGCGACGAAGCGCCGGCCGCGGGTAGCTACGGTACGGGCCGCTCCTCGCTGGCCCGCGAGGAGCGGGCCCGCCGGATGGCGCCCGGCGAGGCTTCGGCGGATGCCGCGGCCGCGATGCCGGCGCCCGCCAGCCCGCCCCCATCCGCCGCCAGGGAAGCGCTGCCCGCCGAGACCGAGGCGGCGCCCCGCTTTGCGCGGCCCGCACCCAGCCCGCAACCCAGCCAGCGCCCACGCCCGGTCCAGGAAATCGTGACTGCCGGCATGGTGGACGACAACGCCGATTTCAGCACCTACCTGGAGTTCCGCCAGCGCACCCAGGTCGCTCATCGTGAACGCGATGTGAGCGAGCGCTACCTGCTGCAGGTGCGCAACCGGCGCGGCGATCCGGTGCCCGATGCCGAGGTGGCGGTGCAGGCCGCGGGCGGTGCCGCCATGTGGGCGCGCACCGACGCGGCGGGCCGCGCCTGGCTGCATCCCCGGGCTTTCGATCCCTCGGGCAGCGCGGTCTATGAGGTGGCCGTGCGCAAGAACGGGCAGCAGGGCACGTCCTTCCTGCGCCGCGGCCAGAAAAGCGCCGTCGAACTCGTGATCGACGAGCCGGCAGCCACGCAACGGGCCCGGCTGGACCTGGTCTTCCTGATCGACGCCACCGGCTCCATGGGCGACGAGATCGGCAAGCTCAAGGCCAGCTTGCGCAGCATCGCCAACGAGGTGGCCCGGCTGCCGAGCCGGCCCGACACCTGCTTCGGCCTGGTGGCCTACCGCGACCGGGGCGATGAATTCCTGGTGCGCCGCCATGATTTCACCAACGACCTGGGCGCCTTCGAGTCCGTGCTCGACGCGCTGCAGGCCAACGCCGGCGGCGACTATCCCGAGGCGATGAACGAGGCGCTGCACGAGACGGTGCATCGGCTGAGCTGGCGCGGCACCGGCGCGACGCGCATGGTGGTGCTGCTGGCGGACGCGCCGCCGCACCTGGACTACGGCGGGCCGCAGTACGACGAGGACATGATGGTCGCGCTCGGCAAGGGCATCAAGGTGTTCAGCGTGGGCGCGAGCGGGCTGGACAAGCAGGGGGAGTACATCCAGCGCCAGATCGCGCAGTACACCGGCGGGCGTTTCGTGTTCCTGACCTACCGGGAGGCGCGCAATCCCGCCAGCGGGCCCGGGCGCGAGACGGTGCACGACGTGAGCAACTATTCGGTGCAGACGCTGGACCGGCTGATCGTGCGGCTGGTGAGCGAAGAACTCGCGAAACTGCCGAAGGCCGGTTGAGGCTTTGGCAAGCCGGGTTATAATTTTGGGCTCGGCTCTTTAGCTCAGTCGGTTAGAGCGATGGAATCATAATCCACAGGTCCGCGGTTCGAGTCCGTGAAGAGCCACCATCCAAAAGAAAGCCTGCTATCAGATCGATAGCAGGCTTTTTTCATGTCGGGGCGTCTGCGGTAGATAGTGCTTGCGCCGCTCGGCGGCTTCGCCCCGGCCCGGTAACCTGGCCATGCTCCGGCAAGCGCCGTGCGCCTTGTCCGACACCCTTTCGCCCGCCGCCTCACACCATCGAACACCGTCATTTGCCGGAGGGCACGATGGATTCCCCCGCACCCGTCCACCACAGCTATCAGCGATTCTTTGCCTGGACTTTCCTGCTGGCGATGGTGCTGGTGTTCGCGCTCGTCTGGATCGAGCTCGCATTCCCGCCATCGCCTGCCCCGCGGCTCACGGCCGTGCCGGCGGCAGCCGCCGGCGAGTTCGACCTGCGTGACCTGCAGCTTCTGCTGACCGTCACGGCGCTGATTGCGGCCTTCGCCTCGCTGACAGGACTGGTCGTGACCACGCCGCTGGCCTGGATCACTCGACGCCGGGCCCGGGTCCGGGCCGCGGTGGAGCTCGCCCTCAAGCGGCAGGATCACATCAACTGGCTGGCGGCCGAACACACGGGCGCCTGGCCGGCGCCCGCCCGGCGCCCACAGTCCCCCGGCAGGCACCGTCGCCACGGCACTTCCGCCCGAAGAGTCCACGGCAACGCGCACTGAACAAGCAGCACAGCGTGAAAAAGCCCGCTCGAAGCGGGCTTCGGAGGCGGGAGCGCCGCACCGGCGCAGGACTATTCCTGGGGACGGAACGCGCTGAGGAACTCGGCGGTCTTGTCCGCCGGCCGCCAAGTCGCCGTCACGGGGGCCGAAACGCCGGAAGCGTTCACCGGCGCGCTGACTGACGGCGCCGTTGCTGCCGTGCCGTTGCTCTTGCAGGCGCTCAAGCCCAGCGCCAAGGCCAGGCTTGCGATTCCCATCCACGCTGTCTTCTTCATGTTTGAGTCCCTCGGTTTCACTCCGCAGCGCGGGCTGCGACTGGCGGCCGATGCTAACCCAAATACTCAAACCTAAGTTCTCTTCTTCGGACAAAATTTAGAAATCAGTATTACTTTTCCGCGTGAGCAATAGCTCGCGATGTAGTTAGTATGTATTACATGATTTTTCGTCGACCGCCCGATGGGGAAGGGTCCCAGGAAGAGTCCGACAGCAGCAGGCTCGCGGCGCTCAACCCCGCGCACCTGACGCACGAGCCGATGCGCCGGAACTGGTCGTGGCTGCGCTTCGCAGTCGGCGTGACGGTGGGCGCCGTCGTGGTCGAGGCGCTCAGGCTGGCGATGGGCCTGGTCCAGGGCGCTTGAGGCGCCCCCCTCAGCGCTGTCCGGACGGCACGGCCGGTTCCGGGATCGGCACCTCGCGAGCCACCCGCGCCTCGGCCTGCGCCAGGATGCCCTGCAGGATGCCCGGCATCTCGAACACCGCACGGTTGTGTACCTTGTCCGTGGCGGCGCGATAACGGTCGAGATCGCGCACCAGTTCCTCGACCGCGCCGGGCACCTTGGCATAGCTCGAGCGCACCAGGCCCACGCCCTGCTCGCGCACCCACTGGGCGTTGTAGCGTTCCTGGGGCAGGGTCCAGCTGTTGCACACCACGATCACCGGCAGATGCAGTTGCACCGCCTCGCTGACGCTGCCGGGCCCCGGCTTGCCGATGAAGAAATCGGACAGCTGCATGTAGTGCGCAACGTCGGGCGTGAAGCCCAGCACCGCCCGCGGCGCCCGCGCCGGCAACGCCCGCAGGGCCTTGGCCAGCGATTCGTTGTGGCCGCAGGCCAGGATCAGCTGCATGTCGGGCAGGCGCTTGGCGATGCCGATCATGGCCTTGGAGCCCTGCCCGCCGAACAGCACCAGGCCGGTCGGGCGGTCCGGGTCCAACCCCAAACGGCGGCGCTCCTCGGCGCGATCGATCGGCTGGGTCTCGTAGAAGGCCGAGCGGATCATCATCCCGGAGGTCGCATGGACGCGGTCTTGCGCATACCCCGCCGCACGCGCCTGCTGCACGGCCTTGGCCGAGCCGCAGACGAAGTACTGGTCCTGCCCCTTCTCGATCCAGAAATGCGGCGGATGGTCGGCCAGGTCGGTGAGCACCGTCACATAGGGCACGCCCGGCAGCGCCGTGGCGACCGACTCGTAGAGCGAGCGGTTGAAGTTGGGGATCAGCGACACGACCATGTCGGGCTCGGTCGCCAGCCAGTGCTGCTGCAGGGGGCGCACCAGCTTCGGCTTGGCCCAGCGGATCACGGCCTGCAGGACCTTGAGCTCGTGCGTCAGTCCCAGCGTCCAGCCGCGGGCGAGCCGCTTGTTGTAGACGTCCTCCGGGTCCATGCCCGTCAGCTTGCGAAAGCCGTCGTTCGGATCGAGCACCTCGCGCAGGTTGACCAGCCGCACGGTCCACGGCAGGCCTGCGCGCTGGATCGCCGCCTCGAGCGCCAGCGCGGAGGCGCGGTGCCCGCCGCCGGCGTTGAAGTACACCAGGTCGACGGTTCGGTGGGCCGCGGAAGGCGGATTCGGCAAGGGCGCCCGCTTCATGCGTGCGCCGGCTCGTGCCGCGAAGCTGCGCGTCCGGCCCGTGTCGTGACCGGCATGTGCTCGGCCCAGTGCAGGATCTCGAGCCTCCCATCGGCATGCTCGGCCAATGCAGTGAGGCTCTCGACCCAGTCGCCGTCGTTGGCGTAGAGGATGCCGTCGATGTCGCGCAGCTCGGCATGGTGGATATGGCCGCACACCACGCCCTGCATGCCGCGCTTGCGCGCCTCGCGCGCCACCGCGCCCTCGAAATCGCCTACGTAGCTGACCGCCCGCTTGACCTTCAGCTTCAGGTACTTCGACAGCGACCAGTAGGGCAACCCCATGCGCGCGCGCAGCGAGTTGAGGTGGCGGTTGAGCTTGAGCGTGAACTCGTAGAGCGAATCGCCCACGTAGGCCAGCCACTTGGCGCACTGGATCACCCCGTCGAACAGGTCGCCGTGCATGATCCAGAGCTTGCGGCCGTCGGCGGTCTCGTGGATCCATTCTTCGGCCACGTCGATGCCGCCGAAGTTGTGGTGCAGGTACTTGCGGGCGAACTCGTCGTGGTTGCCCGGGATGAAGATCACCCGCGTGCCCTTGCGCGCCTTGCGCAGCAGCTTCTGGATGACGTCGTTGTGCGCCTGCGGCCAGTACCAGTGGCGGCGCAGCTGCCAGCCGTCGATGATGTCGCCGACCAGGAACAGCGTCTGGCACTCGGTGTGCTTCAGGAAGTCGAGCAGCGCCTTGGCCTGGCAGCCGGGCGTGCCCAGGTGCAGGTCGGAGATCCAGAGGGTCCGGTAGCGCTGGGGCGGACGCGTGGAGTCGTCCTCCTCCGTACCCAAGGAGGCCTCGGCTGTGTTGCGCCATGCACGAAGAAAAGCGTCATCGCGTTGCATGGGGGGTCATCGTCGCCAGGGCGGATGACGGCGCCATGGCGGCGCAGTGAAGCTTCGGTGACAGGGCCGCGTGCGTTGCGGCGAGGCGTCACGCAGCTGCGTGACAGCGGTGGATCTCGATGGTCGAGTGCCGGATTTCCTCGTGCATCGCGAAGGTGGCCCGCACATCGTCGGGCGTCAGCGTCGACGAATGCGTGACAACGGTGATTGCGCAGGCATAAGCGCCCTGCCCCACGCGCCACACGTGCAGGTCGGCGATGCGGGTCTGCGAATCCGCCAGGCCCTGCTCCACGCCCTCGCGGATCTCCTCGACCACCGGATGGTCCATCTCGCGGTCCAGCAGCACCTTGCCGGTGTCGACCAGCAGGCCGCGCGCCCAGCTCGCGACCAGCACCGCGCCGACGATGCCCATCAGCGGGTCGAGCCAGGCCCAGCCATAGAGCCAGCCGCCGGCCAGCGCCAGGATGGCGAGCACCGAGGTGGCGGCATCGGCCACGACGTGCAGGTAGGCGGAGCGCAGGTTCAGGTCGTGGCCATGGCCGTGCGCGTGCCCGTGATGATGGTGGCCGTGGTCATGCCCGCCGTGGCGATGCGCTCCGCCCAGCAGCCACGCGCAAAGCAGGTTGACCGCCAGCCCCAGCACCGCCACCACGATCGCCTCCCGGTAGTGGATCGGCGCGGGCAACCACAGCCGCTCGAGCGAGCCCACCACCATCAGCACCGCCACGCCGAGCAGGAACAGCGCGCTCGCGAAGCCGCCCAGCACCTCGATCTTCCAGGTGCCGAAGGCGAAGCGCCGGTCGCCCGCGTAGCGCCGCGCCGCCGCATAGGCGAAAGCGCTGAGCCCGATCGCCACCGCGTGCGAGCTCATGTGCCAGCCGTCGGCCAGGAGCGCCATCGAGTTGAACCACCAGCCGGCACCGATCTCCAGCACCATCGCGGCCGCGGTGATCCACATGACGAGCCGCGTACTGCGCTCGGCGGCCCGGTTGTCCTCCTGGAAGCGGTGCTCGTGCTTCCAGCTGCTGAGGTCATGGCTGTGCATGCGGAAGGGCCCTCACTGGCCGAACATGTCGCCGTCGCGCTGCGGCGCGGCGACGCCCAGGTGCCGGTAGGCCGCCAAGGTGGCGATGCGCCCGCGCGGCGTGCGCTGCAGGTAGCCCTGCTGGATCAGGTAAGGCTCGATCACGTCCTCGATGGTGCCCGGCTCCTCGCCGATGCTGGCCGCGATGTTGTCCAACCCGACCGGGCCGCCGTCGAAGCGGTGGATCACGGCCTCCAGCAGCTTGCGGTCCATCAGGTCGAAGCCCTGGGGATCGACGTCCAGCATGGCCAGCGCCTTGTGCGCCAGCGCCTCGGTGATGCGGCCGTCGCCCTTGACCTGCGCGTAGTCGCGCACCCGGCGCAGCAGGCGGTTGGCGATGCGCGGCGTGCCGCGCGAACGGCGCGCGATCTCCAGGCCGCCGGCGTCGTCCGTCGGCACGGCGAGCAGGCCGGCGCTGCGGCGCACGATGCGCGCCAGCTCCTCGGCCGTGTAGAACTCCAGCCGCGCCACGATGCCGAAGCGGTCGCGCAGCGGATTGGTCAGCATGCCGGCACGCGTGGTGGCGCCGACCAGGGTGAAGGGCTGCAGGTCCAGCTTGATGCTGCGCGCGGCCGGGCCCTCGCCGATCATGATGTCGATCTGGTAGTCCTCCAGCGCGGGATAGAGGATTTCCTCCACCACCGGCGAGAGACGGTGAATCTCGTCGATGAAGAGCACGTCGTTGCGCTCGAGGTTGGTCAAGAGCGCGGCCAGGTCCTTCGGCTTCTCGAGCACCGGGCCGGAGGTCTGGCGCAGGTTGACGCCCAGCTCGTGCGCGATGATGTGCGAAAGCGTGGTCTTGCCCAGCCCGGGCGGGCCGAAGAGCAGCACGTGGTCGAGTGCCTCGGCACGGTGCCGCGCCGCGCCGATGAAGATCTCCAGCTGCTCGCGCACCTTGGCCTGTCCCACGTATTCGTCGAGCAGCTTGGGGCGCAGGGCCCGCTCGATCGCCTCTTCGTTGGGCGAGGCAGGTGCGGCGGAGACCACGCGTTGCGGGGCCGGGGCGAAGTCGTCGGTCTGGATGGTCATGGCGTAGGCTGGACGGACAGTTTAGTCGGCCGAACGGCTGGCCGAGGGTTGGCGCAGGGCTTGGGCCGTGCGCCCCTGCGGCAGAATGCGCCACCGAGGAGAGTGAGCGTGTCCATCTACGAGCTGAAGCCGCGATTCCAGGCCCTGCTGCGCCCGCTGGTCCGGCGCCTGCATGCCATGGGCGTGACGGCCAACCAGGTCACGGTCGCGGCTTGCGTGATCTCGGTCGCGCTCGGCCTGTGGCTCTTCTTCGCCGCGCCTTCCGCGGCCGCCTTCGCGCTGATCCCGCTGTGGATGTTCCTGCGCATGGCCTTCAACGCCATCGACGGCATGCTGGCGCGCGAGCACGGCCAGCAAAGCGCGCTCGGCGCCTTTCTCAACGAGCTGACCGACGTGCTCTCGGACGCGGCGCTCTACCTGCCCTTCGCGCTGGTCGCACCCTTCAGCCCCTTCTGGGTCGGCGCCGTGATCGTGCTGGCCGGCCTGTCCGAATTCACTGGCGCGCTGGGCCCCACGGTGGGCGCCTCGCGCCGCTACGACGGCCCGCTGGGCAAGAGCGACCGCGCCTTCGTGTTCGGCGCGCTGGGCCTGTATGTTGCGCTCGGCGGGCCGCTGCCGGCCTGGAGCGCCGGGCTCATGCCGCTGCTGGCCCTGCTGGTGGCATGGACCATCGTCAATCGCATCCGTCGCGCGCTGGCCGAAGCCGGCGCCGCGTCGCGCAGCCGAGGAGACCCGAACCCATCATGAGCGACACCCCCCGCGTGCCACAAGAACACCAATTCCAGACACACGACGGCGTCTCGCTGTTCTACCGGCACTGGCCCGCCACCGGCGGCGCGCGGCGCGGCGCCGTGGTGCTGTTCCACCGCGGCCACGAGCACGGCGCGCGCATGGCCCACCTGGTGGACGAACTGGCCCTGCCCGACTTCGACTTCTTCGCCTGGGACGCGCGCGGCCACGGCCGCTCGCCGGGCCAGCGCGGCTTCAGCCCCAGTTTCGCGACCTCGGTGCGCGACGTGCAGACCTTCATCGAGCACATCGGCAGCGCGCACGGCGTGCCGCCCGAAGACATCCACGTGATCGCGCAGAGCGTGGGCGCGGTGCTGATCGCCACCTGGGCCCACGACTACGCGCCCAGGGTGCGCGGGCTCACCCTCGCCTCGCCGGCCTTCCGGGTGAAGCTCTACGTGCCCTTCGCGCGCCCCGGGCTCGCGCTCATGCACAAGCTGCGCGGCCTCTTCTTCGTCAACAGCTACGTGAAGGCGAAGTTCCTCACGCACGACCCGGAGCGCATCGCCAGCTACGAGAGCGACCCGCTGATCTCGCGGCCGATCGCCGTCAACATTCTGCTGGGCCTCTACGAAGCCGCCGAACGCGTGGTGGCGGATGCCCATGCGATCACGCTGCCAACGCAGCTGCTGATCTCCGGCGCCGACTGGGTGGTGCATCGCCAGCCGCAGCACGACTTCTTCGACCGGCTCGGCAGCGCGGTCAAGCGCAAGCTGGAGCTGCCCGGCTTCTTCCACGACACGCTGGGCGAGAAGGACCGCGGCCCGGCCGTGAAGGCCATCCGCGACTTCGTGCTGGAACTGTTCGACCAGCCCCCGCCGCCGGTGGACCTGCGCGGCGCGCACCTGAGCGGCGCGACCGCCGACGAGTCCCGCGCGCTGGCCGAGCCGCTGCCCGCGCTGTCCCCGCGCGGCGCGTACTGGGGGCTCACGCGCGCGAGCCTGCGCTTCGGCGGCCTGCTGTCGCGCGGCGTCGAGCTGGGCCACAAAACGGGCTTCGACTCGGGCAGCACGCTGGACTACGTGTATCGCAACCAGGCGCAGGGCGCCGGCCCGCTGGGCCGGATGATCGATCGGACCTACCTCGATTCCATCGGCTGGCGCGGCATCCGCCAGCGCAAGCTGCACGTCGAGGAACTGCTGCGCAAGGCCATGGAGCTGCTGGCCGAGCAGCACCGCGAGGTGCGCCTGATGGACATCGCCGCCGGCCACGGCCGCTACGTGCTCGACGCCGTGCTGGCGAGCCCGGTCAAGGCAAGCTCGATCCTGCTGCGCGACTACAGCGACATCAACGTGCGCGACGGCCGCGCGCTGATCGCCGAGAAGGAGCTGCAGGGCAGCGCGCAGTTCGTGCAGGCCGACGCCTTCGACCGCATGAGCCTGGCGAGCGTGACGCCGCGGCCCACGCTCGCGGTGGTCTCGGGCCTGTACGAGCTCTTCCCCGACAACGAGATGGTGAGCCGCTCCCTGGCCGGCGTGGGCGACGCGGTCGAGGACCGCGGCTACCTGGTCTACACCGGCCAGCCCTGGCATCCCCAGCTGGAAATGATTGCCCGCGCCCTCACCAGCCACCGCCAGGGCCAGGCCTGGGTGATGCGCCGGCGCACGCAGGCCGAGATGGACCAGCTGGTCGAGGCCGCGGGCTTTCGCAAGATCGACCAGCGCATCGACGAGTGGGGCATCTTCACCGTCTCGCTCGCGGTGCGCACGGGGCCATGACGAGGCGACCGCGCCCCTGGAAGCGCGCCGCCGCCTGGCTGGCGCTGCTGGGGCCGCTCTTCTACGCCAGCTACGGCTTCGCGAACTGGTGGGCCTCGACCCGCGCCCAGGTGCCGGTGCTGGTCTTCGAGTGGGAACGCAGCCTGCCCTTCTGGCCCTGGACCATCTTCCCCTACTGGACCATCAACGCCTTCTACGCGCTCTCGCTCTTCCTCGCGCGCGACCGCCATGTGCTGGACCGCCACGCGGCGCGGCTGCTGACGGCGCAGGCGGTGGCGGTCGCCTGCTTCATCCTCTGGCCGCTGCGCTTCAGCTTCGGCCAGCCCGCCGTCGAGGGGGCGCCCGCTTTTCTGTTCAACGCGCTGCGCGGCTTCGACCAACCCTTCAACCAGGCGCCCTCGCTGCACATCGCGCTGGCCGTGATCCTGTGGGACTTCTACCGGCGCCTGATCCACGCGCCCTGGGCGCGCATGGTGCTGCACCTCTGGGCCTTCGCGATCTGCGCCTCGGTGCTCAGCACCTGGCAGCACCACTTCATCGACATCCCGACCGGCGCGCTGCTGGGCTTGATTTGCGTGTGGCTCTGGCCGCTGGAGCGCGTGGTGGCGCTGCCGCGTGCGTGGCGGGTCGCGCGCGATCCGCAGCGCTGGAAGCTGGCGGGCTGCTACGCCGCCGGGGCCCTGCTCTTCCTCACCGTCGCGCTGAGCCTCCAGGGCCCGGCGCTGTGGCTGGCCTGGCCGGCCGCGGCACTGGCGCTGGTGGCGCTGAACTACGCGGGCTTCGGCGCCCGCGGCTTCCGGATGGATGGCCATGGCCGCATGCACTGGAGCGCGCGCTGGCTGTTCGCGCCCTATCGCCTCGGCGCCGCCCTCAATGCCCGGCTCTGGACGCGCGGCCTGCCGGGCTCGGTGGAGGTCGCGCCGGGCCTGCGACTGGGCCGGCGGCCCAGCCTGGCCGAATGGGAAGCGGCGGGCCGCCCCCGGCTGCTCGGCCTGTGCGCCGAGCTGCAGTTGCCGCCGGTGCCCCGCGCCCGCTGCGTGCCGATGCTGGACCTCGCGCTGCCGGCCGCCGCGCAGCTGCGACGCGCGGCCGTGGTGATCGAGGGGCTGCGCGGCACCGGCCAGCCCGTCTGGGTCTGCTGCGCGCTGGGCTTCTCGCGCAGCGCGGCCTCGGTCGTCGCCTGGCTGGGCCTGCATGGCGCGGCCGGCAACCTGGCCACGGCGCACGCGGCAGTGCGCCAGGCGCGGCCGCAGATCGTGCTGCGCGCAGGCTGGCTCGCCCTGCTGGACCAGCTGACTTCCGGGAAGGTGCGCCATGAATGACGACGACCGCGCCCTGTGCGCCGCCACCGCCGGCCTGCTCCGGGCCGGCAGCGTGTTGGCCCTGTGGGGCCTCGGGCTCTCTCTGACCTCGGGCCTGGTGCTGGCGCTGACGGGGCGCTCCCTGCCTTCGGCCACCTGGGCCGCCTTCGCCGTCGTCGCGCTGATCGGCCTGCCCGAGCGCTACCTGGCAATGCGCGTGCGTCTCGACGCGGCGCTGTTCGACGGGCTGGCCAGGAGCACGATCGCCTCGGGCCCCGCCATGGACCGCGCACTTGCAACGCTCGGCCTGCGCCGCCGCGCCGACGGCACGCGGCCCCTGGCCGACCGCGTGCTCGGCGCCCGGCAACTCATGCAGCGCCACGGCATCGCGGTGATCGCGCAAACCGTCATCTTCGCCATGGCGCTCGCGATGCAGGACTCGCGCTGAGCCATGGATCGCAAGGAGCCCCGTTCATGAGTTCTTCCGCCCCCGGTCTGCCGCGCCAGGCGGCCGCCGTTGTCTCGGCCTGGCTGATCGTGCTCTTCGCCAAGTTGCTGACCGGCGTACGCGCCATCTGGAGCGGCACGGGCCCCAAGGCCGAGCAGACCCTCTACTTCGCAAACCACACCAGCCACGGCGACTTCGTGCTGCTCTGGGCCACGCTGCCGCCCGACCTGCGCGCCCTCACGCGCCCCGTGGCCGGACAGGACTACTGGGAGGCCTCGGCGCTGCGCCGCTTCATCGGGCGGGACGTGTTCAACGCCCTGATGATCCGCCGCGACGG
Organism: Variovorax sp. Soil_C_12; assembly: GCF_057657375.1. Lineage (NCBI taxonomy): Bacteria > Pseudomonadati > Pseudomonadota > Betaproteobacteria > Burkholderiales > Comamonadaceae > Variovorax > Variovorax sp. Soil_C_12. The sequence goes on along the minus strand of NZ_JBDGIO010000009.1, from coordinate 93,441 downwards.
CAGCGCCGCGCCCGGCAGCGAGGCGGCCCTCAACCCCGTCGACCAGATGACCGAGGCGCTGCAGGCCGGCGACTCGCTGATCATGTTCCCCGAAGGCACCCGCAACATCGGCGAGGACGTGCTGCTGCCGCTGAAGAGCGGCCTCTACCACCTCGCGCGCGCCTGCCCGCAGGTGCGGCTGGTGCCGGTGTGGATCGAGAACCTCAAGCGCGTGCTGCCCAAGGGCATGCTGGTGCCGGTGCCGCTGGCCTGCACGGTGCGCTACGGCGCGCCGATCACGCTGGCCGAGGGCGAAGACAAGGCCGCGTTCATCGCGCGGGCGCGGGCGGCCATGCTCGACCTTCAGCCCGAATACGACCGTGAAGAACCTGATCGATCGCCATGACCGTGACCGCTTCCACCCACGCCACCTGGATGCTGTTCGGCGGCGTCGCCGGCGTCCTGATCCTCGCCTCGGCCATCGGCGCGCTGCTCAAGTGGCGCGTCGCGCAGGGCCAGCCCCATTCGGTGATCGACAACCTCAACGCCCGCGTGAACGCCTGGTGGGTGATGGTCGCCGTGATCGGTGTGGCCTTCGCCCTCGGCAAGGGCGGGGTGATCGTGCTCTTCTACCTGATCTCCTTCTACGCCCTGCGCGAGTTCATGAGCCTGGCCTACACGCGCCGCGGCGACCACCATGCAATCGCGCTGGCCTTCTTCGTCGCGCTGCCGGTGCAGTACTTCCTGATCTGGATCGAGTGGTACGGGCTCTACGCGATCTTCATCCCGGTTTACGCCTTCCTCGTGCTGCCCATCCTCGCGGCCGTGGGCGGCGACACCAAGCGCTTCCTGGAGCGCACGTCCAAGGTGCAGTGGGGGCTGATGGTCTGCGTGTTCTGCATCAGCCACGTGCCGGCGCTGCTGACGCTGCAGATCCCCGGTTTCGAGGGCCGCAACCTGCTGTTGATCGCCTTCCTCGTGATCGTGGTGCAGGGCAGCGACGTGTTGCAGTACGTGTGGGGCAAGCTCTTCGGCAAGCGCAAGGTGGCACCCGAGCTTTCGCCCTCGAAGACCTGGGAAGGCCTGGTCGGCGGCGTCGCCAGCGCCACCGCGCTGGGCGCGGCGCTCTACTGGGCCACGCCCTTCAACCCATGGCAGGCGGCGCTGATGGCGCTCACCATCTGCGTGATGGGTTTCTTCGGCGGCCTGGTGATGTCGGCCATCAAGCGCGACCGCGGCGTCAAGGACTGGGGCACCATGATCGAGGGCCACGGCGGCATGCTGGACCGGCTGGACTCGGTGATCTTTGCGGCGCCGATCTACTTTCATGCGCTGCGGTTCTGGTGGGTCCCCTAGTCCACGCCGCACGCGATGGTGTCAACGTGGCTGAAGACGACCAAAAAAAGACTATATTCAGTCTTGTTTGCCCCCACCCGGAGCTTCGCCATGCGCTACTCGTCTCAAGTCAAGCCGATCAGCTACCTCAAGGCCAATGCGGCCGAGGTTCTCGCCCAGTTGGCCGACCAGCGCGAGCCGCTGGTCATCACCCAGAATGGTGAGGCCAAGGCGGTCCTGCAAGACGTCGCCTCGTTCGAGGAAACCCAGGAAACACTTGCGCTGCTGAAGATCCTGGCGCTGGGCAACCGGGAGGTGGCCGCCGGAAAGGTCAAGCCAGTGGCGGAGGTCGTGGCCCGTCTGCGTGCAAAGCGAGCCAGCGACTGATGGCGGGGAGGCCCTCGCAGTTCGAGGTCCTGCTCACCGAAGGCACCGAGCAGGACTTGGAGTCGATCCACGACTACATCGCACAGTTCGATTGCGTTGCCAGCGCCGACCGCGTGCTGGATCGGTTGATGGAAGTCGTAGAGAAACTGTCGCGTTTCCCGGAACGAGGCAATTACCCCAGAGAACTGCTCGCGCTGGGCATCAGGGAGTACCGGCAGACCTCGTTCAAGCCATACCGCGTGATCTACCGCGTCATCGGCGATCAGGTCATCGTTTACTTGATCGCAGATGGCCGGAGAGACATGCAGTCGGTACTTGCGCGCAGGTTGCTCGGTGCATAGACGCGGGTGCTCCTTCGGAGGGCGATGGCCTCGCCTCCACGTGCACGTCGACCGCCTCCCATCGCGCTTCGACGGAGGCCCTCCTACTTCGCCAGCGCCTTCAACGCCAGCTTGATGCCCTCCCCCACCGCCACGTCCTTCGGCAGTGCCTTGAGCGCCGCCGCCGCCTCGCGATCGCTGTAGCCCAGCGCAACCAGCGCCTGCAGGATGTCGGCCTGCGCATCGGTGGCGGCATGCGCGGGTGCGCCGATGTCGGCGCCCAGCTTGCCCTTGAGCTCGAGCAAAAGGCGCTCGGCGGTCTTCTTGCCGATACCCGGGATCTTCACCAGCCGCCCCGCCTCCTGCAGCGTGACGGCCTGCGCCAGCTCCCCCACGCTCATGCCGCTCAGCAGGCCCAGCGCCGTGCGCGGCCCCACGCCGGAGATCTTGATCAGCTGGCGGAAGGTGGCGCGCTCCTCGGCGGTGCCGAAGCCGTAGAGGATCTGCGCGTCCTCGCGCACCACGAAGTGCGTCAGCAGCGAGACGCGCTCGCCCGTCGAGGGCAGGTTGTAGAAGGTGCTCATCGGCACGTCGACCTCGTAGCCGACGCCGTTGCAGTCCACCACCACCTGCGGCGGATTGCGCTCGGCGAGGATGCCGGTGAGTTTGCCTATCATGGGTGCCCTTTTCGCTTTTGAAAATGAAATCCGCGTGATTCTGCGACACACCTTCGCCCCGCCCAACAACACCCGCCTGGGCCACCTCTGCGGGCCGCTGGACGGGCACCTGCGCCGCATCGAGGAAGCGTTGGACGTCAAGGTCGCGCACCGGCACGAGCAGTTCAAGATCGAAGGCCACAAGGTGAATGCGCAGCGCGCGATGGAGGTGCTGCAGGCCCTCTACGAAATCGCCCAGCGCCCCATCGATGCGGCCGTGGTGCAGCTCACGCTCGCCGGCGACAGCACGCTGGGCGAAGCCGAGGACGGCGCGATCACGCTGGCCACGCGGCGCACCGACTTGCGCGCGCGCACGCCCAACCAGAGCGTCTACCTGCACAACATCGCCGAGCACGACATCACCCTGGGCATCGGCCCGGCCGGCACCGGCAAGACCTACCTGGCCGTGGCCAGCGCGGTCGATGCGCTGGAGCGCAGCGCCGTGCAGCGCATCGTGCTCACGCGCCCGGCCGTGGAAGCCGGCGAGCGCTTGGGCTTCCTGCCGGGCGACTTGACGCAAAAGGTCGACCCCTATCTGCGCCCGCTGTACGACGCGCTCTACGACCTGATGGGCTTCGACCGCGTGCAGAAGGCCTTCGAGCGCAACACGCTGGAGATCGCGCCGCTGGCCTTCATGCGCGGGCGCACGCTCAACAACGCCTTCGTCATCCTCGATGAGGCACAGAACACCACGCCCGAACAGATGAAGATGTTCCTGACGCGCATCGGCTTCGGCGCCAAGGCGGTGGTGACCGGCGACGTGAGCCAGATCGACCTGCCCAAGCAGCAGCTGAGCGGCCTGATCGATGCCGAGCGGGTGCTCAGGCGGGTCAACGGCATCGCCATCACGCATTTCACGAGTGCCGATGTGGTGCGGCATCCGCTGGTGGCCCGCATCATCGATGCCTACGACGGCGCGCGCAAACGCGCGAGCGCCCGCTGATGGCGCTGGCCGACTTGTCGCTCTCGCTGCAGTTCGCGCGCTTTCGCGAGGTGGCCCGCCATCGCGCGGCGCTGCCGCGGCACCGCGTGGCGCGCTGGATCCGCCACGCGCTCGACGCCGACGGCGAGATCACCGTGCGCATCGTCGATGCCGAGGAAGGCCAGCAGCTCAACCGCGAGTTCCGCGGCAAGGACTACGCGACCAATGTGCTGACCTTCGACTATGCGCAGCGCCCGGTGGTGATGGCCGACCTGGTGCTGTGCGCGCCGGTGGTCGCGCGCGAGGCGAAGGAGCAGCGCAAGACCCTCGCCGCCCACTACGCTCACCTGCTGGTGCATGGCACGCTGCACGCGCAGGGCTGGGACCACGAGACGGGCGAGGCCGACGCCGAGGCGATGGAGGCGCGCGAGATCGAGATCCTCGCGGGCCTCGGGATCAAGAACCCCTACTGAATCTGCAGCGGGATGGTGACGGGCCCGTCGTTCACCAGACTGACCTGCATGTCCGCTCCGAACTCCCCCGTGGCGACCTCGGGATGCGCGATGCGCGCCCGGGCAACGAAGTACTCGTAGAGCCGGCGCCCTTCGTCGGGCGGCGCGGCCTGGGTGAAGCTGGGCCGGTTGCCGCCGCTGGCATCGGCCGCCAGCGTGAACTGGCTCACCACCAGCAGGCCGCCGGCCGTGTCCTGCACGCTGCGGTTCATCTTGCCGGCCTCGTCGGAGAAGATGCGCAGCTTCAGGATCTTCGCCAGCATCCGGTCCGCCTGCGCCTCGCCGTCGCCGCGCTCGGCGCACAGCAGCACCAGCAGGCCGGGGCCGATGGCGCCGACGGTCCGCCCCGCGATGTCGACGCGCGCCTCGGCGACCCGCTGGAGCAGCGCCTTCACGAGGGCGTCTCCTCGATCTGCGTCGCGCGCGCCTCCATGCCCAGCGGCAGCAGCTGGATGGTCACGCGCAGCCCGGGCACGGCATCCATCAGCGTCTGCTCGAGGGCGTCACGCAAGCCGGCCGCACGCTGCAGCGTCCAGTCGCCGGGCACATGCATGTGCAGGTCGGCGAAGCGGCGCTGACCGGCCCGGCGCGTGACGATGTCGTCGAAGCGCAGTTGCCGGCCCTCGGGCACGCTGGCGGCGAAATGCTCCAGCGCGGCGTGGAGCAAGGCTTGCGCCTCGGGGTCCAGCGCCTCGTCCATCAGGCCCTGCGACGAGCGCCAGACCAGCTTCACGCCCTCGCGCGCGATGTTGAGCGCCACGCCGATCGCGAGCACCGGGTCGAGCCACAGCCAGCCCGTGAGCCACACTGCGGCGATGCCCACCACCACCCCGGCCGAGGTCCAGACGTCGGCCATCAGGTGCTTCGCATCGGCCTCGAGCGCGATGGAGCGATGGGTGCGCGCGGCGCGGAACAGCGCCAGCGCCAGTACCGCATTCAGTGCCGAGCTCAGCACCGAGAGCGCCAGGCCCCAGCCCAGCTGCTGCAGCGGCTCGGGCGAGAGCAGCCGCACGACCGCCGCCCACAGGATGGCTGCGGCCGCGGCGAAGATCAGGATGCCCTCGAAGCCCGAGGAGAAGTATTCGGCCTTGTGATGGCCATAGGGATGGTCCGCGTCGGCCGGCCGCGCGGCGATCGTGACCATCGCGAGCGCGAACATGGCGCTGGCCAGGTTCACGAAGGACTCCATGGCGTCGGAGATCAGGCCCATGGAATTGGTGAGCCAGCCGGCCACGCCCTTCAACACGATGGTGACCAGCGCGACCGCGATCGAGATGCGCAGCAGCAGTTTCGGGCTCAGCGCCCCGGACGACGGAGAAGGAACCAGGGACGACAAGAAGCGATCAGACAGGGCGCCGCAGCGGGAGGCCGATTATCGGGGCCAGCCGGTGCGGCTCCCGGGTCGCGTACCATCCGCCGGCAAATCGAGCGGTTTTGCTGCAACCCATAATGACTAATAAATGCCTTGCCACGATGCTGTGTGGCCTCCTCCTGACCGCCGCCGGTGCGCTGGCGCAGACGACCCCTGCCGCCGACACGACGGCCACGCCGTCCCTCGACGCGGAGCATGCCGGCATCCTCAAGTCGATACGCGGCACGGTTCTGTTGCTGGGTGCCGACGGCGTCACACGCCCGGCGCAGGCCGGCGATCCCATCGCGCCCATCGAGCGCCTGCAGACCGAGGCCGACTCGGCCGCCAGCCTGGTGCTGCGCGACGGCACGATGATGGTGGTGGGGCCCTCGTCGCGGCTCGATCTCAAGCAGTTCCACTTCGACTCGACCACACGCGAGGGCGGCCTGCTGGTCTCGCTGCTGCGCGGGTCGCTGCGCATGGTCACCGGCCTGATCGGCAAGACGCAGCCCGATGCGGTGCGGGTGGAGACCCAGACCGCCACCATCGGCATCCGGGGCACGGACTTCATCGTGCAGGCGGACGCCACGCCGTGATGGTGCAGCGCCGCCGCCTCGCCCGGCTCGCCACCGCCCTGTCGGCCGTGCTGCTCGCGGCCTGCTCCGCGCCACCCACCACGCGCGTGGTGCTGCTGCCGCAGGCGAACGGCACCCCTTCGTCCGTGGTCGTGCGCGCCAACAACGACGACGAACGGACGCTGTCCGAGCCCTACCAGCGCGCGACGGCCAAGGCCCGCGGCGCCCCGGCGGTCGACCAGGCCGATCCGGCCCGCCTGCGGACCGAGAACCCGGCGCTCTTCGAGCTGCTGCCGCCGCCGGTGCTCAACTACACGATCTACTTCGACATCGGCGGCGCGGTCCTCACCGGCTCCTCGCAGATCGCGATGAACGAGGCGCTCAAGGCGGCGCTGGCGCGCAGCGGCGGCGAGATCGTGGTGACGGGACACACCGACACGATCGGCTCCCCGGCCCGCAACGACGAGCTGTCGCGGCGCCGGGCGGAACAGGTCAGGCAGTTGTTCCTGGCGCGAGGCTTCCCGGCGCATCGGGTCGAGGTGGTGGGTCGCGGCGAGCGCGACCTGGCCATTCCGACGGCCGACGAGGTCGACGAACCCCGCAACCGCCGCGTGGCCATCGAGGTCCGCTGAGGACCGTTCAGCTGAGCGTCACGCGGGCGAACTTGCGCTTGCCGACTTGCACGACGTAGGTGCCGGCATCCAGCTTGAGCCCCTTGTCGCTCACCACGCTGGAGTCCACGCGCACGCCGCCGCCGTCGATCAGGCGGTTGCCCTCGGAGGTCGAGGCCGCCAGGCCCGCCTGCTTGAGCAGCTGCGCGATGCCCAGCGGCGCGCCCGAGAGCGAAAGCTCCGGGATCTCGTCGGGCACGCCGCCCTTGCTGCGGTTGATGAAGTCCTGCTCCGCCGCCTCGGCCGCGGCCGGGCTGTGGAAGCGCGCGGTGATCTCCTTGGCCAGCGCGACCTTGGCGTCCTTCGGGTTGCGTCCGCCCTCGACCTCGGCCTTCAGCGCGGCGATCTCGGCCAGCGAGCGGAAGGACAGCAGCGTGTACCAGCGCCACATCAGCGTGTCCGAGATGGACAGCACCTTGGCGAACATGGTGTTGGGGTCCTCGCTGATGCCGATGTAGTTGTTCTTGCTCTTCGACATCTTCTCGACGCCGTCCAGCCCCTCCAGCAGTGGCATGGTGAGGATGCACTGCGGCTCCTGGCCGTACTCCTGCTGGAGATGGCGGCCGACCAGCAGGTTGAACTTCTGGTCGGTGCCGCCGAGCTCGAGGTCGGATTTGAGCGCGACCGAGTCGTAGCCCTGCATCAGCGGGTAGAGGAACTCGTGCACCGAGATCGACTGGCCGGCCTTGAAGCGCTTGCTGAAGTCGTCGCGCTCCATCATCCGCGCCACCGTGTACTTGGCGGCCAGCTGGATCATGCCGCGCGCGCCCAGCGGGTCGCTCCACTCGGAGTTGTAACGAATCTCGGTTCTCGACGGGTCCAGCACCAGGCTGGCCTGCCGGTAGTAGGTCTGGGCGTTGGCCTCGATCTGCTCGCGGGAGAGCGGCGGCCGGGTGCTGTTGCGTCCCGAGGGGTCGCCGATGGTGGTGGTGAAGTCGCCGATCAGGAAGATCACGGTATGGCCCAGATCTTGCAGTTGGCGCATCTTATTGAGCACCACCGTGTGGCCGACATGGATGTCCGGGGCAGTCGGGTCGAGGCCCAGCTTGATGCGCAGCGGCTGGCCGGTGGCCTCCGAACGCTGGAGCTTCTTCACCCACTCCTCCTGGGGCAACAACTCATCGGTCCCACGAAGCGAAATTTCGAGGGCTCGTCCTACACCATCGGACAGACTTGTGGATGTAACAAAACCCGTTTTCATGAATTATTGCGGCAGTTTTCCGTATGTCAGAAGCTATACTCAGCCCGACTTTTTCAAGCGCCGGATTCTAAGCGGCGCTTCCCGCACCGCCCTGCCGCCCGTCCCGACACGGCCCCTTGCAGCGCGGATTTGCAGAACCTGAGCTGGAATTCGTAGTTTGATCAAGGGCATTTTGGCCGCCGAGGAGGCGCTTGCTTCCCGGGTGGCTTATACATTCCGGACATACCCGCGGCAGATCACGGCGGCCATCGCCGCCCTGCTGCTGTCCGCCGGTGGTGGCGCCTTTGCCGTCGCCTCGCTCGGGCCCGATGCGTCCGAGCTCCCCGTCCAGCAGGTGTTCGAGGCGGTCAAGCCGCTCGCCTTCGCCGACCAGGTGGAAGCGCTCGACACCCATGGCTTCACCCTCTTTCGCACCGAGATCACGCGCTCGAGCGACACCGCCGAGGCGCTACTGCGGCGTCTGGGCATTGCCGACGATGCCGCCGCCGCCTTCGTGCGCGGCAATGCCGAGGCGCGCATGGCGCTGCTCGGGCGCGCCGGCCGCACCGTCACGGCCGAGGCCGCGCAAGACAACAGCCTCCAAAAGCTCAGCGCCCGCTGGATGCCCGACGGCGACGGCGGCTTCAAGCGCGTGGTGGTCGAGAAGGTCGGCAGCAGCTTCCGCGCCCGCACCGAAACCGACGCGCTGACGCCCGGCACCCGTCTGGCCAGCGGCATCGTGCGCAGTTCGCTGTTCGCCGCGACCGACGACGCGCGCATCCCCGATACGGTGGCCAGCCAGCTCGCCGACATCTTCTCGGGCGACGTCGACTTCCGCGCGCTGCGCAAGGGCGACCGCTTCGCCGTGGTCTACGAGACCTTCGACGCCGACGGCCAAACACTGCGCAGCGGTCGCGTGCTGTCGGCGGAGTTCGAAAGCAACGGCAAGCTCCACCAGGCCTTGTGGTTCCAGGAGCCCGGCCAGAAGGGCGCCTACTACCGGCCCAACGGCGACAGCCTGCGCCGCGCCTACCTGAGCTCGCCGGTCGAGTTCACGCGCGTGTCAAGCGGTTTCGCGATGCGCATGCATCCGATCCTCAATAGCTGGCGCCAGCACAACGGCGTCGACTATGCGGCACCCACCGGCACCGCGGTGCGCGCCGTGGGCGACGGTACGGTGGAGTTCGCGGGCACGCAGAACGGCTACGGCAACATCGTGATCGTGAACCATCGCAACAACCAGCAGACGGCCTATGCGCACCTCAGCCGCATCGACGTCAAGGCCGGCCAGACCCTGACCCAGGGCCAGACCGTGGGCGCCGTCGGTTCAACCGGCTGGGCCACGGGGCCGCACCTGCACTTCGAGTTCCGGATCAACGGCGAGTACCACGACCCCTCGACGATCGCCCAGCAGGAAGGCGGAGCACCGATTTCGGCGGGCGCTCGCCCGGCCTTCGAGCGCCTGGCGTTGGCCACCCGCACCGAGCTCGCGGCGGCCTTCTCCGTCGTCCAGGCCAGCGCCGACTAGGCGCATTCACACCGCTGCGGCATGGCTGAAGAACTCTTCATCGGCCTGATGTCCGGCACCTCGCTCGACGGCGTCGACGGCGTCCTGGCCGACTTCTCCGGCGGGCGCATCGCGGTGCGTGCCCATGCGACGGCGAGCTTCCCGGTCTCGCTGCGCGCCGAGCTGATGGCGCTCAACTCCCTCGGCGGCGACAACGAGCTGCACCGCGCCGCGCTGGCCGGCAACGGGCTTGCGCGGGTCTACGCGGGCGTGGTCGAGCAGCTTCTTGCCGACACCGGCACCTCTCCCACGGCCGTGGCCGCCATCGGCGCGCACGGGCAGACCGTGCGGCACCGGCCCGGCGAATTCGACGACGTCGGCTACACCCTGCAGATCAACAATCCCTCGCTGGTCGCGGAGCTCACCGGCATCTGCGTGGTGGCCGACTTCCGCAGCCGCGACCTCGCGGCCGGCGGCCAGGGCGCGCCTCTGGTACCGGGCTTCCACCGGGCGCTGTTCGCCCGCGGCGAGCAGGCGGTGGCGGTGCTCAACATCGGCGGCATCTCCAACCTGAGCCTGCTGCCGGCGGGCGAAGGCACGGTGCTGGGCTTCGATTGCGGTCCCGGCAACGCGCTGCTCGACCACTGGTGCCAGAGCCACATCGGCCAGCCCTTCGACACCGGCGGCCGTTGGGCCGCCACCGGTCGCGTGCTGCCCGACCTGCTTTCGCGCTGCCTGGCCGACGCGTACTTCGCCAAGTCGCCGCCCAAGAGCACCGGCCGCGACCTGTTCAATCCCAGCTGGCTGGCCGCGCGGCTGAGCGGCGCCGCAGCTCAGCCGGCCGACGTGCAGGCCACGCTGGCCGAGCTGACGGCCTTGGTCTGCGCCACCGAGCTGCAGCGCCATGGCGAGGGCATCCGCTTGCTGATCGTCTGCGGCGGCGGCGCGCTCAACGACCATCTGATGACGCGGCTGCGCGCACTGCTGCCTGCGATGCAGGTGCTCTCCTCGGCCGAGCGCGGCCTGCCGCCCCAGCAGGTCGAGGCGGCCGCCTTCGCCTGGCTGGCGCGCAGCACGATGCGCCGCGAATCCGGCAACCTCGCAAGCGTCACGGGCGCGCGCGGGGCACGCGTGCTGGGCGCGATCTACCCGGCCTAGTGCTGGCCCGAGACCTCGGGCTGCTCGGGCTGCACGGTCCGCGCATGCGGCGGCAGATGCCAGAAGATCAGGGCCGAAGCCACGGTGATGAGGCCCATGGTCGTGAAGGTCGCCTGGAAGGCATGCAGCGTCGCCAGGACGCTCGCGCTCCCGAAGACTTCCGAGTAGCCCGCCAGCACCGCGCTGGCAGCCGCCACGCCCAGGCTCATCGCCAGCATCTGCACCATCGATAGCAGGCCATTGCCGCTGCTGGCCATGGCCTCGTCGAGGTCGCGCAAGGTCACGGTGTTCATCGCGGTGAACTGCAGCGAGTTGACCGCGCCGAAGGCCACCAGTTGCAGGATGTGCAGCGCCACCGGCTGTCCGTCAGCGAATAGGCCACCACCACCGACTGGATGCGCAGCGGGCTCTCGCCCAGGCTCGCGGCCATGGCCGGCAGGGCGGTGTTGATGCTCGTGGCGTCCAGCGTCTGCATGAAGAAGCCGACGGCGACCAGCCACAGCAGGCTCTTGCGCGTGGAGACGGAGGTGCTCATGGGAAGAAACGACAGGCAGCAAAAAGCCGCCCGAAGGCGGCTCTTTTGTCTGACGCTCAAGCCATCAGGCGGAGAAGCTGGATCCGCAGCCGCAGGTGCTGGTGGCGTTGGGGTTCTTGATCACGAACTGGGCGCCTTGCAGGTCTTCCTTGTAGTCGATCTCGGCGCCGACCAGGTACTGGTAGCTCATGGCATCGATCAGCAGGGACACGCCGTTCTTGGTCATGGTCGTGTCGTCCTCATTGACGATCTCGTCGAAGGTGAAGCCATACTGGAAGCCCGAGCAGCCCCCGCCCTGAACGAAGACGCGCAGCTTGAGGTCGGGGTTGCCCTCTTCGGCGATCAGGTCGGCCACCTTGGCGGCTGCGCTGTCCGTGAAGACGATCGGGTCGGGCATTTGGGGTTGAACGTTTTCGGCAACGGCACTCATGGAAAGTGGACTCCTGTGGAGGGGCCGAACGGAGCGGCCAACGGGAAGATGCTACTGCAATAACCAAAAAGCCGCCCGAGGGCGGCTTTTTGGCAGTGCGAGCAATAAGCCCAAAGCAATCGGCGGACCGATCAGCGCTTCGAGAACTGCTTGCGGCGGCGTGCCGAATGCAGGCCGACCTTCTTGCGCTCCACTTCGCGGGCGTCGCGAGTCACGAAGCCGGCCTGGCTCAGCACCGGCTTGAGCGATGCGTCGTAGTCGATCAGCGCGCGGGTAATGCCGTGGCGCGTCGCGCCGGCCTGGCCCGATTCGCCGCCGCCTGCCACGTTGACCATGATGTCGAAGGTCTCGACGTTGCCGGTCAGGAAGAGCGGTTGCTTGGCAATCATGATCGAGGTCTCGCGGCCGAAGTACTCGGTGATGTCCTTGCCGTTGACCGTGACCTTGCCGGAGCCTTTTTTCAGAAACACGCGGGCGACGCTGGATTTGCGACGGCCGGTGCCATTGTTCCATTCACCAATCATTCTCAAGGCTCCTTAGAGTTCCAGCACTTTGGGCTGTTGGGCGGTATGCGGATGCTCTGCACCGCCGTACACCTTGAGCTTCTTGATCATGGCGTAGCCCAACGGACCCTTGGGCAGCATGCCCTTGACGGCCTTTTCCAGGGCGCGGCCCGGATGCTTGGCTTGCATGTCGCGGAAGTTGGTGGCCGTGATGCCGCCCGGGTAGCCCGAGTGGCGGTAGTACACCTTGTCAAGCGGCTTGGCGCCGGTGACGCGCAGCTGGGCTGCGTTGATGATGACGATGAAGTCACCGGTATCGACGTGAGGCGTGTAAATGGCCTTGTGTTTGCCGCGCAAACGGAGAGCAACTTCGCTGGCTACTCGTCCGAGGACCTTGTCGGTCGCGTCAATCACAAACCACTCGTGCGTCACGTCAGCGGGCTTGGCGCTGAACGTTTTGGTCATGAGTTTTCCTTGGAAGGAAGTGGTTTGGCGGGCCCTTTTCCACGGTCGGTGTTCCTCTGGTGGGAATCTCTTAGGTGGGGTGACATGCTCCGCCGCGGGGCCGCAAAGCGCTGCGAAGCCCGCGATTATACAAAGAATGACCCAAACGGAGCAACGGCGCGGCCAGGCAGTTACCATCCCCCCCATGTTCAGCTACCGCCACGCCTTCCATGCCGGCAACCACGCCGACGTGCTCAAGCACACGGTGCTGATTGCCGCGCTGGAGCACCTGCTCGAGAAGGACACCGCCCTCACGGTGGTCGACACCCACGCCGGCGCCGGGCTGTACCGGCTCGACGGCGACTACGCCGGCACCAGCGGCGAAGCGGCCGAAGGGGTGCTGCGGCTGGTCTCCGAGACCCAGCCCCAACCCGACCCGGCACCGCTCGCCGACGCCCTGGCGCGCTACCTCGCGGTGGTGCGCGACTTCAATCCCAAGGGCGGCGCGCGCATCTATCCCGGCTCGCCCTTCATCGTGCAGCACCTGCTGCGCGACCACGACAAGCTCAAGCTCTTCGAGCTGCATCCCACCGATTCCCGCACGCTGAGCGCCAACATCGCCCAGCTGGAGGCCGGCCGCCGAATCGTTGTGCTGCACGAGGACGGCTTCGGCAGCGCCACCAAGTTCCTGCCGCCGCCCTCGCGCCGCGCGCTGGTGCTGTGCGACCCGAGCTACGAGATCAAGAGCGACTACGGGCGCGTGCTCGACTTCGTGGCCGAGGCGCTCAAGCGCTTCGCGACCGGCAGCTACGCGATCTGGCACCCGATCATTCCGCGGCCGGAGTCGCACGACCTGCCGCGCCGCCTCAAGACCCTGGCCACCAAGTCCGGCAAGCCCTGGCTGCACGCGACGCTGACCGTCAAGTCGAGCAAGATCCTGACCGACGCGACCGGCGCCACGCACCGGCCGGGGCTGCCCGCGAGCGGCATGTTCCTGATCAACCCGCCGTTCACGCTGAAGGCCCAGCTCGAGGCGGCCCTGCCGCAGATGGCGAAGCGCCTCGCGCAAGACCGCCACGCCGCCTTCTCGCTCGAACACGGCGGCTGAGCCGCACCGGTCTTCAGCGCCGCAGGCGCGGCGGCACCTCGCGGGTACGCCGGGGCGCGGAGTTCCTGGCCGGCTTCGCGGCCACGGCCTCCGGCGGCGGCGCATCGATCACGGCAGGGTCGATCACCGTGTCGCCGCAGCGCGTCGTGTTCTTGTCCGCGATCGACAGCGCCACCTGCTTGATCCCCATCCCCAGCATGCCCAGCGCATCCGCCGCGGCGCGGCTGAGGTCGATGATGCGCCCGGCCGAGTAGGGCCCGCGGTCGTTGATGCGCACCAGCACCTCGCGCCCGTTGACCAGGCTGCGCACGCAGACGCGAGTGTTGAAGGGCAGCGTCTTGTGGGCGGCGGTCATTTCGGTCATGTCGAAGCGCTCGCCGTTGGCGGTCTTGCGCTGGTGAAACTGAATGCCGTACCAGGAGGCGCCGCCGCGCTCGAAGATCTCGCGCGGCCCTGTATCGCCCGGCACGCCGTCGTCCTCCGACGTGCCCGACCCCGCGAGGTCGTAGAGCACCGATGGCACCTGGGAGCGCGGCGGTGCGCCGGGCGGCAGCACGAGCTGGCGTGCCAGCGGGCGCAGGCCGGTCCCGCTTTCGCCGGTCGAAGGTGACGGCGCTGGCGGGGTGGTGCAGGCGGCCAGCGCGGAGGCCGCCAGAACCAGCGCGAGCCCTTTGGCGAGCCAGGCCCCCCTCATCCTTCCCAGCCCAGCCGCTCCAGCAACGCGAGCGTCGCCACCGACTGGTTCATGGTGTAGAAGTGCAGCGCTGGCGCGCCGCCGCTGGCCAGGCGTGCGCAGAGCTCGGTCACCACATCGAGGCCGAAGGCCTTGATCGATGCCGTGTCGTCGCCGAATCCCTGCAGCCGCAGCCGGATCCAGCGCGGGATCTCGGCACCGCAGGCATCCGAGAAGCGCATCAGCTGCGTGGAGCTGGTGATCGGCATGATGCCCGGCACGATCGGCGTGTCGAGCCCCAGCCTGCGGGCCTCCTCGACGAAGCGGAAATAGGCCTCGGGGCTGAAGAAGTACTGCGTGATCGCCGAGTCGGCGCCGGCGTGCACCTTGGCCGCGAAAGCCTGCAGGTCGGCCTCGGGCGAGCGCGCCTGCGGATGCACCTCGGGATAGCAGGCGACCTCGATGTGGAAGTCCCGGCCGGTCTCTTCGCGAATGAAGGCGACCAGGTCGCTCGCGTAGTGAAATTCGCCGCCCATGCCGTAGCCGCTGGGCAGGTCGCCGCGCAGCGCCACAAGCCGCTTGACGCCCATCGCCTTCAGCTCTTTCAGCTGCTCGCGCACCGTGGCGCGGGTCGCGCCAATGCAGGAGAAGTGGCAAGCCGCGTCGACGCCCTCTTCCAAGATTTGGCGCACCGTGCCGAAGGTGCCATCGTGCGTGGAGCCGCCGGCGCCATAGGTCACCGAGCAGAACTCGGGCTGGCGCGCATAGAGCTGCTGGCGCACGGCGCGCAGCTTGGCCGCGCCTTCGGGCGTCTTGGGTGGAAAGAACTCAAAGCTCAACGGAAGGCGCACGGCCGGCTCCTGGTGGGCCGCTCGCGAGAGCGGCATGAATGAAGAATTCGCGGTTGCCGTCGCCACCCGCGATGGGACTGTCGAACCAGCCCCGCACCTGCAGGCCGAGCGCGTCGCAGGCCGTGCGCAGGCGCTGCTCGACCACCGGATAGAGCGAGGCATCGCGCACGATGCCGCCCTTGCCGATCTGTGCCGGCTGCAGTTCGAATTGAGGCTTGACCAGCATCAGAAGTTCGCCCGTCGTGGCGAGCAAGGGTAGCAGGGCCGGCAGCACCAGCGTGAGCGAGATGAAGGACAGGTCGCCGACGATCAGGTCGAACTGCGCGTCTGCCGGCGCTGCCGCGGCCCACGCCGAGGCATCGAGCGCGCGTGCGTTGACGCCCTCGACCGCCGTGACGCGCGCATCGCCGCGCAGCCGCGCATGCAACTGGCCATGCCCGACATCGACACCCACCACATGCGCAGCGCCCTGCTGCAGCAGGCAATCGGTGAAGCCGCCGGTCGACTGGCCGACATCGAGGCAACGCCTGCCGCGCGCATCGATGCCCGCCGCGGCCAGCGCGCCCTCGAGCTTGAGCCCGCCGCGCGACACATAGCGCGCCTCGGCCGCGTCGAGCAGTTGCAGCTCGGCATTCACGGGCAGGTCCTCGGCGTTCTTGGCCACCGTGCGCCAGCTGGTGCCATCGCGCCAGCGCAGGCCGCCCGCGATCAGACGCACGGCCTGCGAGCGCGAGGCCGCCAGGCCGCGTTCGACGAGCAACTGGTCGGCGCGCACGATGCGGCGCGGCTCCCGATCAGTAGCGGTAGGTGTCCGGCTTGTACGGACCGTTCTTGTCCACGCCGATGTAGGCGGCCTGCGCATCCGTCAGCACCGTGAGCTGGGCGCCGAGCTTGGACAGCTGCAGGCGCGCGACCTTCTCGTCCAGGTGCTTGGGCAGCACGTAGACCTTGCCGGCCTGGTAGGCGTCGGGCTTGGTGAAGAGCTCGATCTGGGCGATGGTCTGGTTGGCGAAGGAGGAGCTCATCACGTAGCTCGGATGGCCCGTGCCGCAACCCAGGTTCACCAGCCGGCCCTTGGCCAAGAGGATGATGCGCTTGCCGTCCGGGAAGATCACGTGGTCGACCTGCGGCTTGATCTCTTCCCACTCGTACTTCTCGAGCGAGGCGACCTCGATCTCGTTGTCGAAGTGGCCGATGTTGCAGACGATCGCCTGGTTCTTCATCGCGGCCATGTGGGCGTGCGTGATGACGTCCTTGTTGCCGGTGGTGGTGACGAAGATGTCGGCCTTGTCGGCTGCGTACTCCATGGTCACGACGCGGTAGCCTTCCATCGCGGCCTGCAGCGCGTTGATCGGGTCGATCTCGGTCACCCACACCTGGGCGCTCAGCGCGCGCAGGGCCTGGGCCGAGCCCTTGCCCACGTCGCCGTAGCCGGCCACCAGCGCCACCTTGCCGGCGATCATCACGTCGGTGGCGCGCTTGATGCCGTCCACCAGCGACTCGCGGCAGCCGTAGAGGTTGTCGAACTTGCTCTTGGTCACCGAGTCGTTCACGTTGATCGCGCGGAACAGCAGCGTGCCCTTGGCGCTCATCTCGTTGAGGCGGTGCACGCCGGTGGTGGTCTCCTCGGTCACGCCGATGATCTCGGCCGACTTGCGGGTGTACCAGGTCGCGTCGACGGCCAGCTTGGCCTTGATCGCGGCGTAGAGGATGCGTTCCTCGTCGCTGGTCGGGTTGGCCAGCACGCCCTGGTCCTTCTCGGCCTTCTGGCCCAGGTGCATCAGCAGCGTGGCATCGCCGCCGTCGTCCAGGATCATGTTCGGGCCTTCGCCGGCCGCGCCCTTGGGGCCGAAGTCGAAGATGCGGTGGGTGTAGTCCCAGTAGTCTTCCAGCGATTCGCCCTTGATCGCGAACACCGGCGTGCCGGCGGCCGCGATGGCCGCGGCTGCGTGGTCCTGGGTGGAGAAGATGTTGCACGAAGCCCAGCGCACGGTCGCGCCCAGGGCCTGCAGCGTCTCGATCAGCACCGCGGTCTGGATCGTCATGTGCAGCGAGCCGGTGATGCGCGCGCCCTTCAGCGGCTGGCTCTTGGCGAACTCGTCGCGGATGGCCATCAGGCCGGGCATCTCGGTTTCGGCAATCTTGATTTCCTTGCGGCCCCAGGCGGCAAGGGACAGGTCGGCGATCGCCTGGTCGGCGGTGGATTTGAGAACAGCGCTCATGTTGGCTCCAAACAAGTTTGAATGATGCCGCTGCGGTCGGGGGAAGAACTCACCGCGAGAACAGCGGTTGAGCGTGGTTGCGATGGGATCCGAGCCTCACGCCTGGCGGCGCTGCAACGCTCCTCGGAAGCGGCGGATTTTACCCGAGCGGCGCCCGAACGCCACCGGCATCGATAATTGCGGGTTCGGCCGGCTTCTGCGGCCGCTTTGGATTCCCGCCTCCCCATGTCCTTCGCCTCCGAAACCCGCCGCCGCCGCACCTTCGCGATCATCTCCCACCCCGACGCCGGCAAGACCACGCTGACCGAGAAGCTGCTGCTCTTCTCCGGCGCGATCCAGATCGCCGGCTCGGTGAAGGCGCGCAAGGCCTCGCGCCATGCCACTTCCGACTGGATGGAGATCGAGAAGCAGCGCGGCATCTCGGTAGCCAGCTCGGTGATGCAGATGGTCTACCGCGAGCATGTGATCAACCTGCTCGACACGCCCGGCCACAAGGACTTCTCCGAGGACACCTACCGCGTGCTCACCGCGGTCGACTCCGCCCTGATGGTGATCGACGCGGCCAACGGCGTGGAGGCGCAGACGCGGCGGCTGATCGAGGTCTGCCGCCAGCGCGACACGCCCATCATCACCTTCGTCAACAAGATGGACCGCGAGGTGCGCGAGCCGCTCGACATCCTCGACGAGGTGGAGCGCGAGCTCGGCATGCCCTGCGTGCCGATGACCTGGCCCGTGGGCCAGGGCAAGACCTTCCGCGGGATCATGAACCTGCGCACGCAGGCCATGACGGTGTTCGAGTCGGGCAGCGAGCGCCTGCCGCAGGACTTCGAGACCATCGCGCTGACCGAGCGCGAGACGCTGACCCAACGCTTCGGCACCGACTTCGAGAGCGCCATGGAAAGCATGGAGCTGGCCACCGGCGCCTCGCCCACCTGGGACCGCGAGGCCTTCCTGGCAGGCAAGCAGACGCCCGTGTTCTTCGGCTCCGGCGTGAACAACTTCGGCGTGATGGAAGTGCTCGACGCCCTGGTCGACCTGGCGCCCTCGCCGCGCTCGCGCATCAGCACCACCGTGGTCAACCGCCAGCCGGTGGTGAAGGAAATCCGGCCCGAGGACAAGGATTTCGCGGGCGTGGTCTTCAAGGTGCAGGCCAACATGGACGCCAACCACCGCGACCGCATCGCCTTCGTGCGCATGGCCTCGGGCAAGTACACGCCGGGCATGAAGCTCAAGGTGCAGCGCACGGCGAAGGAACTGCGGCCCACCAGCGTCGTGACCTTCATGAGCCAGCGGCGCGAGGCGGTCGAAGAAGCCTACGCGGGCGACATCGTGGGCTTCACCACGCATGGCGGCGTGCAGCTGGGCGACACCATCACCGACGGCGCGAGCCTGCAATTCACCGGCCTGCCCTTCTTCGCGCCCGAGCTCTTCATGACCGTGATCCTGAAGAACCCGCTGCGCACCAAGCAGCTGCAGCAAGGCCTGGCCCAGCTCGGAGAGGAAGGCGCCATCCAGGTGTTTCGCCCCGAGGTCGGCGGCCCGATGCTGCTGGGCGCCGTCGGCCAGCTGCAGTTCGAAGTGGTGCAGCACCGCCTGAAGGCCGAATACGACGCCGACGTGCGGCTCGAGGGCTGCCAGTACACGGGCGCGCGCTGGATCACGGCCGACACCCCAGCCGAGCTGCGCGAGTTCGTCAACGCCTACCCGGCGCGCATGGCCAAGGACGCGGCCGACACGCTGGCCTTCCTGTGCACCTCCCCGTACGACGTGCGGCTGGCGCAGGAGCGCTTTCCGAAGATCCACTTCCATCCGCTGCGGGAGCACGCAGGGCTGGCGTTGCAGAGCGCCGGCTGACGCAGGCTCAACTGCCCGTCGAAGCGTAGTGGCGCCGCAGCGCGCCCATCACGCCGGGGTCGCGCTCGGAAATGCGGTAGGTCTTGCGGAGCTGGTCGACGAGGATGTGGGGCATGGAAGGGCGCCGCACCGGGCTCGATAGCGCGGCGGGGGCGGGATGCTACACGAAAGCGCCGGTAGGATCGCGACTCCTCGAGGATTCCTTGCCATGACGCCGCAGCTCCCGCCCGCCTCGCCCCAGCACCTGTTGCCGTTGACCCGGTGGGACGCGGCCGCGCGCAGCGCGCTCATCGGCGTGTTCACCGACATCGACGACACGCTGACCACCGAGGGCGCCATCACGCCCGATGCACTCCAGGCCATGGACGCGCTCCACGCGGCAGGCTTGAACCTGGTCGCCATCACCGGCCGGCCGGTCGGCTGGAGCGAGCCTTTCGCGGGCGTCTGGCCGGTCGATGCGATCGTGGCGGAGAACGGCGCCGTCGCGCTGGTGCGCACGGCCGAGGGCCGGATCGAGAAGCGCTACCAGCAGGATGCCGCCACGCGCGCGCGCAACTTCGAGCGCATGCAGGCCGTGCTCGCGCGCATCGAGCGCGAGATCCCCACGGCCCGGCGCGCCACCGACTCGGCCGGGCGGGAATGCGACATCGCCATCGACCACAGCGAGTTCACGCAGCTCGGCGATGCGACCATCGCGCAGGTGGCGGACCTGATGCGCAGCGAGGGCATGCACGCCACCGTCAGCAGCATCCACATCAACGGCTGGTGGGGCGATCACAACAAGCTGGAGGGCGCCCGCTGGATCGTGCGCGAGCTCTGGGCCCGTTCGCTCGACGACGAGACGCAGCGCTGGGCCTACGTGGGCGACTCGACCAACGACGCGCTGATGTTCCAGCACTTCGCCCACAGCGTCGGCGTGGCCAACGTGCGCCGCTTCGAGGCCGCGCTGTCGCATCTGCCGCGCTACGTGGCGCCGAGCGAGCGCGGCGCCGGCTTCGCCGAAGTCGCGGCCGCCATCCTCCAGGCGCGCCGGGCCTGAGAAGCCGAGGCTGGCGGGCGCCATGCCTTCGGGCATTGGACAGCCCCGGGACCACGAACTATTCTGAGCCGAAGGCCCGCCTCGCCAACGGAAGGCTCTGTCTGCATGGACGTCGCAAGAGGCGGTGCGACGCCCGCCCTGCTGCGCGCGTCGCAAGCAAAAGGAGGATTCCATGCCAGACCTGCAACTCAAGTCGCGCGCGGGTGCGAGCGTCAACATCGCCGAATCGGCGCTGGCGGACTTCGGCGCCGCCCTGCGCGGCCGCCTGCTGACGCCGGAAGCACCCGAGTACGACGAGGCCCGCGCCGTCTGGAACGCGATGATCGACCGCCGCCCAGGCCTGATCGTGCGCTGCGCGGGCGCGGCGGACGTGATCGGCGCGGTTCGCTTCGCAAGCGCGCACGATCTGGTCCTGGCGGTGCGCGGCGGCGGCCACAACATCGCGGGCAATGCGGTCTGCGACGGCGGTTTGGTGATCGACCTGTCGGCGATGCGCTCGGTGCGCGTGGATCCGGAGCGCCGCATCGCCCGCGTCGAGCCCGGCGCGACGCTGGCCGACGTCGACCGCGAGGCGCAGGCCTTCGGCCTCGCCACCTCGCTCGGCATCAACTCCACCACCGGCGTCGCCGGCCTCACGCTGGGCGGCGGCTTCGGCTGGCTGAGCCGAAAGCTGGGCCTCACCATCGACAACCTGCTCTCGGCCGATGTGGTGACCGCCGCCGGCGAACTGCTGGAAGCGAGCGACAGCCGCAATCCGGATCTGTTCTGGGCCATCCGCGGCGGCGGCGGCAACTTCGGCGTGGTGAGCTCCTTCGAATTCCGCCTGCATCCGGTGGGGCCGAACGTGCTGTCGGGGCTCATCGTCCATCCGCTGGACGAGGCGCCCGAGGTGCTGCGTTTCTACCGCGACTTCGCTGCCGCGGCACCGGACGAGCTGGCCTGCTGGTTCGTGATGCGCCAGGCCCCGCCGCTGCCCTTCCTGCCGCCCGAGTGGCACGGCAAGGAGATCCTCGCCCTGGCCGTGTGCTACTACGGCGAGCAGGCCGAAGGCGAGCGCCTGCTGAAGCCGCTGCGGGCCGTCGGCCGGCCGATTGCCGACGTGATCGGCCCCACGCCCTTCCTGGCCTGGCAGACCGTGCTCGATCCGCTGCTGGCGCCGGGCATGCGCAACTACTGGAAGTCCCATGACTTCCGGCAGCTCGACGATGGCCTGATCGAGGTCTTCATCGACCACGCGCGGCGCATCCCCGACCCGCAGACGGAGATCGCCTTCGCGCAGTTGGGCGGCGCCGTGAGCCGGGTGGCCCACACCGCCACCGCCTACACCCATCGCGATGCACAGTTCGTGGTCAACGTGCACGGCCGCTGGGCCGACCCTGCCAGGGACGCCGCCTGCGTCGGCTGGGCGCGCGAGCTCTTCAAGGCGGCGACGCCCTTCGCCACCGGCGGCGTGTACGTGAACTTCCTGACGCAGGAAGAGCAGGACCGCGTGCATGCCGCGTACGGCGAGAACTACGCGCGGCTGGTGGCGCTCAAGAACAAGTACGACCCCTCGAACCTGTTCAGCGTCAACCAGAACATCCGGCCCGATGTGTGAGCGCTTTCACGGCACGGTGAAGGCCACCGGCCTGGCGCGTGCCATCGTCGCGCCGTTGCCGTTGTTCAGCAGCTCGACCCGGGCGCTGTAGCTGCCCTTCGGCGGCCGGAGCCAGAGCTCGGTCTGGCCGCCGTCGAGCTCGATGACTTCGGCCTTCTGCCCCGGCCGCTCCAGCGTCAGGCGGAAATGCCCCGTGTCCGGCAGCCTGGGCGCGGCGTGCGAGATGTTGTAGCCGCTCGCGTGCAGCTGGATGCGCAGCGGCAGCTGCACCGTCGTGCGATCGGCCGGGCTCAGCATTTCGATGCGCGACTCGCCCAGCAGGCTGGCCGGGGCGACGCCCTTGTTCTGCCGGCTGACCGTGAGCCGCAGCGGCTTGCTGTAGACGAAGAAGGGAATGTGGCCCTGGTCGGCCAGCACCAGGCGCAGCGAGTAGCTGCCCGGCGGCAGGTCGACCACCGTCTCCATCTGGCCCTTGCCGAAATGGATGTACTGCTCGGTGAAGGGCAGCGGCTTCCTGAAGTCCAGCGGCAGCGGCTGGTTGATCAGCAGGTGGTGATGCCCCGCATGGCCGGCGCTGTGGCCGGCGGGCACGATGCCGCGCATCGACAGCCCGAAGCGCGCCACGAAGGGCGACTCGAGCGTGGCGCCGTCCTTGAGATTGGTGAAATGAGCCTCGGGCGACCAGCTGGGCGGCGGCACCACCCATTTGTGGACCGGGAGCTCGCCGGGCTCGGGCGGGGCTTCGGGCGCCTGCGCGGCAGCACCGCCGGTCAGGAGCACCAGACAGGCCAGCGCGGCCAGGGATCGACTCGCCGGTGCAATCCGACGCATGGAAGCAAACATGCAGGCACCCCCTCCAGGAAGATTGCCGGATTGTCACATCGCCCTCCGAAGCGCGGCGTGTCCGCCGTGTGACGCATGCCACGTTCGCGCGATCTGCGCGAGCGTTCGCGGAAGAAGGCTCAGCCCAGCTGCGCCCGCGTCCAGCGCACGATATCGGCCGTGCCCATCGCGCCGGCCTGGCGGGCGATCTCGCGGCCCCCACGGAACAGGGCCAGGGTCGGGATGCTGCGGATGTTGAAGCGCGAAGCCAGCGCCGGCACGGCCTCGGTATCGACCTTGGCCAGCCGCACCTGCGGTTCGAGCTGCGCCGCTGCCTGCTCGAAGCCGGGCGCCATCTGCAGGCACGGGCCGCACCAGGGTGCCCAGAAATCCACCAGCACCGGGATCTCGTTGCGGCCGATGTGACGCTCGAAGGCCGCCTGGTCCAGCGCGGTCGAGCGGCCGCCGAAGAGCGGGCGGTGGCAGCTGCCGCAATCGGGCGCGCTGCCCAGCTGCGCCTGGCGCACGCGGTTGGTGGTGTGGCAATGGGGGCAGACGATGTGCAGCGATTCGTTCATGGGGGACTCCGGCGCGGTCATTCCGGGGAGCTGGGGCCGGGTGCGGCGAATGCAAGCGGCGCGACAATGCCGCCCATGGAATGCACCATCCGCAACATGCGCCGCGACGAAGTCGCGATGGCGATCGAATGGGCCGCGGACGAGGGCTGGAACCCCGGCCTGCACGACGCCGCCTGCTTCCACGCCGCCGATCCCGATGGCTTCCTGGTCGCCGAATGCGGCGGCGAAGCGGTGGGCTGCATCTCCGCCGTCTCCTATGCCGGCCGCTTCGGTTTCATCGGTCTGTACATCGTGCGGCCCGACTGGCGCGGGCGCGGCATCGGGCTTCGCCTCTGGACGGCGGGGATGGAGCGGCTGTCGGACCAGGTCGTGGGCCTCGATGGCGTGCCCGCGCAGCAGGACAACTATCGCAAGAGCGGCTTCGTGCTGGCCTGGAACAACGTCCGCTTCGCCGGCACGGCCGGTGCCGCAACGCCCGCCGCGGGCGCGCCGATCGTGCCGCTCGCGAGCGTGGACTTCGCCGCGCTGTGCGCCGACGACCGTCGCGTCTTCCCGGCACCGCGCGACGCTTTTCTGCGCTGCTGGACCGCCATGCCGGACGCCACCGGCCTGGCCTGGCTCGCGGAAGGGAAGATCGCGGGATGGGGCCTGATCCGGCGTTGCCGCGAGGGCCACAAGATCGGCCCCCTGGTGGCCGACACCCCCGGGATTGCGAACGCGTTGTACGCCGCGCTGTGCGCCGCCGTGCCGAACGGCGACACGGTGTACCTGGACGTGCCAATGCCCAACGCCGCCGCGGTCGCCCTGGCCCAGGCGTGCGGGCTGCGCAGCGTCTTCGAGACCGCGCGCATGTACGCGGGCCCGGCGCCGGCCTGTGAGTTGCAGCGGGTCTTCGGTATCACGAGCTTCGAGCTCGGCTAGGTGGCTCTCGCCGCGGCGGACAGTGACTTGCCTGCGCGGTGTTGACGCGGCGGCTCGCGCGTCCTATACCGGACGGCTTCGCACCTGAGATGGAGAAATCGATGCTGACGCCATCCACCATTGCAACAGTCAAAGCCACGGCGCCGGTCCTTGCCGAACACGGCTTCACCATCATCCAGCGCTTCTACGAGCGCCTGTTCGAGGCTCATCCCGAGTTGAAGAACCTGTTCAACATGCGCCATCAGGAGCGCGGCGAGCAGCAGCGTGCGCTGGCCGCCGCGGTGCTCGCCTACGCGGTGAACATCGACAACCTGCAGGCGCTCGGTCCCGCGGTCGCTCGCATCACGAACAAACACGCGAGCCTGAATGTGCTGCCCGAGCAATACGCCGTGGTGGGGCAGCACTTGCTGGGCGCCATCAAGGAGGTGCTTGGCGACGCGGCAACCGAAACCATCCTGGGCGCCTGGGCGCAGGCCTATCAGGCACTGGCAGACCTCATGATCGGTGCCGAGGCCGCGCTCTACGACGAGGCAGCGGCACGCCCGGGCGGCTGGCGAGGCTGGCGCAACTTCGTGGTTCGCCACAAGCGGGTTGAAAGCGACGTGATCACGTCCTTCTTCCTCGAGCCGGAGGACGGCCTGGCGCTCGCCGATTTCGAGCCGGGCCAGTACATCAGCATCGTCGTCGATGTGCCGCGCCTGGGTCTGCAGCAGGTCCGCCAGTACAGCCTGTCGGACGCGCCGAACGGAAGAAACTATCGAATCTCCGTGAAACGCGAGAGCGACGGCGACGCGCAGACGGCGGGCTACGTGTCGAACCTGCTGCACGACTTCGTGAAGAAAGGGGACATCGTCAGGATCACGCCGCCCTTCGGTGACTTTCATGTCGACATGAAGGCCAAGACGCCGGTGGTGCTCGTCAGCGGCGGCGTCGGGCTCACGCCGCTGGTGAGCATCATGAAGGCCGTGCTGAAGACCACCGACCGCGAGGTGGTGTTCGTCCATGGAGCGCGCAACGGAAGCGTGCACGCGATGAAGGATCGAGTCAGGGCATCCGCGGACACGAACCCGAAGCTGACGAGCATCGTGTTCTACGACGCGCCGCTGGAGAGCGACGTGCAGGGTTACGACCACGATCATGTGGGCATGGTGGACTTGCGCAAGGTCTCGGATGCCGTCCTCAAGCCGGATGCGGACTACTACGTCTGCGGCCCGCTGCCTTTCATGCGACAGCAGGTGGAGACACTCAAGGCGCTCGGGATCGACGAGGCCAGGGTGCACTACGAGGTGTTCGGCACGGACGTATTCGAGGAATAGGTCCGGGCATCGCGGGGGCCATCGGCAGCGGCTGGGATCGTTGCTTCGAACCCAGCCCCCGCCCGCGCTCACTGCGGCTTGGCCAGCCCCAGCTTCTCGATGAGCGCCTTCTCGCGCGTGAAGGTGGTCTGGGCGAACTTCGTGTAGTCGGCCGTGCTCATGTAGTTGGGCAGCATGTCGTAGCGTCCGAGCGCCGCCACGTAGCTGGGCTCTTCCATCGCCTGCTTGAAGGCGTCGTGCAGCTTCTTCACCACCTCCGGCGGCGTGCCCTTGGGCACGCCGATGCCGAAGGGCGAGCTCTGCACGATGTCGTAGCCCAGCTCCTTCAGCGTCGGTGCATCCGGGAACTTGCCCAGCCGCTTCTCGCCCCAGGTGTTGAGCACGCGCAGCTTGCCGGCCTCCACCTGCGGCGCGAAGCCGGTGCTGTCGGCCGCGGCCATCAGCTGGCCGCTGAGCACCGCCAGCATCAGGTCGGCGCTGCCCTTGTAGGGCACATGCTGCAGCTCGATGCCGGCCTTCTGCGCGACCAGTTCGGTGGTGAGGTGGGGGGTGGTCAGGTTGCCGGTCGAGCCGTAGGTCAGCTTGCCGGGATTGGCCTTGGCATAGGCCACGAAGTCCTTCCAGGTCTTGAACGGACTGTCGGCCGGCACCACGATGCCGAAGGCATAGCCGGTGACGTTGATCACGTAGCTGATGTCCTTCACCGGGTCCCAGGTGATCTTGGTGGTGTAGGGCAGGCGGAACACGCCCAGCGGGGTCTGCCCGACGGTGTAGCCGTCCGGCTGCGCGGTCTGCAGCGCCTGCGCGGGCAGCGTGCCGCCGGCGCCGGGCTTGTTCTCGACCACGATCGGCTGGCCGAGGATCTTCGAGGCGTTGTCGGCCAGCTGGCGCATCGTGATGTCGGTGGGGCCGCCGGCCGGGAAGGCGACCAGGAGCTTGATCGGCTTGGCAGGGAAGCTCTGGGCATGCGCAGCGGCGGCAGCGGCCAGGCCGAGGGCGGCGCACAGGAGGGAACGGCGAAACATGGGACAGCTCCAGAACAGAAGGGAAAGGCCCGCCATTTGGCCGCGAGGCCGTGGTTCGGGCAATCGGGGCCGACCCCTGGCCTGTCGCAGGAGCGTCAGGCCGCCTGCTGCATGAAGCCCTCGAGCACGTTGACCGCGTTGACGCCCACCTCGGCCACCGCATAGCCGCCCTCGAAGACGAACACGGTCGGCAGCCCGGCGCGCGCCAGGTCCGCGCCGATGCGCAGGTAGTCGGTCGTGGCCAGCTTGAAGCCGGCGATCGGATCGCCCTCGAAGGTGTCGAGCCCCAGCGAGACCACCAGTGCGCCGGGCTTGAAGGCGGCAATGCCGGCGAGGGCGGAACGCAGCGCCTCGCGCCACGCTGCGAAGCCGGTGCCGCGCGCCAGCGGCAGGTTGCGGTTGAAGCCCAGCCCGGCGCCGACACCCTGCTCGTCCGCGTGGCCCAGGTAGTAGGGGTATTCGGTGTGCGGGTCGCCGTGGATGCTGGTGAACTGCACGTCGGCGCGCCCGTAGAAGATCGCCTGCGTGCCGTTGCCGTGGTGGTAGTCGATGTCGAGCACCGCCACGCGCTCGACGCCGGCGTCGCGCAGCGCCTGCGCCGCGATGGCCGCGTTGTTGAGGAAGCAGTAGCCGCCGAAGAAATCGGCGCCCGCATGGTGGCCCGGCGGGCGCGTCAGCGCGAAGGCGGCGCGCTCACCCTGCAGCACGTGCGAGGCCGCCGCGAGCGCGCAGCCGGCACCGGCTCGCGCTGCGGCCCAGGTGCCGGCGGTGAGCGGCGTGCCGGCGTCGTAGGAGAACAGGCCCATGCGCGCCGGAAAGCTCGCGGGCAGCACGTCATGGCGGAAGCTGCGGATCGGCCAGTAGGAAGGCAGCGCGTCGCGCTGCGCATTGGCCGGATCGAGGGCGACCCATTCGTCCCACGCACCGGCGAGGAAGTCGAGGTAGCGCGGCGCATGCACGCGGGCCAGCGCGGCCTCGGCGACCTCGGCGGGCGTGTCGATGGCACCGAGTCGGCGCCGCTTCAGTTCCTCCAGCACATAGTCCGCACGCGCCGGCACCTCGAAGCAGGGCACCAGCTCGCCGCGGAACATCTCGACCTTGCCGTGGTGCAGCGCGTGGCGGTCGTTGTAGAAGGTGTGCATCACGCCTCGCGTCGCATCGGCACCGGCGCTGCCTGCACCGGCAGTTGCACCACTTCATGCCGCTGCACGCCGCGCGCCAGCACCGGCGCCAACGCGACCCCCGTGTGCGTGCGCAGCCGCACCACTTCCTCCGGCGGCGCGGCCGCCACCACCCGGCCGCCGCCATCGCCGCCCTCGGGACCGAGGTCGATCAACCAGTCGGCCTCGGCGATGACATCGAGGTCGTGCTCGATCACCACCACGCTGTGGCCGCCGTTGACCAGCCGGTGCAGCACATGGATCAGCTTCTCCACATCGGCCATGTGCAGGCCCACCGTCGGCTCGTCGAGCACATAGAGCGTGTGCGGCGCCTTGTTGCCGCGGCGGGTGACGTCGTCGCGCACCTTGCTGAGCTCGGTCACCAGCTTGATGCGCTGCGCCTCGCCGCCCGAGAGCGTGGGCGAGGGCTGGCCCAGCGTGAGGTAGCCCAGGCCCACGTCCTTCAGCAGCTGCAGCGGATGGCTGATGTTGGGCATGGAGGCGAAGAACTCCACCGCCTCGTCCACCTCCATCTGCAGCACGTCGCCGATGCTCTTGCCGCGCCAGCTCACGGCCAGCGTCTCGGGGTTGAAGCGCGCGCCATGGCAGACCTCGCAGGGCACCTTGACGTCGGGCAGGAAGCTCATCTCGATGGTGCGCACGCCCGCGCCCTCGCAGCCCGGGCAGCGGCCTTCGCCGGTGTTGAAGCTGAAGCGGCCGGGGCCGTAGCCCCGCGCCTTGGCTTCCAGCGTGTCGGCAAAGAGCTTGCGGATGGTGTCCCAGAAACCGATGTAGGTGGCGGGGCAGCTGCGCGGCGTCTTGCCGATGGGCGTCTGGTCGACCTCGAGCACACGGTCGACGGGCTCGTAGCCTTCGACGGCGGCGCAGCCGGTCCATTTGGGGCGCTTGCCGGCAGCGTCGGCGTCGCGGCCGGCCTTGGTCATGCGCTGCACGACGATGGCGTGGACGTTGGCAAGCAGCACGTCGCGCGCGAGGGTGGATTTGCCGGAGCCGCTGACGCCGGTGACGGCGACCAGGCGGTTCAGCGGCAGAGTCACGGTGACGTCCTGCAGGTTGTGCAGGTTGGCGCCGCGAACGGTCAGCCAGCGCAAGTAGTTGACTCCCTCCCCCTCTGGGGGAGGGTTGGGGTGGGGGCGCGCGGCGCTCGTTTTGACGCGCGGTTGCGTAGCGGAGGCCGTGCCCCCACCCCCGCCCTCGCCCGGAAGGGGAGGGAGAAAGACAGTGCGCCTGGGCTGAAGGGGGTGCTTGATGGCATCGCGCAGGTAGCGCCCCGTCTGCGAATCGTGCGCGGCCTCCAGATCGGCCACGCTGCCCTCCGCCACGAGCCGCCCGCCGCGCTTGCCCGCGCTCGGCCCGATGTCGATGATGTGGTCGGCGCGGCGGATGGTGTCCTCGTCGTGCTCCACCACCACCAGCGTGTTGCCCTTCTCGCCCAGCTTGTGCAGCGCGTCCAGCAGGATCTGGTTGTCGCGCGCGTGCAGGCCGATGGTGGGCTCGTCCAGCACGTAGCACACGCCCTGCAGGTTGCTGCCCAGCTGCGCCGCGAGGCGGATGCGCTGGGCCTCGCCGCCGGAGAGCGTGGGCGCGCCGCGGTCGAGGGTGAGGTAGCCGAGGCCGACTTCCTCGAGGAATTCGAGACGGCTCCTGATTTCGGGAACGAGGTCGCGTGCGATCTCGGCCTGGCGCCCGGTGAGCGCGATGTGGTCGAACCAGATGCGGATGTCGGTCACGCTCATCCTCGCGAGCTGCGTGATGGCGATGCCGCCCTCACCCCAGCCCTCTCCCGCAGGCGGGAGAGGGAGCAAATCGGGATCCGTCGCCGCGGCCGCGCGAGTGAGCAAGGCGGGGTCTGCGCCTGCACCCGGGCTTGGCTCCCTCTCCCCTCCGGGGAGAGGGCCGGGGTGCGGGGCATCCCCCCGGGCATCCCCGCCGAACAACACAGCCCGCGCCTTCGGATTGAGCCGCATCCCCTGGCACGTGGGACACGCCACATCGCCCACGTCCTCCACTTCAGGCTCCGCGAAGGTCTGCTCCCGCCCCCGGTTGTCCGCCGCCATCGTCGAATCGTCGTAGACCTTGCGCTGGTCCTTCGTGAGCTTGACGCCGGTGCCCACACAGTCCGGGCACCAGCCATGCTTGCTGTTGTACGAGAACAGCCGCGGGTCCAGCTCGGCATAGCTGGTGCTGCACACCGGGCAGGCGCGCAGCGTGGAGAACACATGAACGCGGCCGATGCCCGCGGTGGCCACGCCCGCCATCATGGCGCCGCGCAGGCCGGTGAGCTCGCTCAGCACATGCACCACGCCCTTGCCGTGCTCCAGCGCGCGCGCCAGGGCCTCGCGCAGCTCGGCCTCCTTCGCCGGCTCCACGTCGAGGCTGGCCACCGGCAGCTCGATGGTGTGCTCCTTGAAGCGGTCGATGCGCGGGAAGCCGGTGGTCGGCAGGAATTCGCCATCCACGCGCAGGTGCGTGAAGCCGCGCGGCCGCGCCCAGTCGGCCAGCTCGGTGTAGACGCCCTTGCGGTTGCTCACCAGCGGCGCCAGCAGGCCGATTTGCTGGCCGCGGAAATTCTTCAGCAGCTGCGCCGCGATGCTGTCGGGCGTCTGCGGCTGCACCGCCGCGCCGTCGTGGATGCAGTGCTGGATGCCCAGCTTGACGTAGAGCAGGCGCAGGAAGTGCCAGACCTCGGTGGTGGTGCCCACCGTGCTCTTGCGCCCGCCGCGCGACAGCCGCTGCTCGATCGCGACCGTGGGCGGGATGCCGTAGACAGCGTCCACCTCGGGCCGGCCGGCCGGCTGCACGATGCTGCGCGCGTAGGCATTGAGCGATTCGAGGTAGCGCCGCTGCCCTTCGTTGAACAGGATGTCGAAGGCCAGCGTGGACTTGCCCGAGCCGCTGACGCCGGTCACCACGCTGAACTTGCCGCGCGGGATGTCCACCGACAGGTTCTTGAGGTTGTGCTCGCGCGCATGGACGATCTGGATCGCATCGCGGCCGGGCGCCTGCTGCTGCAGCGCGCGCGCCGCATACGAGCGCGCGGCGCGCTCCGCCACCTTGTAGGCGCCGGGGCCGATGGCCAGGTCGTAGTCGACCAGCGCGGCGCCGGTCAGCGAGGCGCGGTTCTCGCGCACCTGCTCGGGCGTGCCCACCGCCACCACCTGGCCGCCGCCCTCGCCGCCTTCGGGGCCGAGATCGATCAGCCAGTCGCTGGCACGGATCACGTCGAGGTTGTGCTCGATCACCACCAGCGAGTGGCCGGCATCGAGCAGCTTGCGCAGCGCGCGCATCAGGCGCGCGATGTCGTCGAAGTGCAGGCCGGTGGTCGGCTCGTCGAACAGGAACAGCGTGCCCTTGCGCGCCAGCGGTTGCTTGCTGGCGCTGCCGCTCTTCGCGGCCTCGGCCAGGAAGCCCGCCAGCTTGAGGCGCTGCGCCTCGCCGCCCGAGAGCGTCGGCACAGGCTGACCCAGCTTCACGTAGTCCAGACCGACGTCGACGATGGGCTGCAGCACGCGCAGCACCTCGCGGTCGCCGGCGAACAGCGCCGCGGCTTCGGCCACAGTGAGCTCGAGGATGTCGGCCACGTTGTGGCCGCGTCCGCCGCGCTCGACCTTCACCTCCAGGATCTCGGGCCGGTAGCGCTTGCCGTCGCAATCGGGGCAGCGCAGGTAGACGTCGGAGAGGAACTGCATCTCCACATGCTCGAAGCCCGAGCCGCCGCAGGTCGGGCAGCGCCCGTCGCCGCTGTTGAAGCTGAACTTCGAGGCGGTGTAGCCGCGCTGCCGCGACAGCGTCGCGGTGGCGAAGATCTCGCGGATCGCGTCCCACGCGCCCACGTAGCTCGCGGGGTTGGAGCGCGCCGTCTTGCCGATCGGCGACTGGTCGACGAAGACCACGTCGCTCAGATGATCGGCACCCAGCAGCCGGTCGTGCGCGCCGGGTGACTCGGTGGACCGGCCGAAGTGGCGCATCAGCGCGGGGGCCAGCACGTCCTGGATCAGCGTCGACTTGCCCGAGCCGCTGACGCCGGTCACGCACACCAGCCGCGCCAGCGGGAACTCGACCGTGATGTCGCGCAGGTTGTGCTCGCGCACGCCTTCGAGAATGAGGCGCGCCGTGTTGTCGCTCACCATGCGCTTGAAGCCCATGCCGATCTGCTTGCGACCGCCCAGGTACTGGCCGGTCAGCGTGTCGGCATGGCGCAGCGCGGCGGTGTCGCCGTCGAACACGATCTGCCCGCCGCGTGCGCCGGGGCCCGGGCCCATGTCGATCACGCGGTCGGCGGCCAGCATCACGGCCGGGTCGTGCTCCACCACGACCAGCGTGTTGCCGGCGTCGCGCAGGCGCAGCATGGCCTCGGTGATGCGGTTCATGTCGCGCGGATGCAGGCCGATGCTGGGCTCGTCGAGCACGAACAGCGTGTTGACCAGCGAAGTGCCGAGCGCGGTCGTGAGGTTGATGCGCTGCACCTCGCCGCCGCTCAGGGTGCGGCTCTGGCGGTCGAGGGTGAGGTAGCCGATGCCCACGTCGTGGAGGTAGCGCAGGCGGGTGGTGATTTCCTCGAAGAGGAGCTTGAGGGCCTGGGTCTCCCCTTGTCTTCCTCCCTCCCCCTCTGGGGGCGGGTTGGGGTGGGGGCTCGCGGCGCTTGCAACGCCCGCCTGCCCCCACCCCTGCCCTCCCCCAAAGGGGGAGGGAGTTGCAGCCATGCCATCGAAGAACTGCCTCAATCGCTCGATCGGCAACAGCATCAAGTCATGCAAGCACAGCCCCGGCAGCGCCTCCAGCTGCTCGCGCGACCACTTCACCCCCACCGGCATGAAGCGCTTCGCCGGCGCCAGCACCGCATCCGCGTCCTGCTTGCTGCCGATGCGCCACAGCAGGCTCTCCAGCTTGAGCCGGGCTCCCCCGCAGGCCGGGCAGGGCGTGTAGCTGCGGTACTTGGACAAGAGCACGCGGATGTGCATCTTGTAGGCCTTGCTCTCCAGGTAGCCGAAGAAGCGGCGCACGCCATACCACTGCTGGTTCCACTTGCCGTTCCAGTGCGGCGAGCCCTCGATCACCCAGGCCTGCTGCTCGGGCGTGAGCTTGTTCCAGGGCGTGTCGCGCGGAATGCCCGCCGCCTCGGCATGCCGCATCAGGTCGTCCTGCGCTTCCTTCCAGGCCGGCGTCTGGATGGTCTTGATGGCGCCGGCGCGCAGCGTGAGCTTGTCGTTGGGGATCACCAGGCCCAAGTCCACGCCGATCACCCGGCCGAAGCCGCGGCAGGTCTCGCAGGCGCCCACGGCCGAGTTGAAGGAGAACATCGAGGGGATCGGGTCCGCGTAGCGGATATCGCTCTCGGGGCAGTGCAGGCCGGTGGAGAACTTCCACACTTCAGTCTCGCCGCCTTCCTCCGAGGACAGGGCATGCACGGTCAGCCGCCCGCTGCCGCGCTTCAGCGCCACCTCGATCGCCTCGATCACGCGCGAGCGCTCGGCGCCGGCCATGCGGAAGCGGTCCGCCACCACGTCCAGCACCTTGCGCGGCCCCGTGGGCGTGGCGACCTCGCGCTCGCCCTGCACCCGCGTGAAGCCGCTGGCCGACAGCCATTGCGCCACCTCGTCGGCACTCGTGCCGGCCGGCAGCTCGACCGGAAAGGTCAACACCACGCGCGGATCGCCGACGGCGGCGGCCCTGGCCACCAGCTCGGCATAGATCGAATCCGGCGAATCGTGCCGCACCGGCAGCGCCGTCTCGCGGTCGAAGAGCTGCGCGGCGCGCGCGTACAGCAGCTTCAGGTGGTCGTTGAGCTCGGTCATCGTGCCGACGGTCGAGCGCGAGGAGCGCACCGGGTTGGTCTGGTCGATCGCGATGGCGGGCGGCACGCCCTCCACCTTGTCGACGGCCGGCTTGTCCATGCGGTCGAGGAACTGCCGCGCATAGGCCGAGAAGGTCTCGACGTAGCGCCGCTGGCCCTCGGCATAGAGCGTGTCGAACACGAGGCTCGACTTGCCCGAGCCGCTCGGGCCGGTGACCACCGTCATCTCGCCGGTGCGGATGTCGAGGTCGAGATTCTGGAGATTGTGCTGACGCGCACCGCGTATCCGGATGGAGCCCTGTGTCATGAGTGCCTTGGGGTGGGGCAGACATTCTAGAAACCGGCGCGCGACATCGTGCAAAGGTTCACATGGCCGGCCGTTGGGCAGGGGTTTACGTGGAGAAAACCGGCTGCCAGCGGTGACTAAATGGACGGCGCTTTTGCCTACATCGAACGTATTCAGGAGAAGATTTCATGCACATGCGTCTGCTCTGCGCGGCCGCCCTGTTGGCGCTGGCCAGCGCCCATGCCACAGCCCAGATCCTGGTCGGGCAGACCGCCGGCATCACCGGCTCCGTCGCCACCGGCGTCAACGAGACCATCTTCGGCGCGCAGCTCGCGATCGACGCCGCCAACGCGCAGGGCGGCGTTCACGGCGAGAAGATCGAGATGGTGCGCATGGACGACGGTTTCGACGTCAAGCGCGCCGGCGAGAACGCCCGCGTGCTGATCGAGGAGAAGAAGGTGGTGGCGCTCTTCATGAGCCGCGGCACGCCGCACTCGCAGGCCATCATCCCGTGGATCGACAAGCACGGCGTGGCCCTGATCGGCCCCTCCACCGGCGCCATGGTCCTGCACCGGCCGCTGCAGAAGCATGTGTTCAACGTGCGCGCCACCTACCAGCGCGAGGCCGAGAAGGCGGTGGCGCATCTGCTGACCACCGGCCTCGAGCGGATCGCGGTGGTGCACGTCTCCGACTCCTTCGGGCAGGACGGGCTGGAAGGGGCCATGACCGGCTTCGACAAGGCTAAGGCCAAGCCCGCGGTGGTGCTGTCCGCCGACCGCGACAAGCCCGACTACGCGGCCATCGTGCCGAAGCTCGCGGCCGCCCAGGCCCAGGCCGTGGTGTGGATCGCTTCCAGCACCGTGGTGGCCGAGGGCGTCAAGGCGCTGCGCGCGGCGGGCTCGGCGGCCCAGGTCGTCACGCTGTCCAACAACGCCTCCTCGGGCTTCATCAAGCAGTTGGGCGACACGAGCCGCGGCGTGATCGTGGCGCAGGTCTTTCCCAGCGAGCGCTCCATTGGCCACCCGATGGTCAAGGAGGCGCTGGCGCTGGTGCGCGCCAAGGGCCAGCAGGAGCTGTCGCCGGCCGCGCTCGAGGGCTACGCCTCGGCCAAGGTGCTGGTCGAGGCCCTGCGTCGCGCCGGCCCGAAGCCGACCCGGGCCCGGGTGCTCACGGCGTTGGAGGGCCTGCGCGACTTCGACCTCGGCGGCGGGCTGGTGGTGAGCTACTCGACGCAGGACCACTCGGGCATCGACTTCGCCGATCTTTCGATCATCAGCGACGGGAAGTTCAAGCGCTGAGCGGGCGCGGCGACGCCTTCTCCCTACTTGGATGCGGCGGGCGCCGCAGGCTCCGGCGCGTGCGTGGCATCCCCGCCGTGCTTCTCGCCCGACATGTCAGCCTTGTCCCCCGCCTGCATGAGCACGAAGAGCGAAATGGCGGCGAAGATGACGAAGCCGATGGCTAATTTCCACATGGTCTGAATCTCCTGGATGTTCAACGAAAAAGCCTCGCGCCATGGACACGGCACGAGGCCTCTTTGTTGAACAAAGGGCCGGGGCCCTTTGCTCCGATCAGGCTCGGCAGGCGAGCCTAGTCGTTGGCGTAGATGTCGACGTCCTTGGTCTCGCGGATGAACAGGGTGCCGATCACCAGCGTCATGCCCGCGATGATGATCGGGTACCAGAGGCCGTTGTACATGTTGCCGGTGGAGGCCACGATCGCGAACGCCGTGGTCGGCAGCAGGCCGCCGAACCAGCCGTTGCCGATGTGGTACGGCAGGCTCATCGAGGTGTAGCGGATGCGCGTCGGGAACAGCTCGACCAGCATGGCGGCGATCGGGCCGTAGACCATGGTGACCAGGATCACCAGGTAGGTCAGCAGCACCACCACCATCAGCTTGTTCATCTTGGCGGGATCGGCCTTGGCCGGGTAGCCCGCGGCCTTCAGGTCGTCGGCCACGCCCTTCTTGAAGGCGGCGATCTGCTTGGCCGAGGCTTCGTCGAACTTGTGGTTGACCACGTTGCCGATCGGCGCCTCCACGGTCTTGTCGCCGATCTTGACGACGGCCTTGGAGCCGGGCGCGCCTTCGACGTTGTCGTAGCTCACCGAGTTCTGCACCAGGTAGCGCTTGGCGATGTCGCAGGAGCTCCTGAAGTCGATCTCGCGCGCCACCGGGTTGCCCTGGAAGGAGCATGACTTGGGATCGGCCGTCACCGTCACGCCGGCGCTGGCCTGGGCCTTGGCCAGGTCGGGGTTGGCGTACTCGGTCAGCATCTTGAAGACCGGGAAGTAGGTCACCACGGCCAGCAGGCAGCCGGCCATGATGATCGGCTTGCGGCCGATCTTGTCGGACAGCGTGCCGAAGATCACGAAGAAGGGCGTGCCGATCAGCAGCGCGGCCGCGATCATCAGGTTGGCGGTGGTGACGTCCACCTTGAGCTGCTGCGTCAGGAAGAAGAGCGCGTAGAACTGGCCCGAGTACCACACCACGGCCTGGCCGGCGGTCAGGCCGATCAGCGCCAGGATCACGATCTTGAGGTTCTTCCACTGGCCGAAGGACTCGGCGAGCGGCGCCTTCGAGGTCTTGCCCTCGGCCTTCATCCGCTGGAAGGCCGGCGATTCGGACAGCGACAGGCGAATCCACACCGAGATCGCCAGCAGCGCGATCGAGACCAGGAAAGGCACGCGCCAGCCCCAGGCGCCGAAGGCCTCCTCGCCGAGCCAGGTGCGCACGCCGAGGATCACGATCAGGCTCAGGAACAGGCCCAGCGTCGCCGTGGTCTGGATCCACGAGGTGTAGGCACCGCGCTTGCCGTGCGGCGAATGCTCGGCCACGTAGGTGGCGGCACCGCCGTACTCGCCGCCGAGGGCCAGGCCCTGCAGCATGCGCAGCGCGATCAGGATCACGGGCGCTGCCACGCCGATGGTCGCGTAGCTGGGCAGGAGGCCGACGATGAAGGTCGACAGGCCCATGATCAGGATGGTCACCAGGAAGGTGTACTTGCGCCCGATCATGTCGCCCAGGCGGCCGAACACGATGGCGCCGAAGGGCCGCACCAGGAAGCCGGCCGCGAAGGCCAGCAGCGCGAAAATGAAGGCCGCGCCGGCATCCAGGCCGCTGAAGAACTGCTTGGCGATGATCGCCGCCAGCGAACCGTAGAGATAGAAGTCGTACCACTCGAACACGGTGCCGAGCGACGAAGCGAAGATGACCTTCTTCTCCTCCGCGGACATGGGACGGGGGGCGCTGCGTGGCGCTCCCCGTGAATCAAGTGTGGCTGCCATTGCGTCTTCTCCTAGTTAATCCCACGGCGTGGGGCGTGGTGGATTCTTGGAGCGGCGACTGACCCAGGGCTTTCGCGAAACTGAACCGATGCTGACGATTTAAGGTGAAACCCGCAGCGCGCGTTTCAAGCTGTAAGAAATCAGCGATTGCTGCTGCGCAACAGCGCGGGGCGCCGGGGCGCGCCCTCCCAGTCCGGGCCGTCGAACCAGGTATTGCCGCGCAGATAGTCGCGCAGCATGGCCAGGCCGTCGAAGCCCCAGAACTGGCGGCCGTCGACCTCGCAGGTGGGCACACCAAAGACGCCGCGCGCGATGGCCTCGTCGGTGTTGGCCTTGAGACGGGCCTTGACCTCTTCGCCGCCGGCTTCGCGCTGCAGCCGCAGCCGCGCGGCGAGCGCGGCCAGCCGTGCGGCATCGCCCGCATCGCCACCGCCCTGCCAGACTTCGCGAAAGATCGTCTCGGCGACGTGGCGGTTGATGTCGCCGTCGGTGGTGGTGGCGAGCGCGAGCCGCAGGTGCGGCAGCGGGTCGTAGGGATGGGAGGCCGGCAGCTCGACCGCGATGCCGTGCGCCTGGCCGAGCCACAGCACGTGGCGGTAGGTCCAGGACCGCTTCGCCGGGATCTCGGCCGGCCCGAGCTGGCCGTGGTGCTTCAGCAGCGCGCCCAGCAATACCGGCCGGTAGGCCACGCTGTAGCTCAGCCCTTCGAGCGCCTGCGGCAGCTGCTCGAAGGCCAGGTAGGCGTAGGGCGAGATGAAGTCGAGATGGAAGGTGATGTGCTTCATGGCCGGTCTTCTCCCGCGTTGTTCAAGAAGCCCGCATCCGCGCGCAGCTCGATGGCCCGCCAGACGCTGCGCTTGGTCGCATCGTCCATGCTGCTCCACGCCGCGATCTCGTCGAGGGTGCGCAGGCAGCCTTCGCAGAAGCCGCTGGCCGGGTCCATGCGGCAGATGGAAATGCAGGGCGAGGGCACGTCGCGTGCCGCGTCGCGCGCGGCGACGGCGCGATCGGCCAGGGGATGGAGTGCATCCCCGCTCACACCACGTCCGCGACCGGCGCGCCGGTCAGCGTCTCGAGCTCCTGCGGGCGCAGCTGCACCACCGCATGCGGATGGCCGGCCGCCGCCCAGACTTCGTCGAAGCGGAACAGCTCGCGGTCGATCAGCATCACCGGCGCCGTCGCATGCGCGAAAGGCGAGACGCCGCCGATCGAGAAGCCGGTCGTGCGCTTGACGAAGTCGGCATCGGCGCGGCCCAGCTTGCCGCCGACCAGCGCTTCGACCTTCTTCTCGTCCACCCGCTTGTCGCCGGAAGTCACGACCAGCACCGCCGCCTCGTCGCTCTTGCGGCGGAACACGATGCTCTTGGCGATCTGCGCCACCGAGATGCCCAGCGCATCGGCCGCCTGCTGCGCGGTGCGGCAGGCGTCGTCGAGCATGCGCGGGGCATGGGGATGGCCCCGGTGCTGGAGCAGTCGCGCCACGCGCTGCACGCCTTCGGGAAGGCCGTTGACCTCGGCGCCGCACATCAGCCTGTCCTCTTAATACGGATGGCCTTCGAGACGCGCGAGTTCGGCTCGCGGCCCAGCGCCTGGTTGATGTAGACGCCGGCGTCGATGAGCTTGTCGAGATCGATGCCGGTCTCGATGCCCATGCCGTGCAGCATGTAGACCACGTCCTCGGTCGCGACGTTGCCGGTCGCGCCCTTGGCGAAGGGGCAGCCGCCCAGGCCGCCGACCGAGGTGTCGAACTGCCACACGCCCAGCTCCAGGCTGGCGAGCGTGTTGGAGAGCGCCTGGCCGTAGGTGTCGTGGAAGTGGCCGGAGATGTCGTCGATGCCGTAGTGCGCGAGCGTCGCCTCCAGCGCGCGCCGCACCTTCAGCGGCGTGCCGACGCCGATGGTGTCGGCCACGCCGACGTGCTGCACGCCGATGTCCTTCATCAGCCTCGCCAACATGCCGACCCGCTCGGGCGCGATCTCGCCCTCGTAGGGGCAGCCCACCGTGCAGGACATGGCGCCGCGCACGTAAATGCCCTTCTCGCGCGCCGCCTCGGCCACCGGCCGGAAGCGCTCGATGCTCTCGGCGATCGAGCAGTTGATGTTCTTCTGGCTGAAGGCCTCGCTGGCCGCGCCGAAGACCACGATCTCGTCGGGCCACTCCTCGCGCGGCGCGGCAATCGCGGCCTCGAAGCCCTTCATGTTGGGCGTGAGCACCGAGTAGCGCACGCCGGGCTGGCGCCGGAGGCCGTGCATCACCTCCGCGTTGTCGGCCATCTGCGGCACCCACTTGGGGCTGACGAAACTGGTGACCTCGATCTCCTTGAGGCCGGCCTCCTGCAGGCGATGGACCAGGCCGATCTTGACCTCGGCAGGCACCGCCTGCTTTTCGTTCTGCAGGCCGTCGCGCGGGCCGACATCGACGAGCTTGACGCGGGGTGGGAGTTTCATGGCTTGGCTTCTCGTGAGGGGCAGGTTTCAGTATCCGCGCTTCGGATCGACCACGCCGGCGACGGGCTCACCGCGCTCGATCGCCAGGATCTTGCGGGCGATCTGCGCGACGGAGGCGCCGCGCACCGTGCGTGCCGAACCGTGCGGCGTGACCGTGATCTTCGGATGGCGCCAGAAGGGATGCTCGGCGGGCAACGGCTCGACCTCGAAGACATCGAGGGTCGCGCCGGCGAGCTGGCCGCTGTCGAGCAGCGGAATCAGCTCGGCCTCGACCAGGTGCGCGCCGCGCGCCACGTTGATGAGGTAGCCGCCCGGCTTGCCGCCGTTCAGGCGCGACAGCGTCTGGCGGTTGAGGATGCCGCGCGTGGACTCGGTCAGCGGCAACAGGTTGACCAGCACGCGGGTGGCGCCGAGGAAGGCGTCGAACTGTTCCTCGCCCGCGAAGCAGCGCAGGCCGTCGATCGCCTTGGGCGAGCGGCTCCAGCCGTTGATCGGGAACTCGAACTGCGCGATGGCCTTCGCCACGCGCTCGCCCAGCACGCCCAGGCCCATCACCCCGACGGGGAAGTCCTCGCGCTCCTGCGGCTTGCGAAAGCCCCAGCGGCCCTCGCGCGCATCGGCCTCGTAGAGATCGAACTCGCGGAAATGACGGATCAGCGCATGGCACACGTACTCGGCCATCTGCACCGACATCCCGGCGTCGTCCAAGCGCACGACCAGGGCCTGGGGCGGCAGCCTGAGCTTGAGCAGCGCGTCGACGCCCGCGCCGATGTTGAAGATGCCGCGAAGCCCCGGCTGCTCGTCCATGAAGGCCTGCGGCGGCGACCAGACCACGGCGTGGTCGGCTTGCGGCGCGCCCGGGGTCCAGTTCTGCACGTCGGCGCCGGGCAGGGCTGCGCGCAGGCCCTCGATCCAGGCGTCGGGGCGGTTGTCGGTGAGGCAGACGGTGATTCGCATGCCCGCAAGCTTAAGCCGCAATGCGAAGCAGCTCCGCGCCCTCGGCCACCTGGTCGCCGGGCACGTAGAGCAACTCTTCCACGGTGCCGTCCGCCGGCGCGGCGATGGTGTGCTCCATCTTCATGGCCTCCATCACCGCCAGCGCCTGGCCGCGACTGACCTTGTCGCCGGCCTTGACGGCGAAGGACACGACCTTGCCCGGCATGGGCGCGGTGAGGCGGCCGGCTTCAGCGTGCGTGTCGCCGGCATGGGCCAGGCGGTCCACCGCCACGATGCGGGTCGCGCCCTCGGGGGCGAAGACATGGGTCGCGGCGCCTTCCTC
The DNA here is from genome assembly GCF_057657375.1 of Variovorax sp. Soil_C_12. NCBI lineage: Bacteria > Pseudomonadati > Pseudomonadota > Betaproteobacteria > Burkholderiales > Comamonadaceae > Variovorax > Variovorax sp. Soil_C_12. The sequence continues at coordinate 52,638 of NZ_JBDGIO010000009.1, read as the reverse complement.
GTACACGTTCAAGGTGCGCCGCAGACCGTTGAACTGGAGCTCGATCTCGCCCGTGGGGAACTGGCCAGTCTCGAGCGCGCCCTCGACGCCGCCGACCTGCAGCCACAGGCTGCCGTCGCGCCGGTAGGTCAGGAGCGCCTGCTGCGCCTCGCCGCGGAACTCGAAGTCGAAGCGGCGCTGGTACTCGCCGAGGCCGCGCCAGCCGTCGCGGCGCGCGTAGGGCTCCGAGGGCGTCGCCGAAGACCGCTCGGCGATCAGCGTGCGCACGATGGAAGACGCCGCCGCCAGCGGGAGACCCAGCGGCTCGCGGTCGAAGAGCACCGCGCGCTCGCGCTCGATCAGCGCGGTGTCGAGCTTGGCATGGGCGAACGAGTCGGTGCGCAGGATGCCTCGGAGGAATTGCACGTTGGTCGCAACGCCCACGATGTGCATCTGCGCCAGCGCCTGGTCGAGCCGCGCCAGCGCTTCCTCGCGTGTCGTGCCGTGCACGATCAGCTTGGCGATCATCGAGTCGTAGAAGGGCGAGATCGGATCGCCCTCGCGCACGCCGTCGTCGATGCGCACGCGGCTGCGCTGGAAGGCCGTGGCGTGAGGCTTGCGGTAGACGCGCAGCGTGCCGGTGGCAGGCAGGAAATTGTTGTCGGGGTTCTCGGCGCAGATGCGCGCCTCGATGGCATGGCCGTTGATCTGCAGCTGCTCCTGCTTCAAGGGCAGCGGCTCGCCGGAGGCCACGCGCAATTGCCACTCGACCAGGTCCAGCCCGGTGATCGCCTCGGTGACCGGATGCTCCACCTGGAGGCGGGTGTTCATCTCCATGAAGAAGAAATTCATGGAGCCATCGTTGCGCTGCTCGACGATGAACTCCACCGTGCCCGCGCCCACGTACTTCACCGCACGCGCCGCGGCCACCGCGGCCTCGCCCATCTCGCGGCGCATGGCGTCCGTCATGCCCGGCGCCGGCGCTTCCTCCAGCACCTTCTGATGGCGCCGCTGCACCGAGCAGTCGCGCTCGAACAGGTAGACGTAGTTGCCCTGCGTGTCGCCGAAGACCTGGATCTCGATGTGGCGCGGGCGCTGCACGTACTTCTCGACCAGCACCGCGTCGTCGCCGAAGCTGTTGATGGCCTCGCGCTGGCAGGAGGCGAGCGCGGCAGCGAAGTCGGCGTGCTTCTCGACCACCCGCATGCCCTTGCCACCGCCGCCGGCGCTGGCCTTGATCAGCACGGGGTAGCCGATGCGCTCGGCCTCGCGCGCCAGCAGCGCCGGGTCCTGGTCCTTGCCGTGGTAGCCGGGCACCAGCGGCACGCCGGCCTTCTCCATCAGCTGCTTGGACTCGGCCTTCAGGCCCATGGCCTGGATGGCCGAGGGCGGCGGGCCGATGAAGACCAGGCCGGCCTCGGCGCAGGCGCGGGCGAAGTCTTCGTTCTCGCTCAGGAAGCCGTAGCCCGGATGCACGGCCTGCGCGCCGGTGGCCTTGGCGGCCTCCAGGATCTTCTCCCAGCGCAGGTAGCTGTCCTTGGGCGCGCTGCCGCCCAGGTACACCGACTCGTCGCAGGCGCGCACATGGTTGGCATGCGCGTCGGCGTCGGAGTAGACGGCGACCGTGCGGATGGCCATGCGGCGCGCCGTGGCGGCGACGCGGCAGGCAATCTCGCCGCGGTTGGCGATCAGGATCTTGTTGAACATGGGCTCGGCTTTCCTTCTTGGGGGGTGGAGGTTCAGGCGTCGCTTCGCATCCCGAGCCGCTCCAGCAGCGCGCGGTCCTTCGCGGCTTGCGGGTTGGCGGTGGTCAGCAGGCGATCGCCATAGAAGATCGAATTGGCACCGGCGAGGAAGCACAGCGACTGCAGCGCCTCGTCCATCTGCTCGCGCCCGGCCGACAGGCGCACCATGCTCTTGGGCATGGTGATGCGGGCGACGGCGATGGTGCGCACGAATTCGAAGGGGTCGAGCGGCTCGGTGCCGGCCAGCGGCGTGCCCTCGACCTGCACCAGGTTGTTGATGGGCACCGACTCGGGGTATGGGTCGAGGTTGGCCAGCTGCGCGATCAGGCCGGCTCGCTCCAGCCGCGATTCGCCCATGCCGACAATGCCGCCGCAGCACACATGCAGGCCGGCGTCGCGCACATGGCCGAGGGTGTCGAGGCGGTCCTGGTAGGTCCGGGTCGTGATGATCTTGTCGTAAAACTCGGGGGCGCTGTCGAGGTTGTGGTTGTAGTAGTCCAGGCCCGCGTCCGCCAGGCGCTGCGCCTGCTCGGCCTCGAGCATGCCGAGGGTCACGCAGGTCTCCAGGCCGAGCGCCTTGACGCCGCGCACCATCTCGATGACGGGCTCCAGGTGCCGTTCCTTCGGGCTGCGCCAGGCCGCGCCCATGCAGAAGCGGGTGGCGCCGTGGTCCTTCGCGGCCTGGGCGGCGGCGAGCACGTCGTCCAGCGCCATGAGCTTGTCGGCCTTCAGGCCGGTGTCGTGGTGCGCGCTCTGCGGGCAGTAGTCGCAGTCCTCCTCGCAGCCGCCGGTCTTGATCGACAGCAGGGTGGAGAGCTGCACGGTGTTGGCGTCGAAGTTCGCGCGATGCACCTGCTGCGCGCGGAACAGCAGGTCGTTGAAGGGCAGCTCGAAGAGGGCCGCGACGCTGTCGACGCGCCACTCGGCGCCGGTGGGAAGGGCGTGCTGCTGCGAGGCCGTGGCCTTGCGGTCGATGAAGCTGATGCTGTGTTCCATGAGCAAGAAAAGTTTCTGTGTCCGGTTCAGGCGGCCAGCGCCGCGGTGCTGCGCAGCGCGCCCAGGTCGAGATGGCGCGCAGCGAGGGCCGCCTGGGGCGAGGCCAGATGCGGCACCACGCCGAGCAGCGGCGCATCCAGGCGCGCGCGCAGGGTTAGCAGGTTGTCGTCGAAGGCCAGCATGCGCGGATCGATGGCGCTGCCGACCCAGCCGGCGAGCACGAGGCCGCGCGCGCGAATGGCCTCGGCCGTGAGCAGCGCATGGTTGAGGCAGCCGAGCCGCAGCCCCACCACGAGCACCACGGGCAGCCCCAGGGCCACGGCGAGATCGGCACTGTCGAAGTCGTCGGCCAGCGGCACGCGGAAGCCGCCCACGCCTTCGACGACCACCGCATCGGCCTGCCGTGCGAGCTGCGCGTAGGCCGAGAGCAGGGGTTGCAGGGCGATGCGCACGCCTTCGTTCTGGGCCGCCAGGTGCGGTGCCATTGGGGCGCGCAACAGATAGGGGCAGCGCAGCGCGAGCGGGGCTTCGACATTGCCGGCGGCCTGCAACCGCTCGACATCGTCGTTGCGCCAGGTGCCGTCGATGAGGTCCAGGCCCGCCGCCACGGGCTTCATGCCGACTGCGCGCAGGCCCGACGCCGTTAACGACGACAGCATCGCGCTGGCGACCAGCGTCTTGCCGACACCGGTGTCGGTGCCGGTGACGAAGCAGTGCATCGTCATGCGGCCTCCTTCCAGGGCTGGGCCAGCACCTGCCCCAGCGCATCGACCAGTCGCGCGACGTCGCCTTCGCCATGGCTGGCCGACAGCGCGATACGCAGGCGCGCCGTGCCGGCCGGCACGGTGGGCGGCCGGATCGCGCCGACCCGCAAGCCCAGGACGTCGAGCTGCGCCGACAGCCGCATCGCGCGTGCGTTGTCGCCCACGATCAGCGGCTGGATCGCGGTCGGCGAATCCGCCAGCCAGGCGCTGCCGTCGGAGGGCAGCACGCGCTGCAGACCCGTGCGCAGTTGCGCGATGCGCGCGTGCAGCTGCGCGCGGCGCCATGCACCCTCCTCGCCTTCGATCAGGTCCAGGCTGGCGAGCAGCGCATGGGCAATGGCCGGCGGCGCGGCGGTGGTGAAGATGTAGGGCCGCGCACGCTGCACCAGATAGTCGATCACGGTGCGATGCGCGGCCACGAAGGCGCCCGACACGCCGGCCGCCTTGCCGAGCGTGCCGATGAGGACGAGCCGCTCGGAGCGCAGGCCCGCCGCTTCCAGCACGCCGTGGCCTCGCGCGCCCAGCACGCCGAAGCCATGCGCATCGTCCAGCACCAGCCAGGCATCGTGGCGCTCGGCCAGCGCCAGCAGCCCGGCCACCGGCGCGATGTCGCCGTCCATGCTGAACACGGCATCGCTGACGATCAGCTTGACCGGCGCATTGCAGGCCGCGAGCTGCGCATCGAGCGCCTGCACGTCGCAGTGCGCATAGCGCTCCACGCGCGCCTTGGCCAGGCGCGCGCCGTCGATCAGCGAGGCATGGTTGAGCGTCTCCGAGAAGATCACCGCCTCGGTGCCGCCCAGCGCGGACAGCACCGCGAGGTTGGCCATGTAGCCGGTGCAGAAGAACAGGCTCTGCGCCTCGGGGATGTGCGGCACCATCCAGTCGGCCAGGCGCTCCTCCAGCTGCGCATGCGCGCGCGAGTGGCCGAGGATCAGGTGCGAGCCCCCGCTGCCCGCGCCGTAGCGCGACGCGCCTTCGGCCAGCGCGGCCGCCAGGGCCGGATGCGCGGCCAGGCCGAGGTAGTCGTTGCTGCTGAAGGCCAGCATGCTGCGCGGCGCCGCAGCGCCAGCCAGCGTGAGAAGCTGCTCGGGGGCGCAGGGCGTCTCGGCGATCAGCCGGCGGCGGCGCAGGGCGTGCGCGTCCAGCGTGGCGATCTCGTGCTGGAGGCGGTCAAGCAAGCGCGACATCGCGGGCCTCCCGGGCAGCATGTGGCGCGGCGACCGCGTCCAGGGTGGCGAGCGTGCCCTCGACGAGGCGATCGATCTCGTGGTCAGCGATCGCGTAGGGCGGCATCAGGTAGACGGTGCCGCCGATCGGGCGCATCAGCAGGCCCTGGTCGCGCGCGGCCAGATGGAAGCGCTCGGCGAAACGCTCGCCGGGCTCCCGCACGTCGAAGGCGGTGATCATGCCGCGCTGGCGCAGGTGCGCGACCGGGCGTGTGCCCAGCCCTTGCTGCAGCCGCCGCAGGATGCGCGCAGCCCGGGCGCGATTGCGGTTCAGCACGTCTTCGCGCTCGAACAGCTCGAGTGTGGCCAGCGCAGCGCGACAGGCCAGCGCATTGCCGGTGTAGGAATGCGAATGCAGGAAGCTGCGTGCCACGTCGTCGTCCACGAAGCTCTGGTAGATGGCCTCGCGCGCCATCACCAACGCCAGGGGCAGGTAGCCGCCGCTGATGCCCTTGGACAGGCACAGGAAGTCGGGCCAGATGCCGGCCTGCTCGCAGGCGAAGAAGCTGCCGGTGCGCCCACAGCCCACGGCGATCTCGTCGGCGATCAGGTGCACGCCGTACCGGTCGCACAGGGCGCGCACGAGGCGCAGGTACTCGGGGTCGTGCATCGCCATGCCGGCGGCGCACTGCACCAGCGGCTCGACGATCACGGCGGCGATGCTCTCGTGCTGCTCGGCGAGCAGCGCGCCGAGCGCATCGGCCGCGCGCCGCGCGACGGCGGCGGCGTCTTCGCCCGGCTGCGCGCCGCGCGCGTCGGGCGAAGGCACCAGATGCGCATCGCCCAGCAGCGGCGCATAGGCATCGCGGAAGACGGCGACATCGGTCACATGCAGCGCGCCCAGCGTCTCGCCGTGGTAGCCCTGGCGCAGCGCCACGAAGCGGCGCTTGCCGCCCCGGCCCGCATTGCGCCAGGCATGGAAGCTCATCTTCAGCGCGATCTCCACCGCCGAGGCGCCGTCGGAGGCGTAGAAGCAGTGGCCCAGCGCGCCGCCGGTCAGCGCGCACAGGCGCTCGGCCAGTTCGACCGCCGGGGCATGGGTGCAGCCCGCCAGCATCACGTGCGGCAGCGTGTCGAGCTGCGCCTTGAGCGCGGCATTGATGGCCGGATGCGCATGGCCGAACAGGTTGACCCACCAGGAGCTGGTGGCGTCCAGGTAGCGGCGGCCGTCATGGTCGATCAGCCAGACGCCTTCGCCGCGCGCGATCGGCAGCGGCGGCACGGCTTCGAGGCGGATGCTCTGGGTGCAGGGGTGCCACACATGGCGCCGGCTGCGCTGCTGCCAGTCGGCATTGCGCGATACGGCGGGTGGCGGATGGGACGGAGAAGCAGGACTCAGCACGGGTACGTTCCTCGTTCGATGGGGCTCGGGCCGCGCATCGTAGGCAGGCCGGCGTACCACCGCAATGCGGCGGTTGCCTGCGAGATGCACGCCGCTTGCGCGACGTTCGCTGCCGTACGAATCATCTTTGCCTCAACGTCGCGCAACGGTCCGGCTTCTTGCCGCCCGTGCTGTTACAAAAAAATCAAAGCTGCCCGTCCTCGCGCCTGCTCAGGCGAAAGGCCGGCGTCACGCCGGGATCGGGGCGGCCGCTGAAGATGCTCGCCAGGCGGCCGAAGAGCGCGCGCAGGAAGCGCCAGCTCTTGCGGATCAACCAGACGGAGAGCGCCAGCAGCACGACGAACAACAGCAGGAACACGAGCGGATGCGCCACCGCCAGCCACAGGCCCGCCGGCACCAGGCCGTCCTCGACCAGCGAGGCGCCCACATTGCTGAAGGGCTCGGGCGAGGTGTTGATGGCGGCGCGCGTGGTGGCCTTGGCCACATGCGCGGTGGCCGCGAAGCTGCCGCCCAGCAGCGCGGCGACGATCGCCATCACCGCATGGTCCGCACCGAACACGCTGGCCGCCAGCGCGGCGCCCGCGGGAATGCGGATCACCGTGTGGACCATGTCCCACAGCGAGTCGAGGCCGGGGATCTTGTCGGCGAAGAACTCGATGAAGACCATGAAGCCGCTGGCCGCGATCACCACCGGATGCGCCAGCATTTGCAGCCCGCCCGGCAGCGGCACCCAGCCCAGGTAGCCGGCCAGGCCGGTCAGCAGCACGACCAGGTACAGGCGCACGCCGCTGGCCCAGCCGATGGCGGCAGACAGGGCGAGCAATTGGGGCAGGTTGAGGGTGTCCATGGTGCGGCGCCGAAGGGCTCAGCCGGAGATCCAGGAGGGCTTGCGCTTCTGCAGGAAGGCCTGGACGCCTTCGCGGCCTTCCTCGCTGGCGCGGATGTCGGCGATGCCCTGCACGGTCTTCTCGATGAGCGCATCGTCGATCTCGCGGCCCGCGACGTCGGCGATCAGCTGCTTGCAGGCGCGCACCGCCGCCGGGCTGGCGCCGGTGAAGGCCTTCACGATCTCGGCCACCTTGGCATCGAGCGCATCGGCCGCCACCACCTCATGCACGAAGCCGATGCGATGCGCCTCGGCCGCGCTGAAGCGCTCGCCGGTCAGGAAGTAGCGCTGCGCGGCGCGCGTGCCCATGGCGCGCAGCACGTAGGGACTGATGGTCGCGGGGATCAGGCCGATCTTCACTTCGCTCAAGCAGTACCAGGCGGTGTCGACGCTCACCGCGACATCGCAGGCGGCCACCAGCCCCATGCCGCCGGCATACGTGTCGCCCTGCACGCGCGCGATCACCGGCTTGGGGCTCTCCTGGATGGTGCGCAGCATCTCGGCCAGGCCGCCCGCATCGGCGAGGTTTTGCTCGTGGGTGAACTCGGCCGCGCGGCGCATCCAGTTGAGGTTGGCGCCGGCGCAGAAGGCCGGGCCGTTGGCGCCCAGCACGATCACGCGGACCTCGCTCGCGGCGCCCGCCTGCGAGAAGGCCTCGCTCAGCTCGTGGATGACGACCTCGTCGAAAGCGTTGCGCAACTCGGGCCGGTTGAGCCAGATGCGCGCGACGGCGCCTTCGAAGACGAGCTCCAGCGTGGTGAACTTCATTGCTTTGCTTCCTGTTGAAGGAGGTAGACCCAGTCGAGCTCGGGCCCGGGCTGGACCATGCCGGTGAGCGCGGCCGTGACCTGGCCGCGATGGTGGGTCGCGTGGTTGAACACGTGGCCGAGCGCCGGCGCGAAGGGAATGTGCACCTGCTCGCCGTTGTTGCGCGTGTAGGCCAGCTCGCCGTCGTAGCGCTCGGGCGCGAGCGTGGCGAGCCAGGGGCTCCACCGCGTGACCGCCTGCGCCAGCGCCTCGCACACGGCCACGCGGTCGGTGTGCAATTCGGTGTCGAGCGGGATGCGCGGGGAGCGGCCTTCGGCGAAGCGCGCATACCAGAGGTTGTCGGCCACCAGCAGGTGGTTGAGCGTGCCGTGCACCGAGCGGAAGAAGAGGCCGCAATCGCGGCGCCAGTCGGCGTCCGACAGGTTCTTCAGGTTCGACGCGAGCAGCTTGTTCGTGGCCCACACGTGGTAGCGCCCCAGGCTCGCGAAGTAGTTCGGCAAGGACATGCTCGTCTCCTCGGTGTCACATGCGAAAGATGCCGAAGCGCGGCTCGGGCACGGGCGCATGGCGCGCCGCGGCCAGGCCCAGCGCCAGCACGCGGCGCGTGTCGGCCGGGTCGATGATGCCGTCGTCCCACAGCCGCGCGGTGGCGTAATAGGGGTGGCCCTGCTGCTCGTACTGCTGGCGGATCGGCGCCTTGAAGCCTTCTTCTTCCTCGGCGCTCCAATGCCCGCCCTTGGCCTCGATGCCGTCGCGCTTGACGGTGGCCAGCACGCTTGCGGCCTGCTCGCCGCCCATCACGCTGATGCGCGCGTTGGGCCACATCCAGAGGAAGCGCGGCGAGTAGGCGCGGCCGCACATGCCGTAGTTGCCCGCGCCGAAGCTGCCGCCGATGATGATGGTGAACTTGGGCACGTTGGCGGTGGCCACGGCCGTCACCATCTTGGCGCCGTGGCGCGCGATGCCCTCGTTCTCGTACTTGCGCCCGACCATGAAGCCGGTGATGTTCTGCAGGAACACCAGCGGGATCTTGCGCTGGCAGCACAGCTCGATGAAGTGCGCGCCCTTCTGTGCCGACTCGGAGAACAGGATGCCGTTGTTGGCCACGATGCCCACCGGCATGCCTTCGATCTCGGCGAAGCCGCACACGAGCGTCGCGCCGAAGCGGGCCTTGAACTCGTGGAACTCGCTGCCGTCGACGATGCGGGCGATGATCTCGCGCACGTCGAAGGGCTTGCGGGTGTCGGTGGGGATCACGCCGTAGAGTTCTTCGGGCGCGAAGGCGGGCGCGCGGATCTCTCCGGGCTCGCCGGCCGCGGCCTGGCTGTTCCTCGCGTTGAGGTTGGCGACGGCCGTGCGTGCCAGCGCCAGCGCATGCAGATCGTTCTGCGCCAGGTGATCGGCCACGCCCGACAAGCGCGTGTGCACGTCGCCGCCGCCCAGGTCCTCCGCCGTCACCACCTCGCCGGTGGCCGCCTTCACCAGCGGCGGGCCGCCCAGGAAGATGGTGCCCTGCTCCTTGACGATGATCGACTCGTCGCTCATCGCCGGCACGTAGGCACCGCCTGCCGTGCAGGAGCCCATGACCACCGCGATCTGCGCGATGCCCTGGGCGCTCATGTTGGCCTGGTTGTAGAAGATGCGGCCGAAGTGATCGCGGTCGGGGAAGACCTCGTCCTGGTTCGGCAGGTTGGCGCCGCCCGAGTCCACCAGGTAGATGCAGGGCAGCCGGTTCTGCTCGGCGATCTCCTGCGCACGCAGGTGTTTCTTGACGGTCATCGGGTAGTAGGTGCCGCCCTTCACGGTCGCGTCGTTGCACACGACCATGCAGTCCACCCCGCTCACGCGGCCGATGCCGGCGATCAGGCCCGCGCCGGGCGCCGCGCCGTGGTACATCGCATGGGCGGCGAGTGGCGCGATCTCGAGGAAGGGCGTGCCCGGGTCCAGCAGCTGCGCCACGCGCTCGCGCGGCAGCAGCTTGCCCCGCGCGGTGTGCTTGCTGCGCGCGGCCTCGCCGCCGCCGGCCTCGACCTTGGCGAACTGCGCGTGCAGGTCCTCGACCAGGGCACGCATGGCGGACGCATTGGCCTGGAACTCGGCCGAGCGCGCGTTGAGTTTGGTTTCGAGTTTGCTCATGCTGTCTTTTCTTCTCCAAGGCCGAGCTGCTGCTTCATCGCCTCGCGGATCTTGAACTTCTGGATCTTGCCGGTCACGGTCATCGGAAACTCCTTGACGAACTCGATGTAGCGCGGAACCTTGTAGTGCGCGATCTGGCCCTTGCAGAACTCGCGCACTTCGTCGGCCGTGAGGGCCTGGCCCGGCTTGGGGATGATCCAGGCGCACAGCTCCTCGCCGTACTTCTTGTCGGGCAGGCCGACCACCTGCACGTCCTGGATCTTCGGATGGCGGTAGAGGAATTCCTCGATCTCGCGCGGGTAGATGTTCTCGCCGCCGCGGATCACCAGGTCCTTGATGCGGCCAACGATGTTGACGTAGCCCTCGGTGTCCATGGTGGCGAGGTCGCCGGTGTGCATCCAGCCCTCGGCGTCGATGGCCTCGCGGGTCTTTTCCTCGTCGTCCCAGTAGCCGTGCATCACCGAATAGCCGCGCGTGCAGAACTCGCCCGAGACGCCGGGCGCGACGATGGCGCCGGTCTCGGGGTCGACGATCTTGATCTCGAGGTGCGGCTGCACCTTGCCGACGGTGGAGACGCGCTTGGAAAGCGGCGTGTCGGTGGAGCTCTGACAGCTTACCGGGCTGGTCTCGGTCATGCCGTAGGCGATGGTGATCTCGGAGAGGTGCATCTGGTCGACCACCCGCTTCATCACCTCGGTGGGACAGGGCGAGCCGGCCATGATGCCGGTGCGCAGCGTCGAGAGATCGAACTCCTTGAAGCGCGGATGGTCGAGCTCGGCGATGAACATGGTGGGCACGCCGTGCAGGCCGGTGCAGCGCTCGGCCTGCACCGTCTGCATCACGGTCAGCGGGTCGAAGCCGTCGTTGGGGTAGACGATGGTGGCGCCATGCGTGAGGCAGGCCAGGTTGCCCAGCACCATGCCGAAGCAGTGATAGAGCGGCACCGGGATGCAGAGCCGGTCTTCGGGCGTGAGCTTCATGCACTCGCCGATGAAGAAGCCGTTGTTGAGGATGTTGCGGTGGGTCAGCGTCGCGCCCTTGGGGAAGCCGGTGGTGCCGCTGGTGAACTGGATGTTGACCGGGTCGGTGGCCTTCAGGGTCTTGGCGATCGCGGGCACGCGCGGGTCGTCGGGCTGGCCCTTCTCGAGCAGGGCAGAAAAGCGCATCAGGCCCGCCAGTTCCTCGCCCTCGCCGGCCTTGTCGATCCAGGCCACCGTGCGCAGCTGCGGCAGGCGTGCGGCCTGCAGCGCGCCGGGCTGCGCGCTCGCGAGCTCGGGCGCCAGCTCGCGCAGCATGCCGACGTAGTCGCTGGTCTTGAAGCGCTGCATCGTGACCAGCGCCCTGCAGCCCACCTTGTTGAGCGCGTATTCGAGTTCGGAGGTGCGGTAGGCGGGGTTGATGTTGACCAGGACGATGCCGACCTTGGCGGTGGCGAGCTGCATCAGGACCCACGCCACGTTGTTGTGCGACCAGATGCCGACGCGGTCGCCGGGGCCGAGGCCCAGCGCCAGCAGCGCGCTGGCGAGGCGGTCGGCTTCGCGCTGCAGTTCGAGGTAGCTCAGGCGCCGCTGCTCGTGCGCGCTGACCAGCGCATCGCGATCGCCCTGGCGCCGCGCCATGTCGTCGAAGAAGTCGCCGATGGTCTGCTCGATCAGCGGAACATCGGTGGGGCCGCGGTCGAGGCTTTGGGTCAATGGCATGTACGGTCTCCTTGTCTTTGCTCCCTCCCCCGGAGGGGGAGGGAATGAAGTCCAACCCTAGGCCGTTTCCGCGAACAGTTCGCGGCCGATCAGCATGCGCCGGATCTCGCTGGTCCCCGCCCCGATCTCGTACAACTTGGCATCGCGCCACAGCCGCTCGACCGGAAACTCCTTGGTGTAGCCCACGCCGCCCAGCGCCTGGATCGCCTCGCCGGCCATCCAGGTCGCCTTCTCGGCCGAATAGAGAATGGCACCGGCCGCGTCCTTGCGGAAGGTGCGCGCATGGTCCTTGCGGTCGCAGGCCTTGCCCACCGCGTAGACGTAGGCGCGGGTGGCCTGCCAGGTCGAATACATGTCGGCCAGCTTGCCCTGCATCAGCTGGAACTCGCCGATGCTCTGGCCGAACTGCTTGCGTTCGTGGATGAAGGGCAGCACCGCGTCCATGCAGGCGGCCATGATGCCCAGCGGGCCGCCGGAGAGCACCGCGCGCTCGTAGTCGAGGCCGCTCATCAGCACCTTGGCGCCCATGCCCTCGCCACCCATCACGTTCTCCTCGGGCACCTCGCAGTTGTCGAAGAAGAGCGGGAAGGTGTTGGAGCCGCGCATGCCCAGCTTGTCGAGCTTGGTGCCGGCCGAGAAGCCCTTGAAGCCCTTCTCGACGATGAAGGCCGTCATGCCGCGCGCGCCCATCTCGGGCTCGGTCTTGGCGTAGATGACCAGCGTGTCGGCGTCGCCGCCGTTGGTGATCCACATCTTGCCGCCGTTGAGCACGTAGCGGTCGCCCTTCTTCTCGGCGCGCAGCTTCATGCTGACGACGTCGGAGCCGGCGTTGGGTTCGCTCATGGCCAGCGCGCCCACGTGCTCGCCGCTCACGAGCTTGGGCAGGTATTTCTTCTTCTGCGCCTCGCTGCCGTTGCGGTGGATCTGGTTGACGCAGAGATTGGAATGCGCGCCGTAGGACAGGCCCACGGAGGCCGAGGCCCGCGACACCTCCTCCATGGCCACGATGTGGGCCAGGTAGCCCAACTCGGTCCCGCCGTATTCCTCCTTCACCGTCATGCCGTGCAGACCCAGCTCGCCGAGCTTCTTCCAGAGGTCATGGGGGAAGAGGTTCTCGCGGTCGATCTCGGCGGCGCGCGGCGCGATCTCGTGGGCGGCGAAGTCGGCCACCGCGTCGCGCAGCGAATCGATGGTCTCGCCGAGGTCGAAATTGAGGCCGGGATCATGCATGGGTGTCTCCTTGGATGCGGGTTCGACTCGTGCGCCGGAAAAATCCCGCGCGGGCAGTCGCAGCTTACGCCGGCCTCCGTTGCAATTGGCGTCACAATGGTTGCATATTGCGCCATCTGCTTCGCGCCCTTTCATGAGCTCCTCGCCCCTCAAGCCGGCCGCTCGCGCGGCCACGCCCATGGCCTTCGTCCGAGCGATCGTGCGGGGCTACGAGCGCTACGGAAAGGACCCTTCCCGGGCGCTGGCACAGGCACAGATTGCGCCGCAAGAGCTGGAAAACGAGCAGGCCCGCGTGACCGCCGCCCAGTTCGAAACGCTGTCGGGCTACGCGATGCAGGAACTCGACGACGAGGCGCTGGGCTGGTTCAGCCGCCGCCTGCCTTGGGGCACCTACGGCATGCTGTGCCGCGCCTCGCTGAGCTCGCCCGACCTCGGCGTGGCCATCCGGCGCTGGTGCCGCCACCACCGCCTGCTGACCGAGGACATCGGCCTCGAGCTCAAGGTGGCGGGCGGCGTGGCCACCGTCTCGATCCGCGAGCATGTGGCGCTCGGCGCGCTGCGCGAGTTCTGCCTGGTCTCCAACCTGCGCTTCCTGCACGGCTACGCGTCCTGGGTCATCGATTCGCGAGTGTCGCTGCGCGCGGCCAGCTTCCCCTTCGAGGTGCCGCCGCATCGCGATGCCTATCCGCTGATGTTCGGCGGCGAGCTGCATTTCGGCGCCGAGGTTGCCAGCTACAGCTTCGACGAGCGCTACCTGGCGCTGCCGCTGCGGCGCGACGAGCAGGCGCTGCGGACCATGCTGCGGCGCGCGCTGCCGCTGACGGTGCTGCAGTACCGGCGCGACCGGCTGCTGGGCCAGCGCGTACGCGAGCTGCTGCGGGCCCAGGGCCGGCAGGGGGCCACGGCCGAGTCGCTGGCGCAGATCCTGAACGTGTCGGCCCGCACGCTGCACCGCCAGCTGCTGGAGGAAGGCGTCTCGCTGCAGCAGCTCAAGGACACGGTACGCCACGAGCAGGCGGCCGAGCAATTGCGCCGCACCGAGCGGCCGATCAAGAAGATCGCGCTGGCGGTGGGCTTTCGCAATGAGAAAAGCTTTTCGCGGGCCTTCCGGGCCTGGGCCGGCGTGACGCCCGGCGCATTCCGGCGCGCAGGCGCAACAGTCGCCACGCACGGCTTGCCGGGCGAGGACAATCCGTGACAAAGTTCGGCGCTGCTGCGACCGCCACTCATCCCGAGGGCTCCGGGCGCGCTTTCTCGCCCTAGGATCGAGGCATGCACATTCCCGACACCGACACTTCCGAATACGCGGCGCTGATCGAGTTCGCCGCCACTTCGGGGCGCTCGTGTATCCACCCCAACGTCGAAAAGAACGCCGGCCAGCTCATCGCCCGTTTCTGGTCCGCACGCGCCCAGGCCATGACCCAATCGCTGACCGCGCTGGCCAAGGCCGCGACCCAGCGTCGCGACTGACCCCTGTCTTGCTCCCTCCCCTACGGGGGAGGGTTGGGGTGGGGGCACCGGACGTCTCCATGACGAACGGACAGCAAACAGCAGCCATCCCCTCCCGCCTCAACCCGAAGCGCCGCGCCACCCCGCCAGCAGCGCCGGCAACTCCGCCATGTCGCTGAACACATGGGCCACCCCCACCGCACGCAGCGCCTCGGGCCCGCTGTGGCCCAGGTCTGAGGGGCTGTAGCCGAAAACCGTGGCGCCAGCGGCAACGCCGGCCGTGGCACCGGTCACCGTGTCCTCCACTACCGCGCAGCGGGCCGGGTCCACGCCCAGCGCCGCGGCCGCGGCCAGGTAGACGTCCGGCGCCGGCTTGGAGCGCGGCGTTTCGTGGCCGCTGAAGATGCGCTCCTCGAAGGCGTCGAGCAGGCCGATCTTCTCGAGCTGCAGCCGCACCTTGTACCGGTCGGCGCCCGAGGCGCAGGCGATGCGGCCGGCAGTGCTCGCGTGCAGGCTGCGCACCGCGGCGGGCGCGCCGGCGATCTCGACCAGTTCGCGGTCCAGCGCCGCATTGCGCCGCTCCCGGAACTCGGCGAGCCAGTCGGGGGTGACGGTGAAGCCGGTCATGGTCTCGATCAGCGCGGTCTCGTCCTTGACGGCCTTGCCGGTGAAGGTGCGCATCGCCTCCTCCAGCGTGAGCTGCCAGCCGAGCTCGCCGAGCATCTCGGCGAGCACGCGGTTGGTGATGGGTTCGGAGTCGACGAGCACGCCGTCGCAGTCGAAGAGGACGGCATCGAAGGGGATGGAGGGCATGGGGGCGATGGTAAAGCCCTCCGTTCCCCCTCTTATGCAGCCGGCTGGATCGGGATGTACATCTCCCCGCCCGCCGCCTTGAACTCGGCCGACTTGCCCGCCATGCCGTCGACCACCGCCTCTTCCGCGGCCAGGCCGCGCGCAGCCGCGTACTCGCGCACTTCCTGCGTGATCTTCATCGAGCAGAACTTCGGGCCGCACATGGAGCAGAAATGCGCCACCTTGCTGGAGTCCTTGGGCAGGGTCTCGTCGTGGAATTCGCGCGCGGTGTCGGGGTCCAGGCCGAGGTTGAACTGGTCCTGCCACCGGAACTCGAAGCGCGCCTTGGACAGCGCGTCGTCGCGCGCCCGCGCGCCCGGATGGCCCTTGGCCACGTCGGCGGCATGGGCCGCGATCTTGTACGCGATGATCCCCTGCTTCACGTCCTCGCGGTCGGGCAGGCCCAGGTGCTCCTTGGGCGTGACGTAGCACAGCATCGCGGTGCCGGCCCAGCCGATCATCGCAGCGCCGATGGCGCTGGCGATGTGGTCGTAGCCTGGCGCGATGTCGATGGTCAGCGGGCCCAGGGTGTAGAAGGGCGCCTCGTGGCAGTGCTTGAGCTGCTCGTCCATGTTGGCCTGGATCATGTGCATGGGCACGTGGCCGGGGCCTTCGATCATGGTCTGGACGTCGTGCTTCCAGGCGATCTGCGTCAGCTCGCCCAGCGTGCGCAGCTCGGCGAACTGGGCTTCGTCGTTGGCGTCGGCGGCGCAGCCGGGGCGCAGGCCGTCGCCGAGCGAGAAGCTCACGTCGTAGGCCTTCATGATCTCGCAGATGTCCTCGAAGTGGGTGTAGAGGAAGCTCTCCCGGTGATGCGCGATGCACCACTTGGCCATGATCGAGCCGCCGCGCGAGACGATGCCGGTGCGGCGGTCCGCGGTGAGGTGGATGAAGGGCAGGCGCAGCCCCGCATGGATGGTGAAGTAGTCGACGCCCTGCTCGGCCTGCTCGATCAGCGTGTCGCGGTAGATCTCCCAGGTGAGGTCTTCCGCCACGCCGCCGACCTTTTCGAGGGCCTGGTAGATCGGCACCGTGCCGATGGGCACCGGGCTGTTGCGCACGATCCAGTCGCGGGTGGTGTGGATGTTGCGGCCGGTGGAGAGGTCCATCACGTTGTCGGCGCCCCAGCGGATCGCCCACACCAGTTTTTCCACCTCTTCCTCGATGCTGGAGGTGACGGCCGAGTTGCCGATGTTGGCGTTGATCTTCACCAGGAAGTTGCGCCCGATCGCCATCGGCTCCACCTCGGGGTGGTTGATGTTGGCCGGGATGATGGCGCGGCCGCGCGCCACCTCGTCGCGCACGAACTCGGGGGTGATGAGCTTGGGGATCTGCGCGCCCATCGGGTTGCCGGCGAGCCGCTTCTCGCGTGCGGCGTCGGCCATGTACTCGGCCATCCATTCGCGCTTGCCGTTCTCGCGCAGCGCCACGTACTCCATTTCGGGCGTGACGATGCCGCGGCGCGCGTAGTGCATCTGGCTCACGTTGCGGCCGGGCAAGGCGCGGCGCGGCTGGCGCTGCAGCCCCGAGGCGGCGGCGCGCAGCTCGGCGAGCTTCTGCGCATCGCGGTCGGCGTGGGTGGCGCCGTCGTCGAGCATCTGGCGGATGCGGCCGATGTAGGCCTCGGTGTCGTTGCGCTCGGCAATCCAGCCGCCGCGCACGCTGGGCAGGCCGCGGCGCACGTCGATGTCGGCCGACGGGTCGCTGTACGGGCCCGAGGTGTCGTAGAGGGAGACGGTTTCGCCGTTGGTCAGGCGCACGTCGCGCACCGGGACTTGGATGTCGGGGCGTCGCGGGCTCGCGATGGCGCTCTTGGTGGAAGCGGGGAAAGGCTCGCGCGTCAGCGTAAGCAGCGAGGCGAACTTGTCAGGGGCATTCATGCGGGGCACTCCTTCGGTTGGATGGGTGCTCCGCGATCGCTCCGGATCGGCGCGGCGGAAATGGGAGGGTTCCGTGGCCGGGGAGTCGCAGCTCTTCTTACGCTGGTATGAACCAGATCAAGTTCGCGGGTTCGGCCGCTTGGCCATCTCAGTACGCATCGCGCGTGCACCCCGGAGCGGGACCGATTCTAGGCCCCGTGCCCGAAAGGGATCAAGCGGGATGCGCGGCGACGTCCCGCGGCACGTCGGCGTCGAGCGGGGCCGGCTGCGAATCCAGCGCCTCGGCAGCAGCCCAGGCCGCGATGCCGCCGGCCAGCACGCGCACGCGCGGCAGGCCGGCCTTGGACAGCAGTCGCGCGGCGGCGATGGCGGTCTCGTCGTTCGGGCAGTCGCAGAACACCACCAGCTCGCGCGCGGCCTGCAGCTCGGCCAGGCGATCGTCCAGTTCACCATAGGTGATGCCGACGGCGCCTGGCACGGTCCGGTCGTCGATCTTGCGCGTTTCGGCGGAGCGCAGATCGACCACCACGAGGCGCGCGCCGATCGCCAAAGCCTCGCGCAGCGCGGCGACCTCGACGTGCTCGATATCCTCGATCTGCCGCGCGATGCGCCGCTCGCGGTAACGCCAGGCGACGAAGACGGCCAGCAGCAGTGCGCCAACCAGCGTGGCCGTGAGGCCGACGCTGGACATCACCGCCAGCACGTCCTGGATCGCAGCATGGAACACTCCGCCGAGCGCCAGGAAGCCCAGCGACCAGATCAGCGCCGCGAGCGTCTCGTAGGTCAAGAAGCGCGTGTTCGACATGCCCAGGGCACCCGCCATCGGCGGCGCCACCACCGAGACGCCCGGCACGAACTTGGCCGCGATCAGCGACAGCCCGCCCCAGCGGCCGAGGATGGACTCGCTGCGCCGCACGCAGGTGTCGGCCGACAGCGAGATGCGGCAGAGGAAGCGCATCACGCGGTAGCCCCAGCGGCGCCCGGCCAGGAACCAGGCGCCGTCGCCGAGGATGTTGCCGAGCACGGCGGCCAGCAGCACGGCGATGAAGGACAGCTGTCCGCCGACGGCGAGCCCGCCGGCCACGACGAGAAAGGGCGCTGCCGGCACCGGCGCGCCCAGGCGGGTCGCCAGCGTGGCCAGGAAGACCACGGCGGCGCCCTGCGCGGAGAGAAGAGCGACGAGATCGTTCATCGCTATTCCGCCGAGCCGGCGCGCGCCGGCGGTAGCACGAACCCGGCGCTGCGCGTCGTCGCGAAGCCGCGCAGGTCGATGTCCGTGAAATAGGCCAGGCCGTGGCCCTGAGTGTTGTCCGCGTCGGCCGAGACCGCGACCGCCACCACGTCGGGCAGCGTGTCGCCGGCCTCGTCGCCGAAGGCGCGCTTGTAGTCGGCCAGCAGGTTGCGGCGCTCGCTCACGAAGGCGGCCTTGTCGGCCGCTGGGCCGGACTCGAGCACCACCATGCGCATGCGCTGGGTGAAGGCGTTGACGAGCGAGGTGCCCTTGGCTTCCTTCTTGTCCCACACGTAGCACAGCGCTTCGCTGGGCACCTCTTCGCCGGTGGTACGGCGCGCCAGCGCCAGGCGGGTGCGTTCGCCGAAGGACAGGCGCTCGGCCGGAAAGTCGAAGAAGACGCAGAGCTTGGCGGCGCCGTCGTCGCCGGCACGGGTGCGCAGGTTGGCATCCTCCACGAAGCTGTCGACGCGCCAGCGCCAGGCCAGGGTGGTAGAGGGGTTGAGCGGCACGCGGGTGGCATGCACGAGGTTGCCGTAGGACTGGTCGGCCTCGACCTTCAGCACCTTCTGCGCGCCCTCCTGGATCACCTCGAAGCGGGTGGGCGTCTTGTTGGGCAGGCTCGTGAAGCGCCAGGGCTGGGGCGCCTGGGCACCGCGAGCGCTGGAGAAGGGGGTGACCGTGAGTTCGTCGGCATGGGCAGCCGGCGCGGCCAGCCAGAGGGCACAGGCGGCGATCGGCGCGGCCAGCATCGCGCCGATCCTGCGGGATGCGGTCGGGATGGTGATCGTGCTGTACTTCGTTGCCATGGTGCCCTCGGTGCGGTATTTCTCTGAGACTGGAAGGAGTGTGGGGCCCGAGGCGCCGCGGATAAAGTAGCCAAAAGGAATCGGACTGTCTCCGATTCGCGCACAATGCGCCGCCTTGCTATCGAATCAGTAGCAAGGATGCCAGGCTCGATCAGCCAGTCCGAGTATTGGAAGCGCGGCGGCGATTCAGCGCATCACCCCGTCGAGGTAGTACCAACGGAGGAGGCCGCCCTCCCCCTCCTCGCGCACGAAGCGGCTGCGCTCCGCAAGACGGGTGGCTGCGCCGGAGCGGCTGCGCTGGCGGGCCACGAACTGGACTTCGGCATGGAGGGCATCGCGCTCGACATGGGCGCGCACCTCCAGGCCCAGCCATTTCGCGCCGGGCTCGAAGTCCAGGTGCTCCGGGCGATACGAGGGATGCCAGGTCGCCAGCAGGTAGTCGGCCCGCTCCCGCACGAAGGCGGTGTAGCGCGAGCGCATCAGCGTTTCGGCGTCTGGAGCCGGCGTGCTTGCGAAGTCGTCCAGGTAGCGGCCGCAGCAGCCGGCATAGGCAAGCACGGCGCCGCGGGGGTCGCGGCGGCCGCAGGGGCAGGGATCGGGTGCGGATCTGGGCATCGAGGGCTTCGGCGGGTGCGCGCATTGTGCAACCCCTGAATCGCCCGGTGGCGCGATGCTTGCTCGCGGCCTAGGCTCGGCAAGGACGAGGAGAACGGCCATGTATCTGAAGGCTTCGGAACAGCAGGCGCTTCGCGGCATCTTCGCGCTGCTCGCACAGGACCAGGGCGAGCGCGAAATCCGCGAACGCATGGGCTGGGCACTGCTGGATCTGCTGCGGGCGGACCAGTTCGCCTCCTTCGTGTGGGATGCGGAAAGCGGGACTTTCGGGAAGCGGGTCGCGCTGAACATGGAGGCCGACAACCTCGACCGCTATGCGCAGTGGCACCAGCACCACGACCCTATCACCTTCGTGCTGCAATCGCGCCGCCATGCCACCCGCGTGACCGAGGTGATGCCGCAGCGCGCGCTGATGCGCACCGCATTCTTCAACGACTTCCTGTCGCGCGACGGCCTGCACTGGGGCATGAACCTGCATGCCTTCGACGGCGAGCGCGCACTGGGCGACCTTCGGATCTGGCGGAGGCGCGGGCGCGGGGACTTCGGCGCGCACGAGGCCGAGTTGCTGGATCTGATCGAGCCGGCCTTCATCGGCGCCTTGCAGCGCGCGCAGCGAAAGGCCTCGCCCGCTGACGCACGCGAGGCGGCGTGGGCCAGCCTGAGCGCGCGTGAGCAGCAGGTGGCGCACGCGGTGTGCGAAGGGCTGACCGACAAGGAGATCGCGCGGCGCGCGGGCGTCGGCGTGCCGACGGTGCGCACCTACCTGCGGCGCATCTTCGCCAAGCTGGGCATCGAGCGGCGCTCGGCGTTGGCGGCGTGGGTGCCGGGGCGTTGAGCTGCCCCTATTTGGCCGGCGCAGGCAGCCGGCCCAGCACCCCTTCGACCGCCAGCCCCACCGCCAACAACCGGCGATCGCTGCCCGCGGGCCCGTCGAGCTCCAGCCCCACGGGCAGGCCGCTCGCGGCGCCCAGCCCGGCGGGCAACTGCAGGCCGGGGATGCCGGCGTTGCTGCCGGGGTCGGTGTTCTGGATCAAGAGGCCGAAGTTCTCGATGCTGCTGGACTCGGGCGTGGCGGCCAGCGCCACGCGCGGCACGGTGGGAAAGACCAGCGCGTCGAGCCGGTGCTTCTTGAAGGTGTCGCGATAGAGCTTCTGCAGCGCCGGCCGCGCCTTGCGCATCGCGTTGTCGTAGGCCGGCTTGGCATCGACCACGCCTTGCGCCGCCGGCAGCTTGCGCGCCAGCACCAGGCCTTCGAAGGTGCCCTTGACGTCGGGACTGGCGATGCCCGCGGCCACCTGGCGGATGTCGACGCCGGCGCGGTATTTCTGCAGGTAGGCCGCGAGGTCGTCATGGATCTCGTAGAGCGCGACGGGGAAGCTGACGGCGCCATTGAGCTCGGCCAGCTTCGGCATGTCGACGTCGACCAGCGTGACGCCCGCGCCGCGCAGCTTCGCCAGCGCCGCATCGGTGGCCGCGCGCGTGTCCTCGTCGAGG
The DNA here is from genome assembly GCF_057657375.1 of Variovorax sp. Soil_C_12. Taxonomy (NCBI): domain Bacteria; kingdom Pseudomonadati; phylum Pseudomonadota; class Betaproteobacteria; order Burkholderiales; family Comamonadaceae; genus Variovorax; species Variovorax sp. Soil_C_12. Next base: position 31,533 of record NZ_JBDGIO010000009.1, on the reverse strand, counting down.
TTGGCGTAGAAGCCCTTGGCGACGCCCAGCCGCACGCGCTTGAGGTCCGCCGGCACCACCGGCGCGCCGCCGGCGATGACGCGGTCCAGCAGCGCCAGGTCAGCCACCGAGAGCGCCATCGGCCCGGCCGTGTCGCGCGTGTGCGAGATCGGCACGATGCCCTGCTGGGAATAGCGGCCCACGGTGGGACGCAGCGCGGCGCAGCCGTTGAAGGCGCAGGGAATGCGCACCGAGCCGCCGGTGTCGGTGCCCAGCGCGGCCGGCGCCATGCGCGCACCCAGCGCCGCGCCGTTGCCCGAGGAGGAGCCGCCGGCGACGCGCGTCGCATCGTAAGCATTGCGCACACCCACGTCGGGCCCGGTCTGGAAGGCCGGGTTGTAACCGCTGACGCCGAAGGCCAGCTCGTGCATGTGGGTCTTGCCCAGCACCACGGCGCCGGCCGCGCGCAGCTTGGCGACCACCGGCGCGTCGGCGCTCGCCACGAAGCCCTTGAGCGCGGGCGTGCCGGCGCTGGCCGGCAGGCCCTGGACCTGGATGTTGTCCTTGATCGCCACCGGCAGCCCGCCCAGCGGCTTGCAGGGGCCGCCGCGCCGGCGCGCCGCATCGGAGGCCCGCGCGGCCTTCAGGGCGCCGGCCTCGTCCAGCGTGATGAAGGCATTGAGCTGCGGCTTGGCCTTGGCCTGGGCGAGGTAGGCCGTCACCAGCTGCTCGCTGGTGAGCGAGCCGGCGCACAGGCGCTGCGCGGCTTCGCTGGCGGTCAGCGTGTCAATGTCCAGCGGCGCGCCCTGCGCACTCGCGGACGAAGCAAAGGCGGCAGCGCACAACGCGAGCACTGCGGCGCGGACGGACGGAACGCGGGGGTCGATGGGCATGGCGGGACGCTTCAATGGAACGAAGGCTCCATGGTGCGGCGCCATGCCGCGCTTGTCTGTCATCCGTATCGATGACAGCCGCAGCAGCGCTTCAGGCCAGCGCTCGCTGGATCAGGAGCTTCTGGATGTCGGACGTGCCTTCGTAGATCTGGCACACCCGCACGTCGCGGTAGATGCGCTCCAGCGGGAAGTCGTTGACGTAGCCGTAGCCGCCGAGCGTCTGGATGGCGGCGCTGCAGACGCGCTCGGCCATCTCGCTGGCGAACAGCTTGGCCATGGCCGCTTCCTTCAGGCAGTGCAGCCCGGCGTCGCGCAGGCTGGCCGCATGCCAGATCAGCTGGCGCGCGGCCTCGAGCTGGGTCGCGCAGTCCGCCAGCCTGAAGCCCACGGCCTGCTGCTCGAAGATCGGGCCGCCGAAGGCCTGGCGCTCCTTGGCATAGGCCAGTGCCGCCTCGAAGGCGCTGCGCGCCATGCCCACGCTCTGCGCGGCGATGCCGATGCGGCCGCCCTCCAGCGCGCCGAGCGCGATCTTGTAGCCCTCGCCTTCCTGGCCGATCAGGTTCTCGGCCGGGATGCGGCAGGCGTCGAAGTTGATCTGCGCGGTGTCGCTGGAATGCTGGCCCAGCTTGTCCTCCAGGCGCGCCACGGTGTAGCCCGGCGCGTCGGTGGGCACGATGAAGGCGCTCATGCCGCGCTTGCCGGCGCCCTTGTCGGTGACGGCGATCACGATCGCCACCTGCCCGTTCTTGCCGCTGGTGATGAACTGCTTGACACCGTCGATCACCCAGCCGTCCGCATCCTTGCGCGCGGTGGTGCGCAGCGAGGAGGCATCGCTGCCGGCCTGCGGCTCGGTCAGGCAGAAGGCGCCCAGCATCTGCCCCTGCGCCAGCGGCTGCAGCCATTGCTTCTTCTGCTGCGCGTTGCCGTAGCGCATGAGGATGGCGTTGACCGGGCAGTTGGTGACGCTGATGGCGGTGCTGGTGCCGCCGTCGCCGGCCGCGATCTCTTCCAGCACGAGGGCCAGCGTGAGGTAGTCGAGGCCGGCGCCGCCGTCCTCTTCCGGCACGCAGATGCCGTAGGCGCCCAGCGCCGCCAGGCCCGCGTGAGCTTCCTTCGGAAAGAGGTGCTCGCGGTCCCAGCGCGGCGCGTTCGGCCAGAGCTCGGCCTGAGCGAAGGCGCGCACCGCGTCGCGGATCGCTTCCTGGTCGGGGGTCAGCAGCATGGCGATTCCTTGAGGGCGGTTACTTCGAAGCGCCCAGGTCCATGATCAGCTTGCTGGCCATGTACAGGCGGCGCGGAATGGCGTCGATCATCACGTACTCGGCCAGGTCGCTGTGGTAGCCGAAACCGGGCAAGCCCAGGCTCTCGATCACCGGCTTGCCCGAAAGCGCGGCGTACGCGGCGTCGGTGCCGCCGCCGGTGCGCTCCTCGATGCCCAACGTGCCGCCGGCCTCCTTGTAATAGGCCACGGCCTTGTCGACCAGCTTCCTGCCGCCCTCGCCCGCATTGAATGCCGGGCGCCCCCGGGTGACCAGCACCTTGACCTCGGCGTCCTTGAGCTTCTTCTTCTGCGCGCGTTCCTCCAGCGTCTTCATCGCGGCGTCGAGATCCTCGTTGCGCGCATAGCGCACGTCGGCGTTCAGGCTGGCGCTGTCGGGGATGATGTTGGAGACGGCGCCGGCCTTGGCGATGGTCCAGTTGAAGCGCAGGTTCTTCTCCTTGTCGTCGAGGTCCATGGTGCGCAGCACCAGGTCGGAGGCCTCGACCAGCGCGTTGACGCCGAGCTCGGGCGCGGCGCCCGCATGCGAGGCCTTGCCCTTGATGTTGACCTGCAGGTAGGCGATGCCCGAAGTGCCCAGCGAGAGCTTCTCGGACTCGGCGCTGGTGGGCTCGAAGGACAGCACGTAGTCGCTGGCCTTGGCCTCTTCCTGGATCAGGTCGCGCGAGCCGAAGGACCCTTTTTCCTCGTCGGTGTTGAAGAGCACCGTGATCGTGCCGAAGTCCTGGAAGCCGCGCGCCTTCAGCAGCTTGAGCGTATGCAGGATCACGGCATTGCCACCCTTGTCGTCGGCGATGCCGGGACCGTAGGCCTTGTTGCCCTCCACGCGGAAGGGCGCCTTGGCCAGGATGCCCTTCAGGTAGACGGTGTCCATGTGCGCCATCAGGAGGATGTTCTTGCCGCCCTTGCCCTTGAGCTTGCCGACGATGTTGTCGCCGACCACGATGCCGGCCGACTTGCTGCGCGTGACGGTGAAGCCCAGGGCCTTGAGCTCGTCCTCGAGGTACTTGCCGGCCGCGGCCAGGCCTTCGGCGTCGCCAGTGCCGGTCTCGATGTTGACCAGCCGCTCCAGCGTCTTGACCACCGCGGGCTGCTCGGCCGTGGCGGCACTGAACAACGCGTCGTCACGCGTCTGGCTCCAGGCTGCGGGGGTGAGGGAAGCGGCGGCGAGCAGCGCGGCAAGCGCGTTGCGATGAACGGCCAAGTGCATGAAGGGTGTCTCCGAGAGTAGGGAATCCACCATTCTAGGGAGCGCTCGCCCTGCCCGACCCGCGCCCGCCGCTGGCCAAGAAATGTCACAGGCCGCCGAAAAACGGCAAAAAGTGTCAGCCCGTACGGGATTACGTCAGGCGGCCAGCAAGGCCGCGGCGGCCCGGGCGATGGCCCTTGCATTCAGCTGCGCCGAGGTGCGCAGTACGCCCTGCCAGTAGCGCTCGACCGCCTCGAGGCCGCCGGCCTTCTCCTGTTGCTCGAAGGGGATGTGAAGCGACCAATCGTTGAGGCCGAGGAAATGAGCGCGAAAGACCTCACCATGGAATTCGGCAGTCTCCTCCGCAGTGACGTCGCGGGTGACCAGGGGCCCTCGATCGAACTGCAAGGCCAGGGTGTCGAGGTAGCCACAGCCCATGGCGAGCCGGATTTGCGTGAGCTCGCTCGCCTTCAGGCCCTGCGCCGTTTCCAGGCGCAGGCCCGGCACCGTGCCAACCCGCAGCTCGGCCGGCGAACTGCCATCGACCTCGCCGGCGGCCCAGCATGCGTAGTAATAGCCGCGATCGGCCAGGTAGCTGTAGACCGAACCGACGCGCCCTTGACCCAACAGCAGGCGAAGCTTCTTGAACTGGGCCTGCGAGATCGGTGAGGGCATAGACAAAAACTCCAGCATCGGCAAGTTGCGCATCGAACGACGGCGCCCCTTGCCGATGGTCAGCGCCTTCGCGGTGCTGTATCTGCAGTTATCGTGCCCGCCTGTTTCAGACCAGTTCGAGCGCGATCGCCGTGCCCTCGCCACCACCGATGCACAGGGTGGCGACGCCGCGCTTCTTGCCCTTTTGCTGGAGCGCATGGATGAGCGTGACCATGATGCGCGCGCCGCTGGCGCCGATGGGATGGCCCAGCGCGCAGGCGCCCCCATGCACGTTGACCACTGCGTGCGAGACGTCGAGCTCGTGCATCAGCGCCATCGGCACGACGGCGAAGGCCTCGTTGACCTCCCACAGGTCCACGTCCTTCACGCCCCAGCCGGTCTTCTTGAAGAGCTTGGCCACTGCACCCACCGGCGCGGTCGAGAACCACTCCGGCTGCTGCGCGTGAGTGGCATGGCCGAGGATGCGGGCGATGGGCTTGGCGCCCAGTTTTTTCGCGGTGCTCTCGGTCATCATCACCAGCGCGGCGGCGCCGTCGTTGATCGAGGAGCTGGAGGCGGCGGTGATGGTGCCGCCTTCCTTCTTGAAAGCCGGCTTGAGGCTGGGAATCTTGTCGAGCTTGACCTTGCCCGGACCCTCGTCGATCTCGACCAGGGTGTCGCCACCGCGACCCTTGACCAGAACCGGCGCGATCTCGGCCTTGAAGGCGCCCGAAGTGGTGGCGGCCTTGGCGCGCTCCACGCTGGCGATCGCGAAAGCATCCTGCTGCTCGCGCGTGAACTTGTACTTGGCCGCGCAGTCCTCGCCGAAGGTGCCCATGGAGCGGCCGGGCTGGTAGGCGTCTTCGAGGCCGTCGAGCATCATGTGGTCGAAGATGCGGTCGTGGCCCATGCGGTAGCCGCCGCGGCCCTTGAGCATGAGGTAGGGCGCGTTGGTCATGCTCTCCATGCCGCCGGCGACCATCACCTCGTGCGTGCCCGCGAGCAGCAGGTCGTGCGCGAGCATTGCGGCCTTCATGGCCGAGCCGCACATCTTGCTGAGCGTGACGGCGCCCGCGCTGTCGGGCAGGCCGCCCTTGTAGGCCGCCTGGCGCGCGGGCGCCTGGCCCTGGCCGGCCATCAGGCAGTTGCCGAACAGCACCTCGCCGACCGTGTCGGGCGCGATACCCGCGCGCTCGACGGCGGCCTTGATGGCCACGCCGCCCAGGTCGTGCGCGGCAAGGGAAGAAAAGTCGCCCTGGAAGCCGCCCATGGGGGTGCGGGCGGCGCCGACGATGACGATGGATTCGGACATGGAGTGCTCCTTTTCAAGTGGATTTCAAAAGTACGGCGCGTGGCCATCGTGCTGAAAGCGATGCGCCTCGTCATAGGGGAAAACATCGAGCATCTGCCCGGCCTGGATGCGCTCCTTGTGGCTCTGCCAGAAGGCGGCGTCGAGCAGGTCGGCATGGTGGGCCATGAAGGCCTCTCGCACCGCCTGGTTGCCGAGCAGGAAGGGGCCGAAGGTCTCGGGGAACACGTCTTTCGGGCCGACCGAGTACCAGACTTCGCCGCTCAACTCGTCCTCCTCGTGGACCGGGGTCGGCACGCGGCGGAAGTTGCAGTCGGTGAGGTACTCGATCTCGTCGTAGTCATAGAACACCACCTTGCCGCCGCGCGTGACGCCGAAGTTCTTCCACAGCATGTCGCCGGGGAAGATGTTCGCCGCAACCATGTCCTTGATGGCATTGCCGTACTCGATGACCGCGTGCTCCAGCTGCTTGCCCGCCCGGTGGGCATGCTCGGGATGCTCCAGCTGGTCGAAGGCCTCCTGCAGGTAGATGTTGAGCGGGATCATGCGGCGCTCGATGTAGACATGCTTGAGCACCACCTCCATCTCCCCGTTGCCGTCGCGGTCGCCGATCTCGAGCTGGCTGGGCGCGAATTGCTTGATCTCCTCGATCAGCGCGGGCTCGAAGCGGTCCAGCGGGAAGCCGACGTCGCTGTACTCCAGCGTGTCGGCCATGCGGCCCACGCGGTCGTGCTGCTTGACCAGCATGTACTTGCTCTTGATCTGCTCGCGCGTGGTGTCCTTCTGCGGCGGATAGAAGTCCTTGATCAGCTTGAACACGTAGGGGAAGGAGGGAAGGTCGAACACCAGCATCACCATGCCCTTGATGCCGGGCGCGGTGCGGAACCGGTCCGTCGAGTAGTTCAGGTGATAGAGGAAGTCGCGGTAGAAGAGCGTCTTGCCCTGCTTGGCCAGCCCGAGGGCGTTGTAGATCTCGGCGCGCGGCTTGCGCGGCATCAGCGAGCGCAGGAACTGCACATAGGCCGATGGCACCTCCATGTCGACCATGAAGTAGGCCCGCGCGAAGCTGAAGAGCATCTGCAGGTCTTCCTCGCCGAAGAGCGCCGCGTCGATGTAGAACTTGCCGGCGCGGTCGTGCAGGATCGGCAGCGCGAAGGGCAGCTCGAGGAAGCCGTTGATGATCTTGCCCACCACGTAGGCGCCCTTGTTGCGATAGAACAGCCCCGACAGCACCTGCAGCTGGAAGTTGGCGCGCAGCTTGACCTGGTGGAAGCGCCCGAGGATGGCCGCGGCCACGCGCTCGGCATCGCGCCGGATGTCGGCGTAGCGGCCCTGCAGCGCGTAGTCCTCGAGCAGCTGGCCGACCGTGTCGGCCAGCGTGAGCTGCTGGGGATAGTAGGCGCGGTAGGTGGGCGCGCCGCGCGGCTCGATGTACTCGGTGCTGATGGCCGGCCGCACGAAGATGAAGTCGTTCTGGAAGTAGGCGCGGTGCAGGATCTTCGTGGTGACCGAATTGAAGAAGGTCTCGGCCAGCTCGGGCTGGTGGTGGTCGACCAGGAGGCCGATGAAGTGCAGCTTGACCTGGTGCCACACGTCCATGGGCTGCTCGCCGGCCTTGAACTCCTTCTCGAGCCGGGCCACGGCTTCGCTCACCCGCAGGTCGTAGAACTCGATGCGCTCGCGCTGCGCCCGCTGCTGGCCGTGCCAGTCCGCGGTCTCGAAGCGGTGCTTGGCGCGCGCCGACTCGGCGCGGAAGAGGCGGTAGTGGCGATCGAAGCCGTCGCGCATCGCCTTGGCGATGTCATAGGCGAGCGGGGAATCGAGGCGCTGCGGGAACATGGGCGGGGCTCAGGCCTCAGGGCTCGGCCTGCGCGGTGTCGGCATCGGTCTGGGGCTCCTCGGCCCGCTTGCTCCACTTGTAGCGGATGCGCTGCACCGCAGCCTTGTATAGGGACTCGACCGGCTTGATGCCGTTGATCGTCATGCCCAGGTCCTGCAGCAGCCCGTCGTGCACGCCGAAGGCCCAGCCGTGGATGGACACGGCCTGCCCGCGGCTCCAGGCATCCTCCATCACGGTGCTGACCGCGACGTTGACCACCTGCTCCGTGACGTTGAGCTCGCACAAGGCATCGGCGCGCAGGTCTTCGGGCAGGGAATTGAGCAGCACGCGGTGGCGGTCGCGCACGTCCTGGATGTGGCGGATCCAGTTGTCGGCCAGGCCGATGCGCGCGCCCTCGAGCGCCGCCTTGACGCCGGCGCAGCCGTAGTGGCCCACCACCATGATGTGCTGGACCTTGAGCCGCTCGACCGCGAACTGGATCGCCGACAGCGCGTTGAGGTCGGAGTGCACCACGATGTTGGCGACGTTGCGGTGTACGAACACTTCGCCCGGCTCCAGCCCGGTGATCTGGTTGGCGGGCACGCGGCTGTCGGAGCAGCCGATCCACATGTACTTGGGCGTCTGCTGCTTCACCAGGCTGGTGAAGAAGCCGGGACGATCGCGCTCCATGCGCGCCGACCAAGTGCGGTTGTGGGCAAAGAGATCCTCCAGGTTGTCGGGCGTGTTGTCCATGGTGTTCCGGGATGGTGATTGAAATGATGCGTGGCTGCTCAGCGGATCTTGGGCTTGCCGGCGCGCGCCAGCGCTGCGCGAGCCTGCTTCTCCTGCGCGCGGACCTCGGCGAGGTTTGCTTGTAACTCCTCGAGCTGCGCCTCGAGCTGGGCCCGGTGACCGCCCAGCACGCCCAGGAAACGCTGCAGCTGCGCCACGGTGTCGCGCGGGCTGTCGTACATGTCGAGGATTTCCTTGGCCTCGTTGAGCTTGAGGCCCAGGCGCTTGGCGCGCAGCGTGAGGGTCAGGCGTGCCCGGTCGCGCGCGGTGTAGACGCGCTGCTGCCCGGCGCGCTCGGGGGCGAGCAGGCCCATGTCCTCGTAGAAGCGGATCGCCCGCGTGGTGAGGTCGAATTCCCTGGCGAGTTCGCCGATGGTGAAGGTCTGCGAGGACATGCGTTCGGTTGGGATTGCGCGGGTGACAGCAGCTTCGGGCCTGACTGCCTACAATGATGGGTCTTCCCCATGACGTTTACGTTAACGTCAATCCTACATGAACTTGCTCGAACGCGAACTCCACTACCCCTACGGTGACACGCTGCCGGCTCCGGGCCGGACCTTCGAGGTGGCGCCGGGCGTGCGCTGGCTGCGCATGGCACTGCCCTTCGCGCTCGACCATATCAACCTCTGGCTGCTGCGCGACAGCATCGACGGCGTGGAGGGCTGGACGGTGGTGGACTGCTGCATCGCGCACGAGGCCTCGCGCGCGCAATGGGAGCAGGTCTTCGCGAACGAGCTCGAGGGCCTGCCGATCCTGCGCGTGATCGTGACGCACATGCACCCCGACCACATCGGCCTGGCCGACTGGCTGTGCCAGCGCTGGAACGCGCCCCTGTGGATCAGCTCGACCGACTACCACGTCGCGCGCGTGCTCACCAGCAGCGGCGACACGCTGGCCGGCGGCGAAGCGGCTGCGGACTTCTTCGTCTCGCACGGCCTGGCCGATGCCGAGGCGCTGGCCGTCATCCGCGGGCGCACCAACTACTACGCCAACATGGTGCCCTCGGTGCCGGCGCGCTTCGTGCGCATGCTCGACGGCGACGAAGTGCGCATCGGCGGGCGCGCCTGGCGCTGCATCAGCGGCTACGGCCATGCGCCGGAGCACATCTCGCTGTACTGCGAAGAGCTCAATGCCCTGCTGGGCGGCGACATGATGCTGCCGCGCATCTCCACCAACGTGAGCGTGCATGCGGGCGAGCCCGAGGCCAACCCGCTGCGCCTGTTCCTCGACAGCATCGACCGCTTCAAGGCGCTGCCGCCCGACGCACTGGGCCTGCCCTCGCACGGCAAGCCCTTTACCGGCATCCACCAGCGCGTGAAGCAGCTGCAGGACCACCACCGCGACCGCCTGGCCGAGCTGCTGGAGGCCGGCACGGTCCGGCCGCTGAGCGGCGCCGAGGGGCTGCCGATCCTCTTCAAGCGTGCGCTCGACGTGCACCAGACCACCTTCGCCCTGGGCGAGACCGTGGCGCACCTGCACCTGCTGTGGTTCGAGGGACAGGTGCAACGGCGCAAGGGCGAAGATGGCGTCTGGCGCTTCGGCGTCTTTGCATGAGACGCCAGGCCGCTCTCAAGTCGAATAGCACCGCAGCCGAAGGCGAAGGTACTCCAATGAACACCGTGGCCCAGCTGCGCAGCGGGCAGCTGGCGGGCGCGCGACGGCTTGCGCTGCGCTGCGGCCTCACCGAGTTTCCGCGGGAGATCTTCGGGCTGGCCGACACGCTGGAGGAGCTCGACCTCTCGGGCAATGACCTGTCGGCGCTACCCGAGGACCTCGCCCGCCTGCACCGCTTGCGCGTGCTCTTCTGCTCGAACAACCGCTTCACCGAGCTGCCCGCTGCGCTGGGCCGGTGCAGCAGCCTCGACATGGTCGGCTTCAAGGCCAACCGCATCCGGACGGTGCCGGCCGAGTCGCTGCCGCCTGCACTGCGCTGGCTGATCCTGACCGACAACGAGATCGACGCACTGCCACCCGCCATCGGCCGCTGCACGCGGCTGCAGAAGCTGATGCTGGCCGGCAACCGCCTCCAGGCCCTGCCGGCCGAGCTGGCCGCCTGTCGCGCGCTGGAGCTGCTGCGCATCTCGGCCAACCGCCTCGAGGCCCTGCCCGACTGGCTGCCCGCCCTGCCCCGCCTCGCCTGGCTGGCCTTCGCCGGCAACCCCTTCGACGACCGGGCCGAGACGGCCGCGGTGGAAGCGGCGGCCATTGCGGCGGTCGAGTGGCGGCGCCTGTCGTTGCACGACAAGCTGGGCGAAGGCGCCTCCGGCGTCATCCACCGCGCCGATTGCGCGCAGCAAGACGGCAGCGTTCGGCCCGTGGCCGTGAAGCTGTTCAAGGGCGCGGTGACCAGCGACGGCTGGCCGCACAGCGAGATGGCCGCCTGCATCGCCGCCGGCGCGCATCCGAACCTGATCGCGGTCGAGGGCCGCATCCAGGACCACCCCGAAGGCACGTCCGGCCTGGTGCTGGCCCTGGTGGACCCGCGCTTTCGCAACCTGGCCGGGCCGCCCAGCCTGGGCTCCTGCACCCGCGACGTCTATGCCGAAGAGGCCGCCTGGCCGCTGGCGACCGCCCGGCGCCTGGCATGCGGCATCGCCTCGGCCGCCGCGCAGCTGCATGCCCACGGCATCCTGCACGGCGACCTCTACGCCCACAACATCCTTTGGGACGGCGAGGGCAACGGCCTGCTGGGCGACTTCGGCGCCGCCTCCTTCCTGCCACCGGACGAACCGGACCAGGCGCTGGCGCTGCAGCGCATCGAGGCGCGCGCCTTCGGGCTGCTGCTGGAGGAGCTGCACTCGCGCTGCCAGCCTTCGGACGGTTCGGAGAGCGCCACGCTGGCGCGATGGGCAGACCTCCAGGCGCGCTGCACCCAGCCCGAAGCCGGCGGGCGCCCCCTTCTGGCCGAGATCGCCGCGGCCCTGGCCGCCGCCTGAGGCCCCGCCCGCCATGGCCGCCGCGCCGCTTCCCACCCGCGACGGCGTCGGACCGAGCCGCGTCGCGCTGCCGACGGGCCCCTGGCCCACCATCGCCGAATTCCTGGTCCAGCGCTTCACGGCCATCCCGCGCGCCACCTGGGAAGCGCGCATCCGGGCGGGCGAGGTGGTGGACCAGCACGGCATCCCCGTCACGCCGACGCGGCCCTACCAGCCGCGGCTGCACGTCTTCTACTACCGCTCGCTCGACAGCGAGCGGGCCGTGCCCTTCGAGGAGACGGTGCTGTTCCGCGACGAGCACCTGCTCGTGGTGGACAAGCCGCATTTCCTGACCGTGGCGCCGGTCGGCAAGTACGTGCAGCAGAGCCTGCTGGTACGCCTGCAGCGCAAGCTGGGCCTGGACCAGCTCGCGCCCCTGCACCGCATCGACCGCGAGACCGCCGGCGTGGTGCTGTTCTCGGTGCAGCCGGCCACGCGCCATGCCTACCACGCGCTGTTCGCCGAGCGCGCCGTCGTCAAGCACTACGAGGCCATCGTGCCCTGGCGCGGCACGCCGACCCTGCCCGCCGCGCGCTGCAGCCGCCTGGTGGACGACACGCATTTCATGCGCATGCGCGAGGTGGAAGGCGAGCCCAATGCCGAGACCCGCTTCGAACTGCTGGAGGCCCGCGACGGCTGGGCCCGGCTGCGTCTGTCGCCCGTGACCGGCCGCCGCCACCAGTTGCGCGTGCATTGCGCCGCGCTGGGCCTGCCGATCCGCGACGACGCCCTCTACCCCACGCTGCTGCCCGAGGGCACCGAGGACTTCGACCGGCCGCTGCAGCTGCTGGCCAAGTCGCTGGCTTTTCGCGATCCGCTCGACGGGAGGCCGCGCGCCTTCGAAAGCCCCCGCTCGCTCGTCCTGTGAACGAGTCCTCGTCGCTCCCGACAAACCCGCTTCGACCAAAGTCTTAGCCCGTTCAATCCGGGCCTGTTCTGATGAATACTCGGTCCCGATGAACGTACTGATGATCGATGACCACGTGATGTTCCTGCAGGGCATGAAGAACCTGCTGAGCGTCCTGGTGCCCGAGCTGCGCGTGGAAACCGCCGGCGAAATGAGCAATGCCATCAAGCTGGTGGAACTGGCCGAGTTCGACCTCGTGCTGCTGGACTGGCACCTGGCCGACTGCAACGGCGAGGAATCGATTCGCCGCCTGCGCGACGCCGGCTGCATGGCGCGCATCGTGGTGCTGTCGGGCGACACCAACGCCACCATGATCCGCAACACCGTGGACCTGGGCGCGGCCGGCTTCATCCCCAAGAAGTACAGCTCGGAAATGATGGTCGCGGCCCTGGAGCAGGTGCTGGCCGGCCGCATCTTCCTGCCGCTGGAGACGCTCAATGCGGCGCCCCCGCCGGCGGTGGAAAGCACCGCAGCGGCGGGCCATGACCCGCGGCTCGCCGGCCTCACCCCGCGCCAGATGGACGTCTACCGCGCGGCCGCGCGCGGCCTGCCCAACAAGCTGATCGCGCGCCAGCTCGACATCGCCGAATCCACCGTCAAGGCCCACCTCACCGCCGTCTACACGGCCCTGGGCGTGCGCAACAGGACCGAAGCCGCCTACCAGGCCTCGCGCGAGGGCGTGCGAATTGACTGAGACCTCCGCATCGGCGCCGATGCCGCTGGCCGGGGCCTCGCGCGAGGCGCGGATCGGGAGGCGCATCCTGGAGCGCCGGCTGCAGCTGATCCTCGAGTACTCGCGACGCCTGCCGCTCAACTACCTGGGCTACATCCTGGTGGCCTTCATCGTCTGGCGCCAAGGCGTGGAGCTCTGGCCGTGGATCTGGCTGGTGCTGACCGGCGCCGTCATGGTGTATCGCTGGCGCCTGGGCCTGGCGGTGGAGCGCGTCGAGCCCGAGGTCCAGCTGCAGTACCTGCCGCGGCTGCTGCGCGGCTTCGACTTCAACGGCGTGTCGACCGCGAGCATCGTCCCCTTCGCCTTCTATGCGCCCGGCGACTTCGCGCCGATGGCCGTGGCCGCCGTGCTGATGGCCGGCTGCACCATCGGCGCGGCCTCGGTCGCCGGCTCGCAGCGCGCCTTCGTCGGCTTCTGCACCCTCACCTTCTGTTGTCTCGCCGGCGGCTGGGCCTGGCGCGGCAGCGCGGTGGGCTACATGTTCGCGGCCGGCATCGTGCTCGTGTATTTCATGCTGCTCGCCACCGTCCGGGACCAGGGCCGCATGCTGCACAAGCTCATGAACGTGCTCGACGACAACGCCCTGTTGTCCGAGGTCGTGCGCCAGGAGCGCGACCGCGCCACAGCCGCCAGCGAGGCCAAGACCCGCTTCTTCGCAGCCGCCAGCCACGACCTGCGCCAGCCGCTGCACGCGCTGTCGATCAACGCGACCACGCTGGACATCCTGGCACGCCGCTCGCCCGATCCGCTGCTCAAGGAGGTGAGTCGCGGCATCGGGAGCGCGCTGCGCCAGAGCAGCGGTCTGCTCGACGGCCTCTTGGACATCTCGCGCCTCGACGCCCACACCATCGAGGCCAAGTTCGCGCCGCACGACATCGGCGCGGTGCTGCGCGCCTCGCGCGACGAGTACGCCGCGCTGGCGGCGCAGCAGGGGCTGTTCCTGAAGGTCGCGGCGCCGGAGACGCCGCTGTGGGGGCTGACGGACGCCGACCAGTTGATCCGCATCGTCGGCAATCTGGTGAACAACGCGATTAAGTTCACCACCCGCGGCGGCGTGACGCTGTCGGCCGAAGCCGCCGCCGACGGCCGGGTGCTGGTGCGGGTGAGCGACACCGGCCCCGGCATCCCGGAGAGCGAGCGCGAGCGGGTGTTCGAGGAGTTCTACCAGATCGGCAACCCCTCGCGCGACCGCAGCCAGGGCCTGGGCCTCGGCCTGGCGATCGTGCGGCGCACGGCCGATCTGCTGAAGATCGAGATCGGACTGGACAGCGAGCCGGGCCGCGGCACCACCTTCGCCCTGTACATCGCCCCTGCCGCACCAATGGACGAAAGCCATCCGGCAGTCTCGACCGCCCTGGCGCGCTCCTTCGACGGCACCCGCCTGGCGGTGCTCCTGGTGGACGACGAGGCCGAGGTGCTGTCCGCAATGTGTACCTACCTGCACCAGCTGGGCTGGTCGGTCAAGGGCGTGGCGAGCGGCGCCAAGGCGGAACAGGCGTTGGCCGAGGGCTTCGAGCCCGACGTCATGGTGGTGGACTACCGCCTGCGCGAGGAAACCGGCCTGGATGTGATCGAGCGCGTGCGCTGGCGCCGCCCGTTGCTGCCGGCGGTGATCGTGACCGGCGAGACCGCGCCCTCGCGCTTTCGCGAGTTTTCGACCGTGGCGGCGCGCATCCTGCACAAGCCGCTGGACGGCGACCGGCTGGCGCGCACGCTGCAGGAGGTGGTGCTGGCGCTGGACGAGGAAACATCTGACGCAGTGGCGCCTAAGTGACGCCCGACGGTGCCCATGCGCACTAAGCTTGTCTCGCACCTCTGGAGACAACCCGCATGGACACCACCCGACTCTTCTCTCTCGCGGGCCGCACGGCCCTGATCACCGGCGGCTCGCGCGGCATCGGCCGCATGATCGCCGAAGGCTTCCTGGCCCAGGGCGCGCGCGTCTACATCTCGGCGCGCAAGGCCGAGGCCTGCGACCGGACGGCGAAGGAGCTCTCGGCCTTCGGCCCTTGCGTCTCGCTGCCGGCCGACGTGTCGACGGTCGAAGGCGCGAAGGCCCTGGTCGCCGCCTATGCGAAGCACGAAGGCACGCTGGACATCCTCGTCAACAACGCCGGCGCCGCCTGGGGCGCGCCCTACGACGAGTTCCCCGAGAGCGGTTGGGACAAGGTGGTTGACCTCAACCTCAAGACACCCTTCTTCCTGACCCAGGCGCTGACGCCGATGCTCAAGAAAGCGGCCACGGATCACCTGGCGAAGGTCATCAACATTGCCTCGATCGATGGCATCTCGGTCAATCCGCAGGAAACCTATTCGTATGCGGCGAGCAAGGCCGGCCTGATCCAGCTCACGCGCCGCATGGCGCTGCGCCTGGCACAGGAGCGCGTCGTCGTCAGCGCGATCGCGCCGGGCGCCTTTGCCTCCGACATGAACAAGGACGCACGCGACCACGGCGAGGAAATCAAGGGCCGCATCCCGGCTGGGCGAATCGGCGAGCCGGAGGACATGGCGGCGGCGGCCATCTACCTGGCCTCGCGGGCGGGGGACTATGTGATGGGGTCGACGCTGGTGGTCGATGGAGGCGTGACGCACGCGCGATAGCGCGCGCTCACCACTTGGGCACCGGCTGGTCCTTGAGCTGCTGCCGCAAATCCCCATAGTCCGGCACCACGCTCTCCACCGTTTCCCAGAAGCGCGGGCTGTGGTCCATCACGCGCAGGTGGGCCAGTTCGTGCGCGACCACGTAGTCGATCACCGGCAGCCGGAAATGCACCAGGCGCCAGTGCAGGCGGATCGCGCCGTCGACGCTGGCGCTGCCCCAGCGCGTCGAGGCGTTCGACAGGGTCAGCTTGTGCCAGGTCACGCCCAGGCGCGGCGCGAAGTGGTCCAGGCGCTCGGTGAAGATGCGCCGCGCCTGGCGCATCAGCCAGGCCTGCGCGGCATCGCGGATCTGGGTCGCGCCGGCGTTGTTCGCGAGCGCGAGGCGCAGCACGCGCGTCTTCCCGCCCGCGCCCACGTCGAGCATGGCGCCCACGCCCTCGAAGCCGTGATGCGGATCGAGCTGCACCACCACCGGCTCGCCCAGGAAAGGAAAGCTCACCCCGTCACGCCACTCGATGCGTGCCGCCTCCAGCTTGGCATGGCGCTGCTGCGTTTCGGCGAGCTTGCGCAGGATCCAGTCGGCCTTCTCCTTCACCGCCGCATCGACGTCGCGCAGCGGCACCCAGCGCGGCGCGCGCACCGTCAGA
The DNA here is from genome assembly GCF_057657375.1 of Variovorax sp. Soil_C_12. Lineage (NCBI taxonomy): Bacteria > Pseudomonadati > Pseudomonadota > Betaproteobacteria > Burkholderiales > Comamonadaceae > Variovorax > Variovorax sp. Soil_C_12. Next base: position 15,756 of record NZ_JBDGIO010000009.1, on the reverse strand, counting down.
CCCTCGGCGCCGACGATGAAGCCGATGGTGCGCCGCTTGCCGCGATTGAACTCGTACGCCACGCGGGCGTTGCCCAGCGTGAGCTCGCGCGTGGCGCGCGGATGGACGAAGCTGGCCGGGCTCATGGCGTCGGCCAGGGGAATTGCGGGCGGCGCTGTGCTGTCTGCAGGCGCGGGCACGGGCGGCGCCGGCGGCGGCACCGGCGCGTCGAACAGGTCGAGCGTGAACTGCAACAGGTTGCGCATGGTGTTCGAGCCTCAGGCCGACACCGTCTCCGCCGAAACGTAGGCCTCGGGGTCGAGCCGGCGCATCTCGGCCTCGATCCAGGCTTCGACCTCGCGCATCAGCTCGTCGGGCTTGCGCCCCACGCTGGAGATCGCGGGGCCGATCGAGACATCGACCACGCCGGGATGCTTGACGAAGGCCTTGCGCGGCCAGACCTTGGCCGAGGTCACGGCGATCGGGATCACAGGCACGCCGGTCTCGCAAGCCAGCCTTGTGCCGCCGCTCTTGTAGATGCCCTGCTGCCCGCGCGGGATGCGCGTGCCCTCCGGGAACATGATGATCCAGATGCCCTGGGCCAGCAGGGCACGGCCCTGCGCCACCACCTTGTTGAAGGCCTGGGTGCGCTGGCTGCGGTCGATGTGGATCATGTCCAGCCGCGCCATGGCCCAGCCGAAGAAGGGCACGTAGATCAGTTCCTTCTTGAACACATAGGCCAGCGGATGCGGCATCAGCGTGGGCATCAGGAAGGTCTCGAAGGTCGACTGGTGCTTCACCAGCAGGACGCAGCCGGCGAGCTTGTCCTGGGGCAGGTTTTCCATGCCGGTGACGCGCGTTTCGATGCCCAGCAGCACCCGGGCGCCGCCGATCGCCCAGCCCAGCCAGCGCGCGGCCATCCAGTACAGCGGCACGCCGCGCTTCCACAGCGAGCTGACCACCATGATCAGGCCCCATGGCACCACGGTGACGAGCATCCACAGGGCGTGGACGATGGATCGGAGGAGGGACATCAGACGGCCAGGTTCAGTGCGTTGCGCTCTTCGCGCTCCAGCAGAAAGTCGACGAAGGCCGCCAGGTCTTCGTGCACGCGGGTGTTCGGCGGGTATTCGGGCGGCAGGGGGATGCCGCGGCAGGCCGCGCCCATGCCGGTCAGCAGCAGGTGCGGCTCGCAGCCGGCGGCGGCGCCGGCCTGCATGTCGCGCAGGCTGTCGCCGGCCGTCGGCACATGAGCGAGGTCCACGCCATAGCGCTCGGCGATCTGCAAGAACAGTCCCGGCTTGGGCTTGCGGCATTCGCAGTTCTCGTCGGGGCTGTGCGGGCAGTAGAACACCGCATCCACGCGGCCGCCGACGGCTGCCAGCATCTTGTGCATCTTGGCGTGCATGGCGTTGAGCGAAGCCATGTCGAACAACCCGCGCCCCAAGCCGGACTGGTTGGAGGCGATCACCACATGCCAGCCCGCATGATTGAGCCGCGCCACCGCCTCCAGCGCGCCGGGCAGGGGCGTCCATTCGATGTCGCTCTTGACGAAGTCCTCGCGGTGCACGTTGAGCGTGCCGTTGCGGTCGAGGATGACGATTTTCATGGGGATGCCTCGATCAGGCGGCCAGCCGCTCCAGCTGCGCCACCCGGTTCATGGCCCGGTGCAGCAGCATCAGCAGCCCCAGGCGGTTGAGCCGCAGGTCGGACTGCTCGGCATTGACCATCACGTCGTCGAAGAAGGCATCGACCGGCTCGCGCAGCGCGGCCAGCGTCTGCAGCGAGGCGGTGTAGTCGCCGGCGTCGAACTGCGAATTGGCCGTGGGCACGACCTTCTGCATTGCGGCGTACAGCGCCTTCTCGGCCGGCTCCTGCAGCAGCAGCTCGCTCACATGCGCATCGGCCTCGGGCGATTTCTTGAGGATGTTGCCGATGCGCTTGTTGGCCGCCGCCAGCGCCGGCGCCTCGGGCAGGGCAGCGAAGGCGCGCACCGCCGCCAGGAGCTTGGGCACCTCGCCCAGGCGCTGCGGCGCGGGCGCGAGCACCGCCTCGACCTCCTGGGCACTGGCGCCCTGCTCGCGCAGGCTTCCGGCCAGGCGGTCGTAGATGAAGGCCTCCAATGCATCGGTCGGGTCGGCCAGCGGATGGTCGCCGGCCTTGGGCGCGCCGAAGGCGGCGTGGGCCTGGCCGATCAGGGCGCGCAGGTCCAGCGGCAGGTGGCGCTCGGTCAGCATGCGGATCACGCCCAGCGCATGGCGGCGCAGCGCGAAGGGGTCGCGGTCGCCGGTCGGCAGGTTGCCGATGCCGAACATGCCCACCAGGGTCTCCAGCTTGTCGGCCAGGGCGACCACGATGCCTACCGGGCCGCGCGGCAGCGCGTCGCCGGCGAAGCGGGGCTTGTAGTGGTCCTCGACGGCGTCGGCCACGGCGTGGTCGAGGCCGTCGTGCAGTGCGTAGTAGCGGCCCATGATGCCCTGCAGCTCGGGGAACTCGCCGACCATGTCGGTCACCAGGTCGGCCTTGGCGAGCTGCGCGGCCTGCACGGCATGTGGGGCCAGCGCGGCATCGCCCGTCGCCGTGCCCAGCTGCTCGCCGATGGCGTGGGCGATGCGCATCACGCGCTCCACGCGTTCGCCCTGCGTGCCGAGCTTGTTGTGATAGATCACCTTGCCCAGCGCCTCGACGCGCGAGGCGAGCGACTTCTTGCGGTCCTGGTCGAAGAAGAACTTGGCATCGGCCAGGCGCGGGCGCACCACGCGCTCGTTGCCGCCGATCACCGCGCTGGCATCGTCCGGACGGATGTTGCTGACCACCAGGAACTTGTTCGTGAGCCGGCCGGCGGCGTCGAGCAGCGGGAAGTACTTCTGGTTGGCCTTCATCGTGAGGATGAGGCATTCCTGCGGCACGCCGAGGAACTCGCGTTCGAATTCGCAGACCAGCACGTTGGGGCGCTCGACCAGCGCGGTGACTTCGTCGAGCAGTGCGTCGTCGTCGATCGGCTGCGCGCCGGCACCGACCGACAGCGCCGCCTCGGCCAGCTGGCGCGCGATCTCGAAGCGGCGCGCCTCGAAGCCGGCGATCACCGCGCCGTCTTCTTCCAGTTGCACCGCATAGCTGTTGGCATCGCGCAGCACGATCGGGTCGCGCTGGGCCTCGAAACGGTGGCCGTGGGTTTCGCGCCCGGCCTGCAGGCCCAGGGCTTCGACCGGCACCACGGCATCGCCATGCAGCGCGACCAGTCCGTGCGCCGGCCGCACGAAGCTCACGCTGGTCCAGCCGGGCAGCGCGCAGCCGGATTCGAGCTGGTAGCTCATCACCTTGGGGATGGGCAGCTTCGCGATGGCCTCGGCCAGCGCCTTCTGCAGGCCCTCGGCCAGTGTCGCGCCCTTGGCGCTGCTGTCGAAGAACAAGGCCTCGGCCTTGCCGTCCATCGCGCGGCGCAGGCCGGACACGGCCGCGGCGTCGGCGCCCAGCGAAGCCAGCTTCTTGAGCAGCGCCGGCGTCGCCTGGCCGGCCGCATCCAGCCCGACAGCCACCGGCATCAGCTTCTGCGAGACCGCGCGATCGGCGGCCTGCGTGGCGACGTGGGTGAGATGCGCCGCCAGGCGGCGCGGGGACGCATAAGCCGTCAGCACGGAGCCCGCATCGACCAGGCCCTGGGCCGCCAGCTGGTCGCGCAGCACGCCGGCAAAGGCGTCGCCCAGCCTCTTGAGCGCCTTGGGGGGCAGTTCCTCGACGAAGAGCTCGACGAGCAGGTTGTTAGGAGTACTCATCGCTCAGGCCGCCTTCTTCGTCATCTCGGCCACCCACTCGCGCGGCGCCATCGGGAAGCCGAGGCGCTCGCGGCTCTCGTAGTAGCTCTGCGCCACGCTGCGCGCGAGGTTGCGGATGCGGCCGATGTAGGCGGCGCGCTCGGTCACGCTGATCGCGCCGCGCGCATCCAGCAGGTTGAAGCTGTGGGCCGCCTTGAGCACCTGCTCATAGGCGGGCAGCGCGAGCTTCTGCTCCATCAGGTGCCTGGCCTGCTTCTCGTGCGCGGCGAAGGCGGTGAAGAGGAAATCGGCGTCGCTGTGCTCGAAGTTGTAGGTCGACTGCTCGACCTCGTTCTGGTGGTAGACGTCGCCGTAGCTGATGGCGGGCGCCCATTCCAGGTCGAAGATGCTTTCCTTGCCCTGGATGTACATGGCCAGCCGCTCGAGCCCGTAGGTGATTTCGCCCGTGATGGGCCGGCAATCGATGCCGCCCACCTGCTGGAAGTAGGTGAACTGCGTCACCTCCATGCCGTTGAGCCAGACCTCCCAGCCCAGCCCCCAGGCGCCGAGCGTGGGGTTCTCCCAATCGTCCTCGACGAAGCGGATGTCGTTCTTCTTGAGATCGAAGCCCAGCGCCTCGAGCGAGCCCAGGTAGAGCTCGAGGATGTTGGCCGGCGCCGGCTTGAGCACGACCTGGTACTGGTAGTAGTGCTGCAGGCGGTTCGGGTTCTCGCCGTAGCGGCCGTCCTTGGGCCGGCGGCTGGGCTGCACGTAGGCGGCCTTCCAGGGCTCGGGGCCGAGCGCGCGCAGGAAGGTTGCGGTGTGCGAGGTGCCGGCCCCCACCTCCATGTCGTAGGGTTGCAGCAGCGCGCAGCCCTGGGCATCCCAGTAGGACTGCAGCTTGAGAATGATTTGTTGGAAGGTGAGCATGGGTGGGCTTTGGGGCCGATCGAGTCCTCGACGCGGCGAACCGGGCATTTTAAGAGCGCGCGGACATGACAACGGCCGCAGGGCTTGCGCCGCTGCGGCCGTCGAGGGGAAGTGGGAAGCCCCGGGGCTCAATACTCCCAGAAGATCCGTTGCAGTTGCTTCGGGTCGTTGGTCTTCGTGAGCGCCACCATCGCCAGGATCCGCGCCTTCTGCGGCTTCAGGTCATGCGCCACCACCCAGTCGTACTTGTCGTCGGGCTGCTCGGCGTTGCGGATCACGAAGCCGTCCGACACGCGCGAGCTGCGGATGATCTGCACGCCGTCGCTGCGCAGCTTCTGCAGCACGGGCACGATGCGGTCGGCCACCGAGCCGTTGCCGGTGCCGGCGAGGACGAGCGCCTTCGCACCGCTCTTGCCGAAGGCATCGATCGCCGTGGCGGGCACGTTGCCGTAGCCGTAGACGATGTCGACCGCCGGCAGCGCCGTGATCTCGTCGATGTTGAACTCGGACTGCGTGGTGTGGCGCTTCACCGGCGCGCGGAACCAGTAGTTCTTGCCCTCGACGATCATGCCCAGCGGGCCCCACTGGCTCTTGAAGGCCTCGGTCTTGATGTTGACCACCTTGCTGACGTCGCGGCCGCTCTGGATCTCGTCGTTCATGGTCACCAGCACGCCCTTGCCGGACGCGTCTTTGCTGGCGGCGACGTTGACGGCGTCGTACAGGTTGAGCGCGCCGTCGGCCGACAGGGCGGTGCCCGGGCGCATCGAGCCGACCACCACGATCGGCTTGGAGGTGCGCACCACCAGGTTCAGGAAATAGGCGGTCTCTTCCAGCGTGTCGGTGCCGTGGGTGATGACGATGCCGTCCACGTCGGCCTGCTTGGACAGGGCCGAGACGCGCTTGGCCAGCACCATCAGGTTGTCGTTGGTAAAGCTCTCGGAGGCGATCTGGAACACCTGCTCGCCGCGCACGTTGGCCACCTTGGAGATCTCGGGCAGGCCGGCGATCAGCTTGTCGACCGGCACCTTGGCGGCGGCGTAGGTGGCGCTGTTGGCGGCCGAGGCGCCGGCGCCGGCGATGGTGCCGCCGGTGGCCAGGATCACGACGTTGGGCAAGGCCTGCTGGGCATGGGCGATGGCTGCGGCGGCAGTCAGCGCCGCGACGGCCGCGAAGGCACGGAAGCGGGGGGCAAAGAACATGGAGGCTCCTGTTGGCGTGAAGAATTTCACGAAGCGCAGGGACGATACCGGAAGCCCGGGCCGCCGTCACAGGCCTGAAATGCTTCCTGCGCATGCGGCGATGCCGGCGGCCGGACGCCCGCGTTCCGCCGACGCTTTTTGATCAGACGTCAGCCGGCGGCCGGGTGGCCCGCCGCCGCTTGAAAAGAGGCGCGGCCGCCATGATCGCCAGCGCCAGGCCCCACAGCGGCCACAATCCGAAGCGCGAGACCCAGAACGCATAGGGCGTGAGCCCGGCGCGCCCTTCGACGCTTGCCACCAGCACGCCGCGTGTGAGGCGCGGCAGGGCGTGCGTGACGCGGCCGAGGTGGTCGATCACCGCGGTGGCGCCGGTGTTGGTGGCGCGCACCATCGGCCGCTGGAACTCGAGCGCCCGCATGCGCGAGATGGCCAGGTGCTGGTCGATCGCGACCGTGTCGCCGAACCAGGCGATGTTGCTGACGTTGAGCAGCACGGTGGGCGCCTGCGCCTCGTCGCGGAAGTTGGCGCCGATCTCGTCGCCGAACAAGTCCTCGTAGCAGATGTTGGGCGCGATGCGCTGGCCCTGCCAGACCAGCGGCGGCTGCGCGAGGCCGCCGCTCTGGAAGTCGCCGAGCGGGATGTTCATCATGTCGGTGAACCAGCGGAACAGGCCGGGCACGAATTCGCCGAAGGGCACCAGGTGGTGCTTGTCGTAGCGGTAAGGCGTGCTGCGCCCGGGCCCGAAGCCCAGCACCGTGTTCGTGTAGACGCGGCCATCGCCCAGCGGCAGGCCCACGATGGCGGTCTGCTTGCTGTTGGCGTAGCGCGCCGCGATGGCGTCGAGCAAGCCGGGCGGTAGCTGCGTGGGCAACAGGGGCAGCGCGGTCTCGGGCGTGATCACCAGCGGCGCGGTGGCGCGCTGCAGTTGCTCGCCGTACCACTGCAGCGCGGTGGCGATGCCGCCGCTGGGGATGAACTTCTCGTCCTGCGGGATATTGCCCTGCAGCAACGCGACCTCCAGCCGGCCGCGCGAAAGTGCCGCCTCGTCGGGTGCGCTGCGGACGGCGGCGACAAGCGTGGGCGCACCGAGGAGGACCAGCGCCAGCGCCAGCGCGAACGCCATCGCCCGCTTCCCGCCCCGTGCGGCGCGCAGCACAACTGCAACGAGCGCCGCGATCGCCGCCGCGACCGCGCCCACGCCGTACACGCCCAGCCACGGCGCATAGCCTGCGAGCGGGCCTTCGACATGGGCGTAGCCGCCCGCGCCCCAGGGAAAGCCGGTAAACAAGCTGTTGCGCAGCAGTTCGGCGAAGGTCCAGGCCGCGGCAAACAGGAGGACCGCGCCGGCCCGATGCACGGGCGCGAAGGCCACGTAGAAGGCTGCGGCAGCGGCGTAGTAGAGCGACAGGGCCGCGGACAGCGCCAGCACGGCGACCGCGGCCAGCGGCGCAGCGAGCCCGCCGTAGGTGTGCATCGAAACGAAGAGCCACCAGAAGGTGCCGCACAGCCAGGCGGTGGAGAACAACCAGCCGTAGAGCGCCGCGCTTCGCCACGCGGGCCGCGGCTGCGAGCGCTCCCGCAGCGCGTCGAGTTGCCAGGCCAGCAACGCCAGCGAGATCAGCTGCAGCCACCACAGGGGCTGACCGTTCCAGGGAGCCGCGATCGACGCGGCCTGCGCGAGCCCCGCGAGTCCGAAGCCCAGCGCGCGCGCCAGCGTTTTCAATCGGCCGCGTCGTCGCCGCGCGCCGGCGAGACCTTGAACCAGCGCACGGCGCCGCCCTTCGTGTGGAGCACGACGAAGTCGAAGGCGCCCAGCGCATAGTGCTCGCCGCGCTTGGGCACATGGCCCATCTCGTGCGCGATCAGGCCGCCGATGGTGTCGAAGTCCTCGCTCAACATCTCCTCGTCGAAGACGATGCCGAAGGCCTCAGCGACGCGCTCGATCGGCGTGTCGCCGGAGACGCGGTAGGTGCGGTCGGCCAGCCCGAAGATGTCGCCCTCGTCCTCGGCGATGTCGAATTCGTCCTCGATCTCGCCGACGATCTGCTCCAGCACGTCCTCGATGGTGATGAGCCCGGCCACGCGGCCGAACTCGTCGATCACGATCGCGAGGTGGTTGCGGTTGCCGCGGAACTCGCGCAGCAGGTCGTTCAGGCCCTTGCTCTCGGGCACGAAGGTGGCGGGACGCAGCAGCGCGCGGATGTTCAGCCCCGGGGCGCGCTGCAGCTTGAGCAGGTCCTTCGCCATCAGAATGCCGATGATGTTTTCCTTCTCGCCCTCGTAGACCGGGAAGCGCGAGTGCGCGGTGTCGATCACCAGGTTCAGCAGCGATTCGAAGGACGCGTCGATGTTGATCAGGTCCATGCGCGGCGCGGCCACCATCACGTCGCCGGCGCTCATGTCGGCCATGCGCAGCACGCCTTCGAGCATGACGCGGGACTCGGCGCCGATCACGTCGTTGTCCTCGGCATCGGCGAGCGTTTCGATCAGCTCGTCGCGCGAGTCCGGTCCGGGATGGATGAACTCGGCGAGCTTCTGCAGAAAACTGCGCTTGTCTTCGCGTTCAGCGGGCACGCGTTCGGGGTGAGGGTCAGCCACTGCGGGAGGGCGGAGTTGGGGGATCACAAGGATACCGGAACCCGCCGGTGACGCGTGCGCCCGCCGGTCGCCTGCCGCGGGGGCTCAGGGCGAGGACTGCTCGCGGGCGGCGCGCACCCCGCTGCGGATCTCCTGCACGGTAGCCAGGAAGGCCCAGAACTGCTTGGCGCGCGTCTTGAGCTGGAAATCGACCTCGGCGTAGTGCTCCAGCGCGATTTCGCTCATGCGGCTGTCGAAGGTGGCGTCGGGCAGCTGCAGGTGGGCTTCGGATTCGGAGCCGCTGCGCACCACGGTGGCGCCGGCATTGCGCGCGATCTTGAGCATGGCCGTGTTCTCGCTGAGCGCGTGGATGAAGAGCATCCCCACGCCCTCGTTGCGTGCCATCACCACCGCGCGCTCGAACAGGCGTGCGCCATAGCCGCGCCCGCGGGCGTGCTCGGCCACCGAGACGCCGAATTCGGCGCAATCCTTGAGCTGGTCGTCAGGGGCGAAGGCCAGATGGGCCATCGCGATCAGATCGAGACGGCGGTTGTAGATGCCGAAGAGTTCGTCGCGGTCGAAATCGAGGCCGTCGACGTAGCGCTGGATCTGCTCGTCGGAGGCGGCATAGCCGAAACGCAGGTAGCGGTCGTGGGGCTTGAGGGCCAGCAGGTGCTGGGCGATGCGCTCGCGCTCGCGCGGGCCGATGGAGCGGATCGGCACCATCACGGGGGCAGGAGCGGGCGCGCGACGCGGCTGGGCTTCAACCATGGGTGCTTTCAGGAAGGAACCGATGCCGAGCGAGGCTTTGAAGAGGGCCTTGGCGGTATGCATGGGTCCAATATAAGGGTTTCCCCTTAATCAACAAGCGGACAAGGGCTAAAAAGTAATCCATAAGAATACATTTTGTAGCATGCCACGGGCAAAAATAGGCGCGCCCGTTGTTATATCGGCACGGCCGTCGTGGCCTTGACCCGGTCCAGCACGAAGCTGGTCTTGCAATCTTGCACGCTGGGGTGCTTGAGCAGCGTGTCCATGATGAACCGGCTGTAGTGCGCCATATCGGCGACAACGACACGCAACAAATAGTCCATTTCTCCCGTCAGCGCGGCGCATTCCACCACCTCCGGCCAGGTCTGGACGCTGGCGCGGAACAGGTCCATGGGGTTGCGCTTATGGGTTTCGGTGTGCTTTTCGAGTCGGACGTTGAGATAAGCCGTGAGGCCCAAGCCCACTGCCTCTGGCTTGACCAACGCCACGTAGCGGTCGATGACGCCGCTTTCCTCCAGGCGCCGGACGCGCCGCAGCACCGCGCTCGGCGACAGGCTGACCTCTTCGGCCAGTTGGTCATAAGTGGCGCGCCCGTCGCTTTGCAGCGTGCGCAAAATCAATCGATCCAGCTTGTCGAGTGCGTTCATTTCTCGATTTTTACAGTTTTCATGCGTTTCACGGTCACCTTAGGCCTGATAACGCTGAAATCATGAGGGGCTGCGCTCTTACAGTTCCACACGTGGCCGGCGCAGCCCGAGCGCCACACTGAACATCCCCCGCCCACCTTCCCTGGAGACACCCATGAGCACCGCCGACGCCCCCGCCTTCACCCCTTGGGACAACCCCATGGGCACCGACGGCTTCGAATTCATCGAATACGCCGCCCCCGATCCGGCCGCCATGGGCGAGGTGTTCGAGCGCATGGGCTTCAAGGCGGTGGCCAAGCACCGCCACAAGAACGTGCTGCTGTACCGCCAGGGCACCATCAACTTCATCGTCAACGCCGAGCCGGATTCCTTCGCCCAGCGCTTCGCGCGCCAGCATGGCCCCAGCGTCTGCGCCATCGCGTTCCGGGTGCAGGACGCCAAGGCCGCCTACGAACGCGCCATCTCGCTCGGCGCCTGGGGCTTTGCCGACAAGGCCGGGCCCGGTGAACTGAACATCCCCGCCATCAAGGGCATCGGCGACAGCCTGATCTACCTGGTCGACCGCTGGCGCGGCAAGAACGGCGCGCAGCCCGGCGACATCGGCAACATCGGCTTCTACGACGTGGACTTCGAGGCGCTGCCCGGCTTGACGGCGCAGCAGGCGCTGGCGCCGGAAGGCAACGGCCTGACCTATATCGACCATCTGACGCATAACGTGCACCGCGGCCGCATGAACGAATGGGCTGACTTCTACGAGCGCCTCTTCAACTTCCGCGAGATCAAGTACTTCGACATCGAAGGCCAGGTGACCGGCGTGAAGAGCAAGGCGATGACCAGCCCCTGCGGCAAGATCCGCATCCCGATCAACGAAGAAGGCAAGGAACAGGCCGGCCAGATCCAGGAGTACCTGGACCTCTATCGCGGGGAAGGCATCCAGCACATCGCGATGGGCTCGGACGACCTCTACAAGACGGTCGATGCGCTGCGCGCCAGCGGCGTCAAGCTGCTCGACACCATCGACACCTACTACGAACTGGTGGACAAGCGCATCCCGGGCCACGGCGAAAGCATCGACGAACTGCAGAAGCGCAAGATCCTGATCGACGGCAAGAAGGACGCGCTGCTGCTACAGATCTTCAGCGAGAACCAGCTGGGGCCGATCTTCTTCGAGTTCATCCAGCGCAAGGGTGACGACGGCTTCGGCAACGGCAACTTCAAGGCGCTGTTCGAAAGCATCGAGCTCGATCAGATTCGCCGCGGGGTGTTGAGCGCCGCACAATAGTTGGCCCATCACACACAGGAGTAAGGAATGCGTCGTCTCGGCTTTTGGATTCGCTCGTCATCGATCGCGGCTGCGGTCCTCGCTCTGGTCGGCTGCGCGATGAATGCGCAGCAGCCGCCGCCGCAGAGCACGGCTGCATCGCATCTCGATGCGGTGCAGAAGGCGGGCGTGCTGCGCGTCTGCACGCCGGGCGACTACAAGCCCTTCAGCTTCCAGAAGACCGATGCGAGCTATGAAGGCATCGACGTCGACCTGATGACGAGCTTCAGCGGCAGCCTCAATGCGAAGCCGGAGTGGATCAAGACGACCTGGGCCAACCTGCTGCCCGACCTCGCCGCGGGCAAGTGCGATCTCGCAGTGGGCGGCGTGTCGGTGACCACCGAGCGTCAGAAGCGCGCCTTCTTCAGCGCGCCCTACATGGTCAACGGCAAGACGCCGATCGCGCGCTGCGCCGATGTCGCCAAATACGAGAGCGTGGCCGCCATCGACAAGCCCGAGGTGCGGGTGATCTTCAACCCCGGCGGCAGCAACGAACGCTTCGCGCGCGCCAACTTCAAGCGCGCCAAGCTCACGATGCACGGCGAGAACGTGACGATCTTCGACGAGATCCTCGCCAATCGCGCCGATGTTTTCGTGACCGAGGCAGCGGAGGCGATCACCCAGCAGAAGCTCAAGCCGGGCCTGTGCGCGGTGAATCCCGACAAGCCGCTGCAGTACGGGGAGATGGCCTGGATGCTGCCTCGCGACGATATCGCCTTCAAGGCCTACGTCGACCAGTGGCTGCACCTGGCGCAAGCCGGCGGCGAGTTCCAGCGCGTGATGGACCGCTGGCTCAAGTAGCAACCTTTTTTTGGAGCTTTCCATGGAGACGCCTTCAGGTGCGGTCATGCCCGCCGTCTACGGCCAATCGGACCGGCCGCCGCGCGGCGACTATTCGCGCGGTGGCGCGGTGCTGGCCGATTACACCTGCCCGCAGGACTGGGGCAGCTACACGCCCGCCGACCATGACACCTACCGGCGCCTCTATGAACGGCAGGCCGCGCAGCTGACGGGGCTGGCCTGCGATGCCTTCATCACGTCGCTGCCCCTGCTCGGCATCAAGGACCGCATCCCGCGCTTTGACGAGATCAACGAGCGGCTCTACAAGGCCACACGCTGGGAGATCGTCGCAGTGCCGGGGCTGATCCCGGAGCTGCCCTTCTTCACGCTGCTGGCGAACCGCAAGTTCCCGGTCACGGACTGGATCCGCAAGCCCGAGGAGTTCGACTACATCGTCGAGCCCGACGTGTTCCACGATCTCTTCGGCCATGTGCCGATGCTCTTCGACCCGACCTTCGCGGACTACGTGCAGCGCTACGGGCAGGGCGGCATCAAGGCGCATGACCTGGGCGCCGGCGAAAAGCTCGCGCGGCTTTACTGGTACACGGTCGAGTTCGGGCTCATCCGTCAGGCGGAGGGCGTGCGTGCGTACGGCGCAGGCATCCTGAGTTCCGTCGGCGAGCTGCGGCACGCGGTGCGCAGCGAGGAGCCACTGCGCTTGCCGCTCGATCTGCTGCGGGCCATGCGCACGCGCTACAAGATCGACACCTACCAAGCCAATTACTTCGTGATCGACAGCTTCGCTCAACTGTTCGAGATGACAGCGCCGGACTTCACGCCGGTCTACGAGGCGCTCGCCACGCGGCCGGACATCGAGCCCGGCGTGCTCCTGCCGGGCGAATCCTCTCTCTGACCTGCGCGCTCCTCAGTCCTCGAGCAGGGCGAGGGTCTGCTGTCGCAAGCCTGGGACGAAGGCCATCTCCACATGCCCACGACCCGGCGCGAGCCGGTTGTCGGCATCGGGGAGTGTCGCCGTCGAGGTGGGGAACACGATGTTGTCGCAGTTCGAGTACCAGCAGGTGAACGGGACTTGGCGCGTGCTGCCGCATTCGCTCTCCATCTGCCGCATCCATTCGCCATCGATTCGCATCTGGCGCCCGCTGGCGGTACGGCCGAAGCGCGCGAGCCAGGTTCCCCGGTGCGGCGTGCCGATGGTCACGATGCGATGCACGCGCGTCGCATCGGCACCGCGCAGCCAGGCGCGAGCCGCCAGGCCGCCCATACTGTGGCAGATCAATACGGGGGGCTGCCCCGTGGCTGCAGTCACACGCGAGATCGCTTCGTCGATGGTCTGCACATAGTGCTCGATCGGGCCGAGGACCGGCTCCAGATTGACAGCCACGAAGGCATGGTTCCTCGCACGCAATGCACGTAGCCAGGGGTTCCAGAAGCCACGGTTGCACAGGAAGCCGTGAATCAGCACCACGCCGCGATGGCGGCTGCCCTCCGGCAGATGATCGGGCACGGCGCTCGAGCGGAATGGCTGCTGCCAGCAGAACACCTGCAGAGCCGTCCGGCTTTCCGCGAGCCAGGCCCGCATGCATTGCATGACCGTGGCGCGGCTCAAGGGATCCCGGCCGCTGACGTGGTAGCTGGCCATGAGCTCCAGCGCCAGGAAGACGGCATGGCCCAGGCCCAGGACCAGCAGCCCGCCTGCCGCCACGAAGGGCGAGTGTGGCCACCAGGCGCTGGTCCATGCGATCGCGGCCAGCAGCCAGGCCAGCACGATGCATTGTTGTAGACGCGCGACCATGCGGCCGACTATCGCATGCGCGACAGGATCGGGCGCGACCCTAGGACAAGCCCGCTGGTGGCATCGCCAAGCTCGCTTCGACAATCCGCGCCAGAGGAGATCGCATGCAATCAGCCGTTTTGAAGAGCTATCCGCCCGGTGTGCCGCACGAGGTTCATCCGGAGCAGTACCGTTCGCTGCGCCATATGTTCGAGGAGTCCTTCCAGCGCTACGCAAGTCGGCCGTTCTCGGTCTGCATGGAACGGTGGATGAGCTACGCGGAGCTCGATGAGCTGTCCGGAGCGCTCGGTGCCTGGCTCCAGTCGCGAGGTCTGGAGCCAGGCGCGCGTGTGGCCATCATGCTGCCCAACGTGCCGCAGTTCGCCGTGACGATGGCAGGGGTGCTGCGCGCGGGGTACACCTGCGTCAATGTCAATCCGCTGTACACGGCACGCGAGCTCGAGCACCAGCTGAAGGACTCCGGCGCGACGGCGATCATCATCCTCGAGAACTTCGCCGCCACGCTCGAACAGGTGATCGAGCAGACACCGATCAAGCATGTGGTGGTCGCGTCGATGGGCGACCTGCTCGGCGGACTCTACGGCACCTGGATCACGCTGGCGGTGCGGCACCTTGCGAAGATGGTGCCGCCCTACAAGCTTCCGCTCGACAAGGGCCGGACCGTGACGCCCTTTCCCAAGGCAATTGCGGAAGGCAAGGGGCGCACGCTCGGGCCCGACACCAGCACACTGGATTCGATCGCTTTCCTGCAGTACACCGGCGGCACCACCGGGCTCTCGAAGGGGGCCGTGCTGACGCACCGCAACATCGTCGCGGCAACGCTGCAGGCCGAGGCATGGTTCACGCCGGCGCTGGAGCGGGCGGGCGACCTGTCGAAAGTTAACAGCATTGCGGCGCTGCCGCTGTATCACATCTTCGCGCTGACGCTGTGCCTGCTCGCCATCCGGCAGGGTTCGCATCTCACGCTGATCCCCAATCCGCGCGACTTCGACAAGTTCATCGCCGTGCTCAAGAAGCGGCCCTTTCACATGCTGCCGGCGGTCAACACCTTGTTCAACGCACTGTTGATGCATCCGGAATTCAAGACCGTCAACTTCTCCACGCTTTTCGTCTCCCAGGCCGGCGGCATGGCCGCTTCCGAAGGCACGGCCCGCAAGTGGCTCGAAGCCACGGGCTGCCCGATGATCGAAGGCTGGGGCATGAGCGAGACCTGCGCGATCGGCACGAACAATCCGGTCTCCAACACCGCCTTCACCGGCACCATCGGCCTGCCCCTTCCGAGCATCGAGATCGCTATCAAGGACGACGAAGGGCGCTCCTTGCCACCCGGCGAGGCGGGCGAGCTCTGCATCAAGGGGCCCAACGTGATGGTCGGCTACTACAACCAGCCCGCGGAGACCGCGGCGGCGTTCACCGCCGATGGTTTCATGCGCACCGGCGACATCGCGGTCATGCAGGAGGACGGCTACAGCCGAATCGTCGACCGCAAGAAGGACATGATCCTGGTGAGCGGGTTCAACGTGTTCCCCAACGAGCTCGAGAACGTCATCTCCTTGTGCCCCGGCGTGGTCGAGTGCGCGGCGATCGGGGTGCCGGACGAAAAGCAGGGCGAGGCGATTAAGGTCTTTGTGGTGCGCAGGGATCCCACGTTGACCGAGGATGCCGTGATGCGTTACTGCAATGACCAGCTGACCGGTTACAAGCGGCCGAAGCACATCGAGTTCAGGGACAGCCTGCCAAAGACGAACGTCGGCAAGATCTTGCGGCGGCAGCTGCGTCCCGGCGCGACGGCTTGAACACGCTCGCCGCGCAGTTGCGCGCGAGCGCGGCATCGACAATTCCCACAGACTGCCGCGATCAACAAGCCCTGTCAGGTGTTGCCCGCGCGGCGCTTTGCATTCCAAAGGCAAAAAGCCCAACCATTTCTGGTTGGGCTTTTTGGGGCTGTAAGAGCCTGACGATGACCTACTTTCACACGGGAACC
>NZ_JBDGIO010000008.1:0-294802 GCF_057657375.1 Variovorax sp. Soil_C_12 | reverse complement strand
AGGTCGAACAGGGCGCGGATGGCAGCGGAGCCGCGCTCGTCGTTGTAGGTGTCGCCCACGCGAAGGGGCAGCGAGGCGAAGATGGTGCCCGGCTCGACGCGCTGCAGGCCTTCGACCCGGATGTCGCGCACCTTGAAAGGCTCGATGGCCCAGGCGGCGGGGATGGCCGTGCCCAGCACGGCGGCCAGCGCCACGGCCGCGAGGCCGGGCGCGATGCGGGATCGCTCATTCATGGCCGCGATGGTCGGCCGCAACTTCGGAGGAAATGTGAGCGCCCGCCGGCTCCATCATTTCTACCAATTCGCTCGCGATCATCCAGGGCATGAGGACTCTATTCGATCCCATGGGCCTACCCGTCGACCCCGCGCCGCGCGCGAACGCGGCGCCGCGCCCGCGCAGGGCTCGCCTCGGCAGCGTCGGCGCCATCGCCGCCGTGCTGGCGCTTCCGCCGGCCGTGCTCGGCGTGCTGTTCTTCGGCGAGCCGGAGGCAGACCGCGGCGCGCGCGACGGCTTCGAGCAGGGGCTGCTGGTGGCCAGCGTGGCCCTCGTCCTGGTGGCACATGCGTGGACGCTGGTCGATCTCTTGCGCGAGCGGCGCGCGCACCTGCGCCAGGGCGCCGAGCAGCGCTGAGCCGCTGCCGTCCGTCGCGAGCACCCGGCCGTCCGCTCTGTCTTCCTCCGCGCTTCATCTCGAACCTGGCATCGCCGCTCGCCGGGGCGCGCAGGTGCGTGTCGCAGAATCCGGCCTTGCGCCGACCGCCCCTCCCATGCCACGCCTGACGCTCACCCGAAAAATCTTCTTCGCCCTGACCGCGCTCCTGGTCGCGCTGCTGCTGATCTGGGCCGGCTTCTCGATCTTCGCGCTGCAGCGCGGCCTCGGCCCCTATCTGGCGGAGATCGAGATCCGGCGCATGGAGTGGCTGGCGAAGCTGCTGCAGGAGCACTACGCGGGCAACGGCAACTGGGACAAGCTGCGCAACAGCGAGGAGACCTGGCGCCGGCTGCAGATGGGCGATGCCGGCCTGCCCCGCACCGACGGACAGGACGCGGAGGACGCGCGCCTGCCGCCCTGGTATGCCCGAGGGCCTCGCCCCGAGCCGCCGCCCGGCGACGGCGCCGACCCACCCCCGATGGTGGAACTGCTGCCCCGGCGCAACTTTCAGCCTCCGCCACCCTGGATGTTCCCGGGCGGCCTGCGGGAGGTGGCCAACTCGATGTTCCGGCGGCTGGGCGTGATCGACGCCCACGGCAAGCGCGTCGTCGGCGCCACCGTCGACCCGGCCTCGGCCGCCCATCTGCCGATCAAGCGCGGGAATATCCAGATCGGCCAGCTGGTTCTGGCGCCGATGGAGGGCCTCGACAGCGAGGCCGATCGTGCCTTCGTCGCCCGCCAGTCGGGCTTCATCGCGCTGACCGGCGTGGTGGGCCTGGCCCTGGCCCTGTTGCTCTCGTGGCTGCTGGCGCGGCGCTGGCTCAGCCCCATCGATGCGCTCACGCAAGGGGCGCAGGACGTGGCGCGCGGAAAGCTCGGCACCCGCGTGCAGGTGCAGGGCTCGGACGAGCTGGCCCTGCTCGGCCGCACCTTCAACGACATGGCCGAGCGCCTGGACACGGTCGAGGCCTCGCGCCGCGCCTGGCTGGCCGACGTGGCGCACGAGCTGCGCACCCCGCTGGCGGCCATGCGCGCGGAGATCGAGGCGTTGCAGGACGGCGTGCGCAGCTTCGACGACCGCACTGCGCTGCGGCTGCATCGCCAGGTCATGCGGCTCAACCAGCTGGTCGACGACCTGCGCAGCAGCATGCGCGAGCCGCCGACCGAATCGATCACCCGCGCGCCTGTGTTCCCGCTCGCGCTGCTGAAGGAGGCCCTGGCCGCAACGCGGGATCGCTTCGTGCAGCGCCGCATCGCGGTGGAGGTCGCGTCGGTCGATGCGCTGGCCGCCCAATCGCAGCCGATGGTCGAAGGCGACGCCCAGCGCCTGCACCAGGTGTTCATGAACCTGCTCGACAACACGCTTGCCTACACCGACGAGGACGGCATGCTGCGCATCGGCGCCACGGTCGAAGGCAGCGCCGGCGCGCAGCGCTTGGTGCTGCGCTTCGACGACAGCGCCCCGGGCGTTGCGCCCGACGAGCTGCCGCTGGTCTTCGAGCGCCTGTTCCGCGCCGAGGGCTCGCGCAGCCGCGCGCTCGGCGGCTCGGGCCTGGGCCTGTCGATCTGCCGGACCATGGTCGAGGCGCACGGCGGCGAGATCGATGCCTCGGCCTCGCCGCTGGGCGGCCTGCGGATCACGTTCTGGCTTCCCCTGGAGGTTGCCCTATGAGCCGCATCCTGATTGTCGAGGACGAGGCCGACATCGCCTCGGTGCTGCAGGACTACCTGCGCCACGCCGGCCACGAGACCGAGCACGTGGCCGACGGCCGCACGGCGCTGGCGCGCATGCTGGAGGCGCCGCCCGACCTGAGCCTGCTCGACATCATGCTGCCCGGGCTGGACGGCCTGAGCGTGCTGCGGCAGGCTCGCGTACACACCCACCACCCGATCATCATGCTCACCGCGCGGATCGAGGAGGTCGACCGCCTGCTGGGCCTGGAGCTGGGCGCCGACGACTATGTGTGCAAGCCCTTCTCGCCGCGCGAGGTGGTGGCCCGCGTGCGCGCCGTGCTGCGGCGCGCGGAGGGCCTCGTCGCGGCCGCCGGCGCGGCAGAGGGCCCGGTGGTGCTGGACGAGGCGCACTGGCGCGCGACGCTCGGCGGCGTCCCGCTGAACCTGACGCGGCGCGAGTTCCGGCTGCTGCAGGCGATGTCGCGGCACCCGGGCCGCATCTTCTCGCGCGCCCGGCTGCTGGAGCTGGCCTACGACGACGATGCCGACGTCTCCGAACGCGCGGTGGACAGCCACATCAAGAATCTGCGGCGCAAGCTGTCCGCGGCCGAGCCTTCGCACGACTGGATTCGTTCCGTCTACGGCGTGGGCTTCGCCTTCGAAACCCCGCTCGACTGAGCGGCGCGCGCCTCCCAGCTTTCTCCCAAGTCGGCCCACACACTGGGCCGATTTGATTCGGAGGACCCCTCATGAAAACGATCCCTGCCCTGGCCACCCTCGCGCTGGCAGCCGGCCTGAGCGGCTGCATCATGCTGCCGCCGCCGCCACCGCCCCATGCGCCGCCGCCGCCCCAAGCGATGCGGCCCCGGCCCGGCGAGGCGATGCCGCCGGTGGCGTACCGCGGTCCGCCGCCCGAGGCCTTCGAGCTCTGCGCCGGCAAGCCCCAAGGCGCGCGCTTCGAGATGCCGGGGCGGCGCAGCGACATGCTCGCCGGCACCTGCGAGCGCGGCCCCGACGGCCGGCTGGTGCCTCGGGCCGACGGCGCGCGCCCCTGACGCGGGGCTCCGCCGCCTTCCTACATGCGTGCCGGGAGGGCCGTCCTAGGGTGGATTGCCCTGGAGATTGCCCATGCCCGCATCCAAGACCCCCGCGCCGCGCGTCCTGTGGAAGGGCGCCATCAGCTTCGGCCTCGTCCATATCCCGGTGGCGCTTTACGCGGCCACCGTCGACCACAGCATCGACTTCGACTGGCTCGACAAGCGCAGCATGGACCCGGTGGGCTACAAGCGCGTCAACAAGAAGACGGGCCGGGAGATCGCGCGCGAGCAGATCGTCAAGGGCGTCGAGGTCGAGGACGGCCAGTACGTGGTGCTGAGCGACAAGGAGATCACCGACGCCTATCCGCGCACCACGCAGACCATCGAGATCGAGACCTTCGTCCCGTCCAACAGCATTCCCTTCGTCTACCTGGAGCGGCCCTACTACCTGGCGCCCATCAACCGCGGCGGCAAGGTCTACGCGCTGCTGCGCGAGACCCTGGAGCGCACCGGCCGCATCGGCGTGGCGCGGGTCGTGATCCAGACCAAGCAGCACCTCGCGGCCCTGGTGCCCGTCGGCCCGGGGCTGGTGCTGAACCTGCTGCGCTGGGGCGCCGACATCCGCCCCTGGAAGGACCTGCCGCTGCCCGCCGAGAACGCGAAGAAGGCGGGCCTCGCGGAGCGCGAGATCAAGATGGCCACCGAGCTGGTCGAGGACATGAGCTCGGACTGGGACCCCGAGGCCTTCAAGGACTCCTTCAAGGACGAGATCCTGCGCCTGGTCGACCGCAAGATCGAGGCCGGCAAGACCGAAGCCGTGGCCAAGCTCGGCCCGGTGGAAGAGCAGGAAGGCCGCCCGAGCGCGAAGATCCTGGACCTCACCGAGCTGCTGCAGCGCAGCCTGCGCAAGGGCGGCAAGGCGGCGAGTGCTGACGAAGAGGGCGACGAGGAAACGCCCGCCAAGGCGCGCAAGCCGGCCGCCAAGCGCGCGGCCCGCAAGCGCGCCCCGGCCCGGAAGGCGGCAGCGCGCCGCAAGGCAGCTTGAGGCACGGCCGTGGCAAGCAGGCCCCGTGCAAGCGAAGCGCTGGCCCCCTACCGCGGCAAGCGCGATTTCAAGAAGACGCCGGAGCCGCACCAGGTCGGCCGCGCCAGCCGCGGCGCCCATGCCTTCGTGATTCAGAAGCACCACGCCCGCCAACTGCACTACGACTTCCGCCTCGAGCTCGATGGCACCCTTAAAAGCTGGGCCGTCCCAAAGGGGCCCTGCCTCGATCCGTCGGTCAAGCGCATGGCGGTGCATGTGGAGGACCACCCGGTCTCCTACGCCGACTTCGAAGGCACCATCCCGCCCCGGCAGTACGGCGCCGGCACCGTGATCGTCTGGGACCGCGGCGAATGGGAGGCCGAGGGCGATGCGCGCCGTGGCCTGGCCGAGGGCAAGCTCAAGTTCGAGCTGCACGGCGACAAGCTGCGCGGCCACTGGACGCTGGTGCGCATGCGCGGCAAGGGTGAGAAGCAGGAGCCCTGGCTGCTGATCAAGGAGCAGGACGCGGAGGCGCGGCCGCTCGCGGACTACGACGTCGTCGAGGCCGAGCCCGACAGCGTGCTGACCGGCCGCGACGTCGACCACCCGCCGGACGTGACCTACGGCCGCAAGGCCGAGCCCGCCAAGCGGCCCGCGCCCCGCAAGGGCGCCGCGCCGAAGCCCCGCCGGGCCGCCTTGCCCGAGCGCCTCGAGCCGGAGCTCGCGACCCTGGCCTCGTCGCCGCCCCCGGTGCCTGATGACTGGCTTTACGAGCTCAAGTTCGACGGCTACCGCGTGCTGGCCCGCATCGAAGGCGACGAAGTCCGATGCATCACGCGCAACGGCAACGACTGGACGTCGAAGCTGCCGACGCTGGCAAAAGCGCTGGCGAAGCTGCCCACGCGCTCGGCCTGGCTCGACGGCGAGATCGTGGTGGCCGGCAAGAACGGCGCGCCCGACTTCCAGGCGCTGCAGAACGCCTTCGACCGCCACGCCACGGCCGACATCGTGTACTGGCTCTTCGACGCGCCCTTCCTGGACGGCGAGGACCTGCGCGCGCTGCCGGTGGAAGAGCGCCGGGCGCGGCTCGTGCAGCTGCTGGGCAACAAGCCGCCGGCCGGCCTGCGGCTGTCCGAGGCATTCGATGCCACGCCGCGCGAGCTGCTGGCCTCCACGGTGCAGCTGGGCTTCGAGGGCATCATCGGCAAGCGCAAGGGCTCGGCCTATGTGTCGCGTCGCTCGCCCGACTGGATCAAGCTCAAGAACCAGCGGCGCCAGGAATTCGCGATCGGCGGCTATACGGCCCCGAAAGGCTCGCGCACCGGCTTCGGCTCGCTGCTCCTGGGCGTGTACGACAACGAGCGCCGGCTGCAGTACTGCGGCAACGTGGGCACCGGCTTCGACACCGGCCGGCTGGCCGACATCAAGGCGAAGCTCGACCGCCTGGCGAGCGACGAATGCCCCTTCGAGAAGCGGCCCACGGGCGTCAAGGCGCACTGGGTCAAGCCGAAGCTGGTGGCGGAGATTGCCTTCGGCGAATGGACGCGCGACGGCCGGGTGCGCCAGGCCGTGTTCCAGGGACTGCGCAGCGACAAGCCCGCCTCGCAGATCCGGCGCGAGCAGGCGCAGCCCCCGGCAGCGATCCGACAGGCCCAACAAGCGAGCCCCGCGATGAAGGCACTGAACATCACCCACGCCGAGCGCGTGATCGACAAGACCAGCGGCGTCACCAAGGGCGAGCTGGTCGCCTACTACGACCAAGTGGGCGAGCTCATGCTGCCCCACCTGAAGGGCCGCCCCGTCGCGCTGGTGCGCGCGCCCGAGGGCGTGGGCGGCGAGCTCTTCTTCCAGAAGCATGCGAGCCGGAACGAGATGCAGGGCGTGAAGCTGCTGGACCCGGCGCTCGACCCCGATCACGAGCCGCTGCTGCAGATCGACAGCGTGCAGGGGCTGCTCTCCGCCGCGCAGATGAACGTGCTGGAGCTGCACACCTGGAACGCCACCTCCAGCGCCATCGACCGGCCCGACCGCTTCACGCTGGACCTCGATCCCGGCGAAGGCGTCGAATGGGCGACGATGCAGGAGGCGACCCTGCTCGTGCGGACCCTGCTCGACGAGCTGGCGCTGCCCGCCTTCGTCAAGACCAGCGGCGGCAAGGGCATGCACGTGGTGGTGCCGATACGGCGGCACTACGGCTGGGACGCCGTCAAGGGTTTCGCACAGGCCATGGTGATCCACCTGGCCGAGACCATTCCCGAGCGATTCGTCGCCAAGAGCGGCCCGCGCAACCGCGTCGGCAAGATCTTCGTCGATTACCTGCGCAACGGCTTCGGCGCCACCACGGTGAGCGCCTGGTCGGTGCGATCGCGGCCGGGCCTGGGCGTTTCCGTGCCAATCGAATGGGACGAGTTGCCGATGCTGCAGAGCGCCGCGCAATGGACGGTGCGCACGATCGGCGAAAGGCTGGCCGTGGGCAACAAGCCGTGGGCGGCGGTGGAGAAAAGTCGCAAGGGGCTGGCGGCGGCGATGAAGAGGCTGGGCTACGAGCCGCCGGATGCGCCCTGAGCCTCAGCCCACCACTTCCTCCGTCACCACCTCGAAGCGCTCCAGCGTGTGCTCCCCGAACACCATGGTGATCGGCACGTCCGCCGCGTCGCGTCCGTGCGCGATCATGATGCGGCCGATGCGCGGCTTGTTGTGGCGCGCATCGAAGGACCACCAGCGGTCGCCGAGGTAGACCTCGAACCAGGCGCTGAAATCCATCGGGTAGGGCACCGGCGGGATGCCGATGTCGCCGAGGTAGCCGGTGACGTAGCGTGCCGGCAGGTTCATGCAGCGGCACAGCGTGATCGCCAGGTGCGTGAAGTCGCGGCACACCCCCCTTCGCTCACGCCAGGCCTCCAGCGCCGTGCGCGTGGGACGCGCACTCGGATAGTCGAAGACCAGGTGCTGGTGCACGTAGTCGCAGATCGCCTGCACCAACGACCAGCCCTTTGGCACCTGGCCGAAGTTGCGCCAGGCGAAGGCCAGCAGCTCGCCGTCGACTTCGCAGTAGCGGCTCGGCAGCAGGAAGCGCAATGTCTCCACCGGCAGCTGGGCCGGCGTGTGTTCGACCGCGCCGAGATCGATCGGATCGGGCCAGCCGGTGTCGAAGACCTGCGCCTCGTTGCGCAGGCGCACCCGCGTGACGCCGGCGGGCACACGCACGCGTGCGCATTGGTTGTCGAAGGCATCGCGGTAGAAGTCGGTCGCGAGCGGTGGACTGATCGTGATGTTCTCGCCACCCACGACGTCGCCGGCGCGCGAGGGGTGTACCTGCAGCATGTAGATCAGGGCGGTCGGCGGGCTCACGCCGAGTTCGATGTCGTAGCCGATTCGGATGAGCATGGCTTGTGTGGCGTGGAAATGTGTGGTGTGGGCGCGTCGCGCGAGCGACGAGGAATCCTAAGGTGCGACGCAAGAACCGTGCGTGGGCCGGCGCGCGAACCCACGTAGGCCGCCCATCAAACCCGTCAGTGCGGTCCTACCGCCGACCGCTGGCCCTTCCCACAGACGTCGGCGTGCGGCCACTACGGGGGGTTTGCCGCGCGCCGCCTAAGCTGAAGCATTGCACGCGGCCGCTTTGCCGGCCGCGCCCTCCCGACCCGCGACACGCGACCTGCCAACCACAATGACACGGAGCGAATCATGGAGCTTTCCTCGTTGCTCAGCCTCCTCGATGCGCCCTGGCTCGACGATGTCATCATTTGGACCGTGGCAGCGGTGGCCGGCATCGTCGCCCTGGCGGTCGTGGTCAACGCCCTGGACGTCTTCTTCGATGCCGGCTGATGCCGCGGCGCCCCGGGAACACCAAAGGAACTCCCGATGACGCCAACGAACAAGTCCGCGGGCAGCCGCCGCCCCAAGCCGGCCAACGGCAGCAACGACAAGCAGGAGCAGCTGGCGGCCTCCACCGCCGAGAACGCGCCGCGGATCACGACCAACCAGGGCGTCCAGGTCCCCGACAACCACAATTCGCTGCGGGCCGGCGTGCGCGGGCCCTCGCTGCTGGAAGACTTCATCCTGCGCGAGAAGATCACGCACTTCGACCACGAGCGCATCCCCGAGCGCGTGGTGCATGCGCGCGGCGAGGCGGCCCACGGCTACTTCGAGGTCTACAGGTCGATGTCGCAGTTCACCTCGGCCGACTTCCTGCAAGACCCTTCGATCAAGACACCGGTCTTCGTGCGCTTCTCGACCGTGGCCGGCTCGCGCGGCTCGGCCGACACGGTGCGCGACGTGCGCGGCTTCGCCGTCAAGTTCTACACGCGCGAGGGCAACTACGACCTGGTGGGCAACAACATCCCGGTGTTCTTCATCCAGGACGCGATCAAGTTCCCCGACCTGATCCACGCCGTCAAGCCCGAGCCCCACCACGAGATGCCGCAGGCCGCCAGCGCGCACGACACGTTCTGGGACTTCGCCTCGCTGATGCCCGAGACCACCCACATGCTGATGTGGATCATGTCGGACCGCGCCATTCCGCGCAGCCTGCGCATGATGGAGGGCTTCGGCGTCCACAGCTTCCGCTTCGTCAACGCGCGCGGTGAGAGTCATTTCGTCAAGTTCCACTGGAAGCCCAAGCTGGGCATCCACGGCCTGGCCTGGGACGAAGCGCAGAAGATCGCCGGCAAGGACCCGGACTTCCACCGCCGCGACCTGTGGGAGGCGATCGCGCGCGGCGACTTCCCCGAATGGGAGCTGGGCGTGCAGATGATCCCGCAGGACAAGGAGCATTCGCTACCCTTCGACCTGCTGGACCCGACCAAGCTCATTCCCGAGGAGATGGTCCCGGTGCAGCGCATCGGGCGGCTGGTGCTCAATCGCAACCCCGACAACTTCTTTGCCGAGACCGAGCAGGTCGCCTTCCATCCGGGCCACGTGGTGCCCGGCATCGACTTCAGCAACGACCCGCTGCTGCAGGGGCGGCTGTTCTCGTACACCGACACGCAGCTCTCGCGGCTGGGCGGGCCCAACTTCCACGAGCTGCCGATCAACAAGAGCGTGTGCCCCTTCCACAACTTCCAGCGCGACGGCATGCACCGCCAGACCATCGCGCGCGGCCACGTAGCCTACGAGCCGCACTCGCTGAACGACGGCAAGGAGTTCCGCATCGATGGCGGCAGCGCCGGCTTCCAGTCCTTCCCCGAGGAAATCGAGACGCCCAAGCTGCGCCGCCGCAGCCCCAGCTTCGACGACCACTTCACCCAGGCGCGGCTGTTCTTCAACAGCCAGAGCGCGGCCGAGAAGGAGCACATCATCGCGGCCTTTCGCTTCGAGCTCTCGAAGGTCGCGGCGCCGACCATCCGGCAACGCATGGTCGACAACCTCGCGCATGTCGACGAGAAGCTGGCGCGCCGCGTGGCCGAGCCGCTGGGCATCGGCGCGCCCGACCCGAAGGCGGCCGCCGGCCGGGCGGGCTTTCGCGAGCACCGGATGAAGCTGCCGATCGAGGAATCGGCGGCGCTGCGCATGGTCGACAGCGGCGACGGCTCGATCAAGACCCGCCAGGTCGCGATCCTGGCGATGGACGGCATCGACTCGGCCTCGCTCAAGCCGATCCGCGAGGCCCTCGAGCAGGCCGGCGCGCAGTGCAAAGTGGTGGGGCCGCGGCTGGGCACGATCACCAGCGCGTCCCGGCGGCAGCTGGAGATCGACGCCACCTTCCAGAACACGCCCTCCGTGATGTTCGACGCCGTGCTGGTGCCGGCCGGTGCGCCGGGTACCGAGGCGCTGGCGCACAACGGCGACGCCGTGCATTTCGTGCTCGAGGCCTACAAGCACTGCAAGGCCGTCTGCACCGTGGGCGAGGGCGTGCAGCTGCTGGCCACGCTGGGCATCGGCACCGACGCCAAGGCCTACCCGGCCGGCGTGGTGGTGGCCGCGACGCCGACCACCAACCTGGGCGACAACACCGCCGCCCTGAAGATCGCGCATGACTTCATCGCGGCGATCGCCAAGCACCGGCATTGGGACCGGGCGAACGTCGACGCCGTTGCGGCCTAAACTCACGCGCCGCGCCGCGGGCAGCCCGGCACGGAACTCCGGCAAAAATTGTTACCGGAGTTGTTACTTTCGACCGACGCGGTTACAACCCTGGGTTTGCCAGTGTTCATACCGCTTGAGGTCGCTAGTGCTTCCTAATGATTCGATCTACCGCTTCGACAACATCGAATTGCATCCTTCCACCCGGCAACTGCTGGTAGAAGGCCAGCCCGCCCCTCTGGGGGCCCGGGCCTTCGATGTGCTTTCGGCCCTGATCGCGCACCGCGAGCGAATGTTGACCAAGAACGAGCTGCTCGAGATGGTGTGGCCGAACGTGGTGGTGGAGGAAAACAACCTCCAGGTGCACGTGAGCGCGCTGCGAAAGCTGCTGGGGCCCAAGGCCATCGTCACGATCCCGGGCCGCGGCTATCGCTTCGCGGCTGCGCTGGACGCCCTGCCCGCGGCTGCGGCTGCGGCCGCCGCCGCGCGTACTGCCCCACCTGCACCGAGCCCCAGGGGCGCTCCCGTGGCATCGGCCGCCCGGGCGCTGCGCTCGGACACCGGCAACCTGCCCGCCCTGCTGCCCCCCTTGCTGGGCCGGGATGCCGAGCAGACGATGCTGCGCGAGCTGCTGCAGCAGCATCGGCTGCTCAGCCTGCTGGGGCCGGGCGGCATCGGCAAGACCAGCCTGGCGCGCGCCGTCGCCCGCCAGGTGGCGCACGAGTTCCGGGACGGCGCCTGGATGGTGGAGCTGGCCGCCGTCTCGGACCCGGCCGCACTGCCCGGCGCGGTGGCGCTGTCCCTGGGCATCCACCTGCCCGGCCGGGCCGACCCGAGCGTCGAGCTGGCCGAACGGCTGCGCGGCCACGAACTGCTCGTGCTGGACAACTGTGAGCACCTGATCGAGCCCGTGGCCACGCTGGTGAGCGATCTGCTCGATGCCGTGCCGAAACTCCATGTCCTGGTCACCAGCCAGGAGCCCTTGAAGCTGGCGTCCGAGCGGCCGGTCCGGCTCGGCGCCCTGGCCGTGCCGGACCATGCCGTCCTGGCCGATGCGGCGACGCACGGCGCCGTGGCCCTGTTCGTGGCCCGCGTCGGCGCCCTGCAGCCGAACTTCCGGCTCGACGAAGGCAACCTGGACGCGGTGGTGGACATCTGCCGCGAGCTCGACGGCCTGCCGCTGGCGCTGGAGCTCGCCGCCGCGCGCGTTCCGTTGCTGGGCGTGCAGGGCGTGCGGCAGCACCTGGCCCAGCGCCTGCACGTGCTGAAGAACGGCGTGCGCGACGCGCCCACGCGCCACCGCACCCTGCGCACCACGCTCGATTGGAGCCATGCGCTGCTGAGCCCGGACGAGCAGAAGGTGTTCCGCCGCTTCGGCGTGTTCGTCGGCGGCTTCGGCCTCGAACTGGCGCAGCAGGTGGCCTGCGACGAGAACATCGACATCTGGGCCGTGCTGGATCATCTCGGCAACCTGGTCGACAAGTCGATCGTCGTGGTCGATGCCGGTCCGGTGCCGCGCTACCGCCTGCTGGAGACGGCCCGCGCCTATGCCCGCGAGCAGCTCGAGGCGGCCGGCGAATGGGACACCCTGCGGCAATGGCATGCGCGCTGCATGCACGCGGCGCTCGACCGTCGCGTCTATGCCGGGCGCCAGGTCGCCGAGACGGTGGACCAGTGGGTGCTGGCCTGTACCCCCGAGATCGACAACCTGCGCAGCGCGATCGAATGGGCCTGCGGCCCCGGTGGCGATGCCGCCGTGGCGCTCGACCTGGTGAACGTCGCCGCCGTGCTGATGTACCAGGCCGGCCGCTACCCCGAGTGCTTGCGCTGGATGCTGATGGCGGAGCCCTTGATCGACGAATCCACGCCGGCGCAGGTGGTGGCCGAGTTCAACCTGGGCCTGGCGCTGGTCGGGCTGCATGGCGGCGTCAGCGTGCAGCGGCGGGTGCAGCTGCTCGACCGGGCCTGCGAGATCTTCGAGCGGCAGCCGCCGGACGGCCTGCTGGCCCTCAGCCTGTGCTCGAGCGCCTACGTGGTCGCCGTGAGCGGCGATTTCGACGGCGCCGAGCGCAGGCTGGCGCAATGCCGCAAGCTGGTGGAGCGGCCCGGGCTGCGCGCCTTCAAGGGCACCTTGCTGTACTGCACGGGCATGGTGCGGCGCTACCAGGACCAGCCGGTACAGGCGCTGGCGGCCTTTACCCAGGCGCTGCCGCATGTGCGCTCGGAGGGCAACGCGCGCACGCTGTTTCATGTGCTCAACAACCTGGCCGCGATGCACCAGGAACTGGGGCACGTCGACGAAGCGGTGGCCCAGTTCCGCGGGCTCATCGACCATCTGCAGCGCTCGCCGCTGGCCGATGCGCAGATGATGGCCTTCGCGCTGAACTGGTACGCGCACGCGCTGACCGGCCAGGGCGCGCTCGAGGAGGCCCGGGCCCAGGTGCTGCGAAGCCTCCCGCATTGCCGCCGCTCGCTGGGGCTGCGCCACTTCTCGGGCATGCTGGCGCTGCTGGCGGCGCGCCAGGGCCGGCTGCGCGAGGCCGCGCTGCTGGTCGGCTGCGACGACGCCGCGCGCCAGCGGCGCGGCGAGCGGCGCTCGCCCAGCGACGAGCGCACGATGAAGGCTGCCATGGCGCTCATCGGCGCCGCGCACCCGGCAGCCAGCGTCGAGGCCTGGCGCCTCGAAGGGGCCGGGCTCGACGAGGACGCCGTCGTGGCGCTGGTGTCCGACCATCTTCTCAACGCTGCTTCTGATCCGCACGCTCGAGCTGCGTGATGAGGTAGGGGAAGACGTCCCGCGCTGCATCGCGCCCGATGAACAGGTCCATGTGGGCGTAGCCGTCGAAGATGTGGCGCGTGTAGAGGGCTGGGTCGTTGAAGGCCGACAGCCAGCGCTGCGTGCGGATGCAGGTCTCCGGGAAGAAGAGCTCGTTGCCGGCGCCCGCCACGAAGCTGATCGGCAGCGCCAGGCGCTTCGCCTTCTCCGGCACGACGTAGACGTCGCGCCCCTCGCTGTCCACCGCCTTGGCCCGCTGCATCATCAGGCTCAACTGCTCGAAGGGGCGCAGCGACACGCAGCCGAACATTTCCGCCAGCGCCGTGTGGGTGGCGTTGTTCAGCTGCGCATGCGTGTACGAGGGGCCGAAGATGGAGAACACGCGGCGGCACAGCGGGTTCTTGCATTCCTCGCCGTCGGGAACGGGCACCTTCCAGGCGAGCGTGTCGATCTCGCGGTCCAGGTCGGTGGTGCCAGGCACGCAGTCGAAGCGGTCCTTCAGCGGCGCATAGCCTTCCAGCAGCCGGGCCAGGCCGAGGTCGGCCTTGGCGTAGTTGAGCCAGTTGGTCACCGGATGCAGCGTCAGCTGCGAGGAGACGATCGAGCGCACGCCGGTCATGCCGTCGAGCAGGGCCATCAGCAGGCTCATCGAGCCGACGCAATGCGCGATCGCCTGCAGGTCCGGTGCGCCCGTGGCCTCGAGGATGAAGCGCACTGCGGCCGGCCAGTCGATGCGGGCGATGTCGTCGATGGTGAAGGGCGCGATCGGGCTGCCGGAGTCGGGGCTGGCCCGGTAGTCGAACAGCCACACGTCCCACCCGCGCGCGCAGAGCGCTTCCACCAGGTTCTGCTCCACCGTGTCGGTGGCGAAGGAGGAGGCCCGCACCGAGAAGCCCGGCGCCAGCACCACCGGCCCGCGGGCGCCGCCGGCATAGCGGGTCAGCTTGATCTTGAAGCCATCGCCGACGTCCACGCTGTGCGCCGCCGGCACGGGTGCGCGCAATGCGCGCCGCTGCAGCTGGGGCAGGTCGAGCGCCGGGAAGTTGTTCAGGTCCGCCAGCAGGCCGCCGTAGGCGCGGAACAGCGTCGTGCCGAAGAAGCCGCCGAACTTGGCCAGGTACACGGCGTTGATGGCGTCGCGCGCGGCCGGCACCTGCTGCTCCAGCGCGCCCAGCAGGTTCGTCGGCGGCTCGAGGCGGATGGAGAAGGCCTGCCGCAGAAGGTCTTCGAGGTCGAGCGTCAGGATGCCCTGCGCGAGCAGCGGGCTCTGGGCACTTTCCGCGTCGTGCACCCGCACGAACAGCGTGGTGGTGTCGGTCCACGGTGAGGAGCCGGGCCGCTGGTGCAGCACCTTGTGGCCCTTGAAGCGCAGCCGCGAGTCACCGCGCTGCAGCATCATCTCGTAGGTCATGGTCCAGCTTTCCACCCGCTGTGCGTCGGCCGGCAGCAGGTGGAACACGCCGCTCTGCACGGGCATCGGCTCGTGCCACAGCGCCGGGCAGGTGACGGTGCCGGAGATGGATGCGGCGTGGGTCGGGTCCGAGACCATCCCGTACAGGTCGTGGGTATGGATGGTCAGCTCGAAGCGCATCGCCTGGTTGCGCACGCGGCCCCAGGCGCTCGCGACTTCGTAGTCGTCGGCGATGCGGCGTGCCGCGTCGGGGCGCGCGACCACCGCCTCGGTGCTGATCCAGCCCTGCATGGTCTCGGTGAACTGGAAGCTCGGGCTGAGCAGCGCCGGGTCCTTCTCGATCAGCAGCTTGATCGCATGCTTCGCCAGCTCGATGGCGCCCGCTTCGAGATGGCCGGTCGCGTTCTGGAGCAGCGCTTCGGCGTCGTGCGCGATCGACGAGATCTCGCGCGCCATCCGCTCCAGCAGGCCCGAAGCCGGCGCGGCGGGAAGTGCCGCGGGGGATGCGGATGCGCTGCCGCCCGCCGGCAAGGCCTGTCGCGGCTGCAGGCCGAGGTCGATCGCCCAGCCCCGGGCGTCGCACAGCGCCTGGCAGGTGCGCTCGGCCAGCGCGCTGATGGTCAGGAGCGGATTCACACCGGCCGCGCCCGGCAGCACCGCGCCGTCGCAGACGTACAGGCCTTCGTACACCGCCGCGCCTTCGTTGCCGGAGAACACCTGGCCCCGGTGGTTGACCACGCCCTCGCCCGCGCTGTCGCCCA
This sequence comes from Variovorax sp. Soil_C_12, assembly GCF_057657375.1. Classification (NCBI taxonomy): domain Bacteria; kingdom Pseudomonadati; phylum Pseudomonadota; class Betaproteobacteria; order Burkholderiales; family Comamonadaceae; genus Variovorax; species Variovorax sp. Soil_C_12. The sequence continues at coordinate 279,443 of NZ_JBDGIO010000008.1, read as the reverse complement.
TGCCGCAGCCGCCGAGCGGATGCACGGTGATCAGCTTGCGTCCGAGCGATTCGCTGGACAGCGGGTTCGGGATGAACTGGCCCTGGATGGCGTCGTTCGCGGCCCGCAGCCACGCGTCGTCCTTGGCGATGGTGGGGCTGGCGCCGGCCTTCGGCCAATCGATGCGCAGCCGGTCTTCCTCGAGGTGCAGGCGGCCGGCCGCCTCGTCCACGCTCATCACCAGGTAGGTCTGCGTGCGGGCCACCGCGCCGGTGTAGGCCAGGCGGGTCAGGCTGCCGGGATCGCTCTGCACCGCCTCGCCCAGGGCCTGCGCATCGAGCAGGCGGGGCTTGGCCTGCGAGGCGCCGTAGGCGAACTCACCGCCCAGCATCGCGTCGGCGAAGAACAGGGCCGGCGTCAGCAACGGGGCCAGGGCGCCGGGGATGACGCCCTCCTCGATCACCAGCCCGTCGCCCACCTCGGGCGTCTGGCGCATGTCGATCACGCCGGTGATACACGGCCCCGGCAGATCGGCCGGGGCGACCTCGTTGCGCCCCGTGCCCACGCCGTTGATGTTGCGCTGGACCGCCTGGCCCTGCGCGTCGGTGCCGGACTGCCAGTAGCTGTTGTAGCCCAGCGCGAGCACGTCGCCGTTGCCGGAGAAGCGCTGGCCGAGGCGGTCCGACAGCGGCAGGCCCTTTGACTTGGAGCGCAGCAGGATCTCGGTCGAGCCCAGTGCGCCGGCGCCGAGCATCACCACGTCGGCCGTGACGCTGCGCCGGTCGGCGCTCCCCTGCGCGGCCGGGCCTTCGGCGCCCCGCAGGGCGACCTCGTCGAAGAACACGCGCCAGCGCGCGCCGTCGCGCTCGACATGGCTGACCCGCGCGCCGGTGAAGATCTGCGCGCCGTGGCCATGCGCGTCGGGCAGGTAGTTCATGCGCGTGGTGTTCTTCGCGCCCACGTTGCAGCCGCTGGTGCAATCGCCGCACAGGTTGCAGCGCGGCTGCTCCACGCCGAAGGGGTTCACCTGGTCGACGAAGTTCACCGCGATCGGCGGGCGCTTGAAGGGCTTCTTCATCGTCGCGGCCGATTTCTGCAGCGCCAGCAGCTTGTTCAGCGGCGGGAAGTCTTTCGAATCCTCGGGATAGGGCGAGGGGTCGAGCATCTCCCGGGCCCGTGCGATGTAGGGGTCGAGCAGCTTCGGGTCGCGGCGGAACTCGGCCGGCCAGGGCGTGGCGTCGAACAGGCGCGGGTCGATCTCCAGCGCGACGTTGGCATTGATCAGCGAGGTGCCGCCCAGGCCGCAGCCCACCATCGCCAGCATGTCGTCGTTCAGGTGCAGGTTGTACAGGCCGTCGGCCGCGCCGAGCTTGCCGCGCGCACCGTCGATCTGCATGTCGGCCTGGGCGGTGGCGATGTCCTTCGGGAACTGGCCGGGCAGGATCTCGCGGCCGCGCTCCAGCACGCAGACCGTCTGGCCGGCCCGCGCCAGGCGCGAAGCCGCCACGCCGGCGCCGTAGCCGGAACCGACCACGACCACCGTGTAGTGCGGGGCGATCTCGCCGAGCGGGCGGGAGATGGGCTTCATCGTCATGCCTTCACCCCTGCCGCGATCCTGGTCCGTGCACTCGCCATTGCTTGGACCGAGGCGCTGAAGAATTCGTCGAGCAGCAGCGTGGCGCGGCTCTGCGTGGCCTGTTGCGCGTGGCGCGAGAACGCCTCCCAGGCCGGTGCGCTGCGCTCGATACCGGCGGCCAGCGCCGCCAGCATCGGGTTGTCGCGATCGCGGAAGCCGCCGATGCCGCGGGCGTGCACGGGGGGCACGCGCCCGTTCACCGGATCGTTGAACAGGCGCAGCGATGCGATGTTCAGCGCATCGTCGATGAACATGGCCGAGGCGCCCTGCGTGCTGGTCATGGTGGGTTGATCCATCACCCAGCCGCCGGTGTTGAAGATGCCGACCGGCCGGTCGTAGCCCGGCACCGGCAGCTCGTCCTCGAACGGCTTGTGGCTGTGGCCGAAGACGAAGCTGAAATCCAGCGCCGAGGGCTGGAGCCCGGCCTGCTCGAGCTGCAGCTTCACCGGCCCCGAGAGGTACCAGCGCAGGTCCGCCACGTCGTCGGCGCTCATCACCTCGGCATAGCCGTCGCGCTGCGACTCGGCGCCCCGGCCCAGCGTGGCGTCGAGCGCGCCGAGCACGAGCTGGCTGACCGTGACGCCCTGGAACACGTCCGTGCTCCCGCTCATGCCGAAGTTCTGGTCGAGCTTGGCCACCAGCAAGGCGGCCAGCCGTTGCGAGAAGTCGTGCGATGCGGCGGCATCGCGCATCACCTCGTAGAGCTTGCCGGCGCCGGCCCCGGTGAGGCCGGAGCTGCCGAGGTCGGACCACATGAAGTCGACCCAGGCGCCGTTCTGGCCCTCCAGATCGGAGACCGTGACGGCGGCGGGGTTGCGTCCGGCGCTGCGGCCCGGGGCCTGCGCATTCAGCATCGTCATCACCCGGTACATCGGGTCGATGTAGTGCCCGTGGTGCAGCACCACGCAGCGCTTGCGCGACGCATCCAGCAGGCCGAGGTTGGGGTAGGCGATGTCCACCCGCGCGTCGGCCAGGCCGGGGCAGCCGGCGGCGATGCGCGTCAGCATCGCCGAGCCGATCCGGGAGGCCTCGGCCTCTTCGCCCGCAGGGTCGAACAGCGCGGTGTGCTTGATCAGGTCGTCCTCGACACGGCCCTGCTGCAGCGCGTCCTGGAACTGCTGGTCCTGCGCGATGCGCCAGAGGTGGTGGTCGTGGTTGCCGGGCACGTACAGCACGCGCGGGGCGAACACCGGACGGCCGCCGTCCTGCATCACCGTCTCCACGAAGCAGCGGAACGCGGCCGCCACGTCGCCCATCGGCGACAGGCCCATGTCGAGCACGTCGCCCAGCAGGATCAGGGTCGGGGGCGGGCCGTCCATGGTGGACAGCAATTCGCGCAAGGCGCTGCCGAAGGCGATCTGGGTGTCACTGGGACGGCCGGGGTCGGGCCGTCCCTGCGCGTCGGCGTAGGTCAGGATGCTGTAGGCCGCGCCGAGGTGGAGGTCGGACAGGCAGACATAACGGGGTGCTTTGAGGGCCATGGCTCGTAGAGTCGGTCGGACCCGGCGGGGCCCGTGCCGAACTGTCGCCGAAGGCAGCCGCGGAATCATGAATGCGGCCCTTAAACGTTCTGAATTCGAGAAGCCGGCGGCCGCCTGAAGCGCGCTTCAGAACGCTTCAGTAGTACTTAAGGACCGAACGGAGCCCGGCGCGAGATGCTTGCGCTCCTTTCACACAAGCCAACGGAAGAGCCCATGCCCAACGTGAACACCAGCCCGGCAGCAGCCATCGCCGCGACGCGTCGTGCCGTGGGAGTGCCCCGGCACGTGCGGCTGCGCAACGGTGCGCCCGCCCAGATCCGCGCCGTGCGCTCCGACGACGCAAGACGCTTCGGCGCCTTCGTCGCCAGGCTGTCGGCCGCCTCGCGCGGCGAGCGCTTCGGCCGCGGCCTGGGGGCCTGCTCGCCGGCGATGCTGGTGGACCTGGTCAACGTGGATGGCGTTCGCCATGTCGCTTTCGTGGCCACGCTCCGGCTGGATCGCGACGAGGAGGTGATCGGGGAGGCGCGCTACGACGTCAGCGCGGACGGCGACTGCGCGGAGCTGGCGCTCGTCGTGGGCGATACCTGGCAGGGCCAGGGGCTGGCCGACCACTTGCTCGATCTGCTGCTCGACTCGGCGCGCCATGCCGGCCTGCGCCGGCTTGTCTGCGAGGTGCCTTCCTCCAACCGCCGGGCGATCCGCTTCATGCAGCGCATGGGCTTCGTCGCCGGCCCGCAAGGGGCCGACCGGCCGGTGCTGCACATGGAGCGCAGCGTGGTCGCGCGGAAGCCGCAGGCGCCCGCGCCGCGGCCCGTGGACGTGCTGCGGCGCTGGCTGAGCAACCAGTTCTTCCAGTTCGGCTTCTGAATGGCTTTTTGCAGCGGGATAAGATTCCGCGCTTTTGGCGCCCCGGCGCGCGAAGGGACCCCATGGCGATCACCACCGATGGACCGCGTGCGGCTGCACCCGTGCGGCGCATTCGCGACCTGCCGGGGCCGCGCGGCCTGCCCGTGCTGGGCAATGCCCTTCAGATCGAGCGCGAGCGCCTGCACCAGAAGGTCGAGCAATGGGCGCGCGAGTACGGCGAGATCTACCGCTTCCGCATCGCCTCCCGCGAGTTCGTCGTCATCTCCAACCCGGCGACGGTCGCCGCGGTGCTGCGCGACCGGCCCGACGGATTCCGGCGCAGCGCCAAGCTCAACGCGGCGGCCCGCTCGCTCGGCTTCAATGGCCTGTTCACCGTCAACGGCGACGAATGGAGGCGGCACCGGCCCATGGTGCTGCGCGGCCTGGACCCGACCCACATCAAGGCCTTCCACTCCACGCTGGTGAAGGTCACGCAGCGTTTCGAGGGCCGCTGGCGCCGGGCCGTGGAGGCCGGACAGGCCATCGACCTGCAGGCCGACCTGATGCGCTACACCGTCGACGTGACCGCGGGCCTGGCCTTCGGCACGGACATCAACACGCTGGAGTCGGATGAGGAGGTGATCCAGCAGCACCTGGACAAGCTGCTGCCCGCGCTGGCCAAGCGCGTGCTGTCGCCGCTGCCGCGCTGGCTGACGCGGCGCGACCGGTCGGTGGAAGCGGACCTGGCCGCGGTGCACGGCGCCGTGAACGGCTTCATTGCCGCCGCGCGGCAACGGCTCGCCGACGAGCCTGAACTGCGCGAGCACCCCCGCAACCTCATCGAAGCCATGGTCGCCGAGCGCGACCGGCCCGGCTCCGACCTGAGCGACGAGGACGTTTCCGGCAACATGCTGACCATGCTGCTGGCCGGCGAGGACACGACGGCCAACACGCTGGCGTGGATGATCTGGCTGCTGCATCGCCATCCCGAGGCCGCGCAACGGGCCGCCGAGGAAGTGCGCCGCGTGCTCGGCACCGAGGCCCATCCCAGCCACGAGCAGCTGGGCCAGCTCGATTTCGTGGAAGCCTGCGCGCACGAGACGATGCGGCTGAAGCCGGTCGCTCCGCTCCTCATCCAGGAGGCGGTGCGCGACACGGTGGTGGGCGGCGTGGCGGTGCCCGCCGGCACGCCGGTGATGTGCCTGATGCGCCCCGGGGCCGTGAATGCCGCGCATTTCGCGGACCCCCAGGCCTTCCGGCCTGAGCGCTGGCTCGCCGGGGATGGCCCGGGCCGGGCCGCGGGCTCGGCCAAGCGGGTCGCCATGCCTTTCGGCGCCGGGCCGCGCACCTGCCCCGGCCGCTACCTTGCGTTGTCGGAGATGAAGATGGTGGCCGCCATGCTGCTGCGCGCCTTCGACATCGCGGACGTCTCGAACGCCGAGGGCACAGACGTGCAGGAGCGGCTGGCGTTCACGATGTCGCCCGTGGGGCTGAGGCTGCGGCTGCGAGCGCGCTAGGGCCGAAACCGGAAGCAAAAGGGCCGTTCTTGGATGCACGCCCGGCAGGCGGGGCGGGCTGGGCTCGGGGGTGTGGGAGTGTTGCGTGCATCTCGGAGGGCCGGTGCCCCCACCCCAACCCTCCCCCGGGAGGGGAGGGAGTCATCCCGCCTGCGCGCTCGCGGCGGCCCGCGCCACGAGCTTGAAGGTGCCGGTGGCCATCGCCACCAGCGTGCCATCCTCGGTGTGGACCTCACCACGCGCGAAGCTGATGGAGCGGCCGCGCCGGTCGCAATGGGCGGTTGCGACCAGGTCGCCGCCGCCGGCCGAGACGAAGTGCAGCGTGAGATCGATGGTGACCACGCCGAAGCCGGCGGGATCGTGCGAGCGCACGGCGGCCGCCAGTGTGCAGTCCAGCAGCGATGCGATGGCGCCGCCATGCACGTCGCCGCGGCTGTTGGTCTGTTCGGCCTGGTAGTGCATGCGGATGCGGGCCCGGTCGTGGCCGATGGCCTCGCCGCGCAGGGCCATGGCGCGCGCCATGGGCATCGGCAGGCCGAACAGCAGGCCAGGAGCTTCTCCCTGGAAGGCGTTCGCGTCGGGCAGGGCGGGGCTGCTCGTCATGCGACCTGGCTCACGTCCCTGCCGTTGCGCCTGGCTTGATCAATCAGTCGCGCAGTCATCTGGGCGGCCATCTGCAGACGCTTGAGGTCGCGCTCGGCGAGGGCGGGGTTCGGAGCGAAGCTGAAGCAGCAGAGCGTTCCGTAGACGGTTCCGTCGCACAGCCTGATCGGCGTGCTCATGTGGGCGCCGATCCGGAACGGGGTGCGCGGAAGCTCGGCAAAGTTGGTCAAGGTGTTGACGTCCCTCACCAACTGCGGGAGCCGGTCATCGATGACCTGCCGGCAAAAGCTGGCTTCTTCAGGGTCGGATGCACCTTCGATGACCACCTGCCTGCCGTCGGCCGGGTCCACGTTGCGAAAGGCGCGGCGGCCATCCTGGACGCACGAGACGAAGGCCACGTCCATCTGGAGATGCTCCCGCACGAGGCGAAGGACATCGCGGACAGCCCGATCGACCCGTTCGTCGTCCGCGTCGGCCGTGACGGCCGCGAACAACTTCAGATCCTTCTCGAACGCTTCGACGTTCCCGCGCCCATGCGTCCCGAATTCGCCATTGCTGCGCGCTTCGCGGATGGAAGCTTCGCCAATGGCGCGATCGCCAGTATCCATATCCCATCCTCATGTCCTCGCCCGAATGTAAGGTGCACGCCCCGTGCCTGACAAGCGCTATTGCCGGGCGCGCGAGACCTGTACCTGCGGCGCGTCGACCTGCCCAACCGGGCAGGTGCCGGCCCTCTTGCGCGCGGCTGCCGAGGCGCCATCTGCAGCAGATGCTGGAAGCCGCCTTCGAATCCCCAGAGCCGCTGGAAGGTCACATACCCGAACCGGCGCAGGACGCCCTGGTCGACGCCTATTCCCGCGCCGTGGCCGAGGTGGCCGACCGCGTGGGGCCGGCGGTGGTGCGGGTGCAGGGCGCCCCGGCCGGCCGGCGCGGCGGCTTCGGCTCCGGCGTGGTCATCGCCGGCGACGGCCTGGTGCTGACCAACAGCCACGTGGTCGGCGGCGCCCGGCGCGCCCGCATCGGCCTGGCCGAGGGCGGCGAGCGCGACGCCGAACTGCTGGGCGACGACCCCGCGACAGACCTCGCGCTGCTGCGCGCCGAGCTGCCGCGCGGAGCGACGGTCGCGACGCTGGGCGACTCCAAGCTGCTGCGGCGCGGCCACCTGGTGGTGGGCATCGGCAATCCGCTGGGCTTCGAGTCGACCATCACGGCCGGCATCGTCTCCGCGCTCGGCCGCTCCCTGCGTTCGCAGAGCGGGCACCTGATCGACGACGTGATCCAGACCGACGCCGCCCTCAACCCGGGCAACTCCGGCGGCGCGCTGGTGGCCGCCTCCGGGCTGGTGGTGGGCATCAACACGGCCATGATCGCGGGCGCCCAGGGCCTGGCCTTCGCGGTCTCCAGCAACACGGCACGCTTCGTCATCGGCGAGTTCATTGCCCACGGGCGCGTGCGGCGTGCTCACCTGGGCATCGCGGCGCAGACGGTGCCGCTGTCGCGGCGCGTGGCGCTGGCGGTGCAGGCCGGGCCGAATGCGGTGCGCATCGGCGAGGTGCTGGCCGGCGGCGCGGCCTACGAGGCCGGGCTGCGCGTGGGCGACATCCTGCTGGCGTTGGACGGGGTGGTGGTGGGCGGGGCCGACGACCTGCTGCGCCTGCTCGACGCCGCACGCATCGGGCGCACGGTGCAGGTGTCGCTGCTGCGCGAAGGGCGGCAGGTCATGCGCACGGTGACGCCGCATGAGACGCCGGGCCGCTCTCAAGGCGAATACGGCAGCCGAAGGCGAAGGTAGTCCAGTGAACGCGTGCAATCGATGCGCGCGGGTTGAGATGCAAGCTTGTTGCGCAATGGTGACGCATTGCACGATTGGCCCCAGGCCAATCGGCCGTTGGGCCGTTTGGCCGATAGGCAGGCGCGCACTTCGGGCCTAGCATGACATCGCAACCTTCTTCTGGGAGTTCGACGCCATGGACACCAAACACGCCAGCCTTCAGCCGCAAGACCCGGTCGCCGCCAAGCTCGGGACCTACATCACCCGCGCCGGGATCGCCCTGGCCGCCATCCTCTTCGCGCTGTCGTACCTGCGCGGCTGACGCGGCCCGCCGCGTCTACTCCCCGTCCGGCGCCACCGGGTGCGCCGCCATCTGCTCGAGCGCCTTGACCAGGGCCGAGTGATCCAGCTGGTCCCAGCCGTGCGCGGCGCAGGACTGCATCAGTTGCGCGGCCGACGCCGTTTGCGGCAACGACACCCCCATCGAACGTGCGCCGGCCAGCGCCAGGCTCAGGTCCTTCTGGTGCAGCGCGATGCGAAAGCCCGGGTTGAAGGTGCGCTTGATCATGCGCTCCCCATGCACCTCCAGGATGCGGCTGGCCGCGAAGCCGCCCATCAGCGCCTGCCGCACCTTGGCCGGATCGGCGCCCGCCTTGCTCGCGAACACCAGCGCCTCGCCCACCGCGGCGATGTTCAGCGCCACGATGATCTGGTTCGCCACCTTGGTGGTCTGGCCATCGCCGTTGCCACCGACCAGAGTGATGTTCTTGCCCATCTTCTCGAACAGCGGCTTCGCGCGCTCGAAGGCGGCCTCGGGCCCGCCCACCATGATGGTCAGGCTGGCGGCCTTGGCGCCCACCTCGCCGCCGGAGACCGGCGCGTCCAGGTAGTCGCAGCCGAGCTCGTTGATCTTCGCGGCGAAGCGCTTGGTGTCGATGGGCGAGATCGAGCTCATGTCGATCACCAGCTTGCCCTTCGACAGGCCGGCGGCCACGCCCTCCTCGCCGAGCAGCACCTGCTCGACGTCGGGCGTGTCGGGCAGCATGAGGATCACCACCTCGGCCGCGCGCGCGACCTCGGCGTTGGTCTTGCAGACGGTGGCGCCCTTCAGCGCATCCGGCACCTTGCTGCGGGTGCGCACGATCATCTCGTGGCCGGCCTGCATCAGGTTCTGCGCCATCGGCGCGCCCATGATGCCCAGCCCGATGAATCCGATCTTCATGTCGATGTCCTTTCAGTAGGTGGAGGAGTTGGAGGGCGTCGCGCTCGGCGCCGTGGCGCGCATCTTGGCCAATACTTGCTGGGCGCCGGCGGCGATCAGGCGCGCGTCGGAGCTCACGGTGACGAACTGGAAGCCCTTGGCGACGCGGGCCAGCGCGCCCTCGGCCGTGCCGTTGTGGATGCCGGCAACCAGCCCATGGGCCTTGGCGCGCTCGAGGATGTGGTCAATGGCCTGCGCCACGGGCGGGTCGACGTCATCGAAGACCGGGCGGCAGTCGAGTGCCAGCGAAAGATCCGAAGGGCCGATGTAGACCGCGTCCAGGCCCTCGACCGACAGGATGTCGTCCAGGTTGTCCAGCGCCTGCGCGGTCTCGATCATCGCGAAGGTGACGATGGTGTCGTTCGCCTGCTGCGGGTAGTCGGCGCCGCCGTAGAGCAGGGCGCGCACCGGGCCGAAGCTGCGCGTGCCGCGCGGCGCGTAGTGGGTGTAGGCCACCAGGCGCTGCGCTTCCTCGCGCGTGTTGACCATCGGGCAGATCACGCCGTAGGCGCCGGCGTCCAGCGCCTTCATCAGCGCGGCCGGGTCGAGCCAGGGCACGCGCACCACCGGCACCGTGTCGGTGGTGGAGATGGCCTGCAGCATGCCGACCATGGCCTGGTAGTCGACCACGCCATGCTGGAGATCGATGGTCAGCGAATCCCAGCCCTGGTGGGCCATGGTCTCGGCCGAGAAGCCGTTGGGGATGGCCAGCCAGCCGTTGACGGCGGCCCCACCAGACTTCCACAGCGTGCGCAGGCGGTTCTCTCTCATGGGGCTTTCCTTCAGGAGGGTGGGTCAGCGGACGAAGGCGGGGCGCTTCGGATCGAAGGTCCAGCCGGGGATCAGATATTGCATCGCGGCCGCGTCGTCGCGCGCACCCAAGCCATGCTGCTTGTAGAGCTGGTGCGCCTTCTCGACCTCGGCCATGTCCAGCTCGACGCCCAGCCCGGGCTTCTTCGGCACCTGCACCAGGCCGCCTTCGATCTTCAACGGCTCCTTGGTGAGGCGCTGGCCGTCCTGCCAGATCCAGTGCGTGTCGATGGCGGTCACGCGCCCCGGTGCCGCGGCACCCACGTGCGTGAACATGGCGAGCGAGACATCGAAGTGGTTGTTGGAATGCGAGCCCCAGGTCAGGCCCCAGTCGCGGCAGGTCTGGGCCACGCGCACCGAGCCGGCCATGGTCCAGAAATGCGGGTCGGCCAGCGGGATGTCGACCGACTGCAGCGACAGCGCGTGGTTGAGCTGGCGCCAGTCGGTGGCGATCATGTTGGTCGCGGTCGGCAGGCCGGTGGCGCGGCGGAACTCGGCCATCACCTCGCGGCCCGAGAAGCCTTCTTCCGCGCCGCAGGGGTCTTCGGCATAGGCGACCACGCCGCGCATGCGCTGGCCAAGGCGGATCGCATCCTTCAGGAGCCAGCCGCCGTTCGGGTCGAGCGTGACGCGCGCCTCGGGGAAGCGCTCGTGCAGCGCGACCACGGCATCGACTTCCTCGTCCCCGCGCAGCACGCCGCCCTTGAGCTTGAAGTCGTTGAAGCCGTAGCGGGCCTTGGCCGCCTCGGCCAGGCGCACGATGGCCTCGGGCGTCATGGCCTTCTCGTGGCGCAGGCGCGACCAGTCGTCGGCGGCATCGGCCTCGCGTGCGTAGGGCAGGTCGGTCTTGTCGCGGTCGCCGACGTAGAAGAGGTAGCCCAGCATCTCCACCGCCTCGCGCTGCTGGCCTTCGCCGAGCAGCGCGGCCACCGGCACGTCCAGGTGCTGGCCCAGCAGGTCGAGCAGCGCGGCCTCGATGGCCGTCGCCGCGTGGATGGTGGTGCGCAGGTCGAAGGTCTGCAGGCCGCGGCCGCCGCTGTCGCGGTCGGCGAACTTCTTCTGCACCTGCTGCAGCACCCGCTGGTGCGCGCCGATGGGCTGGCCAACGACCAGTTCGCGCGCGTCTTCCAGGGTCTGGCGGATCTTCTCGCCGCCGGGCACCTCGCCGACGCCGGTGCGGCCGGCACTGTCGGTCAGCACCAGCAGGTTGCGGGTGAAGAAGGGACCATGGGCGCCGCTCAGGTTGAGCAGCATGCTGTCGCGGCCGGCGACCGGGATGGCGCGCAGCTCGGTGATGACGGGGGTGGTGTTGTTGGACATGGGGGCCTCGATCAATCGATGGTGATCTTGCCGGTCTCGATGACTTTCTTCCAGCGATCAAACTCTTGTTTCTGAAAGCTTGCGAACTGGGCCGGCGTGTTGCCGACCACCTCGAGGCCGATCGCGGTGAACTGCTGCTTGACGGCCGGCTCGTTGAGCGCCGCCACCATCGCCTCGCTGGCCTTGGCGCGCACGGCCGGCGGCAGGCCCTTGGGCGCGACGATGGCCTGCCACGAATACACCTCCACGTTCTTCACGCCGGCCTCGGCCATGGTGGGCACGTCGGGCAGCACCGGCGAGCGCTTCTCACCGGTCACCGCGAGCGCCTTGAGCTTGCCGCTCTTGATGTGAGGTATCACCGCGTTGACGTTCTGGAAGGACGCTTCGACCTGGCCGCCGAGCAGGTCGGTGATGGCCGGCGCGCCGCCCTTGTAGGGCACATGCAGGCCGGTCGTGCCGGTCTGCTGCCAGAACAGCTCGGCCGTGAGGTGGTCGCTGGAGCCGTTGCCAGAGGATGCGAAGGTCATCTTGCCGGGGTTCTTTTTCTCGTAAGCGATCACGTCGGCCACCGTCTTGTGCGCCGAGGCGGCGGGCACCACCAGCACGTTGGGCGCCTGCACCGCCACAGTGATCAGGTCGAAATCCTTCAGCGCGTCGTATTGCAGGCCCTTGATCAGGTGCGGCGCGATCACCAGCGGCCCGAGCGAGGTGACGAGGAAGCTGGAGCCGTCCGCAGCGGCGCGCTTGACCTGGGTCGCGCCGATGGTGCCGGTGGCGCCGGCCTTGTTGTCCACCAGGAAGGGCTGGCCGAGCTTCTCGGTGAGCTTGGGGGTGATGGCGCGCGCCACCATGTCGGTCGAGCCGCCGGCCGGGAAGGGGACGACCAGCGTCACCGGTTTCTGGGGCCATTCCTGGGCGTGGGCGAGGCAGGCGGTCAGGCCGATGGCCAGGGCGCCGAGCAGTTTCTTCATGAGGCTTGTCTCCAAAAGTGAAAAGTGGATCGCAGCTGCTTTGAGCGGTTGGGCTGGTAGCGCTACCGTAGATGGCTTGAATGGTAGCGCTACCGTTCGTGGCGTCAAGTCCTCTTACCTAGGGTTTTCACGGGTCAGGCGCTGGCCCGGTCGACGATCGAGAAGCCGATGTCCACCACCCGCTCGGCCACCTCGCGCCCCTCCGCGCGCTCCACGATGAAGCGCGCCGCCTGCCTTCCGATGGCCGCACTGTCGATGCGCACGGTGCTCAGCGCCGGGTGCAGGTCGGCCGCGAACTCCAGGTCGCCGAAACCGACCACGGCCAGCTGCTGCGGCACCGCGATGCCGCGGGCCTGGGCCTCGGTCATCACGCCCAGGGCCAGCAGGTCGGAGCTGCAGAACACTGCGTCGATGCCTGGCGTGCCGGCGAGCAGCTCGGCCAGCGCGCGGCGCCCGCTCCCCAGCGTGGTCGGCGCGGGGACGTAGATCAGCGGCACCTCGGGCAGGCCGGCGGTGCGCGCCGTGTCGCAGAACGCCTGGTGGCGCCGGCGCGAGCGTTCGTCATCCCCGGCCACCACTGCCAGCCGGCGCCGGCCCTTGGCGCGGAGGAAGTCGACCACCGCGCGTCCCACCTCGGCATGCGAGAAGCCCACCAGCATGTCCAGCGGCGTGGGCGTGAGGTCCCAGGTCTCGACCACCGGAATGCCGGCAGCCAGCAGGCGTCGCCGGCCTTCGACCGAATGCAGGATGCCGGTCAGCACGATGCCGTCGGGCCGGCGGCCGATGATGGCTTCGAGCAATGCGTCCTCGCGCGAATCGGTGTAGCCGCTCTGGCCCAACATCAGCTGGTAGCCCTGCTCGGCCAGTGCCTCGGTGAGCGACTGCACGGTCTGCAGGAACACCGGCCCCGCGATCGTCGGCACCACCGCGGCCACCAGCCGGCTGCGCGTCGAGGCCAGGCCGCCGGCCATCACGTTGCGCACGTAGCCCGTGCGGGCGACGGCATCCGTCACCTTCCTGAGCACTTCGGGCGAGACCTGGGCCGGCGTGTTGAGCGCCCGCGACGCCGTGATGGGCGCGACGCCGGCCAGCTTGGCCACGTCGTGCAGCGTGACGGCGCCGCTGCCACGGCGGCTGCGACGTGCGGGAGGAGCCTCGGCTTTCATCCGGGCGATTCTAGAACGGCGATAGCGCTACCGTCATGCGCTGCTACACAGGCCTGGCGCCGAGGGGTGGGTGCTGCGGAGCCTCCTTTCGGCTAGTCCTTCTGGTGAATGCTTCCGTTTGCAACAAGCAGTAGAGTCAATGCTCACCTAGGGGATCCGACGCCATGGCCAAGCAGATCTACATCACGCGACTCGGGGCTTGCAATCGGAGCGGGCGGCCGGTCGGCGCGGCCTGAATGCCATGGACAGCCTTGCCACCCTCACCCTGCCCGTCGCGCCCGACCCGGCGACCGTGAGCAGCGACTGGCCCACGCAGCAGGCCGACTGGGCCGAGTTCGAACGCGACGGCGCGCGCGCCCTGCCCGAAGGCCTGCGGCTGCACGACTACGAAATCGTCGGGCCGATCGGCGAAGGCGGCTTCGGCGTCGTCTACCTGGCCTGGGACCACGCGCAGGAGCGCCATGTCGCGATCAAGGAATACCTGCCGGCCGTGCTGGCCGCACGCGCCAGCGCCTCCACCGCGGTGGTCGTCAAGTCGCCGCGCCACCAGGACAGCTTCCGCATCGGGCTGCGCGCCTTCGTCAACGAAGCACGCATCCTGGCTCGCTTCGACCACCCCTCGCTGGTGCGTGTGCTGCAGCACTGGGAGGACAACGGCACGGCTTACATGGCGATGCCCTACTACCAGGGCCCGACGCTGGCACACGCGCTGGCCGAGCTGGGGCGTCCCCCCGAGGAGGCCGAGCTGCGCGCGTGGCTGCGCCCGCTGCTCGACGCGCTCGGCAAAATGCACGCGCTGAGCTGCTTCCACCGCGACGTCGCGCCCGACAACATCCTGCTCACCGACACCGGCCCCGTGCTGCTGGACTTCGGCGCCGCGCGGCGCGTGATCGACAGCGCCGGACAGTCGTCGGCCGTGGTGTTCAAGCCCGGCTTCACGCCCATCGAACAGTACGGCGAACTCGCCTCGATGCGGCAGGGGCCCTGGACCGACCTGTATGCGCTGGCGGCGGTGGTGTATGCCGCGATCACCGGGCAGCCGCCGATCTCATCGATGGAACGCATGCCGGACGACCCCCTGCAGCCGCTGCGCGAACTCGCGCACGGCCGCTATGGCGAGCCCTTCCTGGCCGTCATCGACGCGGCGCTGTCGGTGCTTCCGCAGGACCGCCCGCAGAGCGCGGCCGAGTTCGCGGCCCGGATGGGCGCCGATGCCCCGGCGTGCGAGACGGGCGGCGATGCCGCGGCCTGCGCGCCCAGCGAGCCGCCGGCGGTGGAGGCAGCGAAGGCGCCTGCACTGTACGCCGCGGCCCGGAGTTTCGTGCCTGCGATCGCCCGGCCGGCGGTGCCCAGAGTCCAGCTCTTTGCGGCGATGCCGCCGCGCCCGCGCCCGACGCCGGCGCCGGTTCGCCGCAACCGCTTCAAGCTCTCGGCGCTGGCGGCGACAGCGGCCGTGCTGGTCGGCTTGGTGACCGCCGGGCACTACCGCATCGGCGATCCGACCCGGACAGAGCCGCCGATGGCCGTGCTGGCCACCTTGCCTGCGGCGCCCGCTGCAGCGCCGGCACCCGCGGCTGCGGCTGCGGCTGCGGCTGCGGCTGCGGCTGCGGCTGCGGCTGCGGCTGCGACTGCGACTGCGGCTGCGGCTGCGACTGCGGCTGCAGCTGCGGCGCCCCGGGTGCCTGCCGTGCGGGTGGCAGCGATCCCACCGGCGACAGCGGAACCTGCGCCGGCCCAGGTGCAGCCCCTGCGCGTCGTCGCCGTGCCATCGGCGCCGCTGGATGCACCGGAGCCCGCAGCGATCGCCGAGGCCTTGCCATCGCGTGGCCGCGCTGCGCAGCCGGCCGTCGCACCTACACCGCTGCGCGTCGACACCTTGCCCGCGAAGGCGTCGCGCGCTCCCGTCCAGGCGTCGCGCCCACAAGCGGAGCCGGCGCGCCCGGCCCGGCGCGAGACGCGCACGCCGGCGGCCGAGCCACCGCCCAGCGTGGTGGCCGCGGCCGCGCCGGCCCGTGCCGGCCACTGCAGCGAGCTGCTGCTGCGCGCCTCGCTCGAACCTCTGGGCGCCGGGGAGGCGGCCGTTCTGAAAAAGGGATGCGAATGACGATGACGACCTTCACCCGCTGCCGCGGAGCCCTGTCCCTGTCCGGCGTCCTGCTGCTCGTGGCTGGCCTCGCCGGCTGCGCGACCCCCGCGCCGCCGCCGCCCTCCAAGGCCGAGCTGCCCTTCGACCAGGCCGTCGCCCAGGCCACCGACGGGCTGGTCATGCAGACGCCGAAGCAGCCGGCCCTGATCGCGCGGATGAGCGCCAAGCGCGGCGTGGTGCTCGACCCGATGATCGACGCCCGCAGCGCCCAGCAGACCGTCGCCACGCAGCAGCTGCAGGAGCGGGTCAGCGAGCGCATCGGCTCGAAGCACGAGTCGATGGAGATCCTGCCTTTCCAGCGCGCGAACCTGGCCAAGGCCCGCTACCTGCTCACCGGCACCATGACGCGGCTGTCGGTCGAGCAGGCGCGCAGCCCGCTGCGCATCGACCTGGCGTTGACCGAGCTGGCCAGCGGCATGGTGGTGGCCCAGTCCTCGGTGGTGGCGCGCGACGACGGCCTGGACCACACGCCGCTGCCCTACTACCAGGACACGCCCGTGCCCATCAAGGACCCGATCATCGAAAGCTACGTGCGCACCACCGCCACGCCGGCGGGCCAGCGGGCCGACCCGTACTACCTGGAGCGCATCGCAGTGGCACCGACGATCAAGGACGCCACCACGCACTACAACGCCGAGCGCTACCAGGACGCACTGACGCAGTACAACAGCGCCGCCGGCGGCACGGCCAGCGACGCCCAGCTGCGCGTGCTCAACGGCATCTACCTGAGCTCGGCCAAGCTGGGCCGCACGGCCGAGGCCGAGCAGGCCTTCGGCAAGATCGTCGCCTACGGCATCGCCCAGCAGCAGCTGGGCGTGAAGTTCCTGTTCAACCCGGGCGGCACCGTCTTCTGGTCCGACGCCAAGATCAGCGGCCCCTACCCGATGTGGTTGCGCGAGATCGCCAAGGCCAGCGCCGGTGCCAATGTCTGCATGGACATCGTCGGCCACACCAGCCGCACCGGCTCGGCGGCCTTCAACGACACCCTGTCGGTGCAACGGGCGCGCTACATCCGGCAGCGGCTCATCGGCGAAGCCATGGAACTGAGCGATCGCACCAAGACCAGCGGCAAGGGCTTTCGCGAGAACATCATCGGCAGCGGCACCGACGACGCGGTCGACGCGCTGGACCGCCGAGTCGAGTTCAGGATCGTGGGCTGCGGCTGAGCGCCGCGGTCTTCATGCGCGAGGGCCTGGCCTGCGCCGAATGGCCCTGCATTGCCGCCCCGGCCGAGCCCGGGGGGCGCTCAGGCAACGTAGCGCACGCGCCGGTTCGACAGCTTCACCAGCAGTTCGTCGGCCACCTCGACTGCGCGGTGTTCCATGACCGCAACCGGGTAGCTGCCGATCACGATGTTGTCGAAGCTGACGGTGGCATAGCTGAATTCGCGGCCCAGGGCGGCCGCTGCATCCTGCAGGCACTGGGCCACCGTGGGCAGCCCTTCGCGCGCGTAGCGACGGGTGCCGTCGCCGATGCCGATGTACGAGTTGAAGTTTCGCTCGCCGCGTTTCGTGATTTCGACGGCAGGTTGCATCGCTGTTCTCCCAGAGTTCGCTGGGGCGATTCTGGCGAGCAGGCGGGCCGTGCGGAACTGGCCATTGGTCTAATTTGCCGCCTGGGTCCTTCATCTTGAGGAGGCCGCCCGGCCTGCGCGGCCTCCTCCTTGCTCAGCTGCGGGCGCGCGCCTGGTCGCGCAGCATCTTCACCTGGTCATGGTTGCGTTGCGCGCCCTCGGCCTGCCGCTCGACCACGCCGCGCACATCGGCCGGCAGGTTGTACTTCAGGGCCTTGCGGTAGCGCGCCAGGGCCGCGTCCTCGCCGCGCTCGCATTCCTCGAGCATCGAGAGATCGCTGTTGGCGCCCACCATCCCCTTCACATGCACCCAGCCGCGATGCATCGCGCCGGCGGCGGTGCCGCCCTCGGCCGGCTTGCCGCCCTGGGCCAGGATCATCTGCGAGAGCTCGCTCGCCGCCTGCGCGCAGGAGGCAGCACGGTCGCTGAACAAGCGCTTCATCTCGGCCGACTTCACCTCCTCGGCGCAGGTGCGAAAGCCGTATTCGCCGTCGCGCGCGTTCTCGAGCAGGTCATTCAGGATGTCGGCCACCTCTTCGGCGGCCAGGACTTCGTTATCCACTGCCATGAAAGTACTCCTTGGAATCAGCGGTCCCCGACGCGGGAACGCTTGCTGGTGCCTTCATGATTGAGGCTCGGGCCGCCCGCCACGTCAGCCTCGCCTGACGCCGCCTGTAGGGCGGTGCCGCCCGCAGGCATAGCCCCTACTCCCTTCGCGCTAGACCGTATTGCGAATAGCCTGCCCCCCACCCCCCTCCTAGACTCGCCCCCGACGAGGTCTGAGGGGCGCGCACTTCGCGCGTCGGCGGCACGCGAGCGCGGGCCGCGACGACCGCGCGCGGGGGTCGAATGCAAAGTCTTTCGGGGTTCGGACGGGCGCACCTTGCGCGCAGGTGGATCGGCGCAGGCGCTCTCGGAATCGCGGCGCTGCTCGGTGGCCCTTGGGCGCTGGCACAAGCGCCCGATGCCGAGGCCGCGGCCAGCAAGCAAGAACAGGCGCGGCTTGCCGACACCGACACGCTGCTCGCGCTCAGCAACGACGGCGCCGTGCTCTACGGGCAGGACAGTCCCAAGCTCTCGGGCTACCAGTACTGCAGCCAGGCCGTGGCGCTGGCCGAGGCGGGCGAGTTCCGCCAGAGCGTGCGGGCGGCGAGCAAAGCGTTGCACCTGGCCAACACCACGCGCGATCCCAACCTGCTCGCGATGGCGAACCGCGACCTCGCCATCGTCTACAGCTACTCCGGCCAGCTGGAGAAGGCCGAGGAATTCGCGCGCGAGGCGCTCAAGCACGAAGCGCGCGACCCCAAGCTGGTCGTCGGGCCGGCGAACAAGGTCATCGGCGACGTGCAGACGCGGCGCGGCGACTACGCCGGCGCGGTCGCCACCTACGAGACCGCGCTGGCCAACAGCTCGGAGCGCTACGCGCCGCTGGTGCAGTCCTCGCTGGTCAATGCCTTGATCGAATCGGGCGATACCTCGCGCGCGCGGCAGCTGCTCGGCACGCTGCCGACGCCGCGCGAGGCGCCGCTTGCCGCGCAGCTGGAGCGCACCCGCGCGCGGCTGCTGCTGGCCGAGAACAAGCCGGCCGAGGCGCGCGATCTCTACATGCAGCTGACCACGCGCGCCGTCGGCACCGACAGCGGCTACTACCGGCTCTGGGCCTGGGACGGCGTGGCGCGCAGCGAGCTCGCGCTCGGGCAGAAGCAGGCGGCGGCCGATGCGGTGGGCCGCGCGCTCGGCAGCGTCGATGCGGTGCGCGCGAAGTTCCGCAGCGAGGAATTCAAGATGGGCCTGTTCTCCGACCTGCAGTCGGTGTTCGAGCGCGGGGTGGGGCTCTACAGCGATGTGGGCGATTCACGCCAGGCCTTCGAGCTCAGCGAGCGCAGCCGTTCGCGCGCGCTGCTCGACGCGGTGCGCGGCCGGGCGCGGCTGAACAGCGAGGCCGCCGCGGTGGTGGACCTGGCGACGCTGCAGCGCACGCTGGCGCCGGACGAACGCGTGCTGCAGTTCCATGCGCTGCCCGACCGCCTGCAGGCCTGGGTGGTGAGCCCGGCCGGCATCGAGGCCAAGAGCATCGCGATCAAGCGCGACGACCTCATCGAGCTGGTCGAGACCTTCCGCAACTCGGTGGTGCGCGGGCGGCGCGCCGCCATCGGCAATGCCGACAAGCTGGGCGCCGCGCTGATCGGCCCGCTGGGCCTGAAGGCCGGCGAGCGCCTGGTGATCGTGCCGCATGGCCCCTTGCACTACCTGCCCTTCCAGGCGCTGCGCATCGACGGCCGCTACCTGATCGAGACGCATCCGGTCTCCGTCGCGCCCTCGATGAGCATTGCGATCCAGCTGGCGCAGCGCTCGCCGCGTGCCGAGGCGGTGCTCACTGCCTTCGGCAATCCCCGCATCGAGGACAAGTACGACCTGCCGGGTGCCGAGACCGAGGTCAAGCAGCTGGCCCGGCTGTTCCCGCGCAACAGCGTCTACATGGGCGCTGCCGCGACCAAGACGCAGTTCCGCGACGTCGCCGCGCGCGCGCCGCTGATGCACGTGGCCGCCCATGCCGAGGCCGACCAGGTCGATCCGCTGTATTCGCGCATCCTGCTGGCCAACGAGGACGGCAAGCAGAACTTCCTGGAGGCGCACGAGATCCTGGGCCTGCCGATGCAGGGCAGCGCGCTGGTCACGCTCTCGGCCTGCGAGTCGGGCCTGGGCCGCGTCACGCAGGGCGACGAGGTGCTGGGCTTCACACGCTCCTTTCTCTCCGCGGGCACCGGCAGCCTGATCTCCTCGTTGTGGCCGGTCTCGGACGACGCCACCGCCATCCTGATGGGCACGCTCTACGGTGAACTGGCCAAGGGCAGGGACATCCAGCAGGCCATGCAGGCCGGGCAGCTGGCCGTATTGAAGGAACCTCGCATGTCGCATCCCTTCTTCTGGGCCCCGTTCAACCTGATCGGCAACTGGCGGCTCAAGGTGGGGAGCCCGGCATGAGGGGGCCACACGCACGGTCGAGGCCCTCGCAGATTCGCCCTGTCGCACTCGCCGCCTCGTCGCTCGTGGTGGTGGCGCTGGCGCTGGCCGCCTCGCGTGTCCACGCGGCCGGCGATGCGCCCGTCACGCTCGCGCCCACCAAGGACCCGTGCGGCAGCTGCGACCGCCCCGTGGCCCAGGCACCCGCCGCGCCGCAGGGCCTGCCGGCGCCGCCCGCGCCGGTGGCCAGCTTCCGGCTCAACGACCTGCGGCTCAACGGCGCGCGGGCGCTCAGCAGCGAGGAGCTGCAAGCCATCACGCGCCCCTACATCGGCCGCGACGTCACGCTGGCCGACCTGGAGTCGCTGGCGCAGGCCATCACCGCCAAGTACCGCGAGCGCGGCTATTTCCTCGCGCAGGCCGTCGTGCCGGTGCAGACGGTGCAGGGCGGGGTGGTCGAGATCAGCGTGATCGAAGGCCGGCTCGGCAAGGTCGAGGTGGTGGTCGCCCCCGATGCGCCCATCAGCGAGGAACGCGTGCGCGCCTTCCTCGCGCCGGTGCAGTCCGGCGAGGCGATCCACGGGCAGCGCTACGAGCGCGCGATGCTGCTGCTGTCGGACCAGCCCGGCATTCGCGTCTCCTCCGGCCTGCAGGAAGGCACCCAGCCCGGCACCACCGACCTCACGGTCGAGGTCGCGGCCGGGCCGCGCTGGGTCTTCAGCGCCGAGGCCGACAACCACGGCACCAAGGAGTCGGGCCGCTATCGCGTGGGCGGCACGGCGCGCTGGCTCAGCCCGGCCGGCATCGGCGACAACCTCGATCTGCGCGCGATGGTGTCGGACGACGGCCTGTGGTTCGGTCGCGCTTCCTACGAGGCGCCCATCGGCGCGAGCGGCCTGCGTGCCGGCATCGGCCTGGCGCGCGTGCGCTACGAGCTGGGCGGCCAGTTCGCCGACCTGGATGCGCGAGGCCGCGCCGATGTGTTCGACGTCTCGCTCAACTACCCGCTGATCCGCCAGCGCCAGCAGAACCTGTTCCTTCGCCTGTCGGCCGACCACAAGAAACTCGAGGACGAGTTCGGGGCGTTGAACTTCACCTCCGACAAGCGCATCCGCGGCCTCGGCCTGGGCTGGTCCTGGGAGCGGCGCGACGAGCTGCTGGGCGGCGGCTACTGGGCGAGCTCCGGCACGCTCTACCACGGCAAGCTCGACATCCGCGATCCGCAGACCCTGGCCTTCGACCAGGGCATCGGCGGCCATCGCACCGACGGCGGCTTCACCAAGGCGAGCTTCCTGTTCTCGCGGCTGCAGTCCATCATCCCGCGGCACTCGCTGTTTCTCTCGGTGGGCGGCCAGTGGGCCAACAAGAACCTCGATGCCTCGGAGAAGCTGGCGCTCGGCGGCGCGCGCGCGGTGCGGGCCTACCCTTCCGGCGAGGTGCTGGCCGACGAGGGCTGGATCGGCACCGTCGAATGGCGCTGGTCCTACAACGAAGAGTTGACGCCCTTCGTGTTCTACGACGCGGCCCGCGGCAAGCTCACGCGCGATCCCACCCTCTTCGACGGCGAGAACAAGCTGAGCCTGCGCGGGTACGGCGTCGGCGTCTCATGGTCGCGGCCCGGCAACTTCTCCATCAACGCGACGCTCGCCTGGCGCGACGGCACCCGGCCGGCGCAGACCGACGGCGGCGGCCGCAATCCGCGCCTCTACGTGCAAGCACAAAAGGCCTTCTGACATGAACTCCCAACCGAAGCCGAGGCGAGCCGAGCGCACACGGCCTGCGCATTTCCCCTTGCGCCCGGTGGCGCTGGCGCTGGCCTGCATGAGCGTCGCTGCGCCCGCCCTGGCGCAGCTGCCGACGTGGAACAACTTCGTCGTGCGCGGCGGCACCGTGGCAGTGGGCAGCGGGCCGGGCAACCTGCCGGTCACGGCCGCCGGCGTGCCCTCGGCCGCGGGCACCATCCTGCCGATCACGCAGGGCACGGCGCGCGCCATCATCGACTGGCAGGGCTTCTCGATCGGGCCGGGGAACGCGGTCAACATCACGCAGCAGGCGGGCCCGCGCAGCGTGCTGCTCAACCGCGTGACAGGCAACGACCTTTCCACCATCGCCGGCTCGATGACCGCCAACGGCCGCGTGTTCCTGGTCAACCCCAACGGCGTGCTGTTCGCGAGCGGCTCGGCGGTCAACGTCGGCGGGCTGGTTGCCTCCACGCTCAAGATGGGCACCAGCGACGCGGACTTCATGGGCGGCAGCGAGCGGCTGGTGTTCCAACAAGAGGGCAACGTGCTGCGCACGGTGGAAAACCGCGGCAGCATCACCGCCGTCGGCGGCGGCACCGTGGCGCTGATCGGCGGGAGCGCCGGCAACAGCGGCAGCATGGTGGCGCAGGGCGGCACGGCCGCGCTGGTGTCGGCCGACACGGTGACGGTCGATTTCGCGGGCGACGGCCTCACCACCTTCAAGGTCTCGCCGGGCCTCTTCGGCAGCGTGAGCAACAACGGCCTGGTGCAGGCCGACGGCGGCCGCGTGGTGCTGATGACCACCGGTGGCAGCGAGGTGGGGCAGGGCGTGGTCAACAACCGAGGCGTGCTGCGCGCCGACACGCTGTCTTCGCGCAACGGAGAGATCGTGCTCGACAGCGGCAGCTCGGCGGGCGGCGTCACCATCAACGGCGGCCTGCTCTCGGCCAGGGGCAACGAATCCGGACTGCAGGGCGGCACGATCGATGTCACCGGGCGCACCATCCTGCTGCAGCCCTACGTGCCGCCGGTGGCGGCCGCGGTGGTTCCGCTGCCGAACGACAGCGGCATCGTCGACGCGAGCGGCGCGGCCGGCGGCGGGCGCATCCGGCTGCATGCCACGGCGGTCGGCGGCAACGCGCAGACGGGCGCCATCGCGGTTGCCGCCGGCAGCCGCATCGGCGCCGACGCCACGATCGCCGGCAACGGCGGCGACATCCGCCTGCTGGGAGAGCGCACGCTGCGCGCCTACGGCACGATCACGGCGCGGGGAGGGCCGGCCGGCGGCAACGGCGGCTTCATCGAGACCTCCGGTGGCTATGCCGTGCCCGCCGGCGACAACAACGGCGGCATCGACCTCGCGGGCCTGAGCACCGATGCCTCGGCGCCGAACGGGACGGCCGGCCAGTGGATGATCGATCCCTTCGATGTGACCATCGTCAACGGCGATGCCGACGGCAGCCTGACCGGCAATCCCTTCGTGCCGGTCGCCGCGTCGACCATCCAGGACGGCGACATCAACGCGGCGCTCAACGGCGGCACCAGCGTGCGCATCACCACCGGCGACCCGGGCGCCGGATCGGCGTTCCTCGGCGACATCTTCATGGACGACGTGCAGATCGAGTACACGGGCAACAAGGGCCCGCTCACCCTGCAGCTGGATGCCCACCGCAGCGTGCGCGGCAATACCGCCTCGGTGATCGCCTCGGTCGGCGATCCGCTGAACGTGATCTTCAACGCCGACGTCAATGGCGCCGGCGCCGCAGTGGGCGGCGGCCAGGTCAGCTACAGCGGTGCGATCTACAGCAACGGCGGCAACGTCGTCATGAACGGCGCGTGGGCGAATGCCAGCAACGGCATGTGCAGCATCTGCCTGACGACGGCGCTGATCGACACGCGCACCGGCAACCAGCAGCTGACGCCCGGCGTGCCCGGCGCGTACACCGGCGGCAGCGACGCGGGCCTGGGCGGCGCGGTGCAGTTGCGGGGCATCAGCACTCTCGGCGATACCTTCCAGACCAGCGTCGGCGCGGTCTACGTCCAGAACAGCACCATCAGCACCGCGACCGGCGACATCTCGATCTTCGGCAGCCACAGCACGGGCAGCGGCGTGCGGCTCGAGAACTTCCAGAGCGTCGGCACGTTCAGCACCACCAGCGGCAACATCTCCGTGACCGGCATCGGCACTTTCAACAACAACGTCGCGGGAGCCCCGGGACATGGTGTCGAGATCAACAGCGAGACGCTGCGCACCGTCAGCGGCAACATCACGGTGACCGGCCGCCGCCTGGCCGGCGGCCCGGTGGCCGGCTCGGGCGTGTTGCTGCAGGACGGCGCGTTGCTGCAGACCACCGGCGGCGGCGACATCTTCGTGACCGGGCAATACGACGGCACCGGCGCCGGCGTGAACATCGCGCCCCCGGCGTCGACCACCTCGGGGCCGGGCGGGCAGATCGACGGCAGCCGCAACGTGGTGCTGCGCGCAGTCAACGACGGCAGCACCGATGCGCTGGTCATCGGCGACACGGTGCACGCCGGCAATGCGATCGACCTGCGGCCGGGCGGCGTCGACCTCGCGGGCAACGCGCTGGACCGCACCGACCTGCCGATCGCCATCGGCAGCACCGTCAACACCGGCTTCGCGGTCTCGGCCGCCGAGCTCGGACTGATCACCACGCCGACGTTGGTGGCCGGCAGCGACACGCACGCGGCCGACATCACCGTGGTGGGGCCCTTGGCGCTGGCCTCGGCGCTCACGCTGCACAACGGCGCAGGCGGCAACATCCGCCTCGCCGCTCCGGTGTCCACGCCGCAGCTGGGCCTGCTGAGCGCGGGCGACATCACGCAGGCCGCGGGCACGGCCATCACGGCCGGCGCGCTGCTGGCGCGCTCCAGCGGCGGCAATGTGCTGCTCACCCAGCCGGGCAACAACGTCGCCGTGGTCGGCGGCAGCGCGGCCGGGCGCTTCGAATACACCGACGCCGATGCACTGGCGCTGAGCACGCCCGCGGTCACCAGCTTCAATGCCGCCACCAACCTGGCGCAGACGGTGTCCGGCACGACCGTGAGCGCCGACCGGGTGCTGGTGCGCACGCTGAGCGGCGACCTCTCGCTCGGCACCAACGTCACGAGCACCACCAGCACCGACCTGGTGGCGGCTGCGCGCTTCCAGAACCTGGGCGCCTACACCATCGCCGGCGCGCCCTGGCGCGTGTGGGCCGACACCTGGGTCGGCGAAACACGCGGCGGGCTGTTCGGCTCGGGCCTGCTGCCCAACCTCTACCACTGTGCCTACCTGGGCCTGTGCACGGTGACGGTGACGGCCGCCGACAACCATTTCATCTACGCGCAGCAGCCCGCGGTAATCGTGCTGGTCAACAGCGCGGCGCGGCCTGGCGGCTTTCCCAATCCGCTGTTCACCTACAGCATCACGGGCCTGATCCTCGGCGACACCGGGGCGGGCTTCGCGGGCACGCTGAGCAGCCCGGCCACGTCCTTCAGCGTGAGGGGCACGTACCCGATCAACGGCAGCTTCAGCTCGGCCGAGGGCTATGCGGTCACCGTGGTGCCGGGCGTGCTCACCGTGGGCGGGCTGGTGGAACTGATCAAGCCCGACCTGGTGCGCGACAACCCGAGCACCTGGCTCTATGACCGCAACATCGGGCCGGCGCCCATCTGCCTGGCGACCGGACCGCTGGAAGGCGACCGCGCCGCGCAGGGCGGCGACGTGCTGGCGCGCGAATGGTCGCGCGTGCGCTCGCGGCCCAATCTCACGAACTGCATCGATACGGAGCGGCGCAATGGGTGTGGGGACTTCTGATTCCGCGCGAGCTCATCGCCGGGCCAGCGCGCGGCCGAAGTCCCCGGTGTAGGTGCGTTGCCCCTGGTGCGCCAGGCGCGAGCGCGCATCGGCGCACACCTTGCCGCCCAGCGCCTGCCAGCGCCGGCAGAAGGCGTAGTCCTCGCTCAGGTAGCGCCCGTTGTCGGGTTCGGCCATGACATCGAAGAAGCGGTAGTGCGGCCAGGTGCGCGAGGCCGGGTCATCGGGATGCGCGTCGGGCGTGTAGCGCAGTTCGGGACACGCCGCCGCGATCCGCTCGAGCACGCTGCGCGCAATGAGCATGAAGCCGGTGGGTGCGTCCAGCACTTCGAGGAAGCCGTCTTCGTCCACCGCGCCCGGCGCTTGCAAGGCATTGGTCGGAAAGCGCGCATGGGCCGCCTCGAACTGCTCGCGCGTGGTACCGGCCGGCAGCGGCGCGTGCAGCCCTTCGGCCGGCCAGCCCTCGCTCTTCACCGGATAGACCCCGGCCACCACCTCGCGCCCCGCCAGCAGCAGGCGCAGTGCGGCCTCGGGCTCGAAGCCGATGTCGGCATCGATCCAGAACAGATGGGTCCAGCGCGCATCGGCCATGAATTCGGCCGCCAGCCGGTTGCGCGCGCGCGGGATCAGGCTGTCGCCGTCGAGAAAGCGCGTCTGCATCGCGAAGCCGTGGGTCCAGGCCAGGTTCACCAGTCCGAGCAGGCTGCGGACGTAGATCGAGCTCAGCGCGCCGCCGTAGCTTGGCGTGGCGATGAAAGGACGGATGGTCTTCAGGGCCGAGGGGTCGAGCATCGGCGCATTGTGGGGCGTGGCGGTGGGATCGGGAAGGCGGTGCTGCGTTCAGCAGCGCAGGCATGCGGCGGAGGTGATGCCCAACGGGCGATCCGCCTATTGGTCCTAGCCAGGGCCCAGTCCCATCCCGGTTCGACGGCCCGGGGGAAACTTCGAGGAGATTTCACGCCACGCACTCTTGCCCATCTTTGCTTCAACGGCCTCGCGCACATGCAGGAGGCGTAGATGCACGTTGAACTTGCGCACCATTGCGCCTACGGCATGATTGGCAAGACGGTCTGGATAGAACCTGCATGGAGAAGAATCGCCCGCAAGGCTGATGAGTGCATGCGCCGCTGCTGCGAACAACTTCACGCTTCTGGTCGGATCAAGATTTTCTATCCACTCGAACGTGTCGCTTCCCAGTTGCTCGTCGCTCAGCATGGCTCGCAGGACATTGTGCAAGGCTTGATCCGACAGCAACGGTGTGCCATTCACTTGAGATTCCAGCATGGCGTCCAGGGCCCGCTGAGCCCAGGGGTACTTCAATCGATGCAGCAGTTCATCCGCCCCGCCGCGCAGGCCGTCTGCAGCGGCAGCATCGATTGCTTTCAGTCCCATCAGAAGCATGGGATCGCCCGAGAACGCGGTGTTCATGTCAAGCATGACCCACATGAGCCTCCATCCACGGGCCCACGGATGAACGTGCTGGATCTGGTAATCAGAGAGGTCGGTATAGTTTCTCCAAGTTGCTATCTGTTTGAAAGTGGCCAACGGCGCCTCCTCCAAGACTTCCTCGATAGGACCTTTTCCACCATCCTCAAACCGTACTGTGATCGCCGGCAAAGCGACACCCAGATCGACGCGATGTGCGAGTTCGTTGAACAACGAGATGAGCGTGGGATTGTTCGATTTACCCAGGCGAAGGCAGTCCACCACGATCTGCGCGGCCAACCTTCGACCCTGATCCATCATCAGAATGACGTCAAGCTCCAGGGAATGCTCGTCACTGCAAAGCCGGCACAACGCGTCGACCATGCGCACCACGATGTCGTCGATGTCACCCTGTTCACGTGCGACTCCTCCCATCATCTGCTGGACCGCAAATCGCTGGTGTTCCACCCTCCGGAAGACGATTGAAAGAATCGTGGCGGCCAGCCGCGAGCACTCCGCGTCGCCGGTCGCAACGAGCACCACAGCCATCCGCAGCGCCACCACATCCCGCTTGTCTCCGGCCGCTGCAAGCTTTTCGCGCACGGCCTCGGCAAGTCTCCTTCGTGCCGTGTTGCATAACTCCGGGTACGGGCATTCACGGATGGCGAGGGCGGCCGCGTACAAGTCCCCGGTTTCGACAGCACTCCGAAAGCGATCGGCCAAGTCGATCAGCGCGTTTGCAAGCTTTCCGATGGCCTGACTGGTCTTGCTCTTCGTCAAAATCGAAAAGCGGCGTTTCGCGGTCGCGTCTCGCTCCATCAGTATCGACTGCAGGCTGCTTGTGTGAGCCTCATAAAGCTGATCGCTCAACCGCACAACGAGCCAACCCCCCACCAACATGAGGTGAGACCTCAGCGCGATGCCGTCGCTTTCGTCGATCTCGTCGCTCAACTCTGCAAGCCCAAGCAGGCGGTTCGCGCACACGCGAGAGTCCTGCTCGGCCGCCGCCTGCTCCACTGCAACGCACAGGACTTCGCTTCGCACGGTGGCCGGGCAGCCGTCGACCAAGTCGCGCGTCAGCTCCGGGAGCTGAGTCATGTCGCTCAGCTTCGCGGCGTATTCCGCGAGTTCACGCTCGTCCGCGCCAAGGGGCAACTCGTCCAGGGCGGAACAGGTCATGGAGATCATCGTCACTGCCCGGGAAAGATTAGGGGCTTGCGGTTCGGTGGTCTTGAGTTCGACGGCGACCGACAGGAGCATGTGGATTTCCACGAGGCATTTGGCCGTGCCCAGCTCCCGACCGCGTTCCAGCGTCAGGCGCACGGCCTCGACGAGCTCGTCGTCTTCCAGCTGGTTGAGCAACTCCACGGTGAGCTGTGGAAAAAACGCCGCCACGCTCTTCCTTGTCGCTGACGAGCACGACGGCAACAGGCCGAAAAACTCGTGAAATCGCTTGTTAGTCAACGCATCGTGGGCGGCGGCGTCCAGCGCCCTGTTCATGGAATTGCGGACTTTCCGAACCTTGCTGCTCCTCAAACGCTCGACGCGCTCGCTTCCACACAGCCTCAGCAGCTCGAGCCGCACCGACGGCTCGCACACGCGAATGAGCGTGCAGGCCGCCATAAGGCGATCCGCGTCCACCAGGATTACGATGGCCTTGGCAATGTTGCCTATGGCCTGCTTGCCGAGCATCGAAGGCGCGACGGCCCGGCCTTCCTTGACGATCATCAGGCCCTCGAGAAGGGGCTTAACGTCTTTCCATTGCTCGCAGCAATCCTCTTTCGCCAGAGGCGGCAGTGGCTTGGTCACGCGCGTTCCGCCTCTATCCAGCCGATCGACTGTCCACCGGTTTGTCTCGGGTGTTGGGGGCTCGGTCCGCTCGGTCGAGACAACGCTTTGCCTCTTCCCAAATAGCATAGAGATAGGTCTCACGGTATTTGCCCGTCTGAAGTAAGTTGGAAATGTGCAGCGCTTGCGAAGCAAGCGGGCTTCTGCTGCGCTCAGCAGCGCAGGAATGCGCCCGAGCCGATCTCCGCCAGCCCGACGCCGGAGTTCGGCAACGGATCGGGTGGCTCGGGACGGAGACGGACGGTCCACGACTCGCCGGTTCGTCTGAATGCATCCATCACCCCGGCCCATTCGCCCGGATCGGGGGGGATGGCGGGGACGATCATGGACAAGGTCAGCAAGCCCGTCTGTCGATGGACATCGACAGCCCAGTGCGCACCCTCGCCCGTCCAGCGTGCCAGGATGTCCTGCTCGTGGCGCGGCTCGTCTTCGTCGAAGTCGCGATCCTCGTCGGCTTCCACGATGGCCTGGAGTAGCTCGGCGCGCACATAGCCTGCGCCGGCGAACAGTTCGACCCGGCCGTCCGGCAGCATGGCGGCGTGGACCTGCAGGCGCCCTTCCGCCTCGAACACGAGGCTGCCATCGACGCTGACGCACGTTGGCGCCTGCTGTATCGAGGCAAGATACAAATCGAGGCTGTGACCTAATAGAGCCGTCATCTTGGTGTCGCTCCTCTGGGGAATGGTTATGCCGCTGAGTAACGGAACTTTCGCTTTGGTTCCATCACGGCGGAAGATGACGTGACACGGCGAAGAGGGCCGCGATTCATGATGCGTGCCCTGACCCACCCTGAAATCGGAGAGCCATGAGACGTCGATGCCCCCCACGGATGAATTACCGCCCCGGTCCGGGCGAGGCAGAAACGCCCCTGGCGGGGCACGCCTCGTGAGCGCCGCTCCTGCCAAGGTGGACGAAGCGATCGCCCCACGCGCCCGCGTCACCTTCGCCGAAGCCTTCCGCTTCTGGCTCAAGCTCGGCTTCATCAGCTTCGGCGGGCCGGCAGGGCAGATCGCGATCATGCACACCGAGCTGGTCGAGCGCCGCCGATGGATCAGCGAGAAGCGCTTCCTCCACGCGCTGAACTACTGCATGCTGCTGCCCGGCCCAGAAGCCCAGCAGCTGGCCACCTACATCGGCTGGCTGATGCACCGGGCCTGGGGGGGCATCGTCGCCGGCGCGCTGTTCGTGCTGCCCTCGCTGTTCATCCTGATCGCGCTGTCGTGGATCTACCTGCGCTTCGGCGACGTGCCGGTGGTGGCCGGCCTCTTCTACGGCATCAAGCCGGCCGTCACGGCGCTGGTGCTGCACGCGGCGCACCGCATCGGCACGCGGGCACTGCGCAACCGCTGGATGTGGGGCATTGCCGCGGCGGCATTCGTGGCCATCTTCGCCTTCGACACGCCTTTTCCTGCGATCGTTGTCGCGGCCGGCCTGATCGGCCATTTCGGCGCGCGCCGTGCACCGGCGGTGTTCGCGCTCGGCGGCGGCCATGGTGGCGCCCAGCACAGCTATGGGCCGGCGCTGATCGACGACGACACACCGACACCGCCTCACGCGCGCTTCTCGCGCGGCCGCCTGGCGAGGCTGCTGGCCGTCGGAGTCGGGATGTGGGCGGTGGCCATGGGCGCACTCGTCGCGACGCAGGGCCTGCAGGGAACGCTGACGCAGATGGGCTGGTTCTTCACCAAGGCGGCGCTCCTGACCTTCGGCGGCGCCTACGCGGTGCTCCCCTATGTCTACCAGGGCGCGGTCGAGCAGCACCACTGGCTGTCGGGCGCGCAGATGATCGATGGCCTGGCGCTGGGCGAGACGACGCCGGGGCCGCTGATCATGGTCGTGGCCTTCGTGGGCTTCGTGGGCGGGTGGCTGCGGCAGGTGCTTGGGCCCGAGGCCCTTTTTCTCGGCGGCGCGCTGGCTGCAACGGTGGTCACCTTCTTCACCTTCCTGCCCTCCTTCGTCTTCATCCTGGCCGGCGGTCCACTGGTCGAGGCGACGCACGGCAAGCTGGGCTTCACCGCGCCGCTGTCGGCGATCACCGCGGCGGTGGTGGGCGTGATCCTGAACCTGGCGCTGTTCTTCGCGTACCACGTGCTGTGGCCGCAAGGCTTCGGCGGCCGCTTCGACCTCGTGTCAGCTGTCATCGTGATGGCGGCAACCCTCGCCCTGTTCCGCTTCAAGATCGGCGTGATGCCGCTGCTCGGCGCCTGTGCGCTGGCCGGACTCGCCGTCACGCTGGGCAGGCCCTTGCTCTTTACCTGAAGAACGTTCCAAAGGCATTCGGTCGAGCCGACGGCAGGGGCGGGCCGTTGCGCGGCCGGCCTGCGTGTTCCTTCGGATGGTCAAGCGCGCGCCGAAGGCCTACAACCGGCGGACCCAGGCCAAAAGGAGCGCGCCATGACCCCACTCGCCGCCAGCAGCGTCGTCTGCATGCTGCCCGTGAAAGACCTCGCCCGTGCGCGCCGGTTCTATGAGGAGGGGCTCGGCCTCGAACCCGTCGGAGCCAAGCCGGACGGCAAGTTCGTCTACCGCTGCGGCGGCACCGAACTGGCCCTGTTTCCCAAGCCGGAGGGCACCAAGGCCGAACACACGGCGCTCAGCTTCAAGGTGGAGCGCATCGAAGAAGCGGTCGCGGCGCTCGAGCAGCGTGGCGTTCGCTTCGCGGACTACGACCTGCCGGGGCTGAAAACGGTCCAGCACGTCTGCGTGCTGGGCTCGGAGAAGGCCGCGTGGTTCGAAGATCCGGAAGGCAACATCCTCTGCCTGCACGAGGACCTGGCCTGATCAAGGCCAATGCGAGAACAGCGGCGCGCCCGCCATCGGCAGCTGGGCCGTCAGCACGCTGCCCGTGGCCGATTCGGTCATCACCAGCTCGCGCGTGCCGGGCCGGAACGCGAGGTTGGTGACCGTCTGACCCGCGGGGCTGCGCACGAAGTGCGTGACTTCGCCGCGCGCATTCAGCACGAAAGCGCCGCCCAGGCTGGCATGGGCCACCACGAGGCTGCCGTCGGCCGCGAGGGCCAGGCCATCGGGCCCGCTGATGCCGAAGAAGGTCTGGAAGGCGCCCATCTTCGAAATGCTGCCGTCAGGCAGCAGTGGCGCGCGCCACACCTGGTTGCCGCGCGTGACGGCGAGGAAGAGCACTCGCCCGTCTTCACTGACCGCGATGCCGTTTGGGCTGGGTGCGTTGGCGAGCAGCCGGTCCAGCTTGTCATCGGTGCCGAGGCGGTAGACGCGGCCTGTGGGATCGTGCAGGCCGGTCTGGCCCTGGTCGGTGAAATAGAGCCGGCCTTCGGCGTCGAAGCTCAAGTCGTTCACGCCCTTGAATGACTCGCTGTTTCGATGCGCGAGCACCGGCGTGATGTCCCCGCTCGCCGCATCGAGCTTCAGGATGCCGCGCCGGTAGTCGGCGATCCGGAGGCTCCCGTCCGCATGGATCGCCAGGCCGTTGGGCCAGCCCTCGTACTGCACGACCAGTTCCCATTCGAGCGCCGGCGTGACGCGGAAGATGCGGCCATGGGGAATGTCGGTCACGTAGAGGTTGCCGGCGCGGTCGAAGGCCGGCCCTTCGAGGAAGCTGTCCATTACGTGGCCCGGCTTGTTGGCATCGACCCAGTCGGTGCGGCGTGCTTCGCGAAAGGCCTCGGGCAGCCGCGTCAGCACCCGGGCCTCGATGAGCTCGGGGGGAGTGAAGCTCAGGTTCCACATCGCGCGCCCCTCACTCGGGCTGCACGCCGGCCGCCTTGATGACCGCACCCCAGTCCTGGGTCTGGCGCTTGACGTAGTTCTGGAACTCTGCCGTCGCCATGCCCCCGGGCGACGCGCCCTGCTCGGCGAAGCGCTTGACCACCTCCGGCGAGGCCAGTGCCTTCTTCACCTCGGCCTGGAGCTTGTCGACGACCGCCTGCGGCGTGCCCTTGGGCGCAGCGATGCCGAACCAGTTGGTGGCGTCGAAGGCTTTCATGCCGGCCTCGGCGCTGGTCGGCACCTCGGGCAGCGCGTCGAGCCGCTTGGGCGAAGTGACCAGCAGCGCGCGCACCTTGCCGCCCTTGACCTGCGGGATCGCGGTGGGCGCGGCGGTCACCAGCACATCGACCTGACCCGAGACCACGCCCAGCATCGCCTCACCCGCCCCCTTGTAGGGCACGTGCGTGAGGGCGAGCTTGCCATGCTGCTTGAACAGCTCACCGCCGAGGTGCGTGGAGCTGCCCACGCCGCCGGAACCGAAGGTGAGCTTGTCGGGACTCTTGCGCGCGGCCTCGACCAGGTCCTGCACCGTCTTGTAGGGCGAGGCCGCGCCGACCACCAGCACCAGCGGCGCGTCGACGATGGTGGTCACCGGCACCAGGCCGCCCGCGTGGTCCCATGGCAGCTTCTTGAACAGGTGCGGCAGCATCGCGTAGGTGGTGTCGTTGACGAGGAGGGTGCCGCCGTCCGGCGCGGACTTCGCCACCAGGTCGGAGCCGATGGTGCCGCTGGCACCGGCCTTGTTCTCGACGTAGAAGGACTTGCCGGACTGCTCCGTGAGCTTCTGTGCAATCTGGCGCGCCGCGTAGTCGGTGGTGCCGCCAGGTGCGTAGGGCACCACCAGGCGCACGGGCTTGTCGGGCCAGTCGGCCGCCTGGGTTGGCGTGATAGCGGCAAGCGCGCAGGCCGCCGCCGCGGCGCCCAGCGTCGCGCGAATCGATGTCCTCATGGGTCAGTCTCCGGAAGTGACGTTGTGTTGCCTGAGCGCGGCGATCTCCGCCTCGCTGTAGCCGACCTCGCGCAGCAGTTCGCCGGTGTGCTCGCCCAGCAGCGGCGGCTGCAGCCGGATGCCCGGCCGCTCGCCGCCCAAAGTGAAGGGCATCAGCGGCACCTTGGATTCGCTGCCGTCGTTCATGCGCACCGGCGCCAGGCCGCCGGTGGCGTTCAGGTGCGGGTCGTCGAAGAGTTCGTGCGGCTTGGCGATGGGTGCGAAGGGCAGCTCATTCTTCTCGAACACGGCGCTGAGCTCGGCCGCGCTGTAGCCGGCGAGGTGCGAGCGCAGCACGGGCATCATCCAGTCGCGCGCGAGCACGCGGTCGTTGTTGGTCTTCAGGCGCGGGTCGGCCAGCATGTCCTCGAGGCCGAAGGCCTTGCAGAAGATGATCCACTGCTTGTCGCTGACCGCGGCCAGGAAGATCTGCTCGCCGTCCTTGACGGTGAAGACGTCGTACACCGCCCAGGCGGAGATGCGGCTGGGCATCGGATCGGCCGCCTTCCCCGTGGCCGCGAACTGCATCATGTGCTGCGCAACGAGGAAGATGTTGTTCTCGAACAGCGCCGACTGCACTTCGCAGCCTTCGCCGGTCTGCTCGCGCTGGCGCAGCGCCGCCATCGCGCCGATGGCGCCGAACATGCCGCCCATGATGTCGTTGACGCTGGTGCCGGCGCGCAGCGGGTCGCCGATGCGGCCGGTCATGTAGGCCAGGCCGCCCATCATCTGCACCACCTCGTCGAGCGCGGTGCGGTGGTCGTAGGGGCCGGGCAGAAAGCCCTTGTGGCTCACGTAGATGAGGCGCGGGTTGAGCTTCTTCAGGCTCTCGTAGTCCAGGCCCAGTTTCTTCATGGTGCCGGGCTTGAAGTTCTCGCTCACGATGTCGGCGCCGGCGATCAGGCGCAGCGCGGCCTCCACGCCCTCGGGCTGCTTGAGGTCGAGCGCGATGCTCTTCTTGTTGCGGTTGAAGGTGGGAAAGAAGCCCGCGCCGGAGCCCAGCAGGCGCCGTGTGGCATCGCCATCGATGGGCTCGACCTTGATGACCTCGGCGCCGAGGTCGGCCAGGAGCATGCCGCAGGTCGGGCCCATCACCATGTGGGTGAACTCGACGACGCGGACGCCGGCGTAGGGGAGTTTCTTCTCCGTGCTGTCAGACATGTGCAGTTCCTTGAACGAAGCCCTTGGGCAGTCCGGCCTCGGGCGTCATGCCGTAGACCGGTTCGCCCGGCAGGCCGGCGATGAGCGGCGCGCGGGCCGCGATGAGCTTGTCGATGTCGATGCCGGTGGCGACACCCATGGCCTCGAACATGAAGACCAGGTCCTCGGTCACCACGTTGCCCGAGGCGCCGGGCGCATAGGGGCAGCCGCCCAGGCCGCCGAGCGAGGCATCGAAGGTGCGCACGCCCTCCTCGTAGGCCGCGAGGCAGTTGGCGAGGCCCAGGCCGCGCGTGTTGTGCATGTGGGCCGCGCCGGCCTTGTCGCCCAGCTCGGCGCGCAGCCGCCTGAAGAGCCGCCGCACCTGCGCCGGGTTGGCGTAGCCGACGGTGTCGGACAAGCCCGATTCGTCGGCACCCGCTGCCACGCACTGCACGGCGAGGCGGATCACCTCGTCCTCCGGCACCTCGCCCTGCAGCGTGCAGCCGAAGGCGGTGGAGATGCCGGCCTCGAGCTTGACATGCGGCGCGATGTCGCGGCGCAGTTGCGCGATGGCGCGCACCTCCTCGACCATCTCCTCGCGCGTCTTGCGCACATTGGCCAGCGAGTGGGCAACGCTGGCCGACACCGGCATGGTGAGCTTGTGCACGCCGGCGGCGAGCGCGGCCTCGGCGCCTTTGCGGTTGGGCACCAGCGCCATGACGGTGAGGCCGGGCAGCGTGACGGCATGGCGCACCACCTCGGCGGCATCGGCCATCTGCGGCAGGAGGCGGGCCGGGACGAAAGAGGCGACCTCGATCTCGCGCACGCCGGCGGCGTGGAGGGCGTCGATCCAGCGCAGCTTGTCCGCCGTGGGCATCGTGGCCTTGACGGACTGCAGGCCGTCGCGCGGGCCGACCTCGCTGATCAGCACATCGGGGCTTGGCATCGGGCTTGTCTCCTGGGAAGGGTCTTGGGGATGCATGAACTTGACAGTTCTATCTAACAGAACTAAATTCTGTTTTACAGAATTAGAACGCACTGCTCCCTCGACTGTCAAGCCAGCCCATGCCACGCAAAGCCCATACCGAATCGGTCTCAGATCTCAACGCCGCGCCCGGTGGGGCCGCAGCGGTCGACCGCGCGTTGAGCCTGCTGTCATCCTTCCAGGCCGGCGACGAGGCGCTGAGCCTGGCGCAGTTCGCCGAGCGCACGCAGCTCTACAAGAGCACCGTGCTGCGCCTGCTCGCCTCGCTGGAGCACGCGCGCCTGATCCGCCGTCAGGAAGACGGCCGCTATGCCCTGGGCATGGAGATCGCGCGGCTGCACGGCCTGTACGCGGCCTCGCTCTCGCTCGACCGCATCGTGCCGCCGGTGCTGCGCGAACTGGTCGCGGCCACCGGAGAGAGCGCGGCTTACCACGTGCGGCAGGCGCAGGGCGATCATTGGGCGCGGCTGTGCCTGTACCGCGTCGACTCGCCGCACGTGGTGCGCGACCACGTGCGCGCCGGCGACCTGCTGCCCAACGATCGCGGTTCAGGTGCGCGCATCCTGATCGCCTTCGGACCCGAGGCCGAGCGCCCGCGCGGCGCGAAGGAGCGCAAGCTCTACGACGCCATCCGCGCGCAGGGCTACTGCGCGATGGTCGGCGACCGCTCGGCCGAACTGGGAGGCATCTCGGCGCCGGTGTTCCATGCCGACGGTCGGCTGGCCGCGGCGCTCACGCTGACCATGCCGGCGCATCGCTACGACGAGCGGCACATCGGTCCTGTGCGCGAGGCCGCGCGGGGGCTCACGGGACGGGTCTAGGGACCGTCATTCCCCGGCATGCACCCAATCGATGAGGTTGTTGCGCATCGTCACGATCGTCTTCTGCAATCGCACGAACTCGTCCGGCGCCAGGCCCGTCGCGTCGGCGAGGCTCACTTCCCTGGTCTTCTCGCGCAGCCGTCGACCGCTCTTCGTCACGCTGATTCGCACCTGGCGCTCGTCCGCGGGATCGCGCTGCCTCTCCACGTAGCCCATCGCCTCGAGCTTCTTCAGGATCGGCGTGAGCGTGTTCGATTCGAGAAACAGTTTTTCGCCCAGGCTGCCGACGGTCTGATCGTCCTGCTCCCAGAGCGCGACGATGGTGATGTATTGGGTGTAGGTCAGCCCCAGCTTCTCGAGCAGCGGCTTGTAGGCCTTGCCGAAGGCCAGGTTCGCGGAGTAGACCGCAAAGCACAGGTAGTCCGAGAGCTTCAGATCCTCGGGGATGGTTGTCTTGTCGGTGGATTTCATTTGCGTCCTCTTTGCCGGAGACCTGCGTCTCGTCTGAGCTGAAACTATAAATCGCATGCGATCGTATCGCAAGAACTCGAACGCCTCCCGGCAGTTCCGGGCGTCTGCTGCAGCAACACGCCCGCAGACGTGTCTGCGGGCTCTGTTCAGGTCAGAACGCGGAGGGCGTCAGGTAACGACGTTCAGCGCCACGTCAATGTTGCCGTGCACGGCCTTCGAGTACGGGCAGATGTCGTGCGCCTCGTGTGCGAGGGCCTCGGCCACCTCCTGCGCCACGCCCGGTACGCGGACATCGAAGCGCGCTTGAATGAAGTAGGCCTTGCCGGTCTGGCCCAGATCGACCTGGATGTCGACCGAGAGATCAGCCGGCAGCGCGACCTTCTTCTGCTTGGCTACCAGGCCGATCGCCGAGATGTAGCAGGCGGACCAGGCGCCGGCGAAGAGCTGCTCCGCGGTCGGGTGCGCCTGGACGGCCGAGAACACGTGCGCCGGGTTCGCGTCGCCGGGCGACGAGAGCCGGAGGTCGACGCGATCGCCAGGGCCGCTGACGAGGGTGTGGGTCTTGCCTGAGGCCAGGACTTTTTCGATTTTGCTCATGATGGTTCCTTGAAGTTGAGGTGGTGAGATTGTCAAAAACGTATGCGCTATGATCGCATGCGATTTATCAAATCATATCAGAGTATCAGCTAATCGCATACGAGTGCAGCGGATGCGATGGAATGAATGATACGCACGAGCGAGATGAATCCACGGTAATTTGTCACAGGCCGCGTGCGCCCTTATCACGTGCGGCACGACCCCGGGGCGAGCTAGGCGATCTATTCCGCCTTGAAGCCCGAAGCCGTGATGGGCGCTTCCCAGCGCTTCAGGTGCGCCGCCTGGATGGCCGCCAACTCGGCCGGCCCGGCGTGCGCCGGCACCAGGCCGAGGTTGTAGATGCGCTCCTGGATCTCGGGCGCGCGCAATGCGTCGGCCACGGCGCGGTCGATGCGCTGCACCAGATCCGGCGGCATTCCGGGCGGGCCGTAGAGCCCGAAGAAGGCGTCGGCCGTGACATCGATGCCGGACTCCTTGAGCGTGGGGACATCCGGCAGCGCCTTGCTGCGCTGCGCGCCGGTGACGGCCAGGATGCGGACCTTGCCCGCGCGGTGGTGCTCGATGGTCTCGACCGCCGTATCCACCATCAGCGGCACCTGCCCGCCGATGAGGTCCTGCGCGGCCGGCGCACCGCCGCGGTAGGCCACATGCGTCATCGGCACGCCGGCGGCCTGCGAGAGCAGCAGGCCCGCGAAGTGCGGCACCGTGCCGGCGCCCGAGGTCGCGTAGTTGGCCTTGGAGGGGTTGGCCTTCATCCAGGCCAGCACGGTCTTGAGGTCGCCCGCCGGCGCGCCGGGCCCGGCCGTTACCGCGAAGTCGAAAGTGCTGACCAGCGAGATCGGGGTGAAGTCCTTCGCGGTGTCGTAGCCCAGGTTCGCATAGAGCCAGGGATGGATCACCATCGCGCCGCTGGGCGAGAAGATGAGCGTGCTGCCGTCCGGCGCGGAACGCCTGAGCTCCGACAGCGCCAGCCGGCCGGCCGCGCCCGGCTTGTTGTCGACGATCACGTTCTGCGCGAGCGAAACGCGCATCCGGTCGGCCAGCAGGCGCGCCACCACGTCGGCCGAGCCGCCGGGCGGAAAGCCGACCAGGATGCGGGTGTTGCGCTCCTGCGCGAGGGCCATGGGCGTGGCGAGCGCGCCAGCTGCGAGCGCGGCGAAATGGCGGCGGTTGATCAAGGCAGTCTCCTCGGGTTGTTGTTCGGCCTCTTCTGCGGTTCAGCGCGCGGGCGCGAGGTCGCGCAGCGCGGCCAGCACGGCCTCGTTCTGCTCGGGCAGGCCGACCGTGATGCGCAGCCAGTGCGGCAGGCCGTAGTTGTCGAGCAGCGCAACCTCGATGCCGGCGGCCAGCAGGCGCGCATGCACGGTGCGGCCCTCGCCGACCTGCGCCATGAGGAAGTTGCCCGCGGAGGGGATCGAGGCGAGGCGAAGCTCGTGCAAGCCCGCCTCGAGCCGCGCCCGTCCGGCGATATTGAGCTGGTAGCTGCGCGCCAGGAAGGCTCCGTCGCCCAGCGCCGCCGCCGCCGCGGCCTGGGCCGGCGTGCTGACGTTGAAGCGCGGCCGCCGCGCGTTCAGCCGCGCCGCCAGCGCATGCTGGGCAACGCCGTAGCCGATGCGCAGGCCGGCCAACCCATAAGCCTTGGAGAAGGTGCGCGCGACGATCAGGTTGGGGAAGCGCCGCACCCAGGCGATGCTGTCGTAGCGCTGCCCCGGCGCGAGGTACTCGCCGTAGGCCTCGTCGAGCAGCACCCTCACCTGAGGCGGCACCGATTCCAGAAAGGCGAGCAGTGCGTCGGCCTCGATGAAGGTGCCGGTGGGGTTGTTGGGATTGGCGACGAAAACCAGCCGCGTGTCCTCGCCGATGGCAGCGCGCATGGCGCCGAGGTCGTGGCCGAAGTCCTGCGCGGGCACCACCGTGCTGCGCGCATGGGCATGCGCGGCCGCCTGCCCGAAAACCACGAAGCCGTACTGCGAGTAGACGACATGCTCGCCCGGCTTCACGCTGACCTGGGCCGCGAGCTCGAGGATCTCGCTGGAGCCGCTGCCCAGCACCAGCCAGTCGGCCGGCACGTCGAGCCGCGCCGACAGCGCGTGCTTGAGCGCCGTGCCGTTGCTGTCGGGGTAGTTGCCCGCGCCCTGCAGCGCGGCGGCCGCGGCGCGGCGGGCGGACTCGGGCATGCCGAGCGGGTTCTCGTTGGAAGCCAGCAGGATCATCGCGAGGGCCGATTTATTTAAGAAGTTAAATGTAGGAAGCGTTTGCAGACTGCCTATCAGGGCCTACCCTTTGGCTTGTGCCCTTGCCGGCCCCGGGCGCGGACGATTACCTCCAATTTGGTCATTGATCAATCGCTCCCGAGGCTCTTACTCATCAACGAGGTATCGAATAAAGTCACCGACTGCATTGTTCCGTCTTGAATTCAAGGAGTAGACAACCATGACCGCCCGCACGACCGTCCACGGCCTCCAGGTCGCCACCGAGCTCCATCGCTTCATCGAAGACCAGGTGCTGCCGGCCACCGGCGTCGCCGGCGATGTCTTCTGGAAGGGCTTCGACGCCATCGTCGGCGATCTCGCGCCCAAGAACATCGCGCTCCTGGCCGAGCGCGACCGCCTGCAGTCGGAGATGGACGCCTGGCACCAGGCCCATCCCGGCCCGATCACGGACATGCCGGCTTACCGCGCCTTCCTCGAAAAGATCGGCTACCTGCTGCCGCAGCCCCAGGGCGTGAAGGCCACGACGGCCAACGTCGACGCCGAGCTCGCGCTGCAGGCCGGCCCGCAGTTGGTGGTGCCGATCCTCAATGCCCGCTATGCGCTGAACGCCGCCAATGCACGCTGGGGTTCGCTCTACGACGCGCTCTACGGCACCGACGCCATCCCCGAGACCGGCGGCGCCGAGAAGGGCAAGGGCTACAACCCGGCGCGCGGCGCCAAGGTGATCGAGTTCGCGCGCGAGGTGCTGGACCAGGCCGCGCCGCTGGCCAACGGCTCGCACAAGAATGCGACCGGCTACGCCGTCAAGGACGGCCAGCTGATGGTCGCGCTGCAGAGCAGCAGCACGCCGCTGGCGGACCCGGCGCAGTTCGTCGGCTACCAGGGCGACGCGGCGGCGCCGGGCTCGGTGCTGCTCAAGCACAACGGCATCCATCTCGACATCCGGATCGATCGCAACACGCCGATCGGCAAGACCGACGCCGCGGGCATCAGCGACGTGGTGCTCGAAGCCGCGCTGTCCACCATCCTCGACCTGGA
Source organism: Variovorax sp. Soil_C_12 (assembly GCF_057657375.1). Classification (NCBI taxonomy): domain Bacteria; kingdom Pseudomonadati; phylum Pseudomonadota; class Betaproteobacteria; order Burkholderiales; family Comamonadaceae; genus Variovorax; species Variovorax sp. Soil_C_12. The sequence continues at coordinate 238,567 of NZ_JBDGIO010000008.1, read as the reverse complement.
AGACTCGGTGGCGGTGGTCGATGCGCAGGACAAGGTGCTCGCCTATTCCAACTGGCTCGGCATCCTGCAGGGCACTCTGACCGAGGAAGTGAAGAAAGGCGACAAGACCATCACCCGCGGCCTCAACCCGGACCGCGAGTACACCGGGGCCGACGGGAAGCCGGTCAAGCTGCACGGCCGCTCGCTGATGTTCGTGCGCAATGTCGGCCACCTGATGACCAACCCGGCCATCCTCTACGGCGAGGGCAAGGAGATCCCCGAGGGGATCATGGACGCGGTGATCACCACCACCATCGCCACGATCGACCTGAAGCGCAAGGGCAACTCGCGCACCGGCAGCGTCTACATCGTGAAGCCCAAGATGCACGGCCCGGCCGAGGTGGCCTTCGCCAGCGAGCTCTTCGGCCGCGTCGAGCAAATGCTGGGCCTGCCGGCCAACACGGTGAAGCTGGGCATCATGGACGAGGAGCGCCGCACCAGCGTCAACCTCAAGGCCTGCATTGCCGAGGCGGCGGCGCGGGTGGCCTTCATCAACACCGGTTTCCTGGACCGCACCGGCGACGAGATGCACACCGCGATGCGCGCCGGCCCGATGCTGCGCAAGGGCGACATGAAGACCACGCCCTGGATCCAGGCCTACGAGAAGAACAACGTGCTGGTGGGCCTCTCGTGCGGCCTGCGCGGCAAGGCGCAGATCGGCAAGGGCATGTGGGCCATGCCGGACCTGATGGCCGCGATGCTGGAGCAGAAGATCGGCCACCCGAAGGCCGGCGCCAACACTGCCTGGGTGCCCTCGCCCACCGCGGCCACGCTGCATGCGCTGCACTACCACCGCGTGAACGTGGCCGAGGTGCAAAAGGAGCTGGAGAAGATCGACGCCGATGCGGAGCGCGACAACATCCTCGCCGACCTGCTGAAGGTGCCCGTCGCGGCCGAGGCGAAGTGGACGGCGCAGGAGCGCCAGCAGGAACTGGACAACAACGTACAGGGCATCCTCGGCTACGTGGTGCGCTGGATCGACCAGGGCGTGGGCTGCTCCAAGGTGCCGGACATCCACAACATCGGCCTGATGGAAGACCGCGCGACGCTGCGCATCTCCAGCCAGCACATCGCCAACTGGCTGCTGCACGGCGTGGTCACGAAGGAAGAGGTCGACGCCACCTTCCAGCGCATGGCGGCGGTGGTGGACCAGCAGAACGCGGGCGACGCGCTCTACCAGAACATGGCCGGCAACTTCGGCACCTCGGCGGCGTACAAGGCGGCGCAGGAGCTGGTGTTCAAGGGCGTGGAGCAGCCGAGCGGGTACACCGAGCCGCTGCTGCATGCGTGGCGCTTGAAGGTGAAGGCCGGGCAGGCCTGACAAACCGTTCGCGGCCGGCGCCACAGCGCAACGAGCGGTAGTATTCGGCCCATGCAAGTCGCCACTGGAACTGTCGTCAACGGCAAGATCGTCCTCGAAGGGGTTCCTCTTGCCGAGGGTGCCGTTGTCACAGTTGTCTCGCGTGATGCCGACGAAAGCTTTTCGTTGACGACATCACAGGAAGACGAATTGATCGCCGCCATGGCAGAAATCGAGCGCAGGGAGTACGTGTCGCTCGAAAATCTCCTGAAGTCTCTGCCCCCGCGCGTTTGAAATGACCCTTCGGGTCAGGATATCCCGTCGAGCGGCAGCTCAAGTGCCAGGAGCCGCCGAGTGGCGGTTGAACCGCCCTGCGGCACCTGGCGCCATCGCCACCGACCTTGGAGCGGCCGTCTCGCTTTTGGCGGAACAACCCGGCGTCGGTGCGAAGTACGAAGGCGCCCGAACTCCGGGTGTGCGCCGTCTGTTTCTGAGCAGAGTCGGCTACTTTATCTACTACACGGTCGAGGGCGACAGTCTCCATGTGCTGGCCCTTTGGCTCGCAAGCCGCGGCCATCAGCCGGTCGTATGAGACGCATGTGCTTCGAAAAAGGACGCTCGATATGGCAACCACCAAGGAAGAAATCGCAGCATTCATAGCCAGCGAGTTCCCGCAAACCAAGTGCGCCGTTCTCGATGCAGGCAATGGTGGCGCGACCGTCGCTCACGAAATCGGCCCAGCCGAGTTGAGGCCCGGCGGGACCGTCTCCGGCCCTGTTCTCATGGCCACGGCCGACGTGGCGCTCTACGTTGCGATCCTCGCTGAGATCGGCATCGTTCCCTTGACGGTGACGACCAGCCTGAACATCAACTTCCTTCGCAAGCCGGAGGCGGGGGCACGCGTCATCGGCGTGTGCAAGCTCATCAAGCTGGGGCGCTCCCTGGCGGTGGGCGAGGTCAGCCTGTACTCGGAGGGGCGCAGCGACATCGTTGCCCATGCCGTGGGGACGTATTCCATTCCGCCGCGGGCACCAACATAAGCCCCGGCACGAGGTCTCCACGTATGCGCAAATGAATCAACCGACGAGCGAGCGTTCATCCATTCACGGCTCATCGCGAGACCTTGCAGCGGCGAAGAACGTCGTAACGCTGGGCCTCCGCACCCGTGCCGCTCGGCAAGTGAGCCAACGTCACCTCGAACCAGCAGCCATCGACCCGATGCCATTGCGTGGCGTGGTCGATCACGTGGTACTCGGCGTAGGACCGGTCCGTGCGCCGCTGCGCCCCCTGCTCCCTTTTTTCCGAATACACCCCATCCCAGGGCCGATGCACCTGCTTGTGCAGCCAGCGCTTGAGCGGCGCGAGGTTCTCGTTGAGCCACTTCCGGGAGGCATACCCGCGCTGCATGCCCAGGTGCGCGCCGCGATCCCTGCTGTTGCGCCAGTTGCGCCCGTCGCCCTGCACACCGCCGCCGCGACGCGGGCGCTCGACGATCACCTTGTACATGTCCTCGCGCATCTCAAGGCTCCTCGATCTGTCGGGCGGCCTTGAGCAAGGCGACCCGCTGCGCGCGCCGTTCGGCGCCTCGGGTGCGCAGGTGGCGGCCGGCGCCCTGGCTCGAGGCGCGATGCGCCATGGCCGCCACCACGGGGTTGCGCGGCGCCGGCGCAGCCGGCAGCGGGAAATAGAAACGGCCCAGACGCTTGTCGTCGTCACGGGCCCTGCGTTGCGAACTCATGGCCGCACACTCCAAAAACAAAAAGCCCCGGCAAATGGCTGCGCCGGGGCTTTGTCGAGAAGCCTCGGCTGGACGCGGCACATCCAGCCGGGGCGGTCGGAGTGCAGATCAGGGGTTCAGAAAACAGTTCATGAATAAGGTGGCGCCAGGGAGGTCAATCGTCGCCCGGCGCGGGGCAAATGCTTGCTGAAACGGAGCGCGGATTGTGTCGAGGCAGGCCGTGACCTGCAAGCCCCGGTCGCGCGAAACGTGGCGCAAAGGCGACGGACAATCCGGGTCCCGAACTGCAACGGAACTCCGCACATGACTTCCTCGCACCGCCGCCCCCAGGTCTGCGTTCTCGGCAGCGCCGAACCTGGCTCTGCTGCCCATGCGCTGGCGGGTGAAGCCGGGGCGCTCTTGGCGCGCCTTGGCATCACCGTCGTCAGTGGCTGCGGAAGCCCGGCCACCCGGGTGGCTGCCGAGCGCGCCATCGAGGCCGGTGGCCTGGTGCTCAGCATCGTCCCGCCCGATGAGATGCCTCCGCCGGACTGGCCTGCAACGGTGGTGATCCCCTGCGGCATGGGCGATGCACGCAACCTTCTCATGGCGCTTTCCGGAGATGCCTGCATCGTCATCGGCGGCCGCGCAGGCACGATCTCCGAGGTCTGCCTGGCCTGGCTTCACAAGCGCCCGTTGCTGCCGCTGGTGGGGTGCGGCGGCTGGTCCGATGCACTGCCGTCGAATCCTCCGGACGAGCGGCAGAACTCACCCATCCTGCCCTGGGGCTCGACTGGGGAGCTCGAGGCTCAGCTTCGGGGCCTGGGTCTGATTCGGGCACAGCCATAGAGGGCGATTGAAGCGCTCAGGGCCATCGAAGGGCCGGTGCCCTCACCCCCGCCCTCTCCCAGAGGGAGAGGGAGTCAAGCGGGGTCCGAGGTCTCGGGACGCGCTCGCGCAGCCGCCAGCGTTCGCTTCACCTCCGCCGGATCCATTCCATACATCTCCGCGAACTCGGCGACGCTGCGCCCGCTGGCCTCGAAGGCCCGGCGCAGCGCCTCGCGCTTGGCGTTGCGCGCGCCCAGCTCGGCGAAGGCCTCGTCGAGCACGGCGTTGGCGGTCTCGTCGTTGCTGTGCACGACGAGCATGTAGTCTTCGCGCGAGAGGCCCGAGGCCTCGATGGCCCCCATCAGGCGCGCCCGCAGCTGCGGGCGCAGGTCTTGGGCGCTGCGCGCCTGACGCCGGCGGAACACCTCGAGGATGGCGTGGTGTACATGCTCGGGCGCGACCGGTTCGACGGCGACGCCATGGAGATCATGGCGCGGCTTGCCCGCGGCAACCGCTTCGAGGTAGCGGGTGGAACGCGCATGCAGCCCGAGCGCGATCTTCAGGTCCTCGCGCTTGAACTCGTCGGCATGCGCCGCCAGCAGGTCCTCGAACACGCCGAGCTTCAGCGGCAGGAAGCGCGCGCCGAACAGCCCAGGATAGAGCTCGAACAGCCGCTCCAGCAAGGGATGGGTCTTACGCGGACGTGCGGGCTGAGTGCCCTGCGCGGGCTGCTGCGCCTGCAGCTTCTGCTGCGCCGCGCCGGCACGCCGGTGCTTGCGCGCGGCCGGTGCGTTCTTTTCCTTCTTCGACGGCGAGGGCTGCGGCGAAGAGGCGGTATCGGTATCTGCTGTGTTCGAGGTCATGGTTGTAGCGGCCCTCCCAGGCCTGAAGCCGCACGAAGCGGCGCGGACCCGAACTGTAATGCGAGACGCTTCGCCGCACGGCCGCCGCGCAGCCCGCCCGTGTGCGGCCCCCTCGTCCTACACCCATGCGCGCGCCACACCGACCCGGACCTGGACCCATGTGTCTACGTTTGCTAACACTGAGGCCCCAGTCACAACCATCCACCCTTCAAGGAGAAAGCACATGACATCCATCTCGTTTTCCGCCGCGTTGAAAACGTCCGCCGCAGCCCTGGCCATCGCCGGTGCCGCAGGCTTCGCCATCGCGCAGGGCAATCCGCCCACCACCGGCTCGCCGAACCCTGCAACGGGTGCAGGACAGCAGGCGCAGGGCACCCAGGGCACTCAGGGCAGCACACCCATGGGCACGACCGGCACGCCTGCCGCACAGGGCGCGGCGACGCCAGGTTCCGGCTCCGCCGCCAGCGGCAGCACCTCGGGCAGCGGCACGATGTCCTCGACCGACACAACCACGCCGAGGTCCACCGACAACATGCGCGTCGCGCGAGCTGACCGCAACTGAGCGCGTCCCGCATGTCGCCGACCCTGCCGGGCGCAGCGCCCGGCTTTCTCGCGCTGGCCCTGCTCTCTGCCGCGCTGGCGCTCCCCGCGCCGGCGTGGGCTCAGGGCGAGCTCGAGAGCCTGGTTCAATGGGTGCGGGCCACCGGCGACAACCAGGGGACGGCCTTCGCCGTCGTCGACAAGAGGGGCGCACGCGTCCACGTTTTCGATGCCGGCGGGAAGGTTCGGGCCTCTGCGCCGATCCTTCTCGGCCTGGCGCGCGGCGACGATTCGGTGCCCGGCATCGGCGAGCGCCCGATGGCCCAGATCCGGCCCGAGGAACGCACCACGCCGGCGGGCCGCTTCGCCACCGAGCCGGGCCGCAACCTACAGGGTGAGGACATTGTCTGGATCGACTACGACGCAGCCGTCTCGATGCACCGCGTGCGCGCCACCAACCCGGCCGAGCGCCGGCTGGAGCGCCTGGCAACGCCCAGCGTTGAAGACAACCGCATTTCGTACGGCTGCATCAACGTGCCCGCGGCTTTCTACGATGCCCACTTGAAGCCCACGCTGGGCGCACGGCGCGGCGTGGTCTACGTGCTGCCGGAGACGCGCCCGCTCGCAGCGGTCTTCGGCCTCGGCACGCGAGTCGCCGCGACGCCAGTCGCGCAGCGCTGAAGCGGATCAGGCGCGCTGTGCCGCCTCGGCCTCGGCGCGCAACCACCGAATAAAATCCTGCGCGTCCGCGTTCTGTGCGGCGCGGCGCGAGCTCTCGATGAAATAGGCCCGGCGCGAAGCCACATCCGTGCCGAAGGGCGCCACCAGGCTCCCGTTTTCCAGCAGTTCACGCAGCAGCGGCAGGCGGCCGATGACCACGCCCTGGCCGGCCACCGCGGCCCCGACCGCGTCGGTGTACTGGGTGAAGCGCAAGGAATTCTTCATGCGAAGCTCGGTGAGCCCCATCACCTCGAGCCAGGGCTCCCAGTCGACCGTGGGAGCCTCGCTGTGCTTGGGTACGTCGATGGTCAGCAGGGTCTGGTCGACCAGGTCGTCGGGCGAGCGCAGCTGCCCGGCGATGCTCGGCGAGCACAGCGGGATCACCGACTCCTCGAAGAGCGCGGGCCCGGTGCCGCGCTCGATGGGCACGAAGCGCACCGCCACGTCGATGCGGCTGCGCTCCAGGTCCAGCACCTCCAGCGTGGCCGACAGCCGCACGTCGACCCGCGGATGGTCTGCGGTGAAGCGGGAGAGCCGCGGGATCAGCCAGAAGGAGGCGAAGCCCGGCGTGCAGGTGATCGCGACCTGCCGCAGCATCGGCGCCGCCCGCAGCCGGGCGGTGGCGTCGCGCAGCCGCTCCAGGCTTTCGACCACCGCGCGCTGCAGCACGGCGCCGGCCTCGGTCAGCGCCAGGGCGCGATGGCGGCGCTCGAACAGCAACACGCCCAGGCTGGCCTCGAGCTGCTGGATTTGCCGGCTGACGGCCGATTGCGTAAGAAAAAGCTCGCCCGCCGCCTGCGTGAAGCTCAGCGTGCGGGCCGCGGCTTCGAAGGTGCGCAGCAGCTCCAGCGGCGGCAGCTCGGCGCCCGCTGGCAAGGGTTTCGCATTCTCTACACGCATGCTACGAGTTCCATTTGACCGTGTGACTGCGGCACTTCAACTCACTATATTCATTCCAGAGCCGAATGCAAAAGGAGTCCGCCATGAACACCGCACCCAGCCGTTTCCACCTCAGCCTGGCCAAGCGCACCATCTTCACTCTGCCCGACGCCGCCGGCGTCGGCATCGAATGCCGCAGCGGCAGCGTGTGGGTCACGCTGGACCACGATCCGCGCGACATCGTGCTGGCACCGGGCGAGCGCTTCGAAGGCGACCAGCACCGGCGCATGCTGGTGTCGGCGCTCGAGCCTTCGTGCATCACCGTCTCGGGCTCGCGGCCCGCGGCGCTGCCGGTGCGGGAAGAGCCCGCGCGGTCGCCTTGGCGACTCCCGCCCCACGGGATGTCCCCGGCTTGACCTTGCAGCCCCGGGCGTTGAACCATCGACGCTCGTGGCCCTGACGCAGCGACGCCGTCACCCCAGGTGACGGCGTTTTGCTTTTGGCATTTGGTTGCGCCGGCCATGGCTTTTTCTTCCCCGGACAAGGACATCACATGGCAGAGGCATACATCGTGGCCGCGACGCGCACCGCCGGCGGCCGCCGCGGCGGCAGGCTGGCGGGCTGGCATCCGGCCGACCTGGCGGCACAGGTGATCGACGCACTGGTCGCGAAAAGCGGCATCGACCCGGCGGCGGTGGAGGACGTCATCCTCGGCTGCGTCAGCCAGGTCGGCCAGCAGGCCAGCAACGTGGCGCGCAACGCGGTGCTGGCGTCGAAGCTGCCCGAATCGGTGCCCGGCACTTCGGTCGACCGGCAGTGCGGCTCTTCGCAGCAGGCGCTGCATTTCGCGGCGCAGGCCGTGATGTCGGGCAGCATGGACGCGGTGATCGCGGGCGGCGTCGAGAGCATGACGCGCGTGCCCATGTTCACGCCCAACGCGCTGCCGGCCAAGGCCGGCCTGGGCAGCTACACCAGCCCGGCCATGCAGCGCCGCTACCCGGGCGTGGAGTTCAGCCAGTTCACCGGCGCCGAGATGATCGCGAAGAACTACGGCATCACGAAAGAGGCGCTGGACCGCTACGCCTTCGAGACCCACCGGCGCGCGATCGCCGCGACCCGCGAGGGCGCCTTCGCCGGCGAGATCCTGCCCGTCGAGGCGCGCCTCGCCGACGGCAGCGCCGCAGGCGAGATGCACGCCGTGGACGAAGGCATCCGCTTCGATGTCACGCTGGAGGGCATCGCCGGCGTGAAGCTGATCGCCGAGGGCGGGCGCTGCACCGCCGCCACGGCCAGCCAGATCTGCGACGGCGCCAGCGGCGTGCTGGTGGTCAACGAGCGCGGGCTGAAGGCGCTCGGCGTGAAGCCGCTCGCGCGCATCCACCACATGAGCGTGCTGGGCCACGACCCGGTGATCATGCTGGAAGCACCCATTCCCGCCACGCGGCGCGCACTGCAGAAGGCCGGCCTGAAGATCGAGGACATCGAGCTCTACGAAGTGAACGAAGCCTTCGCGCCGGTGCCCGTCGCCTGGCTGCAGGCGCTGGGCGCCGACCCGGCCCGGCTCAACGTGAACGGCGGCGCGATCGCGCTGGGCCATCCGCTGGGCGCCTCGGGCACCAAGCTCATGACCACGCTGGTCCATGCGCTGGGCCAGCGCGGCAAGCGCTACGGCCTGCAGACCATGTGCGAAGGCGGCGGCATGGCCAACGTGACGATCGTGGAGCGGCTCTGATGGCCGCCGTCCTGTGGGAAGCCAAGGACGGCGTGGCGACGCTGACGCTGAACCTGCCGGCCAAGCTCAATCCGATCGCGCTCGACCTGCAGCACGAGCTGCGCGCCGCCCTTGCGCGCGTGCGCGAGGACCGCGGCGTGCGCGCGGTGGTGCTCACCGGCGCCGGCAAGGCCTTCTGCGTGGGTGCGGACCTGAGCGCGATGCGCCCGCCCGAAGCCAACGAGACGCTGGGCGACCAGACGGCGAAGTGGATGCAGTCAGTGAGCAACCCGCTCATCGAGGAACTGCGCGCGCTGCCGGTGCCGGTGGTGTGCGCGGTCAACGGCGCCGCTGCGGGCGCCGGCGTGGGCCTCGCGCTGGCCGGTGACGTGACGATCGCGGCGAAGAGCGCCTACTTCTACCTGTCCTTCCTGCCGAAGCTCGGCATCGTGCCGGACCTGGGCTGCACCTGGATCATTCCGCGGCTGGTGGGCCCGGCGCGCGCCATGGGCATGAGCCTGCTCGACGAGCGCCTGGGCGCCGAACGGGCGGCGCAGTGGGGACTGATCTGGGCCTGCGTGGAAGACGACCTGCTGCTGCTCGAGGCGCAGCAGCTCGCGCAGCGCCTGGCGCGCCTGCCCGCGCATGCAGTGATCGAGGCGCGCCGCGCCTTCGAGGCATCGGCGCGCCACACCCTGCCCGAGCAGTTGCACTACGAAAGCGAGCGCCAGCGCGAGCTCCTGAACCGTCCCAGCTTCGCCGAGGGCGTCGCCGCCTTCCTGCAGAAGCGCGCGCCTGAATTTCCGGGGAGACAAGCATGATCGAACGCACCCTCTTCACCCCCGACCACGAGGCCTTTCGCGACAGCTTCCGCCGCTTCATGGACAAGGAGATCGCGCCCTTCCACGAGGACTGGGAGGCGCACGGCTATGTCGACCGGACGCTTTGGAACAAGGCCGGCGAGAACGGCTTTCTCTGCATGTCGCTGCCCGAGGAACACGGCGGCGCGGGCGCCGACCTGCTCTATTCGGTGATCCAGTTCGAGGAGCTCTGGGCGCGGGGCTTCACCGGCGTCGGCTTCGGGCTGCACAGCGAGATCGTGGCGCCGTACATCCTGCATTACGGCACCGAGGCGCAGAAGAACAACTACCTGCCGAAGCTGGCGAGCGGCGAGATGGTGGGCGCCATCGCGATGAGCGAGCCCGGCGCCGGCAGCGACCTGCAGGCCGTGCGCACCGCGGCGCTCAAGCAGCCCGACGGCAGCTGGCGGCTCTCGGGCAGCAAGACCTTCATCACCAACGGCTGGCATGCGGACCTGGTGATCGTGGTCGCCAAGACCGACCCCGAGGGCGGCGCCAAGGGCACCAGCCTGTTCCTGGTGGAGCGTGGCATGCCGGGCTTCGAGAAGGGCCAGCGGCTGAAGAAGCTGGGCCTGAAGGCGCAAGACACTTCCGAGCTTTTCTTCAACGACGTGCACCTGCCGGCCGACGCCCTGCTCGGCGGGCAAGCGCAGGAGAACCGCGGCTTCGTCTGCCTGATGGAACAGCTGCCGTGGGAGCGGCTGCAGATCGCGATCAGCGCGGTGGCGGCCTCGCAGGCGGCGATCGACCACACCGTCGCCTACGTCAAGGACCGCAAGGTCTTCGGCCAGCCCGTGGGCGCCTACCAGAACACGCGCTACACGCTGGCCGAGCTGCAGACCGAAGTGCAGGTCGCGCAGGTCTTCGTCGACAAGTGCATCGAGCTCCTGATGCAGCAGAAGCTGGATACCGCCACCGCCAGCATGGCCAAGTACTGGACCACCGACCTGCAGTGCAAGGTGATGGACGAGTGCGTGCAGCTGCACGGCGGCTACGGCTTCATGTGGGAGTACCCGGTGACGCGCGCGTATGCCGATGCGCGGGTGCAGCGCATCTATGGCGGCACCAACGAGATCATGAAGGAGGTGATCACGCGGGCGATGGGGCTGCCGGGGCGCTGAAGCGCTGGCATCCGGCGGGGGCCTGCGGGAGAATGCCCGCATGCCTACCCTCAATGCCTTCTATGCCCAGTCCGGCGGCGTCACCTCGGTGATCAACGCCTCGGCGGCCGGCGTGATCGAAACAGCGCGCCGGCACGCCGATCGCATCGGCACCGTCTATGCCGGGCGCAACGGCATCCTCGGCGCGCTGGCCGAGGACCTGATCGACACCAGCCTCGAATCGGCCGAGGCCATCGCGGCGCTGCGCACCACGCCTGCGGGCGCCTTCGGCTCCTGCCGCTACAAGCTCAAATCGCTGGAGAAGAACCGGCGCGAGTACGAGCGGCTGATCGAGGTCTTCAAGGCCCACGGCATCGGCTACTTCTTCTACAACGGCGGCGGCGACTCGGCCGACACCTGCTTCAAGGTGAGCCAGCTGTCGCAATCGATGGGCTATGCGCTGCAGGCCATCCACGTGCCCAAGACCATCGACAACGACCTGCCGCTGACGGACTGCTGCCCCGGCTTCGGCTCGGTCGCGAAGTACGTGGCGGTGTCCACGCTCGAGGCCTCGCTGGACGTGCGCTCGATGGCCGCGACCTCGACCAAGGTCTTCGTGCTGGAGGTGATGGGCCGCCATGCGGGCTGGATCGCGGCGGCCGGCGGGCTGGCGGCGGACCACGGCATCCCGGTCGTGATCCTGTTCCCCGAGATCCCCTTCGACCAGCCGGCCTTCCTGGCGCGGGTCGATGCGCTGGTCAAGCACCACGGCTACTGCACGGTGGTGGTGTCGGAAGGCGCGCACCATCCCGACGGCAGCTTCCTCGCCGAGCAGGGCAGCAAGGACGCCTTCGGCCACGCGCAGCTCGGCGGCGCGGCGCCGGTGGTGGCGCAGATGGTGAAAGAGGCGCTGGGCTACAAGTTCCACTGGGCGGTGGCCGACTACCTGCAGCGCTCGGCGCGCCACATCGCCTCGGCCACCGACGCGCGCCAGGCCTACGAGCTCGGGCAGCGCGCCGTCGAGCTCGCGCTCGAAGGCAAGAACTCGGTGATGCCGACCATCGAGCGCACGTCCGACACGCCGTATGCCTACCGCATCGGCAGCGCGCCGCTGGACCAGGTGGCCAATGCCGAGAAGTTCATGCCGCGCGACTACATCTCGCCCGACGGGTACGGCATCAGCGACAAGGGGCGTGCGTATTTGCTGCCGCTGATCCAGGGGGAGGACTACCCCGCCTACCGCGACGGGCTGCCGGTGTACGTGACGCTGCAGAACCATTCGGTCGAGAAAAAGCTGCCGGCTTTCGAGATCGCGAAGTGATATGGGCGTGAAGTCGGGCGTCGATGCCTCGCGCTGTCCGCTGTGCGGCGAAGCCAATCGCTGCGCGATCGAGCTCGAACGCGTGTCCGGCCAGGCGCAAGGGCCCTGTTGGTGCATGCAGGCCGCCGTCAGCCCGGAGGCGCTCGCCCGCATACCGGCGCAGGCGCGAGGCCTGGCCTGTATCTGCGCGCGCTGCGCTGTAGATGCAGTTGCTCCGGAGCCCGTCTGAACTCCCTCGCCCTCCGGGAGGGAGCAAGCCCTATCGCTCAGGGGCGGGGTCGCGCGAGCCGGCGCGCTGCTCCGAAATCACCTCGTGGATGAACTGCAGCTTTCCCACCGCCACGCGCGGCAGCACGAAGGGGTAGTAGTCAGGCTGGCCCATGCTGCGCGACAGTTCGTTGAGCACATTGGTCAGCCGCACCCAGCCGTTGAGAAAGTCGAGGAACTCGGCGGCCTTCGGATGCTCGGGCTGCCACAGGTCCGAGAGCTCGAACAGGTCGCTGGTGAGCTCCACGTTCTGCGCGTCGACGCCGAAGCTCATCGCGGTGTCGGCGGTGTCGGCCATGTGCAGGTAATGGGCCCAGGTCTCGGCCCAGTCCTCCCACGGATGTGAGCTCGCGTAGCTGGTGACGAAGCGGTTGGCCCAGTCGGGCGGCGGGCCGCTCTCGTAGTGCGCCTGCAGCGCCGCCGCGTAGTCGGCACGCTCGTCGCCGAAGAGCTCGCGGAAGGGCTCGAGCCAGTGGGTGGGGTGGACCAGCAGGTCCCAGTAGTAGTGGCCGATCTCGTGGCGGAAATGGCCCACCAGGGTGCGGTAGGGCTCGCGCATCTCGGCGCGGATGCGCTCGCGCACCGCGTCCTCGGCCTCCTCGGCGTTGAGGGTGATCACGCCCATCTGGTGGCCGGTCATCACGTGCGGGCCGCCCGGGAGGTTGCCGAGGAAGTCGAAGGCCAGGCCATGCACCGGATCGGCCAGCCGCGTGACCACGGGCAGCTCAAGCGCGAGCAGTTGCGAGATCAGCCGGCGCTTGCCGAGTTCGAGCTTGCGCCACAGCTCGGCGTTGCTCTCGATCGACAGGTCGGGAATGGTGCGCGTCACGCTGCAGGCCAGGCAAAGGCCGGGCACCAGCCCGTCGGTGTTGAAGGACGGATCGTCGCCCTCGCGCGGCGCCGGCACCATCCAGTTGCAGGCCGCGGGCGTCAGCAGGTTGGCGCAGCGGCGGTAGGCCTTGCCATCGGCGTCGCCGAAGAGGGTGAAGGTGTCGGGCTCGGCGCCCTCGCGGGTGTCGGGGGCCAGCGGCACCACGCCCAGGTGGTCGACCACGTAGCCGAGCGGGGTGTGGCAGGCCAGGCACTGGCTGTTGCGCAGAAACACGGGCCGGCCGCACTGGCACTGGTAGGCGCGGGTGACCGTCGGCGCCTTCAGCTCGGCGGCGAGCGTGGGGGCCGCATCGGTGCCGGTGGTTGTCTTGTCGTCGGTGGCGGATTCCATGTCTCTCTTCTCTTTGCTTGGCCTGCGGAAGAACGACGGGCCATTGTCGGGGCGGCCATCGCGACGGCCGGCCGTGCAATGCCCGTATCCTTGTAGGACAGCCCGAACAGGCTGCCCCACGATGATCGACACGCCCCCGCCCCTCTCCCTCAGCGCCCGCTACGGGTCGCGCTACCGCTGGCTGCTGCTCTTCTCGGTGATGGTGGGGGTCATGGCCTCGATCATGTCCTCCACCATCGTCAACGTGGCGATCCCGGGCATGAGCCACCACTTCGCGCTGGGACAGGAGCGCGCCCAGTGGGTCAGCTCCGGGTTCATGGTGGCGATGACGGTCTCGATGCTCACCACGCCCTGGCTGCTGGCGCGCTACGGCTACCGCAGCACCTACGTGGGCACCATGGTGCTGCTGCTGGCCGGCGGCATCAGCGGCGGCCTGGCCAACCACTTCCCGCTGGTGCTGGCGGCGCGCGTGGCCGAGGGGCTGGCCGCCGGGGTGGTGCAGCCGATTCCGGCCATCATCATCCTGCGCGCCTTCGAGCCGCACGAGCAGGGCCGCGCCAGCGGCATCTTCGGCATGGGCGTGGTGCTGGCGCCGGCCGTGGGCCCCAGCATCGGCGGCGTGCTGGTCGACCTGTTCGGCTGGCGCTCGATCTTCTTCATGGTGGTGCCCTTCTGCGTCGCCTCGATCTGGCTGGCCTACAAGTTCGTGCCGGTCACCGCGCCGGGAGGCGTCACCGCCGCCCGCAGCGGGGCGCTGGACTGGGGCGGCTTGGCGCTGGGCACGGTCGGCACGCTGTGCCTGCTGAACGGCTTGGTCCAGCTGCGGGGCGATACGCCGCTGCAGGCGGCGGCGCTGCTGGCCGGCGCCGGGGCGGCCTTCGGCGCCTTCATCGCCTGGCAGCGGCGCGTCGCGGCTGCGGGCGGCACGCCGCTGATGAACCTGGCGCTGTTCCACCACCGGCAGTTCGCGATGGGCAGCGTGGTGGCCTTCATCTACGGCACGGCGCTGTTCGGCTCGACCTACCTGCTGCCGGTCTACATGCAGGTCGGGCTGCATCTGTCGGCCTCGCACGTGGGCACCATCCTGCTGCCGGCCGGGCTGGTGCTGGCCTTCACCATCGCGGGCGTCGGCCGGCTGGCCGACCGACATCCGACCTGGCTGCTGGTGTGCATCGGCCTGGCGCTGCTGGCCGCCTCCTTCGCGCTGATGCTGGTGTTGCAGCTGGACAGCGCCATCTGGCTGCTGGCGGTCTTCGCGGTGATCGGGCGGGTGGGGCTGGGCTTCATCCTGCCCTCGCTCAACCTGGGGTCGATGCGCCCGCTGGAGAAGCCGCTGATCCCGCAGGGGGCCAGCGCGATCAACTTCCTGCGCATGCTGGGCGGCGCCGCCGGCGTGAGCCTGTGCGCGATCGTGCTCGAATGGCGGCTGGCCGCGCATGGCGATTCGCTGGCGAACACCGCCACCAGCACGGCGCGGCTGGCCGCCTTCGACGAGGTGTTCATGCTGCTGGCCGGGCTGTGCGCATTGGCGATCTGCGCGGCTTGGCAACTCCGGGAAAAGCGCGAGCCCTGAGCCCTTCGCTGCGTTCTAATCACCCCCATGTGCCAGCTTCTCGGAATGAACTGCAACACGCCGACGGACGTGACCTTCAGCTTCTCGGGCTTCGCGCAGCGCGGCGGGCGCACCGACCACCACGCCGACGGCTGGGGCATCGCCTTCTTCGAGGACCGGGGCCTGCGGCACTTCGTCGACCACCAGCCGGCCTGCGAGTCGCCGGTGGCCGAGCTGATCCGTCGCTACCCCATCAAGAGCCGCAACGTCATCGCCCACATCCGCAAGGCCACGCAGGGGGCGGTGAACCTGCAGAACTGCCACCCCTTCGTGCGCGAGCTGTGGGGGCGCTACTGGGTGTTCGCCCACAACGGCGACCTGAAGGACTTCCGCCCGCGCCTGCACGGCAACTTTCACCCGGTGGGCAGCACCGACAGCGAGCATGCCTTCTGCTGGATCATGCAGGAGCTGGCCAAGTCGCACGCCGACGTGCCCACCGTCGAAGAGCTGACGCTCACGCTGCGCGAGCTGGCGCCGCGCTTCCTGCGCCACGGCACCTTCAACTTCATGCTCTCCAACGGACAGGCGCTGTGGTCCCATGCCTCGACGAACCTCTGGTACATCGAGCGGCGCCATCCCTTCCTGACGGCCGAGCTGTCGGACGAAGACCTGTCCATCGACTTCGCCCAGCACACCACGCCGGACGACCGCGTGGCGGTGGTGGTGACCGCGCCCCTGACCGTCAACGAGACCTGGACCGCCTTTGCACCCGGCGAGCTGGCGGTCTTCGTCGACGGGCAGCGCAGGTCCTGAGGGGTGTCGATCGGCGCGCGCCTCGCCAGGCCTACTCAACGGGCCAGGTAGATGAACGCGGTCACGAGGATCGCGAGGAATGCGGTTTCGCTGACCATCAGCACGATCGGCTTGAAGCCGACGGTGGCAAAGTCCTTGAGGTGCGACTTCATGCCGATCGCCGCCATGGAAACCACCAGCAGCCAGGTCGACAGCGTCTGCAGTGCCTGCTGCACCACTGCGGGAATCAGGCCGAGACTGTTGACGACGACGATCAGCGCGAAGGCCACCACGAACCAGGGCAGCAGCGGCGGCTTCGGCGCATCGGACGATCCGGCATGCTGCTTGCGGTACGCCAGCGTGATGACCAGGATCACCGGCAGCAGCATCGCGACGCGCAGCAGCTTGACGATGGTCGCGACGTCGCCCGTTTCCTTCGACATGCCGTAGCCCGCGCCGACCACCTGCGCCACGTCGTGGATGGTGCCGCCCAGGAACACGCCGGCGTGCTCGCGGCCGAAGCCGAGCACCGTGGCGATCATCGGGTAGAGCACCATTGCGGCCGTGGAGAGCGTGCTGACGCCGATGACCGTGAAGATGGTGGCTCGCTCCTTCACGCTGTCCTCGGGATGGGTGGGGATCACCGCGGCGATCGCCATGGCCGCCGAGGCGCCGCAGATGCCCACCGCGCCGCCCGTGAGGACGCCGAAGCGGGTTCGGTAGCCCATCAGGCGCGCCAGCAGGATGCCGAAGCCCATGGTCAGTGCCACCGAGCCCACGACCATCGCGATCGGCAGCGCGCCCAGCGCCGTGATCTGCCCCAGCGTGATGCGCACGCCCAGGAGCGCGACGCCGATGCGCAGCAGCGTGCTGGCGGAGAACCGGATGCCCGGCGCGCTGCGGCCTTCGGTCGACAGGAAGTTCAAGGCCATGCCGAGCAGCAACGCGAACAGCATCGCCGAGACGCGGTAGTGCTCGGCCAGCGAGATGGCGGCCACCGCCACCACCACCGACACCAGGATGCCGTGGAAGTTCGTGCGCGCCGGCTCGCGCCAGCCGGTCGCCGTCAGAGAGTTCATGCCGCGCTCACTCGGGCTTGTAGTTGACCGAGCGCAGAACCTCGCCGACGCGAGCGGAATCCTTGCGCAGTCCGGCGGACAACTCTTCCGAAGTGGGCGGCTGGCCGCGCAGCGCCTTTTTGTTGATCTTTCCGACACTTGTCTTCGGGATCTCGGAGACGAAGGCGATGCGGTCCGTGTCCGGGACGGCAAATTTGCTGATCCGCTTCGATTCGACATGTCCCAGAAGTCGTTCGCAGATGGCGCTCGGCTCGAGTTCCATGCCGGGCTTGCAGACGACGAAGGCCATGGGCCGCTCGCCCCACTTCGCGTCGGGCACGCCGATCACGGCGCACTCCTGAACGCCAGGTACTTCGGCGATCAGGCCTTCCACCTCGATGGAGGAGACCCACTCGCCACCGGTCTTGATCACGTCCTTGATGCGATCGACGATCTGGACGAATCCGCCCGGCGTCATGACCGCGATGTCTTGCGTGTGCAAATAGCCTGCCGCCCACAGCTCCTCGGACGCTTCGGGCTTCTTGAAGTAGCTCCGCGTGAGAAAGGGCGCGCGCAGGACGATTTCACCCTGGCTCTTGCTGTCGCGCGGCATGTCGCGCATCTCTTCGTCGACGATGCGGAAGTCCACCAGCGGCACGGGACGACCGGGCGAGCATCGCATCCGCACCTCCTCGCGCGGATCGGCAGCCTTGAATCCGGGCGGAAGCTGTGCCAGCGACACGATCGGGCCGGTCTCCGACATGCCGTAGCCGGCGAACACATCGAGACCGCGGGCGAGCGCCGCCTCGCACAGGACCGGGGAGAGCGCCGAGCCGCCGATGATCATCTTCCAGCCCGAGAGGTCCGGCGCGCCATCCTGGGGTGCCGCCTGCAACAGCATTTGCAGGATGGTCGGGACGCAATGGGAGAAGGTGACCTGCTCCGACTGGCGCAGTTTCAGCAGGAGCTCCGGCACGTAGCGGCCCGGCAGAACCGTCTTGAGACCCAGCATGACGGCGACGTACGGCAGGCCCCAGGCGAGCACGTGGAACATCGGCGTGATGGGCATGTAGACGTCTTCGCGGTGCAGGCGCTGGCCGTCTTTCTGCGCACACAGGCTCGTGGCCGCGACCAGGGCATGCAGGACGATGTCGCGGTGGCTATAGCTCACGCCCTTCGGGTCGCCCGTGGTCCCGGTCGTGTAGAAGGTTGCCGCCTTGGTCTGTTCGTCGAAGTCGCGGAACTCGAATTCGGGCGAGGCCTGCCCGAGCAAGGTCTCGTACTCGCCCGCCAGCGGCAGTGCCGTCTGCGGCACGGGCTGGCCGTCTGCCATCACGACAATGTGGCGCACGCCCTTGAGCCCATCCTTGATCTGCTCGAGCATCGGCACGAAATCCGCATGCACCAGCACGATCTCGGCCTCCGAATCGTTCAGCGTGTAGAGGATCTGCTGCGGCGACAAACGCACGTTCACCGTGAACAGCGTTGCGCCCATCATCGGAATGCCGAAGTAGCTTTCCAGGTAGCGGTGGCTATCCCAGTCCAAGACGGCCACCGTGGTGCCGTGCCGGGCGCCCATCGCGCTCAGCGCCGACGCGAGGCGGCCGATGCGTTGGCGGAACTCGCGGAAGCTGTAGCGCATTTCGCCGCGATAGGTGATTTCCTGGTCGCCGTACAGGCTCAGCGAGTTGACCAGCAACTGCTTGATGAGCAATGGGTATGCGTACGCCGACGGCGTGGGGGCGATGAGATTTGCGTTCATGTGTCTCCGTTTTCGTCACAGGGGTTGGTTTTTCGAATGGTGCGTGGCAAGCGCCGGTCTATGGAGCCGGCCGCACCGTCGCGTCGAGCGTGACCCTCGGGCCCATGCGCTGCTCGATCAAGGCGGCAACGTCGGCCCTTTGCTGCTCGGTCATCCGTGCCCAGCCGCCGATTTCCAGCTGGGTTCTCTTGCATCCCTGGCAGAACTTTCCGTCCAGGTCCATCCTGCAAACATTGATGCAGGGGTCGGCAGTGGGTTTGAATGGGCTCATCGAGATCAGCGGCTAGGTTCGACGCTGATTGTTTCGATTCGGGGGATACGCCGATTGACGAACGGGGACGTGCGTTTAACCTGACGGGACACTTGGTCCCAACCCCATGTCGAGCCTCGTTCGCAGCGCCAGCCTGACCCACTATGCCGAGGTGGCGCGTTCGGCCGGACTCGATCCGCTGGTGTTGCTGGCGGAGGTGGGGCTCAGCCCGGCCTGCCTGCACGATCCCGACCTGCGCATTCCGAGCGACGCGGTGCGCGCCCTGCTGGAGGCCTCGGCGATTGCCAGCGGCCTGGACAACTTCGGATTGCGCATGGCCGAGACGCGGCTCCTGTCCAACCTCGGGCCGGTGGCGCTGGTGGTGCGCGAGGAACCCACGGTGCGGCGCGTCGTGCGTGCGCTGGTGCGCTACAGCCGCATGCTGAACGAATCGCTTTTCATGAGGTTCGACGAGGCGGAAGGCATTGCAGTGATCCGGGACGAGTTGCTGGTCGGCCACCCCGGCTCATCGCGGCAAGCGATGGAGCTGCTTGTCGGCGTCATGTTCCGCAGTCTGAAGTTTTTCCTCGGTCCGACGTGGAACCCATTGCGGGTGTGCTTCGCGCACGCACCGCCGCGCGATCCGAGCCTGCACATTCGCATGTTCGGCCATGCCGTCGACTTCGGACAGGACTTCAACGGGCTCGTCTGCACCACGCGCGACATGGATGCACCGAACCCGATGGCCGATCCGGTAATGGCGCGCTATGCGCGACAGCTTCTCGATGCCACCGGTGGATCGGGCAGCATGAACGCGGTCGATGGCGTGCGCAACATCCTGCTCGTGCTGCTGCCTTCAGGCCAGTGCTCCATCGACCAGGTGGCGCAACAACTCGGCGTCGACCGGCGCACGGTGCATCGGCGGCTCCTGCGTGAAGGAACGACATTCACCGAGGTGATGAACACCATCCGGCGCGAGCTGGCAGCGCAGTACATCGACGCCGGCACGCGCCCCCTGTCGCAGGTGGCCGATCTGCTGGGCTTCTCGGCGCTCAGCGCTTTCTCTCGTTGGTACAAGCAGCAGTTTGGCGAGGTCGCAGGTCGGCGGCGCCGTGCAGGGAGCAGCACAAAATACTAGCGAAGGAGGGTGGCCCTTTGGTGCGCGTGGCCCGTGGGCTGGGCGCCGGCCAGCGGCTCAGCGCAGCTCGGCCTCGAGCGCGTCGATGAACATCGCCGGCACGTCGAAGCCGGTCTGGTCCGTGATCTCCTGGAAGCAGGTCGGGCTGGTGACGTTGATCTCGGTGAGCGAGTTGCCGATCACGTCCAGCCCGATCAGCAGCAGCCCGCGCTCGTTGAGCACCGGGCCGATGGCCTCGGCAATGCGCCGGTCCTGCTCCGTCAGCGGCTGCGCCACGCCCTTGCCGCCGGCGGCCAGGTTGCCGCGCACCTCGCTGCCTTGGGGGATGCGCGCCAGGCTGTAGGGCACGGCCTGGCCGCCGATCACCAGGATGCGCTTGTCGCCCTGCGTGATCTCGGGCACGAAGCGCTGCACCATGATGGTCTGCGCGCCATTCTTGTTGAGCGTCTCGACGATGGAGCCGAGGTTCAGCCCGTCGGCCCGCACGCGGAAGATGCCCATGCCGCCCATGCCGTCCAGCGGCTTCAGGATGATGTCCTGGTGCTCGGCATGGAAGGCGCGCACCGCGTCCGCGTCGCGCGTGACCAGGGTGGGCGTGGTGTACTCCGCGAACTCCATGATCGCGAGCTTCTCCGGGTGGTCGCGCAGCGCGCGCGGCTTGTTGATCACGCGCGCGCCCTCGCGCTCGGCCTGCTCGAGCAGGTGGGTGGCGTAGATGTATTCGGCGTCGAAGGGCGGGTCCTTGCGCATCAGCACCACGTCGAAGGCCTGGAGGGGGCGCTCGATCACGGCTTCCTCGCGGAACCAGGCCGCTTCGCCGGTCAGCGTGATCTCGCGCACCTTCGCGATGACGGGGTGGCCGCGCTGCCAGGTCAGGTCTTGCGACAGGCAGGCCGAGAGCTTGTGGCCGCGGCGCTGCGCCTCGCGCATCATGGAGAAGGTGGTGTCCTTGTAGATCTTGAACTGCTCGAGCGGATCGGCAATGAAGAGGATGTGCATCAGGATGTCTTTCCGGCGTTCGATGAAGGGCGGGCCGCGTCTGCTGCCGCAGCGGCCCGGACGTCTTGCTTGATCTTGCAGGCAGGTGCGATGTCCTTGCCGGCGAAGGGTTTGCGGGCCAGGCGCTGCATGGTTCTGAGGGTGGCTAGATCTCTATCTTCGAGCCGAGCTCCACCACCGCGTTGTTCGGCAAGCCCAGGAAGCCCGCCGCCCCGCTCGCACTGTGGTGCATCTGGGCGAACAGCTTCTCGCGCCACGGCGCCATGCCGCTGCCGAGCGTGGGAATGACCACGTCGCGCGAGAGGAAGTAGCTGGTGGTCATCGGCTCCAGCTGGCAGCCGCGCAGACGCGCATGCTCGAGTGCGCGCGGCAGGTCGACGTCGTTCTTGAAGCCGTAGTGCACGATCACCTGCCAGCAGTGGTGGCCGAGCGCCTCCATCTCGATGCGCTTGTCCATCGGAATCCACGGCACCTCGTGGTTGCGCACGGTGACGAACAGGTTCTGCTCGTGCATCACCTTGTTGTGCTTGAGGTTGTGCAGGAGCGCATTGGGCACCACGCCGGGCTCGGCGGTCATGAAGACCGCGGTGCCGTCGACCCGCGCCGGCGGATTGACGAAGACCGAGTCCAGGAAGCCGCGCAGGTCGATGGCCTCGGCCATCTGCATCTGGCCCATGAGGCGGCGGCCTTCCTTCCAGGTCAGCATCAGCATGAAGACGGAGCCGCCGATCAGCAGCGGGAACCAGCCGCCCTCGAACAGCTTGAGCAGGTTGGAGGCGAAGAACAGGAAGTCGACCACGAAGAAGACGCCGGTCGCCGCAATGCACAGCGCCAGCGGGTACTTCCAGGCGTAGCGGATCACGAAGAAGGTCAGCACCGTGGTGATCAGCATGTCGGTGGTGACGGCGATGCCGTAGGCCGCGGCCAGGTTGCTGGAGGAGCGGAACATGACCACCGCGAGCACGATGGCGACGAACAGGCCCCAGTTGACGAAGGGGATGTAGATCTGCCCGGCGGCACGCACGCTGGTGTGCTCGATGTTCAGGCGCGGCAGGTAGCCCAGCTGGATCACCTGGCGCGTGACGCTGAAGGCGCCGGTGATCAGCGCCTGCGAGGCGATCACCGTGGCCGCGGTGGCCAGCAGCACCAGCGGGATCAGCGCCCACTCGGGCGCCATCATGAAGAAGGGGTTCTTCACCGCCGCCGGGTTCTCCAGCAGCAGCGCGCCCTGGCCGAAGTAGTTGAGCGTGAGCGCCGGCATCACGACCGAGAACCAGGCGACGCGGATCGGCCGCTTGCCGAAGTGGCCCAGATCCGCGTAAAGCGCCTCCGCCCCGGTCACGCACAGCACGGTCGCGCCCAGGATGATGAAGCTGGTGCCCGGGTTGTCCCACATGAAGCGCAGCGCGAAGTGCGGGCTGACGGCCTTGAGGATGGACGGGTGGGTGATGATCTGCGAGACGCCCAGGAGCGCGATGACCAAGAACCAGGCCAGCGTGATGGGCCCGAAGAAGCGGCCGATGCCCGAGGTGCCGTGCTTCTGCACCGCGAACAGGCAGAACAGCACGACCAGCGTGATCGGGATCACATAGTGCTTGAAGTGCGGCGACACCACCTCCAGGCCCTCGACCGCCGACAGCACCGAGATGGCCGGGGTGATGACGCCGTCGCCATAGAACAGCGAGGTGCCGAAGATGCCGACCATCAGCAACACGTGGCGCAGCCGGGGCTTGTCGACCACCGCCTGCGAGGCCAGCGCCAGCATCGCGACCAGGCCGCCCTCGCCCTCGTTGTCGGCGCGCAGCACCAACACCACGTACTTGAGCGAGACGATCACCGTCAGCGTCCAGAAGAACATCGACAGGATGCCGTAGACGTTCTCGACCGTGAACGGGACATGGCCGTGGCCGAACACCTCCTTGACCGCATACAGGACGCTGGTGCCGATGTCGCCGTAGACGACGCCGATGGCCGCGAGGATCAGCGCGGCGGAGGAGGATTTGGTGGGGGACACGGAAATCGATGCACAAGGGTGTCGGCGTGATCTTCACGCCCTGGCGCCTCGACGGCCTCATGAGGCCTGCCGCGTTGCCCTCCGCCCTCGGGGTTTTGCGTTGCTGTGGGGTCGCTATTTTGCCGCCACCCGGACCCGCCGCAAGACCGGGGCGATTAAGAAATCATTCGTACGTCTCGGCGTCGGGATCGGTGGCTTCCATTTCATAGCTGGCCGCCACCATGGCCAGCCGGCCGATCACCCCGTACATGTAGAAGCGGTTGGGGGCGCTCGCGCCAGGCTTGGCGCCCGGCTGCGGTAAGTGCGCACTCTCCGAGAAGGCCAGCGGCACGAAGCTGGCCCCCGGGATGTTGAGGTTCTCGTCGGGGCTGCGCTCCGCATGCACCCGGTAGAAGCCGCCGACCACGTAGCGGTCCATCATGTAGACCACCGGCTCGGCCACGCCGTCATGCACGCGCTCGTTGGTCAGCACGCCTTCCTGCACGATCAGGTCGCCCGAGGCGCGCACCTCGTCGTTGGCGGCGGCGCCGCGGGTGCGTGCGCGATGGTTGAAGGCCTCCAGGTCCTTCACGTCGCGCACCGTCATCACGCCCATGGGGTCGGCGCCGTTGTCCGACTTGACCACCACGAAGGGCTTCTCGTTGATGCCGTATTCCTTGTACTTGCGGCGGATCTTGGTGAGCAGCGCATCGACGTGGCTGGTGAGCACGTCCAGCCCCTTGCCTTCGGTCAGGTCGACGCCGCCGGCACGGGCGTGCATGGGGTTGATCAGCCAGGGGTCGATGCCCAGCAGCTTCCCGAAGCGCTTGGACACTTCCTCGTAGCTGTGCAGGTGGTTGCTCTTGCGGCGCACCGACCAGCCCGCATGCAGCGGCGGCAGCAGGTACTGCTCGTGCAGGTCCTCGACGATGCCCGGCGTGCCGGCCGACAGGTCGTTGTTGAGCAGGATGGTGCAGGGGTCGAAGTGCTTGAGCCCCAGGCGCCGCCGGCTGCGCACCACCGGTTCCAGGCACACGCTCTCGCCGTGCGGCAGCTCGATCTTCTTGGGCGACTTGATGGCCGGGTCGATGGAGCCGACCCGCACGTTGAGCCCCGCCATGTGGAAGATCCGCACCAGCCGCGCCACGTTGGCCAGGTAGAAGGTGTTCTTCGAGTGGTTCTCGGGGATTACCAGCAGGTTGCGCGCCTCGGGGCAGATCTTCTCGATGGCGGCCTGCGCGGCCTGCACCGCCAGCGGCAGCATGTCGTCGGTGAGGTTGTTCCAGCCGCGCGGAAAGAGGCTGGTGTCGACCGGCGCCAGCTTGAAGCCGGCATTGCGGATGTCGACGGAGCTGTAGAACGGCGGCGTGTGCTCCATCCATTCGAGCCGGAACCAGCGCTCGATGGCCGGCATGGAGTCGAGGATGCGCTGCTCCAGTTCGTTGATCGGGCCGGTCAGGGCGGTGACGAGGTGGGGAACCATGAGGCGGCCTTGTTATGCGTGTTCTGCGACGAAAGGTGGAGTGGAATTGTAGGATTTGAGGGCGCCGGCCAGGATGACAAGCGCCTGCTCGCCGCCCTTCAGCTCCGAACTTCGCCCTGCCCCAGCACCACGTACTTCAGCGAGGTCAGCCCCTCGATCCCCACCGGCCCGCGCGCATGGAACTTGTCGGTGCTGATGCCGATCTCGGCCCCCAGCCCGAACTCGAAGCCGTCGGCGAAGCGCGTGCTGGCATTGACCATCACGCTGGCCGAGTCGACTTCGCGCAGGAAGCGCTGGGCGTGCATGTGGTCGCGGGTGACGATGGCGTCGGTGTGGTGGCTGGAATAGCGGTTGATGTGGGCGATGGCCTCGTCGACGCCCTCCACCACCTTGATGCTGATGACGGCCGCCAGGTATTCCTCCGACCAGTCGGACTCGACCGCGTCGACCACCTTGGCGCCCGGGGGCAGCGCGCCCTCGGCCCGCAGGATGCGCGCGGCGGCGGGGTCGCAACGCATCTCGACCCCCTTGGCCGCGAAAATGGCGCCGATCTCGGGCAGGAAGCTCTCGGCCATCGAGGCCGCGACCAGCAGGCCCTCGGCCGCGTTGCAGGGGCTGTACTTCTGCGTCTTGGCGTTGTCCACGATGCGCACCGCCATGTCCAACTCGGCCGTGTCGTCGACGTAAACATGGCAGTTGCCGTCCAGGTGCTTGATCACGGGCACCTTGGCCTCGCGGCTGATGCGTTCGATCAGGCCCTTGCCGCCGCGCGGGATGACCACATCCACGAACTCGGGCATGGCGATCAGCCGGCCCACGGCCTCGCGGTCGGTGGTCTGCACCAGTTGCACCGCCTCCACCGGCAGGCCGGCCTCGGCCAGCGCCTCGCCCACCAGCGCGGCCAGGGCCTTGTTCGAGTCGATCGCCTCCGAGCCGCCGCGCAGGATGGCCGCGTTGCCGCTCTTGATGGCGAGGCTGGCCGCCTCGATGGTCACGTTGGGCCGGCTCTCGTAGATCATGCCGAAGACGCCGATCGGCACGCGCATCTGGCCCACCCGGATGCCGCTGGGCTGCTGGCGCATGCCGATGACTTCGCCGATCACGTCGGGCATGGCGGCCAGCTGCTCGCAGCCCAGCGCCACGGTCTCGATGGTCTTGGGCGTGAGCTTGAGGCGATCGACCATCGGGGCCGAGAGGCCGGCGGCCTGGGCGCGTTCGACGTCGCGCGCGTTGGCGGGTGCCAGGGCTTCGGCGCTCTCGCGCAGGCGCCGCGCCAGCGCCTTGAGCGCCTGGTTCTTGGTCGCCGCGGGGGCCTTCGCCATCCGGGCGGAGGCCGTCTTGGCCTGCAGCCCCAGGGCCTGCATGTGTTCGTTGACGTTGAAGGCGTTCATGACCCGCATTTTCCCACGCGAGGCCCGCGGGACTGGGCGGCGCATGGAAACGCCGGGTTCCTGAAAAAGCAACGCCGGGCGGACGGCTTCAACCGCGCGCCGGCGCCGCGCAGGCCCGGCACAGCATCAGCGCCAGCCGCTGCAGCGCCTGCCAGCCGCTGGCCGGCCAATCGGGCTGCTTCAGGCCCTTGACGATGCCGTCGACCACATGGGCGGCGCGCAGCAGGCGGGCCAGCGCGCGATCGTCCAGCCGCGGCAGCACGCGCTCGAAGGTACGCTCGCGCGGGCCCCAGATGCGGTTCTCGCGCAACGCCATGGGCAGCGGGCGGCCGGCCGACATGGCGTCCTTCACCCGCTTGAGCGCGCGGATGTCCTCGGCCAGCGTGTAATGCACCAGCACCTCGGCCTCGCCCTCGGCCTGCAGGCCGTCGAGCATGCGCGCCACCCGCTGCGGGTTGCCGCCCAGCACCGCCTCGGAGAGCTTGAAGACGTCGTAGCGCGCCACGTTGTTGACCGCGGCCTCGACCTGCTCCCAGCCGAGCTCGCCCGCGGGGTAGAGCAGCGCGAGCTTCTGGATCTCCTGGTGCGCGGCCAGCAGGTTGCCCTCGACGCGGTCGGCGAAGAACTGCAGGGTGCGCTGGCCTTCCTCGCCACCCTTCACGCGCTGGTCCTGGCGTGCCAGCCGCTGCGCGATCCACTGCGGCAGCGCGGCGCGCTCGATGGTCTCGACGGGCAAGGTGACGCCGTGGGTCTCGAGCGCGGCAAACCAGGCGCCGGTGCGCGTGGCCTTGTCCAGCCGCGGCAGCAGGACCAGCGTCAGGGTGCTGTCGTTGCCCGCGGCGGCCTCGGCGATCTGCTGCAGCGCGGCGCTGCCGTCCTTGCCCGGCTTGCCCGAGGGGATGCGGATCTCGACCATCTGCCGGTCGGCGAACAGGCTCAGCGAGCCGCCGGCCGCCAGCACCGCGCTCCAGTCGAAATGGGCGCCGGCCACGGTGTAGGAGCTGCGCTCGGTGTAGCCCTGCTGCCGCGCGACCGCGCGGATCGCGTCGGCCGCCTCCTGCGCGAGCAGCGGCTCGTCGCCGTGGATCACGTAGAGCGGCTTCAGCCCCTTCTGGAGGTGGGCTTCGAGCTGGGCCGCCGCGAGCTGCATCAGAGGCTCTTGACGGCCGCGAGCCGGCGCAGGGTCTGCTGGGCGATGTCGGCCTGCATGTCGCGGTACAGCAGCTCGGTCTCGCTTTCCTTGGCGAGGGCGGCGGTTTCGTTGTAGGTGATGTCGCGGGACTGCTCGATCACGATCGGGCCCAGCAGCTCCTTGCCGCCGGGCGTGCGCAGCCGGATGCGCATCGTGAGGCGCAGCTGCAGCTCGCGCACCTGGCCGGACGAGTTGGTGGAAAGCACGGCGCTGCCGCGGGTCTCGGACAGGACGTCGAGGATCGCCTCGGCCCGCTCCTTCTCCTCCTCGGGTATCAGCTCGACGTTGCCGGCAGCGCGGAACTGGCGGCGCAGCGCCACCACATAGGCCGATTTGCCCGGCACCGCCAGCGACTTGAAGGCGAAGTCCGGCGCGCGGCGCAGCTGGAAGCCGCAGCCTGAAAGCAAGAGCGTGGCGGCCGCGCCGGCGAGCAGGGCGCGACGCGAGGGGAAGGATCTGTTCATGTCCACGCTCATATCACCACGTTGACCAGCCGCCCGGGCACCACGATCACGCGCTTGGCCGTGGCACCTTCGGCGTGCTTGACGAAGGCCTCGCTCGCCAGCGCGATCTTCTCGATCTCCGGCTTGGTCGCATTGGCGGGCACGCGCAGCGAGCCGCGCAGCTTGCCGTTGACCTGCAGCATCAGCTCGATCTCGTCCTGCTCGAGCGCGACCGTGTCGACCTCCGGCCAGGGCGCGTCGAGCAGCGCGCCGTGCAGCTTGTCGTAGCCGAGCGCATGCCACAGTGCATGCGTGATGTGCGGCGTGGCCGGGTAGAGGCAGCGCAGCAGGATGCCGAAGCCTTCGCGCACCGCCGCCCGGTCGCCCGGGCTGCCGTTGGCCTTGAAGCCCTCCAGCGCGTTCAGCAGCTTCATCGCGCCCGACACCACGGTGTTGTACTGCATGCGCTGGTAGTCGTAGTCGACCTGCCGCAGCACGGTATGCACCTCGCGGCGCAGCGCCTTGGCTTCCTTGCCGAAGGCCGAGCGCGGATCGACCATCTCGATGTCGATCTCGGTGCCTTCAGGCACGGCCGCCTGTGCCGTGCCGAGCGCGACGCCGTAGTTCCAGACCCGGCGCAGGAAGCGGAAGCTGCCCTCCACGGCGGCGTCGTTCCACTCCAGCGTGGCCTCGGGCGGCGCGGTGAACATGGTGTAGAGGCGCGCGGTGTCGGCGCCGTACTTCTCGATCAGGTCCTGCGGGTCCACGCCGTTGCGCTCGCTCTTGCCCATCTTGCCGACGCCGCCGTACTCGACCGCCGTGCCGTCGGCCAGCGTGCCGCCGGTGATGCGGCCTTGCGCGTCCAGCACCTGCGTCACCTCCGAAGGCGGGAAGTATTCCTTGCCGCCCTTCTCGTTGCGCCGGTAGAAGATGTGGTTGAGCACCATGCCCTGCGTGAGCAGCTTGCTGAAAGGCTCGTCCACCTTCACCAGCCCGAGGTCGCGCATCACCTTGGTCCAGAAGCGCGCGTAGAGCAGGTGCAGGATCGCATGCTCGATGCCGCCGATGTACTGGTCCATCGGCATCCAGTACTTGGCGCCCTCGGCGACCATGGCCTGGTCGTTCTTCGGATCGCAATAGCGCATGAAGTACCAGGCGCTGTCGACGAAGGTGTCCATGGTGTCGGTCTCGCGCCGCGCGGGCTTGCCGCAGACGGGGCAGACCACGCCGGCATGGAAGCCTTCGTGCTTGTGCAGCGGATTGCCCGAGCCGTCGGGCACGCAGTCGGTCGGCAGCACCACCGGCAGGTCCTTCTCGGGCACCGGCACCGCGCCGTGCTCATCGCAGTGGATGATGGGGATCGGCGTGCCCCAGTAGCGCTGGCGGCTCACGCCCCAGTCGCGCAGGCGCCAGGTGGTCTGCATCTCGCCCAGGCCCTTCAGGTCCAGCGCATGCGCCACCGCCTTGACCGCCTCGGCATAGGACATGCCGCTGAAGTTGTCGGAGTTGATGGTCACGCCGCGCTGCTTGTCGGCGTACCAGTCCTGCCAGCGGTGGTAGTCGAAATGCGGCTCGTCATCGACCAGCACCACCTGGATGATCTCGATGCCGTACTTGTTGGCGAAGGCGAAGTCGCGCTCGTCGTGCGCCGGCACGCCCATCACGGCGCCGTCGCCGTAGCCGATCAGCACGTAGTTGCCGACCCAGACGGGCACCGGCTCGTCGGTGATCGGGTGGCGCACATGCAGGCCGGTGGGCACGCCCTTCTTCTCCTGCGTCGCCAGCTCGGCCTCGGTCGTGCCGCCGCTCTTGCATTCCTCGACGAAGGCGGCGACCTTGGGGTCCAGCTTCGCGGCATGCACGGCCAGCGGATGCTCCGGCGCCACGGCGCAGAAGGTGACGCCCATGATGGTGTCGGCCCGCGTGGTGAAGACGTACATGCGGCCGCCCTGGATGAGCTCGCCCTTCTCGTCCCTGATGTCGTGCGGGAAGGCGAAGCGCACGCCCTCGCTCTTGCCGATCCAGTTCTCCTGCATCAGCTTGACGCGCTCGGGCCAGCCCGGCAGCTTGTGCTGGGTGT
Organism: Variovorax sp. Soil_C_12; assembly: GCF_057657375.1. Lineage (NCBI taxonomy): Bacteria > Pseudomonadati > Pseudomonadota > Betaproteobacteria > Burkholderiales > Comamonadaceae > Variovorax > Variovorax sp. Soil_C_12. The sequence goes on along the minus strand of NZ_JBDGIO010000008.1, from coordinate 209,067 downwards.
GGTCGAGCAGTTCCTCGGCGTAGTCGCTGATCTTCAGGTAGTAGCCGGGAATCTCGCGCCGCTCGACGGTCGCGCCGGTGCGCCAGCCCTTGCCGTCGATCACCTGCTCGTTCGCCAGCACGGTCTGGTCGACCGGGTCCCAGTTGACCACCTGGGTCTTGCGGTAGGCGATGCCCTTCTCGAGCATCTTGAGGAACAGCCACTGGTTCCACTTGTAGTAGCCGGGATCGCAGGTCGCGATCTCGCGGCTCCAGTCGATCGCCAGACCCATGGCCTGGAGCTGGCCCTTCATGTAGCCGATGTTCTCGTAGGTCCACTTGGCCGGGGGGACGCCGTTTTTGAGCGCGGCGTTCTCGGCCGGCAGGCCGAAGGCGTCCCAGCCCATCGGCATCAGCACGTTGTAGCCGCTCATGCGCAGGTAGCGCGTGAGCATGTCGTTGATGGTGTAGTTGCGCACATGGCCCATGTGCAGCTTGCCGCTGGGGTACGGCAGCATCGAGCAGGCGTAGTACTTCTTCCTTTTCGCGTCCTCGGTCACGCGGTAGGCATCGGCGGCCGTCCAGGCCGCCTGGGCGGACGACTCGACATCGCTGGGTTTGTAGCTGGGGTTCATGGGACTTCGACAACAGCCCGGCATCGGCTGGCCGGGGGAAGGCGGATTATCGCGGCTGCGGCGCCGGGGCGGCGTCCGGCTGCGAACCCGGGCAGCGAAGCAGCCACGAACACGCCAGAAATGCTAGGCTGGCGCCCGACGGAAAAGACGACGGAGGCAAGAGATGGAAAGCAGCACGCAACCGAATCTTCAGGCCCACCAGCTCGTTCGCCGCACCATTGCGCTGGTACTGGCGGGCGGACGGGGCTCCCGCCTCAAGCAATTGACCGACCGCCGGGCCAAGCCGGCGGTGTATTTCGGCGGCAAGTTCCGCATCATCGATTTCGCGCTCTCCAACTGCCTCAATTCGGGCATCCGGCGGATGGCGGTGGTCACCCAGTACAAGTCGCACTCCCTGATGCGCCACCTGCAGCGCGGCTGGAGCTTCCTGCGCGCCGAGCTCAACGAGATGGTGGACGTGCTGCCGGCCCAGCAGCGCGTCGGCGAGGAGCACTGGTACCGCGGCACGGCCGACGCGGTCTACCAGAACCTGGACATCATCCAGACCCGCTCGACGCCGCACGACTACGTGGTCGTGCTGGCCGGCGACCACGTCTACAAGATGGACTATTCGATCATGCTGGGCGACCACGTCGCGCATGGGCGGGGGTGCACGGTCGGCTGCATCGAGGTGCCCCGCATGGAAGCCGTCGCCTTCGGCGTGATGGCGGTGGACGGCGAACGCCGGATCTCCGCCTTCCTCGAGAAGCCGGCCGACCCGCCGGCCATGCCCGGCAAGCCCGAAGTCGCGCTGGCCAGCATGGGCATCTACATCTTCGACTCCGAGTACCTGTACCGCCTGCTGGAGGAAGACAGCGCCGACCCGGCCTCCAGCCATGACTTCGGCAAGGACATCATCCCGCGCTCGGTCGCCCAGGGGCGGGCGGTGGCGCACCCCTTCGGCATGTCCTGCGTGACGCGCGCGCGCCACGGCGCCGACGCCAAGGCCTACTGGCGCGACGTCGGCACGATTGATGCATTCTGGGCTGCCAACCTCGATCTGGCCTCGATCACCCCCGAGCTCGACATCTATGACACCGACTGGCCCATCTGGACCTACCAGCGGCAGCTGCCGCCGGCCAAGTTCGTGCTCGACCGCGACGGCAAGCATGGCATGACGGTCAATACCATCGTCTCGGGCGGCTGCATCGTGTCCGGCTCGCACGTCAAGGATTCGGTGCTGTTCTCCGGCGTGCGGGTGCATTCCTTCTGCAGGATCGAGGAGGCGGTGCTGCTGCCGGACGTCGAGGTGGGCCGCGGCGCGCGGCTTCGCAAGGTCGTGATCGACCGCGGCTGCGTGATTCCCGAGGACATCGTCGTCGGCGAGGATCCGGCGGCCGACGCGGCGCGTTTCGAGCGCACCGAAGGCGGCGTGGTGCTGATCACGCGCGACATGCTAAAGCGGCTCGAATGAGGATCCTCCAGGTCAGCGCCGAACTGTTCCCGCTGCTCAAGACCGGTGGCCTGGCCGATGTTGCCGGCGCGCTGCCGCGGGCCTTGCTGGCCGCGCAGCAGGACGTGCGGGTGCTGCTCCCGGGCTTTCCGGCGATCCGGGATGGCGTTGCCGACGCGGTCCAGGTGGCCGAGCTGGAGGCTCCCTGGGGCGAGCGCGTGCGCCTGCGCCTCGGGCGCATCAGGGCCGAAGGCGCGCCGGACCTGCCGGCCTACTGGATCGACGCGCCGTGGCTGTACGACCGCCCGGGCAATCCGTACGAGGACGCGCAGCGGAAACCCTACGGGGACAACCACCGGCGCTTCGCGCTGCTGGGCTTTGCCGCAGCGCGGATCGCCCACGGGCTCGATGCGGCCTGGCAGCCCCAGGTGGTTCATGCGCACGACTGGCATGCCGCCCTGGCGCCGGCCTACCTGGCGTTCGCGCCCCGCCACGGGCATCCGCGCGTCGGCAGCGTCTTCACGGTCCACAACCTGGCTTACCAGGGGCTGTTCGCGCCCTGGGATTTCGCCGACCTCGGCCTGCCGGCCACCGCCTGGGGGATGGACGGCCTGGAATACCACGGCCAGCTCTCCTTCATGAAGGGCGGCCTGGGCTTCGCCGACCGCATCACCACCGTGAGTCCGACGTACGCCCGCGAGATCCAGACGCCCGAGCAGGGCTGCGGGCTGGACGGCCTGTTGCGCCGCCGCAGTGGCGTTCTCAGCGGCATCCTCAACGCGGTCGACGACCAGGTCTGGAACCCGGCCACCGACGCGCTCCTGCCGCACCGCTTCGAGCCCGGGCAATGGGCCGGCAAGATGCGCTGCAAGACGGCGCTGCAGGCGCAGCTCGGGCTCGCGCCGGGGGCCGAGACGCCGCTCTTCGTGGTCGTGAGCCGCCTGACCGAGCAGAAGGGCCTGCACCTGGTGCTCGGCGGGCTCGACGCCCTGCTGGCGCAGGGAGGCCAGTTGGCCCTGCTCGGCAGCGGCGATGCCGGGCTGGAGCGCGCATTCCGCGAACGGGCCACAGCCGCGCCGCGGTCGGTCAGCGTCACGCTGGGCTACAGCGAGCCGCTCGCGCACCGCCTCTTCGGTGCCGGCGACGTGACCCTGGTGCCCTCGCTGTTCGAGCCCTGCGGCCTGACGCAGATGTACGGCCTCAAATACGGCAGCCTGCCGCTGGTGCACCGCGTCGGCGGCCTGGCCGACACCGTCGTCGATGCCACGCTGGAAGACATGGCCGACGGCCGGGCCACCGGCTTCTGCTTCGACACCTTCGACGCCGACGGCTTCGGGCGCGCGCTGCGCCGCGCCTTCGCCCTCTACCGCCGCCCGGCCGACTGGGACGCGGTGCGCGCCAGCGCGATGGGCCGCCCCGCCGACTGGGGCAGCGCGGCCGCCCGCTATCTCGACGTCTATGCCCAGGCGCTGGCCTGAGGCAACAAACACCACCCCACCCTCCGACATCATGTCCCTCGCTGATTTCTCGTACGACCATCCCGACCGCGACGTCGCCGCCTTCAAGCGCTCCGTCGCCAACAAGCTGATCTATGCGGTCGGCAAGGACCCCGTGGCCGCCAGCCCCGACGACTGGCTGCACGCGACCGCGATGGCGGTGCGCGACCAGCTCGTCGAGCGCTGGATGGCGACGACGCGCGCCCAGTACACCCAGAAGCTCAAGCGGGTCTACTACCTGTCGATGGAGTTCCTGATCGGGCGCACCTTCACCAACGCCCTGCTCGCGCTGGAGCTGCAGGACACCGTGAAGGAAGCGCTGGCCGACTTCGGCGTCGACATCCAGGCGCTCGCCGAGCGCGAGCCCGACGCCGCGCTCGGCAACGGCGGCCTCGGGCGGCTCGCGGCCTGCTTCCTCGACTCCATGGCCACGCTCGGGGTGCCGGGCATGGGCTACGGCATCCGCTACGAGTACGGCATGTTCCGGCAGCGGATCGTCGACGGACAGCAGGTCGAGACACCCGACTACTGGCTCACGCGCGGCAACCCCTGGGAGTTCCAGCGCCCCGAGGTGACCTACCGCGTGCGCTTCGGCGGCCATGTCCAGCGCCTGGACGGCAAGGGTGCCTCCCACGACGCGGCCAAGTGGATCGACACGCATGACGTGCTGGCGATGGCCTACGACACCATCGTCCCGGGCTACGGCACGCAGGCCACCCAGACGCTGCGCCTGTGGTCGGCGCGCGCCACCGAGGAGATCGACCTGTCGGCTTTCAACCGCGGCAACTACATGGCGGCGGTCGAGAGCAAGAACCACTCCGAGAACGTCTCGCGCGTGCTCTACCCGGACGACTCGACCGCCTCGGGGCGCGAGCTGCGGCTGCACCAGGAGTACTTCTTCGTCAGCGCCAGCGTTCAGGACATGCTGCACCGCCACCTGCGCAACCACACCGGCTTCGACACGCTGTCCAAGCAGATCAGCATCCACCTCAACGACACGCACCCCGTCCTGGCGATCCCGGAGCTGATGCGCCTGCTCATCGACGAGCACGGCCTGCCTTGGGACACGGCATGGTCCCACACCCAGAAGGTGTTCAGCTACACCAACCACACGCTGATGCACGAGGCGCTGGAGACCTGGCCGGTCGAGATCCTGGGGCGCGTTCTGCCGCGCCACCTGCAGATCCTGTTCGAGATCAACGCACGATTCCTCCACGTCGTGGCCCACGCGAACGGCCACGACGTGGAGCTCATGCGGCGCATGTCGCTCATCGACGAGTCCGGCGAGCGGCGCGTGCGCATGGCCTACGTGGCAGTGCTGGCCAGCCATTCGATCAACGGCGTCTCGGCCCTGCATTCGGAGCTCATGAAGCAGTCGATCTTCGCCGACTTCGCGCGCCTCTTCCCGGAGCGCTTCAACAACAAGACCAACGGCGTGACGCCGCGTCGCTGGCTGGCGCAGGCCAATCCGCCGCTGGCGGCCCTGCTCGACGCGCGCATCGGCCGCGGCTGGCGGCGCGAGCTGTCGCAGCTCGAAGCGCTGCGGCCGATGGCGCAGCAGCCGGCCTTCGTGCGGGCCTTTCGCCATGCCAAGCGCGAGAACAAGCTGCGCCTGGCCAACTGGATCGAGCAGAACCTGGGCATCGTCGTCGACACGGACGCCATGTTCGACGTCCAGGTCAAGCGCATGCACGAGTACAAGCGGCAGCTGCTCAACCTGCTGCATGTGATCACGCGCTACCAACGCATCCTGCACGCGCCGCAGGCACACCACGTGCCGCGCGTGGTGGTGTTCGGGGGCAAGGCCGCCTCGGCCTACCACATGGCCAAGCTCGTGGTGCGTCTCATCAACGACGTGGCGCAGGTGGTCAACAACGACGATCGGGTGGGCGAGCTGCTGAAGGTCGTGTTCGTGCCCAACTACAGCGTGAGCCTGGCAGAGGTCATCATGCCGGCGGCCGACCTGTCCGAGCAGATCTCGACAGCCGGCACCGAGGCTTCCGGCACCGGCAACATGAAGTTCGCGCTCAATGGTGCGCTGACCATCGGCACGCTCGATGGCGCCAACGTCGAGATGCGCGAGAGCGTGGGCGCGGAGAACATCTTCATCTTCGGCAACACCACGCCCGAGGTTGCCGAGATCCGCGCCGGCGGCTACCAGCCACGCGTCATCTACGAATCCGACCCGCATCTGCGCCGCGTGCTGGACAGCATTCGCGACGGCGTCTTCTCGCCTGCCGAGCCGGCGCGCTACCAGGAAATCTATGAGGCCCTCGTGAACTGGGGCGACCAGTACCTGCTGCTGGCCGACTATGCGAGCTACGTCAAGACGCAGGACAAGGTCGACGCGCTGTATCGCCATCCCGACGCGTGGACGCGCATGGCGATCCTCAACGTGGCGGGCATGGGCGGCTTCTCGTCGGACCGCACGATCGCGCAGTACGCGCACGAGATCTGGCATACCCGGCCGGTCAGGCTGGGCTGATCCGGCGGGTCCGTGACGGGCGGCTACTTGGCCGGCGCCTGGGTCACGAAACCGATGCGGCTCAGGCCCGCCTTGTTCGCGATGCCCATCAGCTCGACCACCCGGCCGTAGGGAACGGTCTGGTCGGCGCGCAGCTGGACCTCGGTGTCGCGGCTGTCGGCAGCGGCCTTCTGGAGCCGGGCCGCGAGCTCCTCGGGCGTCACGGGCTGGTCGTTCAGGAAGAGCCGGCCGGCGGCATCGACCGAGAGGCTCACGAACTTCGGCGTGTCGGTGGGCTGGCCGGCATCGGTGCGTGGCAGGTCGAGCTTGATCGAGCTGGCCATCAGGGGAGCGGTGATGATGAAGATGACCAGCAGCACCAGCATCACGTCCACCAGCGGCGTGACGTTGATGTCCGACAACGGCCGCTGCCCGCCGGCGCCGATCGCGCGGCCGCCGGTGGCGCTGCTGCCGAGGGAGGTGCGACCGAAGGCCATGGAAGCGTCCGGGCCGGCTACGCGGGCATTGCGCGGGCCGGCGGCAGCGGCGCCTCGCGCGCCGGGTCTTCGCCCAGGGCGCCCAGCAGGTCGTGCGCGAAGCCCTCGAGCTCGGCCTCGATGCGGCTGACCACGCGGCCGAACACGTTGTAGGCCAGGACGGCCGGGATGGCCACTGCCAGGCCGAAGGCGGTCATGATGAGCGCCTCCCCCACCGGGCCGGCCACCTTGTCGATGGTGAAGCCGCCGGCCTCGCCGGCGATGCCGGTCAGCGCGCCGTAGATACCCCAGACCGTGCCCAAGAGCCCGACGAAGGGCGCGGTGGCGCCGACCGTGGCCAGCAGGATCTGCCCGGACTGCAGGCGCCGCAGGGCGGCATGCAAGGCGTCGCGCAGCACCCGCGTGAGGCGCTGGGCGCGAGCGACTGCGCCGCCGAGCGTGGCGGGATCGGGCTGCGCGCCGAGCTGGCGGACCGCGCTCACCGCCGGCCAGACCAGGGCCGCGCGGTCGAAGCCCCGCAGCCTCTGCTCGGCGTCGCCCAGCGAAGCCGACTGCCAGAAGGCGGCGATGCTGCGCACCACGTCGTGCGTGCCGCCGCGCAGCAGCCAGGCCTTCCAGAGAATCACGACCCAGCTCGCCACCGACATCAGCAGCAGCAGCGCCGCCACCGAGCGGCTGACGCCATCGCCGTGGGTGAGCAGCTCCAGGATCGTCATGCGGGGGAGGTCAGCGCAGCCCGAGGACGTCGAACATGTCGAACAGCCCGGTCTTGCGCTCGGCCAGGAAGCGCACCGCGCGCAGGCTGCCCTGCGCGTAGGTGGCGCGGCTGGCGGACTTGTGGGTGATCTCGATGCGCTCGCCGGTGCCGGCGAAGAGCACCGTGTGGTCGCCCACGATGTCGCCGCCGCGGATGGCCGCGAAGCCGATGGTGGAGGGGTCGCGCTCGCCGGTGATGCCCTCGCGCGCGTAGACCGCGCAGTCCTTGAGATCGCGGCCCAGCGCGCCGGCGATCACCTCGCCCATCTTGAGCGCGGTGCCCGAGGGCGCATCGACCTTGTGGCGGTGGTGCGCCTCGATGATCTCGATGTCGTAGCCGGTGGACAGGGCCTTGGCCGCCATCTCCAGCAGCTTGAAGGTGACGTTGACGCCCACGCTCATGTTGGGCGCCATCATGATGGCGATGTCCTTGGCCGCGGCGGCGATCTCGGCCTTCTGGGCCTCGCTGAAGCCGGTGGTGCCGATCACGGCCTGCACGCCCAACTCGCGGCACACCGCCAGATGCGCCAGCGTGCCTTCGGGCCGGGTGAAGTCGATCAGGACCTGGGCGTCCTGCAGGCCGGTGCGCAGGTCCGACACGATGGGCACGCCGCTGGCGGCGCCGAGGAAGGCGGCGGCGTCGCTGCCGAGCGCGGGGCTGCCCGCGATGTCGAGGGCGCCGGCCAGCCGGCAGTCCTGGGCTTCGCGCACGGCCTCGATCAGCATGTGGCCCATGCGCCCGGAGGCGCCGGCGATGGCGATCCGGCGCAGCGCCGGCGTGGAGGAAGAAGAGGAATCGGTCACGCGAGGGAACCTTCGTGAGATGCCAGCCGATGCTGCCGGCGGATCGGCGTGCTAGCGCGTCGCTTCGAGCGGCGGATAGCTGGGGGGCAGCGGCGGCAGGGACGCGGAGGAGCTCTCGGCTTCAGCCTCCTTGCCCTTGTCCTTGCCCGGCTCGAATTTCTTGAGCTGGTCTTCGGTGGCTTCCAGCACCGGCACCTTGCCGGCGCGCCCGCGGGCATCGACGGCGGCGACGAATTCCTGCTCGCTGGGCATGGGGTCGCCCTCGAAACGGTCGAGCACCTCGCCGTTGAAGAACAGCGTCAGGCGCCGCTGCTGGGGCTCGACGCCCTGCCGCCGGATGGTGAAGACGTAGTCCCAGCGGTTGGAGTGGAACACGTCGTTCAGGAGCGAGGTGCCGAGGATCTCGCGCACCTGCTGGCGCGGCATGCCGGGCTTGAGCAGCTCGACCTGCTCCTTCGAAACGAAATTGCCCTGCACCACTTCGACCTTGTAGGGGGTGATGGCGCTGAGCGCGCTGCGCGAGCGCTCGGTGAAGCTGCTGCAGGCCCCCAGGCTCAGCGTTGCGGCGACGGCACCGACAAGCAGCCAGAGGCGGCTTTGGGAAATCTCAGGCATGGAAAAGGGCCAGGAGGGCAAGCGATATGATCGGGCCATTGTAGCGGCTGGCCCTTCGTGGGCCCTCGCAGGGACGGGCGCAGGAACCAACATGGCCAATATCGACGAACTCAAGAACACGGGCCTCAAGGCCACGCTGCCGCGCCTCAAGATCCTCGAGATCTTCCAGAACGGCGGCCAGCGCCACATGACCGCGGAAGACGTTTTCCGCGTGCTGCTCAACGAGCATTCCGACATCGGCCTGGCCACGGTCTACCGCGTGCTCACGCAGTTCGAGCAGGCGGGCATCCTCGAGCGCAGCCACTTCGAGAGCGGCAAGGCGGTCTATGAGCTCAACGAGGGCAAACACCACGACCACCTGGTGTGCACCGGCTGCGGCAAGGTCGAGGAGTTCTACGACGCCGAAATCGAGCGCCGCCAGCAGATGATCTCGAAGGACAAGGGCTGGATCCTGCAGGACCACGCGATGTCGCTGTACGGCCTGTGCGCCGACTGCGCAAGCAAGCGTTAGCCCCGCCCAGGCGCCTAGTCGTCCTCCCGCGCGCCTTCCATCGCCTTGTGGTGGCGCGCCACGAAATCGGCGTACGTGTCGATGCCCCGCAGCTGCAGGATCGAATTGCGCACCGCCGCCTCCACCAGCACGGCGATGTTGCGGCCGGCCACCACCTGGATGATCACCTTGCGCACCGGGATGCCCAGCACGTCCTGGGTCAGCGGCGCCGAGGGCATGCGCTCGTAGTCGCGCTCGAAGCTGTCGCGCCGCACCAGGTGCACGATCAGCTTGAGCCGCATCTTCCGGCGCACCGCCGTCTCGCCGAAGATGGCGCGGATGTCCAGCAAGCCGATGCCGCGCACCTCCAGCAGGTTCTGCAGCAGCTCGGGGCAGCGCCCTTCCAGCGTGGCCTGGTTGATGCGGTAGAGGTCGACCGCGTCGTCGGCCACCAGGCCGTTGCCGCGCGAGATCAGCTCCAGGCCCAGCTCGCTCTTCCCCAGTCCCGACTCGCCCGTGATCATCACGCCCAGGCCGAGGATGTCCATGAAAACGCCGTGCATCGAGGTGCGCTCGGCGAAATGCTTGGACAGGTAGGCGCGCAGCAGGTCGATCACGAAGGCGGAGGATTCCCGCGTCGCGAACAGGGGCAGCTGCGCCCGCTCGCAGATCGACAGCAGCTGGTCGGGCGCCGTCTGGCCGTCGGCCAGCACGAGCATGGGAGGCTCCAGGGTCACGATGCGGGCGATGCGCCGCACGCAGTCGTCGGGCGAGCCGCGCGTGAGGTAGGCCACCTCGCGTGCGCCGAGAATCTGCACGCGGTACGGATGGATGTAGTTGAGGTAGCCGACCAGGTCGGCGGCCGACTGGGCACGGCTGATGACGCCGGGATCGAATTGGCGCTCCGAGGCGCCCAGGCCGGCGAGCCACTCCCAACGGAGCGACCCGCGGAACTCCTCGAACATCGCGTCGGCACTGATGACGGTCGGCTTCATGCGCCAGACGGTCCCAGGCGACGAACGACGCGCTTCAAGCGACCTGGGCCGATTGCCATCCTGCGATCAGGGCATGCAGCTGGGCGGCGTCGTTGCTCGACTTGATCTGCTCGCGCAGGCCGGCATCGCTCAGCAGTTCGGCGATCTCGGAGAGTATTTCAAGATGTTTCTGGGTCGCCGCTTCGGGCACCAGAAGGAAGATCAGCAGCACCACCGGCTGTTCGTCCGGGGCGTCGAAGCCGATCGGGTTGGCCAGCTGGAACACCGCGGCCATTGGCGACTTGAGGCCCTTGATGCGGCCATGCGGGATGGCCACGCCGTGCCCCAGACCGGTGGAGCCCAGGCGTTCGCGGGCGAACAGGCTGTCGGTGATGAGGGCGCGGCCGAGGCCATGCAGGTTTTCAAACAGCAAGCCCGCTTCTTCGAAAGCTCGTTTCTTGCTGGTGGCGTCAACGCTCACGAGGACTTGAGCGGGCGGCAGGATGGACGCGAGTCGGTTCATGTTGGGGCAGGGCGGGGGCGATTATGCACCCGCCCGGCAAAAAGCAAAGGGCCGCCCGAAGGCGGCCCGCAAGAGTGTTTGCCCGAGGTGGCACTACATCACGCGTTTCGGCGCTGCGTGGAAGTGGTTCTTGAGGGACTCCTTGTGGCGCACGACCTGGCGGTCGAGCTTGTCGACCAACTGGTCGACGGCGGCGTAGAGATCAGCGTGGCTCGACTCGGCGAACATGTCATTGCCCTTGACGTGAATATTGCATTCGGCCCGTTGGCGCCCTTCCTTTTCCTTCTGCTTTTCCACCGTGAGGATCACCTTGATATCGACCACCTGGTCGAAGTGGCGGGTGATTCGGTCCAACTTGCTCGTGACGTAATTGCGAAGCGCGGGGGTGACGTCGAGGTGATGACCGCTGATCGTCAAATTCATGAATGACCTCCTGGAACTGACGGTTTGGGAAAAAGACCCTGCTTCATGGAGGTGAAGCCTGGCCGGCGAAAACGAATGGGGGTGAGGAAGAGAGGGAGAGGGAGGGAGAGAGGGGAAGCTTCGGTTCACTATGCCCATGCTGTCATCGAATTGCAATCCCTCTGGGCGCAAACCCCCGCATGGCCCTGGGGTCAAGGCCCAGGCGCTATGAATTTTGTAGTGCTAAAGACCGCGCGCCGCGCTCAGCGCCAGGCGGCGCGCAGGCGTTTTTGCAGATCGATGACGGCCGCGGGCGGCGGCACGGCGGGGGCGCGTTCGGGCGGCGGCGGCCAGGTGAGCTGCTCGAAGCCCCGGGCCTCGGCCGCCGTGATGAAGCGCGTGCGGCCGGCATAGAGATGCCGGTCCCCGCGCACCGCCTGCTGGGTGACGTAGAAGCGCTGCGGCACGATCAGGTGCAGGTGGTCGCGCGCGCGGGTCATGGCGACGTAGAGCAGGCGCCGCTCCTCCTCCAGCTCCTGCGCGCCCTGGGCCACGTCGGCGGGGATGCAGCCATCGACCACGTTGAGCACATGCACCGAGCGCCATTCCTGCCCCTTGGCCGAATGGATGGTGGAGAGGATGAGGTAGTCCTCGTCGAGCAGGGGCGGGCCGGGCCGGTCGCTGGTGGCCTCGGGCGGATCGAGGGTGAGCTCGGTGAGGAAGCGCTCGCGCGAGGCATAGCCCGAGGCCAGCCGCGCCAGCTGTTCGACGTCGCCACGGCGCAGGCCGGCATCGTCGTGCAGCCGCTCCAGGTGCGGCAGGTACCAGCGCAGGGCGAGCTCCATGTCGGCCGGCCAGGCGAGTTCCGGAGCACGCAGCTGCGCATAGATGGCCGCGAAGTGCGCCCACTCCTCCTTCGCAGCGGCCGGCGGCTGGAAGGTCTGCACGACGGCGCCGGGGTCCTCCGCCTGGGCCATCGCATCGAGCAGCCGCGTCGATGTGGCCGGACCGATGCCGGGGATCAGCTGCGTCACGCGAAAGCCCGCCATGCGCCCGCGCGGGTTCTGCGCGAAGCGCAGCACCGCCAGCAGGTCCTTCACATGCGCGGCCTCGAGGAACTTGAGGCCGCCGTACTTGACGAAGGGGATGTTGCGCCGCGCCAGCTCGAGCTCGAGCGCCGCGCTGTGGCTCGAGGTGCGGAACAGCACCGCCTGCGACTTCAGCGCCAGCCCGCCCTCGCGGTGCGCGAGCACCCGTTCGGCCACGAAGCGGGCCTGCTGGGCCTCGTCGGGCACCAGCACCAGCTGCGGCCGGCCCACCGAGGGCTTGTCGGTCCACAGGGTCTTGGCATGGCGCTCGGCCGCGGCCGCGATCACGGCGTTGGAGACGTCGAGGATGGGCTGGGTCGAGCGGTAGTTGCGCTCCAGGGTGACGATGCGCGCCGGCTGCGTGAACTGGCCGGGAAAGTCGAGGATGTTGCGCACCGTCGCGCCGCGGAAGGAATAGATGGCCTGGGCGTCGTCGCCCACCACGGTGAGGCCGCAGCCGTCGGGCTTGAGGGCGCGCAGGATGGCGGCCTGCAGCAGGTTGGTGTCCTGGTACTCGTCGACCAGCACATGGTCGAAGCGCGCGCCGATCTGCGCCGCGAGCGCGGGCTCCGCCACCATCTCGGCCCAGTACAGGAGCAGGTCGTCGTAGTCGAGCACCTGCTGTGCCTGCTTGGCCTCGACGTAGGCGCCGAACAGGCGCTTGAGCTCGGCCTCCCATTCGGCGCACCACGGGAAGGCCTGCGCCAGCACCTCGGCGAGCGGCGCGCCGCTGTTGACGACGCGCGAGTAGATCGCGAGGCAGGTCCCCTTGCGCGGGAAGCGGCGCTCCATGGCGGCCAGGCCGATGTCGCTGCGCACCAGGCCCATCAGGTCCTCGGCATCCCCGCGGTCGTGGATGGTGAAGCTGGCGTCGAGGCCGATCTGTGCCGCGTATTCGCGCAACAGCCGGGCGCCGACGCCATGGAAGGTGCCGGCCCAGGGCAGCGCCGGCGGCGCCTCCGAGCGCAGCCCGAGCACCTTCGCCAGCACCTGGCCGGCGCGCCGCTCCATCTCTTGCGCCGCACGGCGCGAGAAGGTCAGGAGCAGGATGCGCTGCGGATCGGCGCCGTGTGCGATCAGGTGGGCCACGCGGTGCGCCAGCGTGCTGGTCTTGCCCGAGCCGGCGCCGGCGATCACGAGCAGCGGGCGCGGGTCCGGCTGCGCCTCGCCGGCCCCATGCTCGACGGCCGCGCGCTGCGCCTCGTTGAGCTCGGAGAGCACAGCGGCGAGACGCTCTTCCTGACGCATGGGGACGGGGATCGCGATGCCGGTCCACTGCGTCATTGAAATGGCACCCGAGGGCCGTGCGAGACGGGATGCGATGCAAGGCGCAAAGCGCAGCAGTGCCAGACGGCATCGCGCGCATTTGTAACGCGGCAGCGCGCCCGTATCGCGCGGACAGCGGGTGCCATTTCAGTGACGCAGTGGACTACACATCGAGCGCGACTTTACTGGATATCCGTCCAGATCTCATCAGGAAAATGCAAGAGGCCGGTGACATAATCGCGCCTCGCTGCAACCGGAGACTCGGATGGAAACCGTTCCGCCTCGGCAGCTTTCAACTCTCCTGTGACGCGTCGTTGGCTGGGGATTTGAAAGCGCCCCCACCCTCGCCAACCGCCACAAGCATCACCCGGGAGTGAGCCATGCTCAACATCTTCACGCTCGCCAACGGGCGCCTCGTCCAGGAAGAAATCGAGGCGCTCGAGGAACTGTCGCAATTCCAGCCGATCTGGGTCGACCTCGAATCGCCCACGCTGGAAGAAAAGCGCTGGATCAAGCAGTACTACGGCCTGTCCATCCCCGAGGATGCGATGGACGAGGACATCGAGGAGTCGGCGCGCTTCTACGAGGAAGACAACGGCGAGCTGCATGTGCGCAGCGACTTCCTGATCGACGACGACGAGAACCCGCGCTCGGTGCGCGTGGCCTTCATCCTCAACCAGCACAACACCGAGCTGCGCAGCCGCGGCGTGCTGTTCTCGATCCACGACGAGGACGTGCCGGTATTCCGCCTGCTGCGCATGCGTGCACGCCGCGCGCCGGGGCTGATCGAGGATGCCAAGGAGGTGCTGCTGAAGCTCTTCGACGCCGACGCCGAATACTCGGCCGACTCGCTGGAGAACATCTACGACGAGCTGGAAGTCGCGGGCAAGAAGGTGCTGGAGGGCAACGTGAGCGACGAGCTGGCCGGCGAGGTGCTGGCCGCCATCGCCCGCCAGGAAGACCTGAACGGGCGCATCCGCCGCAACGTGATGGACACGCGCCGCGCGGTGAGCTTCATGATGCGCAGCCGCATGCTCAACGCCGACCAGTTCGAGGAGGCGCGGCAGATCCTGCGCGACATCGAGTCGCTGGACAACCACACGGCCTTCCTGTTCGACAAGATCAACTTCCTGATGGACGCCACCGTGGGCTTCATCAACATCAACCAGAACAAGACCATCAAGATCTTCTCGGTGGCCAGCGTGGCGCTGCTGCCGCCCACGCTGATCGCGAGCGTCTACGGCATGAACTTCAAGCTCATGCCGGAGCTGGAATGGGGCTACGGCTACGCCTATGCGATCGTGCTGATGATCGCCAGCGCGCTGGTGCCGATGTGGTACTTCCGCCGGCGCGGCTGGCTCAAGTAGGCTCGTTCACCTTCGCGCCGGGCAGCCCGGCCAGCCAGCCGTTCATCAGCGCCAGGCTGTAGCGGCTCGCCACCGCGGAGACGAAGCGCATGAAATCGGTGTGGGCCTGGTCGTCGGCGCGGTCCGAGATCGTGCGCACCGCCGCGAAGGGCACTCGGAAGTCGTGGCAGACCTGCGCCACCGCGGCCCCTTCCATCTCGCAGGCGAGCGCATCGGGCAGCTCGTGGCGCAGCGTCTCGCTGTCGGCCGCCCGGGCGATGAAGCGATCGCCGCTGACCACCAGGCCGCGATGCAGGCGCGGCGCGTGCAGCCCGAAGTCGTCGACCACCTGCCGACCCAGCAAGGCGACCGGATCGCGCAGCAGCCCTTCGGCCACGGCCGCCAGCGCATCGCTGATGGCGGTGTCGGTCGCGAAGCGCGCGTGCCCGGTCAGGGGCACCTCGTAACGGGGAAAGATCGGCGAGGCATCCAGGTCGTGCTGCAGCAGCCGGCTCGCCACCACCACGTCGCCCACCCGCACCCCGGGCGCCAGCCCCCCGGCCACGCCGGTGAAGACGATGGCGCGCACACCGAAGCGCTCCAGCAGCACGGTGGCGGTGGTGGCCGCCGCGACCTTCCCGATGCGCGACAGCACCGCCACCACGGTCTGGCCGTGCAGGTGCCCGACCCAGAAATCGCGGCCGGCGACACGCACGCGCCGCTCGTCGGGCATCGCGGCGAGCAGCGCGCCCAGCTCCTCCTGCATGGCAGCCACGATCGCGACCGGCGCCGCCACGGCAGATGCCCCGCTACTTCTTGCTGTCGCGCAGTTCGCGACGCAGGATCTTGCCCACCGGCGTCTTCGGCAGCTCGGTGCGGAACTCGATCACCTTGGGCTGCTTGTAGCCGGTGAGGTTGGCGCGGCAGAACTCGCGCACCTGGGCATCGGTGAGATCCGGGGTCTTCTTGACGATCACCAGCTTGACCGCCTCGCCGGTCTTGTCGTCGGCGATGCCGACGGCCGCGCATTCGAGCACGCCCGGCACCTGCGCCACCACATCCTCGATCTCGTTCGGGTACACGTTGAAGCCCGAGACCAGGATCATGTCCTTCTTGCGGTCCACGATCTTGAAGTAGCCCCGCTCGTCGACGATGCCCACGTCGCCGGATTTGAAGTAGCCGTCGGCCGTCATGACCTTGGCAGTCTCGTCGGGGCGCTGCCAGTAGCCGGCCATCACCTGCGGGCCCTTGATCGCGATCTCGCCCGGCTGGCCGGCCGGCACCTCGCGCCCGTCGTCGTCCAGCAGCTTCAGGTAGGTGCTGGGCAGCGGCACGCCGATGGTGCCGGTGTAGGCGGTGCTGGTGGTCGGGTTGCAGGTGGCCGAGGGCGAGGTCTCCGACAGGCCGTAGCCCTCGCAGATCGGGCAGCCGGTCTTGTCGAGCCACAGCTTGGCGACCGCGCCCTGCACCGCCATGCCGCCGCCGACGGAGACCTTGAGGTTCTTCCAGTTGACGGTGTTGAAGTCCGGGTGATTGGCCAGCCCGTTGAAGAGCGTATTGACCGCCGGGAAGCTGTGGAAGGTGTGCTTCGACAGCTCCTTCAGCACGGCCGGGATGTCGCGCGGATTGGGGATCAGGATCAGCTTGCCGCCCGTGCGCATGGACAGCATCATGTTCACCGTGAAGGCGAAGATGTGATAGAGCGGCAGCGCACACACGCTGGTGGGCTGCTCGCCGGCCGGCACCTTCTGCATGACGGGGTCGTTCCAGGCCTCGGACTGCAGCACGTTGGCGATCACGTTGCGATGCAGCAGCACCGCACCCTTGGAGACGCCGGTGGTGCCGCCGGTGTACTGCAGCACCGCCACGTCGTCCGGCCCCGCGACCGCCGTCTGCAGCTTGCGCCCCGCGCCCTTGTCCAGCGCATCATTGAAGCGCACGGCGCCGGGCAGGCTGTACTCGGGCACCATCTTCTTGACGTTGCGCACCACGTAGTTGACCAGCGCGCCCTTCAACAGGCCGAGGCGGTCGCCCATGCCGCTCAGCACCACATGCTTGACCGGCGTGGCCGCGATGCACTGCTGCAGCGTGTTGCCGAAGTTCTCCATGATCACGATGGCCTTGGAGCCCGAATCCTTGAGCTGGTGCTCCAGCTCGCGCGGCGTGTACAGCGGATTCACGTTGACCAGGATCAGCCCGGCGCGCAGGATGCCGCAGACCGCGATCGGGTACTGCAGGCAGTTGGGCATCATGACCGCCACGCGGTCGCCCTTGGCCAGGCCCAGGCCCTGCAGGTAGCCGGCGAAGGCGCGGCTCAGCTTGTCGACCTCGGCGTAGCCCATGTCCTTGCCCATGAAGCTGTAGGCGGTGCGGTCGGCGAACTTGGAGAAACTCTCCTCCATGAGTTGGACCAGCGAGGCATAGCGGGAAGCATCGATGTCGGCCGGCACGCCTTGCGGGTAGCTGCTGAGCCAGGGGCGGTCTGTCATGGATCTGTCTCCTCGAACGAATTCTGGTTTCTGCTCACGAAAACGCCGCCCGGCCTCGATGGCACCGGGCGGCGGGCGCTTGGCGCTCCTCTTTCTTTTACTCGATCGCCTTGCCCATGTCCTCGACCACCTTCTTGGCGTCGCCGAAGACCATCATGGTCTTGTCCATGTAGAACAGCTCGTTGTCCAGCCCGGCATAACCCGCAGCCATCGAGCGCTTGTTCACGATCACCGTCTTGGCCTTGTAGGCCTCCAGGATCGGCATGCCGTAGATCGGCGTGCCCTTGGTGAGCGCGGCCGGGTTCACCACGTCGTTGGCCCCCAGGATGATCGCCACGTCGGCCTGCGCGAACTCGCCGTTGATGTCTTCCATCTCGAAGACCTGGTCGTAGGGTACTTCCGCCTCGGCCAAGAGCACGTTCATGTGCCCGGGCATGCGCCCGGCCACCGGGTGGATCGCGTACTTCACCGTCACCCCCTTGTGGGTGAGCTTCTCGGCCAGCTCGTTGACCGCGTGCTGGGCCCGCGCCACCGCCAGGCCGTAGCCCGGCACGATGATCACGGTGTCGGCGTTGCTCAGCATGTAGGCCGCGTCGTCCGCGCTGCCGCTCTTCACCGGCCGCTGCTCCTTCGACCCGCCCGTGGCCGCGGCCGTCTCGCCGCCGAAGCCGCCCAGGATCACGTTGAAGAAGGAGCGGTTCATGGCCTTGCACATGATGTAGCTCAGGATCGCACCCGAGGAGCCCACCAGCGAACCGGCCACGATCAGCATCGCGTTGTTCAAGGAGAAGCCGATGCCCGCGGCCGCCCAGCCCGAGTAGCTGTTGAGCATCGACACCACCACCGGCATGTCGGCCCCGCCGATCGGGATGATGATCAGCACGCCCATCACGAAGGCCAGCAGCAGCATCACGAAGAAGGCCGTCCAGCTCTCGGTGAACATGTACACCAGCCCCAGGCCGATGGTCAGCAGCCCCAGCACCAGGTTGAGCATGTGCTGGCCCTTGAACTGCACCGGCGCGCCCTGGAACAGGCGGAACTTGTACTTGCCCGAGAGCTTGCCGAAGGCGATGACCGAGCCGCTGAAGGTGATGGCGCCAATGGCCGCGCCCAGGAACAGCTCCAGCCGGTTGCCCGCAGGAATCGCGAAGCGCGCGAAGCCGTCGACCACGTACGCGCCCTCGGGCACGTTGGCGCCGATCACCGCCGCCACCGGCGGCGGCGTGATGCCGAAGGCCCAGGGCTCGACCACCGCCGCCACCGCGATGAAGACAGCCGCCAGGCCGATCATGCTGTGGAAGAAGGCCACCAGCTCGGGCATCTGGGTCATCTCGACCGTCTTGGCGCGGTAGGCGCCGTAGCCGCCGCCCACCACCAGGCCCAGCAGCACCCAGGCCATGCCCTGGGCCTTGCCGCCGGCGAGCTGCACGATCAGCGCGGCGGTGGTCAGGATGGCAATCGCCATGCCGACCATGCCGAAGAGGTTGCCGCGGATGGAGGTGGTGGGATGGCTCAGGCCCTTGAGGGACTGGATGAAGCAGATGCTGGCGACCAGGTACAGCAGCGTGACGACATTCATCGACATGGTCAGTGGCCCTCCGCCTTGGCGGGGGCCGCCGCCTTCTTGTCCTTCTTCCTGAACATCTCCAGCATGCGCCGGGTGACCAGGAAGCCGCCGAAGACGTTGACCGCGGCCAGCGCCACGGCCAGCACGCCCATGCCCTTGCCCAGCCAGCTGCTGGTGAGCGCGGCCGCCAGCATGGCGCCCACGATGACGATGGCGGAGATGGCGTTGGTCACCGCCATCAGGGGCGTGTGCAGTGCGGGCGTGACGGTCCAGACCACGTGGTAGCCCACGTAGATGGCCAGCACGAAGATGATGAGGTTGATGACGGTGTGGGACACGGGATCCATGGGGCTTCTCCTCGCTTGCTTGCTGGCTTACTTCTTCGTGACCTGGCCGTCCTGCGTCATGCGGCAGGCGGCGACGATGTCGTCCTCGAGATCGATCTTGAAGCCGCCCTCCTTGGGGAGCACGAGCTTCAGGAAGTCGAGCACGTTGCGTGCGTAGAGCGAGGAGGCGTCGGCGGCCACCAGGGCGGGCAGGTTGGTCTCGCCCACGAGCGTGACGCCATGTTTGATGACGGTGCGGCCGGCCTCGGTCAGCGGGCAGTTGCCGCCTTGCGGGGCGGCCATGTCGACGATCACCGAGCCGGGCTTCATGGCCTGGACCATCTCCTCGGTGACGAGCACGGGCGCGGGGCGGCCGGGAATGAGCGCGGTGGTGATCACGATGTCGGCGGCGGCCACGCGCTTGGCCACTTCGACTTTCTGGCGGTCCATCCAGCTCTGGGGCATGGGGCGCGCGTAGCCGCCCACGCCTTCGGCGGCTTCCTTCTCTTCCTGGGTCTCGTAGGGCACGTCGATGAACTTGGCACCCAAGGATTCGACCTGTTCCTTGACGGAGGGACGCACGTCCGAGGCCTCGATGACGGCACCCAGGCGCTTGGCGGTGGCGATGGCCTGCAGGCCGGCCACGCCGACGCCCAGGATCACCACGCGGGCGGCCTTGACGGTGCCGGCAGCGGTCATGAGCATGGGGAAGAAGCGCTGGTACTTGTCCGCGGCAATCATGACGGCCTTGTAGCCGGCGATGTTGGCCTGGGAGGACAAGACGTCCATGCTCTGGGCACGGGTGGTGCGCGGGGCGGCCTCCAGCGCAAAGGAGGTGAGGCCCGCGGCCGCGAGCCTCTGCAGGCCCTCGGCATCGAAGGGGTTGAGCATGCCCACCACGACGGTGCCGGGCTTCATGAGCGCGGCCTCGCCGTCGGAGGGCGAGCGCACCTTGAGCACCAGTTCGCAGGCGAAGGCGCCTGCGGCGTCGGTGATCTCGGCACCGGCCGCCTGGAAGGCGGCATCGGTGATCGCGGCAGTGATGCCGGCGCCGGATTGCACGCGCACGGTGTGCCCCTGCGCGACAAGCTTCTTGGCCGTCTCGGGTGTGACGGCCACTCGGGTTTCGCCGGGCACGGTTTCGGCCGGCACGCCTATCAGCATGGGGTTTCTCCTCGGGGCAGCGTTGGAATTCGCGCCGAGCTTACATGAAGATGACAACAGCAGGCCGTTCGCGCTGTCCCGCACCCGCCCCCTTCCCCACCCGCATCCACTTCCTGTACATTCGCACTCCGCGCACGACCGGCGCCCAGATGGCCGGCGGCGTGGACCAAGAAGCAAAAAATCTTCAGGGGGTTGCCATGCGAATAGCGATGCTCGACGACGAGCCGCGTGAGATGGAGTCGATTCAGCGCGTGATGGCGATGATCGGCCACGAGTGCCACGGCTTTGCCGACGGCAAGTCCTTGCTGCGCGGACTCCGCGACGAGGTCTTCGACCTGCTGGTCCTCGACTGGCGACCTCCGGATGTCGACGGGATCGAGGTCATCCGCAAGCTGCGCGAGTGCTTCGGCAACCGGCTCCCGCTTCTCCTCACGGCCGCCCCGGAAGACAAGACCGGAATGGCCGCGGCGCTGCTGGCCGGCGCGGACGACTTCATGGTGAAGCCCCTGGGCAGCGCCGAGTTCCAGGCGCGCGTGCAGGCCCTGCTGCGCCGGGCCTACCCGACCCGCTTCGAAAGAGAGCTGGCCTACGGCCCGTATCACTTCTCCCCGCACACCAGCACGATTCGCCTGCACGGAGAACCGGTGCGGCTGAAGCAACGCGAGTACGAGCTGGCACTCCTGCTGTTCCGCAACATCGGCCGGCTGCTGTCGCGCGAACACCTGATGCAGGCCATCTGGGGCCAGGAACTGGGTACTGGTTCGCGTTCGCTCGACACGCATGTGTCGAGGCTGCGCGTCCAACTGGCGCTGCGCCCCGAGAATGGCGTGGTGCTGGCCTCGGTGTACGGCCTGGGCTATCGGCTGGAGTTCCTCCCCCGACGAGGTCGCCGGCTTGCCCTGTGCCGTGGCAGGCGCGGCAGACTAATCAACCAAGGAGTGGAAACGATGAAGAAGACGATTCGAGGCCTGCTGGCAGCCGCGCTGCTGGGCAGCTGGCTGCAGTTCGCATTCGCGCAGGACGTCGAGCCGAGCGACATGGTGCGCGGCGGTCTGCAGGCGATCCAGATGATCGACCAGAACAAGACCGGCGAGCTCTGGGACGGCGCCACGCCGGCCGCCCGCAAGCGCGTAGGCCGCGACGATTTCGTGAATCAGGTCACCAAGGCGCGCGCGCCGCTGGGTGCCGCGCAGCAGCGCACCTGGGTCGCGATCAACCGGCAGGTGGTCGGCGAGGGCAACCAGGAGCTGGCCGGCCAGTACGTCAGCGTCGAATACGAGACCCGCTTTGCCAACAAGGCCAACGCCACCGTGCGCGAGCTGGTGACCTTCCAGCTGGGCGACGACCGGGTCTGGCGCTTCTCGGGCTACGTACTGCGCTGATGGCGCATCGCTGGAAGCCCAACGTCACCGTCGCCGCGGTGATCGAGCAGGCCGGCCGCTTCCTGGTGGTCGAGGAAGAGACGAGCGACGGCCTGCGGCTGAACTCGCCCGCCGGCCACCTGGACCCGGGCGAGTCGCCGGCCGAAGGCTGTGCGCGCGAGACGCTGGAAGAAACCGCGCACCGCTTCACGCCAACGGCGCTGGTGGGCATCTACATGGCACGCCAGCGCGGCGCGCGGGGCGAGGACACCACCTACATGCGTTTCGCCTTCTGCGGCACGCTGGGCCCCCTGGAGCCGGGCCGCGCGCTGGACCACGGCATCGTGCGCACCTTGTGGATGACGGCCGACGAGTTGCGCGCGAGCCGCGAACGGCATCGCAGCCCGCTGCTGCTGCAATGCGTGGACGACTATCTTGCGGGGCATCGCCACCCGCTGGACCTCATCCACGTCCATGCCTCGGTGGCTGGCGAGGACGAGGCCTGAGCCCCCGCCCGGCCGTTCCGAAGGGGACTCGCACCGAAGGCGAAGGCACTCCAATGAGGCACCGCATCGCCACCCGAAGGCAGGCTCAGCCGGCCCGCGAGATGACCCCGCCGCCCAGGCAGACCTCGCCGTCGTAAAGCACCGCCGACTGCCCCGGCGTCACCGCCCACTGGGGCTCGGCGAAGGCCAGCCGGAACGCGCCGTTGGCGCCCTCGCCCAGCACGCAGCCGGCATCGGCCTGGCGGTAGCGCGACTTCGCCGCATAGGCGCCCGGCTCGGGTGCCTCGCCCGCTACCCAGCTGGCATCGTCGGCCTCCAGCGCCGGCGACAGCAGCCAGGGATGGTCGTGGCCCTGCACCACCCAGAGGGTGTTGCTCTCGATGTCCTTGCGCGCGACGAACCAGGGCGCATGCTCGCCGGCGCCGCGCTGCGCGCCCTTGGGCTTCAGGCCGCCGATGCCCAGCCCCTGGCGTTGGCCCAGGGTGTAGAAGCTCAGGCCCTGGTGCTCGCCGATGCGCCGGCCGCGCTCGTCGCGGATCGGGCCCGGCTCCTTCGAGATGTAACGGTTGAGGAACTCGCGGAAGGGCCGCTCGCCGATGAAGCAGATGCCGGTCGAATCCTTCTTCTTCGCGTTGGGCAGGCCGATCTCGTCGGCGATGCGGCGCACCTCGGTCTTGTGCAGCTCGCCCACGGGGAACAGCGTCTTCGCCAGCTGCTGCTGGTTCAGGCGGTGCAGGAAGTAGCTCTGGTCCTTGGCGGGGTCGAGGCCCTTGAGGAGTTCGTGGCGCCCGCTCGCGGCGTTGAAGCGCACGCGTGCATAGTGGCCAGTGGCGATCTTCTCGGCGCCCAGGCGCATCGCGTGATCCAGGAAGGCCTTGAACTTGATCTCGGCATTGCACAGCACGTCGGGGTTGGGCGTGCGGCCGGCCTGGTACTCGCGCAGGAACTCGGCGAAGACGCGGTCCTTGTAGTCGGCCGCGAAGTTGACATGCTCGATCTCGATGCCCAGCACGTCGGCGACGCTCGCGGCGTCGACGAAGTCGATATTCGACGAGCAGTACTCGCTGTCATCGTCGTCTTCCCAGTTCTTCATGAAGATGCCGACCACCTCGTGGCCCTGCTGCTTGAGCAGGTGCGCCGTGACCGCGGAGTCCACCCCGCCGCTCAGGCCCACCACGATGCGCTGCTTTTCCATGGGCGGCGATTGTCCCAGGCCGATCATGCCGGTGCCCGTGTCCGGGTAATCACGGAGCGTGAAGCGACGCGCGTCGCCTGCGGGTCTTCATCGAGTTGAAAGAAGCAGCGCCGAGGTTCACACTGCAACGCCGATCGGAAGCACAACAACGCGGGCGCGCGCGGAAAGCGCCACCCAGGAGACACGCATGGATCACCTCAGCGGCATGGACGCCTCGTTCCTGCACCTCGAAACCCCCGAGTCGCCGATGCACGTGGGCAGCCTTCAGCTGATCGACCTGCCGCCCGGCTACGAGGGCGACTTCGCCGAAGACGCCAAGAAGTACCTGAGCGGGCGCCTGCACCTGGCCTCGGTGTTCGTGCGCAAGCTGGCGATGATGCCCTTCGACCTCGCCAACCCGGTGTGGGTGGACGACGACGACCTGGATCTGGACCACCACATCCACCACGTGATCATGCCGCGGCCCGGCACCCTGGCGCAGCTGGAGCGCCTGGTCGGGCGGCTGCATTCCTCTCTGCTGGACCGCAGCCGCCCGCTGTGGGAGATGCACATCATCGAGGGCCTGCAGACCGGCCAGGTGGCGCTCTACAGCAAGATGCACCACGCCGCGATCGACGGCCAGGCTGGCGTCGCGGTGGCCAAGGCGCTGTTCGACATCTCGGAGACGCCCGCGCCGGTGAAGACACCGCGGGTGACGCGCCGGCCCGATTCATCGCAGCTGGGCATGGCCGAATTGGCCACGGCGGCGCTGAGCAACGCGGTGCAGCAGTACGTGAAGCTGATCCAGTCGATCCCGGCCACGGCCAAGGCCATCACGAACGTGCTGATGCCGGTGTCCGAGAACACGGGGCAGCGCGCCTTCGAGCTGCCCAAGGCGCTGCGGACCGCGCCGCGCACGCCGCTCAATGTCTCGATCACCAACCAGCGCTCCTTCGCCGCGCGCAGCGTGCCGCTGGCCGAGGTCAAGCAGATGTCCAAGGCCACCGACACCAGCCTCAACGACATCGTGCTGGCCATTTGCGCCGGCGCGCTGCGGCGCTACCTGGCCGACTACGGCTGCAAGCCGGCCAAGCCGCTGATCGCGGGCGTGCCGGTGTCGCTGCGCAGCGAGGGCAACACGGACTTGAACAACCAGGTTTCGGTGATGCTGGTGAGCCTGGCGACCGACATCGCCGATCCGCTGGAGCGGCTGGCGGCCATCCACGAGTCCTCCAGCGAGGGCAAGAAGCTCACCGGCAACGTCAAGGCCGCGATCCCGACCGACTTTCCCTCGCTCGGCGTGCCCTCGCTGATGTCCGGGCTGGCCTCGCTCTACGGCCGCTCGGGCCTGGCAGACAAGCTGCCGCCGGCGGCCAACGTGGCGATCTCCAACGTACCCGGGCCTTCGTTCGCACTCTACTTCGCGGGGGCCAAGGTGGCGGCCTACTTCCCGGTCTCGATCCCGGGCCACGGGCTCGCGCTGAACATGACGGTGCAGAGCTACAACGGCGCGCTCGAGTTCGGCCTCACGGCTTGCCGGCGCGCGGTGCCGGATGTGGCGGACCTGGGGGACTATGTGGTGGCGGAGCACAAGAAGCTGTTCGGGCTGATCGTGGGGAAGGCAGCGCCGGCTGCTGCGGCCGCGCCCGTTGCCGTGCCGGTGGCTGCACCCGCTGCTGCCGCTGTGCCGAAGGCGCCCGCGAAGAAGCGGGCGGCACCGAAGAGGGTGGCCAAGAAAAAGGTGACCGCGAAAGCGGTACGCACTGCAGTGCCGAAGGCACCACGCAAGACTCCCGCCTCCAAGCGCGCTGCAGCGCTGAACTGACTCTTCCTTCTCCCCGGACTTGCCCTCTCTCCCCCCGGGAGAGGGAGTCAATCCCGAAGCCCGGCGAGGATCTCGTAGGACTTCAAGCGCGCCTCGTGATCGAACACCTGCGAGGTGATCATCAGCTCGTCCGCCCCCGTCCGCTCGATGAAGGCCTTCACCCCGGAGCGCACCGTCTCCTTCGACCCTACCGCCGCGCAAGACAGCACCGAGTCGAGCAGCGCGTTCTCCGCCGGCCCGATGCGCGCGCGGTAGTTCGCCACCGGCGGCGGCAGCCGGCCCGGCCGGCCGCTGCGCAGGTTGACGAAGGCCTGCTGCCAGGAGCTCGAGCGGAACTCGGCCTCCTCGTCGGTCTCTGCCGCGAACACGTTGAAGCCCAGCATCACATAAGGCTTGGCGAGCTGCTTCGAGGGCTTGAAGGTGTCGCGGTAGAGGCGGATCGCCTGCATCAGCTGCTGCGGCGCGAAATGCGAGGCGAAGGCATAGGGCAGGCCCAGGTGCGCCGCGAGCTGCGCGCCGAAGGTGCTGGAGCCGAGGATCCACACCGGCACCTCCAGCCCCATGCCCGGCACCGCGCGCACCGCTTGCTGCGGCTCCTTGGCCATGAAGTCCATCAGCTCGACCACGTCCTGCGGGAACTGGTCGGCATCGGACTGCAGGTCGCGCCGCAAGGCCCGCGCGGTGCGCTGGTCGGAGCCCGGGGCTCGCCCGAGGCCGAGGTCGATGCGGCCCGGGTAGAGCGACTCCAGCGTGCCGAACTGCTCGGCGATCACCAGCGGCGAATGGTTGGGCAACATCACGCCACCGGCGCCGATGCGGATGGTGGAGGTGCCGGCACCGATGTGGGCCAGCAGCACCGCCGTGGCCGCGCTCGCGATGCCGGGCATGCCGTGGTGCTCGGCCAGCCAGTAGCGCCGGTAACCCAGCTTCTCGCCATGCTGGGCGAGGCTGAGGGAGTTGCGGAAGGACTGAGCGGCGTCGCTGCCTTCGGTGATGGGGGAGAGGTCGAGGATGGAGAAGGGCACCATGGTCGCGGCATCATGGCCCGATCGCGATGGTCGTGCTGGCGCAGGCGAATTCCGGGTTCTGATAAAACGTCGCGCTATCGCCATCCACCGAAGCTGATACCGCCATGTCCAATTTCTGGTTGATGAAGTCCGAACCCGACGATTGCTCGATCGACGACGCGCTGGCCGCGCCCGACGCCACCGTGCCCTGGACCGGCGTGCGCGGCTGGCAGGCGCGCAACTACATGGCCAAGCAGATGCAGGTGGGAGACGGCGTGTTGTTCTACCACTCGAGCTGCCCGCAGCCGGGGATCGTGGGCATCGCGCGCGTGGCCTCCGGCACCCGGCCCGATCCGACGCAGTTCGATCCCGAGTCGCCCTACTACGACCCGGCATCGAAGCCCGAGCACCCGCGCTGGGTCCTGCTGGACGTGCAGGCGCTGCGCAAGACCCGCTTGCTGGGCCTGCCCGAGATGCGTGCGACGCCCGAGCTGGCGGACATGGTGGTGCTGCGCCGGGGCAATCGCCTCTCGATCACGCCGGTCGATCCGGTGCACTGGCATCTGATCGCGGACAAGATGCTGGCCTGAGGGCGGCGACCCTCGATCGCCTCAGACCGCCGCGACGGCGAGCTCGGCGCGCTGCTCGAGGTGGACCCAGTCCACCACCTCCCCGCGCGGCCGGTAGCCGAGCACCATGTGCTGCAGCTGCTGCCGGATCGAGGGCGCGTCGTTGATCTCGAGTGCGGCCTTCAGGCGCTCCAGTTGAGGCGACAGCTCGCCCCAGGGCAGGAAATCGTCGCGCGCCTTCAGGATGCGCGGGTGCAAGGTGGGCATCGGGTTGTCGCCGATCAACAGCTCTTCGTAGAGCTTTTCGCCGGGGCGCAGGCCGACCACACGGATCTCGATGTCCCCGGCCGGGTTGTCGGCGTCCCGCACGGTCATTCCGGAGAGCTCGACCATGCGGCGGGCGAGATCGACGATCCTGATCGGCTCGCCCATGTCCAGCACGAACACGTCGCCGCCGCTCGCCATCGCTCCTGCCTGGATCACCAGTTGCGCCGCCTCGGGAATGGTCATGAAGTAGCGGGTGATGTCGAGGTGCGTCAGCGTGATGGGGCCGCCGTTGCGAATCTGCTGGCGGAACAGCGGAGCCTGAGGAGTCCAGCACATTGCCGAAGCGAACCATCGAGAAGCGCGTGCCGTTGGACCGGCGTGCCGCCTGCTCCGCCAGGGCCTGCAGGCCCATCTCGGCCAGGCGCTTGCTGCAGCCCATGATGTTGGTGGGCCGCACGGCCTTGTCGGTGCTGATGAGCACGAAATCGCGCACGCCGTGCGCGGACGCGGCCCCGGCCGTGATCAGCGTGCCGAACACATTGTTGCGAACCCCCTCGGCCGGGTTGTGCTCCACCAGCGGCACGTGCTTGTAGGCTGCGGCATGGTAGACCGTGTGCGGATGCCAGGCCGCCATGATCTCGCGCATGCGACGCGCATCCGCCACCGAGGCGAGCAGAGGCACGATCCGCGGCACGCCCGCGCCCAGGCCTTCCAGTCCCTGCAGCAGTTCGCGATGGATGCTGTAGAGCGCGAATTCGGAGCGGTCCACCAGCAGCAGTGTGGATGCATCGCCCGCGACGATCTGTCGGCAAAGCTCGCTGCCGATGGAGCCGCCGGCGCCGGTCACCAGCACCACCTTGCCGCGAATGTTCTTGCCGAGCAGGATCGCATGGGGCGGGACGGCGTTACGCCCCAAGAGGTCTTCGACGTCCAGTTCGCGCAGGTCGCTGACCTGTACCTTGCCCTGGGCGAGTTCCATCAGGCCCGGCAGCGTACGCACCGATACCCTGACCTGCCGCACCTGCTCGAGGATCTCGTGACGCCGCTGGCGCGAAGCCGAGGGGATGGCCAGGAAGATGTCGCTGACGTGCAGTACGGCCACCTGCTCCTTCAGCGTCGCGGGATCATGAACCGGCAGGCCATGGATCAGGCCGCCCTGCAGGCGCTTGTCGTCGTCGAAGAAGCCCAGCAGCCGCAGCTCGCTGCTGGCGGACAGGGCCTGGGCGAGCTTGCGGCCGGCATCGCCTGCGCCGTAGATCAGCACCCGAGGGAGTTCGCTGCGGCTCAGCAGCCCTTGATAGACCCCTCCCAGCCAGCCACGGGCAAGAAGACGCGAAACGCTCACGGCAAGCAGCAGCAGCAGCGGTTGGATCAGACCGATGGTGCGCGGCACGCCCGGGACGCCGATCGCCGCGAACACCAGGCCGTAGGCCGCGGCATAAATCCCGACTGCCTTCGCGATGGCCGAGACGGCCGGCCACCCGCTGTAGCGGAAGATGGAGCGATACAGCCCGAACTTCACGAAGAGCGGCAGGGCCAGGGACAGCGAGATCCCCACGGCCCACAGGTCGCGGCCGGACAAGACCACCCAGGCGTCGAAGCGCAGCGACAGCGCGAGCCAGACCGTGAACACGCAGAGGCAGGCATCCACCCCCAGCACCAGAGCACGCTTGGCGACGCGGGGCAGCGCCAGCAAGGGGGCCGCGGTCCGCGCGAGGAGCGTCGAGTGCTCACTCATCGCTCGACCTCGGTGCAAGCCGCCGGGCCCGGAGCCAAGCCGTCATCTGGCCCAGCAACCAGCCGGCGAAGAGTCCGAGCCCGTCTGCCAGCAAGTCCGCCCATTCGGCGAAGCGGGCAGGCGTGAGCGATTGCAGCAGCTCGATGAGGGCGCCGTAGGCCAGCAGGCCGGTCACGAGAAACACCGTGCGACCGGGATAGGCCCAGCGGCCGAGCAGCATCAGCACGGCGAAGCCGAGCATGTGGTTGCTCTTGTCCCAGCCGGTGGTGGGCATATGCGGCACCGGAGGCATGAGCGACATCGCCAGAATCGCCAACACGCAGATCCAGAAGGCCGAACGCAGCAGGGTCGTGCGCATGGTCAGGCACTCGCCTTCTGCAGCACCTGGTCGATCACGGCGCAGGTCTTGGCAATCTCCGCCGAGGTCAGCGTCGGGTGCACCAGGAACATCAGGCTGGTCTCTCCAAGCTCGCGCGCGACCGGCAGCCGTTCGGCCGGGCGCCAACCGGTGCCGTCGAAGGCCTTCTCGAGATAGACCTCGGAGCACGAGCCTTGATAGCAGGGAACGCCCAGCGCCTGGATGGCCTCGACGATGCGGTCGCGGCTCCAGCCGGGCGCAAGCCGATCGGGTTGCACATGCACGTAGCACTTGTAGTGGGCATGGATGCAAGAGGCAGGCAGTCGCGGCACGCGCACTGCCGCGTACGGTGCGCACGCTGCCCGGATCGCCTCGGCATGCCGCGTGCGCTTCGCCGTCCAGTCGGCCATGCTGCGCAGCTGCATGCGCCCGATGACCGCCTGCATCTCCAGCATGCGCCAGTTGGTGCCGAAGCTTTCGTGCAGCCAGCGAAAGCCCGGCGGGTGCTGGCGCTCGTACACCGCTTCGTGGCTCTTGCCATGGTCCTTGTATTGCCAGACGGCGCGCCACAGGTCCCTGTCTTGGGTCGTGACCATGCCGCCTTCGCCGCCCGTGGACATGATCTTGTCCTGGCAGAAGGACCAGGCGCCGGCATGGCCGAGGGTTCCGACCGACCGGCCCTTGTAGCGCGCGCCATGGGCCTGGGCGCAGTCCTCGATGACCTTGATGCCGTGCTCGGCGGCCAGGGCCATGATGGGATCCATGTCGCAGGGCCAGCCGGCCAGGTGCACGCAGATGACGGCCCGGGTGTGGGGGGTGATGGCCTGTGCGATGGTCCGCGCCGAGAGGTTGCCGCTGTCGGGCTCGACGTCGGCGAAGACGGGTGTTGCGCCGGCGTTGACGACGCAGGACACGCTGGCAATGAAGGTGCGTGGCGTGACGATGACTTCGTCACCCGGACCGATGTCCATCGCCTTGAGCACCGCATCCAGCGCCAGCGTGCCGTTGCCCAGCGACACGGCATGGGCGGCGCCGGTCCAGGCGGCGAATTCGCGCTCGAACTCGCGGCATTCGTCGCCGGTCCAGTAGTTGACCTTGTTGGAAATCAGCACCCGCACCACGGCTTCGGCCTCTTGGACGGTGAAATTGGGCCAGGGAGAAAAGGAGGTGTTCAGCACGATCAACCCTTGATGAGTGGCCGGGCAGGGTTGCCGGCTACCGTAGTGCCTGCGGGCACATGCCTTGTGACCACGGCGCCCATTCCGATGACGGCACCGCGGCCGATGACCAGGGGCTGCCCCGGCTTGCCCTGCTTGATGATCGCCCCCGTGCCGATGTAGGCATGGTCCTCGACGACGACATTGCCGTTGCACTTGACGCCGGGCGCGAAGGTGACGAAGTCGCCGATGACGCAGTCATGCTCGACATAGCTGTACAGGTTGGCGTGGAAATGCCGGCCGATGCGGACGTTGGAGCCGAGGGTGACGAAGGGGCTGAGGATGGCGCCCTCGCCCATGGTGACCTCGTCCATCACCACCACGTCGGCGGCGATGAGAGTCCAGGGCTGGACGCCACCGGTGCGGCAGCGGTCGGCGAGTTGCTTCCGGACCTCGCTGTCGGCGATGGCGAGCACGGCATGGCGCGTGCTGGCCGGGGCTTCCAGGAACTCCTCATAGCGCAGCACGCGCTGGCCATTCACCACTGCCGCCTCGGGCTGGTCGTCCACGAAGACCAGCTGCGTCGCCGGGATTCCCTGGCGCTGCAACTGTGAACGCGCGATGGGCATGACGCTTCGGCCGCAGCCGCTGGCGCCGTAGACCGCGAAGAGTGGCGCGTTGTTCATCGCTCGTGCTCCATTTGCGGGCCGGTAAAGCGCGGCATCGTTGCTTCGCCCGGGGCGCTGATGCCGTCGCGCGCCAGGACCTTCCCCGCCGTGAGCCAGAGGATGCGGATGTCCAGCCACAGCGAGCGGTTGTCGACGTACCAGACGTCGAGTTCGAGCTTCCGGTCCCACGACAGAGCGTTGCGCCCGTTGACTTGTGCCCAGCCCGTGATGCCGGGGCGCACTTCATGGCGCCGAGCCTGAACGCGGGAGTACAACGGCAAATACTCGACCAGCAGGGGACGGGGTCCGACCAGGCTCATGTCACCCTTGAGCACGTTCCAGAGCTCGGGCAATTCGTCCAGGCTGCTGGCGCGCAGGAAGCGGCCGAAGGCGGTGAGGCGATCCGCGTCGGACAACAGGCGGCCATCGCTTCCGCGCGCCTGCGTCATGGTGCGGAACTTGACCATCCGGAAGGGGCGGTCGTGAAGTCCAGGGCGCGTCTGGCAGAAGAAGATCGGGCCGCCCAGCCTGAGACGCACCTGCCATGCCAGCAGCAGCATAGGGAGGCCGAGAAGGACCAGGGCCACCAACGACACCGTGATATCGACAAGACGCTTCATGCAATCCCCATCTCGCGCAGCATCACTGCATTCACTTGCGCACGTCGTACTTCTCTTCGGCAAGCCGGCGCGCGCGCAGCCCCACCGGCGCAGCCAGCCCGGCCGATCCGATCGTCTTGACGGAAAGATCGCGGGCCAGCAATGCCGCCGCAAGCGGGCTGCGGCAAATGTTGCCCGAGCACAGAACGAGGATGCGTCCGGTCATTTGATACCGTTGGCCACGTTGACCACCTGTGCGCTCGGAAGAATCAGGCTGATGACGCGGTTCCAGACCACCAGGGGCGCGGGATCGACGTACACGACGTCGCGCGCCTTGAGCTCGAAGCCCTCTGCCAGCACGTAGGAGACGGGAGCGCTCGCATCGAGGTGGAAGATCTCCGGCTCACCACCCGCGGCGGCACGCACCACATAGATCTGCCGCGGATTTCCGGTGGTGGGTGCTGACGCCACCCGCCTCGCCCAGCGCCTGGTTCAGCGTAAGCCGGCCGTTGCGCAGAGGCTGGGCGGCCGCACGCGTGACCTCACCCATCACGTAGACCTTTGCATCCTCGCGGCTGAGCACCCGCACCAGGTCGCCGGGAGCCAGGAGGATGTCGGTCGGATTGATGCCCAGCGCCGCCAGTCGCGGCAGGTCGACGAGGGTGGTGGTGCCGCTGCGCGAGACGGTGACGGAGGAACGGTCGGCCTCGGCAGTGAAGCCGCCGGCGCGATGGAGCGCCTCCGGCAAGGTCATCGGGATGTCGTTGACCATCTGCAGGCCGGGCGTGCGCACCTCCCCATCCACGTACACCCGGCCAGCCCGATAGGACTGGATGCGGGCCGTGATCTTCGGCTCGGCGAAGTACTTGGCGAGACGCGCGATCAGGCGGTCGCGCACTTCCGTCTCGGTGAGCCCACCCACCTTGAAGCTGCCCACGTAGGGGAACTGGATCGTGCCGTCTGCGGCCACGTTGTAGCCGTTGCTGATGGGAGAGCCCGTGACAGCGTCCGTGGTGAGGGAGCCTGCCGGCGCGAGGGCCAGGTCGGGGTGGTCCCAGACGACGATATTCAGGATGTCACCGCTGCCGATGCGGTACGGCTGCGCGACACCGAAGAGGCGCTTGACATCCGAGCCCACCTCGGTGGCCTGACCCGCGCGTTGGCGGCGGATCAGTTCGGGTGTAATGCTTTGCAATGCCCCGGGCGGCGGCAAATCTGCAGCCTCGGGGGAGTGGTTGAGACTTGCCGATTGGCCCGCGACAGTCGCACCAAAGTTCGCACCCGGTGCGAGCGCGCAGCCACTCAGCGCTGCGGCCGTGCAGATCAATGCGCATCGGAAAAGCTGAATCATCGCGGGTTGGTAAGGGTTGTAGTCAGCGGTGCGTATGGTGCTGAAGAGTCATCGCCGGAAACAATTGCCGCGACAATTCATCAGGATCTGCGAAGGCCTGCGCCCGCTTGCTTGCAACTACTTCACGACGACTGGCAGCCCCCGGGACTTCGATCGGCCGAGGGGAAAAACAAAAAAGGCGCAGGGCCGTCAAGCCCTGCGCCTTTGGAGGCGACCCGGAAGGATCTCGTCAGAAAGGGATGTCGTCGTCCATGTCGTCGAAACCTGACGAGGACTTGGCCGGCGCCTGGCGCGGAGCCGGCGACGCGGCTGGTGCGCGCGGTGCCGCAGCGGGCGGGCGCGAGTAGCCGCCGCCGCCGCCGCCACCACCCTGCGAATAACCACCGCCATAGCCGCCATCGTCCTCGCCCGAAGGCGCGCCCTGCCCCTGGCGGCTGCCCAGCATCTGCATCTGGTCGACGCGGATGTCGGTGGCGTACTTCTCGACGCCGTCCTTGTCGGTGTACTTGCGCGTGCGGATCTGGCCTTCGACGTAGATCTGCGAGCCCTTGCGCAGGTACTGCGCGGCAATCTCGGCCAGCCGGCCGTTGAACACCAGCCGGTGCCACTCGGTGGCCTCGCGCATCTCGCCGCTCTGCTTGTCCTTCCACTTGTCGGTGGTGGCCAGGGTCACGTTGCAGATCTGGTCACCGCTCGGGAAGGTGCGCGTTTCGGGGTCGCGCCCGAGGTTGCCGACGAGGATGACTTTGTTGACCGATGCCATATGCACTGCCCCTGATGAATGGATGAAAGAGGAGGAAATCGGAGATTGTGCCCCATGCAGCCTGGCCCCTGATGCGGCCGCCCAATCCCTCTGCTCGCCCTGAAATCCCCGGGGATTTATCATGCTCGGTTGCCCTTGACCCACCGCCCCGTGAATTTCTCCCCTATGGATCGCACCGACGGCGCCCACCTCGGCGATAGCAGCAGCACCAGCACCAGCGGCGCCTACCTCGGCGCCGCGCTCGCCCAGCAGCGCATCAGCATCCGCGGCGCGCGCACCCACAACCTCAAGAACGTCGACCTCGACATCCCGCGCAACAAGCTGGTGGTGATCACCGGCCTGTCGGGCTCGGGCAAGTCCAGCCTGGCCTTCGACACCCTCTACGCCGAAGGGCAGCGCCGCTACGTCGAGAGCCTGTCGGCCTATGCGCGCCAGTTCCTGCAGCTGATGGACAAGCCGGACGTCGACTTGATCGAGGGCCTGTCGCCCGCGATCAGCATCGAGCAGAAGGCAACCAGCCACAACCCGCGCTCCACCGTGGGCACGGTGACCGAGATCCACGACTACCTGCGCCTGCTCTACGCGCGCGCCGGCACGCCCTACTGCCCCGACCACGACCTGCCGCTGCAGGCGCAGACCGTGAGCCAGATGGTGGATGCAGTGCTCGCCATCCCCGACGAGCCCCGGTTGATGATCCTGGCCCCGGTCGCCCGCGAGAAGAAAGGCGAATTCCTCGAGCTCTTCGCCGAAATGCAGGCCCAGGGCTACGTGCGCTTCCGCGTCGACGGCCAGACCTACGAGTACAACGACCTGCCCAAGCTCAAGAAGACCGAGAAGCACGACATCGACGTCGTCATCGACCGCCTGCGCGCCCGTCCCGACATGCAGCAGCGCCTGGCCGAGAGCTTCGAGAACGCGCTGCGCCTGGCCGAAAGCCGCGCGATCGCGCTCGAGATGCACGCGGACGGCAGCACGAAGGAACACCTCTTCAACGCCAAGTTCGCCTGCCCGATCTGCCACTACTCGCTGGCCGAGCTCGAGCCGCGCCTCTTTTCCTTCAATTCGCCGGTGGGCGCCTGCCCGAGCTGCGACGGCCTGGGCCACCGCGAGTTCTTCGATCCGCAGCGCGTGGTGGCCTTCCCCTCGCTGAGCCTGGCGAGCGGCGCCATCAAGGGCTGGGACCGGCGCAACGGCTACTACTTCAGCATGCTGGAGAGCGTGGCCAAGCACTACAAGTTCAACGTCGACACGCCCTTCGAGGAGTTGCCCGCCTCGGTGCAGCAGGCGGTGCTGCACGGCTCGGCGGAAGAAGAGATCAAGTTCAGCTACACCATGGAAAGCGGCCAGCAGGCCGGCAAGAAGCTGGTGCGCAAACACCCCTTCGAGGGCGTGATTCCGAACATGGCGCGGCGCTACCGCGAGACCGATTCGGCCATGGTGCGCGAAGATCTCTCGCGCTTTCGCAATCTTCAGCCCTGCCCCGACTGCAGCGGCACACGACTGCGCCGCGAGGCGCGCCATGTGTTCCTGGCCGACGAACCGGAGAGCGGCACGCGGCGCATGGCGATCTACGAGATCAGCCGCGCGACGCTGCGCGAGAGCCTCGCGTACTTCCAGCAGCTGCACCTGCGCGGCGCCAAGGCCGAGATCGCCGACAAGGTGGTGCGCGAGATCGGCCTGCGGCTCAAGTTCCTCAACGACGTGGGCCTGAACTACCTGAGCCTGGACCGCAGCGCCGAGACCCTCTCGGGCGGCGAGGCGCAGCGCATCCGCCTGGCCTCGCAGATCGGCTCCGGCCTCACCGGCGTGATGTACGTGCTGGACGAGCCCAGCATCGGCCTGCACCAGCGCGACAACGACCGGCTGATCGGCACCCTCAAGCACCTGCGCGACATCGGCAACAGCGTGATCGTGGTCGAGCACGACGAGGACATGATCCACGCGGCCGACCACGTGATCGACATGGGCCCGGGCGCCGGCGTGCATGGCGGGCGCGTCATGGCGC
Organism: Variovorax sp. Soil_C_12; assembly: GCF_057657375.1. Taxonomy (NCBI): domain Bacteria; kingdom Pseudomonadati; phylum Pseudomonadota; class Betaproteobacteria; order Burkholderiales; family Comamonadaceae; genus Variovorax; species Variovorax sp. Soil_C_12. Next base: position 173,407 of record NZ_JBDGIO010000008.1, on the reverse strand, counting down.
AGGGCAGCTACGCGCAGGTCGCGGGCCACCCCGAATCGCTCACCGGCCAGTACCTCTCGGGCGCCAGGAAAATCGCCGTGCCCAAGCGCCGCACCCCCTGGCTGCCGGTGGTCGCCAAGCCGGACGCCGCCGAGCCGAAAAAGGCCTCGCGCTTCCCCATGAGCCCGGCCGGCGAGCGGCGCGCGGCGCGCGAGGCCGCCCACCTCGCGACGCAGACCGACCTGCAGGAGATCCGCGTGGTCGGCGCCACCGGCAACAACCTGAAGAACGTCAGCGTGGCCTTCCCCGTCGGCCTCTTCACCTGCGTGACCGGCGTCTCGGGTTCGGGCAAGTCCACGCTCGTCAACGACACCCTCTACACCGCGGTTGCGCGCACCCTCTACCGCGCCCACGAGGAGCCCGCGGCACACGAGGCGGTCGAGGGCATCGAGTACTTCGACAAGGTGATCAACGTCGACCAGTCGCCCATCGGCCGCACGCCGCGCAGCAACCCCGCCACCTACACCGGCCTGTTCACCCCGATCCGGGAGCTGATGGCCGAGACCAACACCGCGCGCGAGCGCGGCTACGGCCCCGGGCGCTTCAGCTTCAACGTCGCCGGCGGCCGCTGCGAGGCCTGCCAGGGCGACGGCGTGGTGAAGGTCGAGATGCACTTCCTGCCCGACGTCTACGTGCCCTGCGAGGTCTGCCAGGGCCAGCGCTACAACCGCGAGACGCTGGAGGTGCAATACAAGGGCCGCAACATCGCCCAGATCCTGGACATGACGGTGGAGGCCGCCTACGAGTTCCTGAAGGCCGTGCCCACCATCGAGCGCAAGCTGCGCACCCTGCTGGACGTGGGCCTGAGCTACATCAAGCTGGGCCAGTCCGCGACCACGCTCTCGGGCGGCGAGGCGCAGCGCGTCAAGCTGGCGCTGGAGCTCAGCAAGCGCGACACCGGCCGCACCCTCTACATCCTCGACGAGCCGACCACCGGCCTGCACTTCGCGGACATCGAGCTGCTGCTGAAGGTGCTGCACCAGCTGCGCGACGCGGGCAACACCATCGTCGTGATCGAGCACAACCTCGACGTCATCAAGACCGCCGACTGGCTGATCGACATGGGCCCCGAAGGCGGCGCGGGCGGCGGCACCGTGGTGGGCGCGGGCACGCCGGAGGAACTGGCGGCCAACGAGGCGAGCTACACGGGGCACTATCTGAAGCGGTTGCTGCCCGGCTGAGGCGCGCGGGCCCTGCGCCCCCGTCGGCGGTTCGGCGCCGTCACAGACCCGTCACCAGGTGCATCGATAGTCCTGCGGTGCATCCGAGTCCTCGCGCGATCGGCGCTTGAGCGGACTCGCGGTCGCATCGATTCCAACGACCTGGAGGGCCCTGCCATGACGATCCGCCGCCTGACGCTGAGTTGCGCACTGACTGCCGTTGCCGCCGGCATCGGCCTGACATCCACCATCGCCCAGGCCCGTCCGGACGAGCCGGGGAAGATCATCCTCGCCGCCAACAGCCGCGACGATCATGACCGCAACGACCACGGCCAGGATCGCGACGACGACGACCGTGACCACGATCGCGGCCACCACGGCCATCCGCGCGAGCCCATCAAGGTCAAGGTCATCGGCTTCAACGACTACCACGGCAACCTGCAGTCGCCCGGCACCTTCGGCGTCAACACCGTGGTCCCCGCGGCGCAGCGCCCGGCCGTGGGCGGCGCCGAGTACCTGGCGGCCTACGTGGCCAAGCTGAAGTCCCAGAACATGCTGAACGTGGTCGTCGGCGCCGGCGACTTCGTCGGCGCCTCGCCGCTGATCTCTGCCCTGTTCTTCGACGAGCCCGCGGTGGAGACGCTGAACAGGATCGGCCTCGAGTTCAACGCCGTCGGCAACCACGAGTTCGACAAGGGCTCGGCGGAACTCAAGCGCCTGCAGAACGGCGGCTGCAAGCTCACCAACAGCGTCCCCGACCCGAACAGCTGCAAGGGCCTGGGCTCCAATTCACCGGGCACCTTCGACGGCGCCAGGTTCAAGTGGCTGTCGGCCAACGTGTTCGAGACCGCGACCGGCCGCACCCTGCTGCCGGCCTACGGCATCAAGAACTTCCGCGGCGTGAAGGTGGCCTTCATCGGCATGACGCTGAAGGGCACGCCGGCCATCGTCACCCCGACCGGCGTCGCCGGCCTCGAGTTCCGCGACGAGGCCGACACGGTCAACGCGCTGATCCCGCGTCTGCGCGCGCAGGGCGTCGATGCGGTCGTGGTGCTGGTGCACCAGGGCGGCTTCCAGACCAGCCCGAACGTGGGCGACATCAACGGCTGCGACGGCAACCTGAGGAACGCCGACGGCAGCGACTCCGACATCGCCAACATCGTCAAGCGCCTGCGCAATGGTGTCGACCTAGTCATCAGCGGCCACACGCACGCGGCCTACAACTGCTCCGCCAACACGGTCGACGTGAAGAACGTCAACGGCACGGCCGTCAGCACGCCGCGCCCGACCGGCCTGCCCAACAGCGAGGGCCGCCTGGTCCCGGTCACCAGCGCGAGCGCCTTCGGCCGGATCCTGACCGACATCGACATGAGCTTCCACCCTCGCTCGCACAAGCTGCTCTCGGTGTCGGCGACCAACCGGCTGGTGGACCGCACCGACGTGGCAATCAACAACGCCATCGCCACCGATCCCAGCGTGAAGAACATCGTCGACGGCTACAACGCACTGGTGTCGCCGCTGGCCAACGCGGTGATCGGCACCATCGCCGCACCGCTGCCCAACAGCGCGAACGCCGCCGGGGAGATGCCGGCCGGCAGCCTGATCGCCGACGCCCAGCTGCAGGCCACGCAGCCGGCCGCCCTCGGCGGCGCGGTGATGGCCTTCATGAACGCCGGCGGCGTGCGCAACCCCGGCTTCGCGATCGCCGGCGCCAGCTACCCCTACAACGTGACCTACGGCAACGCCTTCACCGTGCAGCCCTTCGGCAACAGCCTGGTGACGATGACGCTGACCGCGCTGCAGATCAAGAACCTGCTGGAGCAGCAGTTCGTCGGCTGCCAGGGCCAGGTACAGCAGCGCATCATGCAGGTGTCGAACGGCCTGAAGTATTCGTGGAGCGCGGCCGCCGCGCCCTGCTCGAAGATCGTCAGCGTGGTGCTGACGCCGACCGACGTCACCGTGACACCGCCGGTCGTAACCGGCGCGCCGGAGACTCTGGTCGCCAACGGCGTGGTGCTGAACCCGACCAAGACCTATCGGGTCACCGTCAACAACTTCATGGCCACCGGCGGCGACGGCTTCACGGTGCTGCTGGGTGGCACCAACGTGCTCGGCGGCGCGCAGGACATCGATGCGCTCACCGCCTACCTCAACGCCGGCTACAAGGCGCCGAAGCCCGCCTACGATCCGGCGCTGCCGGCCCTGGCGATCCCGCGCATCACGCAGTTGCCCTGAGAAGTTCGAGATTGAAGCGAATCGCAGCCGCCTGCATCGCGCTGGGCCTGGCGGGCACGCAGGCCGTTGCACAGCCGGCCGCGCCGCCGCGCTCCGCGGCATCGATCACGGACTTTCGCGTGAACGATCCGGCGCTGATGGACGCCCGCGCGGCCGTGCTGCGCCGCGCCGAGTCGGAACTCGCGCGGGGCGACGCCGCCGCGGCCAACGAGAGCTTCGACCGTGCCGCGATGATGCTGCACGCGCCCGACACCGAGATGGGCCTGGTGCGGACCTACATGCAGGCCGGGCAGTACCGTCGCGCGCTCGCCTTCTGCGCGCATACCGCCGGCACGCACCGCGAATCGCCTTCGGCCGGCGCCTTGTACGCGTGGCTGCTGCGGGCCGGCGGCCAGGGTGCGTTCGCCGAGCGCGTACTGAACGAGACGCTCGAGCGCTCGCCGCAAGACTCCGTATCGCTCGAGGTCCGCCGCGCGTTCGCAACGCCCTGGCCGATGGCGGTGGGCGCCTTGCTGCAGACGCCTCATCGCTTGGCCCCGCAGGCCGTGATGGCGCCAGGGCAGGACGCAGTTCCGGAGGCGGCCCGCATCGTCTCCAGCGGCGTGCTGATCCGCGACGGAACGCTGGCCCTGGTGCCCAACGCCGCGGTGCGCTCGGCGCCGTCCGGCATGCTGTGGGTGCGCAACGGCCTGGGGCAGACCACTCGGGCGCGGGTCGATGAGCACTCGAAGGTTCTAGAGGCCTTCGGCGTCACGGTGCTGCGCCTGGACGCCGCGCTGGAGCCGCCGCCCTCGCTGGCTGTGGCGCCGCGCGAGCCCTTCGCGGGGAGTCCGGGCTTCGCGGTGGAATATGCCGAATCGGGCAGCGCCGTGCCCGCGTGGCCGTGGCTCAGCCAGGGCTTCTTCGGTGCGTTCCCGAGCAACGGCCTTCGGCGCCTGGGCATCGAGCTGGCCGACGGACCGCATGGCGGGCCGGTGCTCGACGCCCACGGGCGGCTCGCGGGCATCGCGCTGCCGGGTGCCGAGCGCGAGGCCGTGATGCTGCCCGCCTCGCGCTGGCAAGACCTGCCTGGCATCGCGACGGCCACCTCGCCGCCGGATGCAGCCAGCCCCACGGCGCCGGCACGCGCCTCCGGCACGCTGCCCGCCGACCAGGCCTACGAAAGCGCGTTGCGCCTCGCGCTCCAGGTCATCGCCCTGCGCTGAAGTGCGCGACGCACGCCAACGGCCATGACCTCCGAGGTCATCGACGCCACGCACCCCCTCGGCGACAGTGGACCCAAGCCGGAGCCAAGGGGGTTCCGGCAGTCACCAGGCCCAACTCCCAAGGCCACGAAAGAGCAACATGACCCAAGGCTTCGACATCCTCCCCCTCGCCGTCGCGCTTCTCATCGGCATTGCCGCCGTGGGCTCCTGCATCGGCATCGGCATCGTCGGGTCGAGGCTGCTGGAAGGCACGGCGCGGCAGCCCGAGCTCAAGGACCAGCTGCAGACCCTGTTCTTCCTGATCGCGGGCGTGACCGACGGCGCCTTCATCATCGCCACCGGCATCGGCCTCTGGTTCGCGACGGCGAATCCCTTCCGCTGAAGAAGCTGCAGGCGTGCAGGCCACAATCCCGGCCCATGCACGCCTTTACCCTGCGCCAGCTGGCCCTGCTCGTTCCGCTGACCCTGATCTGGGGCATCAACTGGCCGGTGATGAAGCTGGGCGTGGCCGACTATCCGCCGCTGGCCTTTCGCAGCCTGTCGCTCTGGCTCGGCCTGCCGGTGCTGGCCCTGGCGCTGGTCGCGATGAAGGTGCCGTTTCGCGTGCCGCGCAGGCACTGGCCGCAGCTGCTGTGGCTGGCGGCCACCAACATGTTCGTCTGGCACGCCTGCATCATCCTCGCCGTGAAGGCGCTGTCGAGCGGGCGCGCGGCGATCCTGGGCTACACGATGCCGGTGTTCTCGGCCGTGATCGGTGCCATGCTCTTCTCCGCCACGCTGACGCGCCGCGGCTGGCTGGGCGTGAGCGCCTGCACGCTCGGCGTGGCGTTGCTGCTGTGGCACGAGCTCACCCACCTCGCGGGGCGGCCCGGCTACGTTGCGCTGGCGTTGATGGCGGCGGCCACCTGGGCCCTGGGCACGCAGCTGCTGCGGCATTCGCGCATCGAGCTGCCCACGCTCACGCTCTCGTTCTGGATGACGGCGCTGACCGCGGTGGTGATGAGCCTGCTGACCTTGCTGTTCGAACGCCCGCAGTGGCGCGCGCCGAACACGGCCGCCTGGGGCGCGATCCTCTTCAATGCGGTGCTCATCTTTGGCTTTGCGCACGCGGTCTGGTTCTACCTCGCGCGCAGCCTGCCGCCGGTGGCCTCCACGCTCAGCGTGATGCTGATCCCGGTGCTGGGCGTGTTCAGCGGCGCCTTGTGGCTGGGCGAGACCGTCTACTGGCAGGACTGGGCCGCGGTGGTGCTGATGATGGTGGCCATTGCGTCGGTGCTTTGGCCGGCCAGGGCCGGCGGCGACTGAGGAGAAAGGCCGGGCCTCAGGCCGGTTGGCCTGCAAGCCGGCCGGTGCGCACTGAGGCCTGCGCTTAGATCGGCGCCGCACCCCCCGCCGTCGACCACGGGCTTCCCTCGGGCAGCACCCGCAGCATCCCTTCCTGCGCCGTCGACGCCACCAGCCGCCCGTCGCGCGTGAACAGGCTGCCACGGCAGAAGCCGCGGGCGCCGCCGGCGCTGGGCGAATCGATCACGTAGAGCAGCCAGTCGTCCATGCGGAAATCGCGGTGAAACCACATCGCGTGGTCGAGGCTGGCCGGGCGCACCCGGCCGCTCATGAAGCTCAGGCCATGCGGCAGCATCGCGGCGCGCAGCAGGCCATGGTCCGACGCATAGGCCAGCAGCGCGCGGTGGACGACCGGATCGTCCGGCAGCGGCGCGATCGCGCGCATCCAGAGCGCGGCCTGCGACGGCCGGGGCGCCGGATTGAGCAGGTCGTCGGGATCGACGCGGCGGTACTCGATGCCATGCGGCGACAGGGCGGCGTTGCGCCAGCGCTCGGGCAGCCGGTCGCCGAGCGCGTGGCGCTGCTCCAGCTCGCTCGGCAGGCCCTCGGGGCCGGCTTCGGCGGGCATCTCCAGCTGGTGCTCGATGCCCTCGTCCACCGTCTGGAAAGAGGCCGACATCTCGAAGATGATGCGATCGCGCTGTCGCGCCACCACATGCCGCGTCGTGAAGCTGCGGCCGTCGCGCACGCGGTCCACCGAATACTCAATGGGCGCGTGCTCGCCCGGCAGCAGGAAGTAGGCATGCATCGAATGCACCGGCCGGTCGGCGCCCACCGTGCGGCTGGCCGCCACCAGCGACTGGCCCAGCACCTGGCCGCCGAACACGGCCGGGGTGCCGATGTCCTCGCTCTGCGCGAGAAAGCGGTCTTCGCCCAGCGGCTGCATTTGCATCAGGGCTACAAGCTCGCCGACAAGGCGGGCGGCGGTGGCGGGATCGGTCATCGTGGGGGCGGTTCGCGGCAAACAGGAACCATCGACGATAGCAAAGAGCCTGCCCGCCGTGTGTCTCCGGGCTGTCAGCGGTCCAGGTCGACGCCGTCGGCCGCCAGCCTCTTCTGCAACGCTGCCACATCCACCTCGGCGAAATTCGAAGCTTCCAGCGAAGCCGCCGCCGTGCCCGCCGCCTGCCCCATCACGAAGCAGCCGCCGCTGGCGCGCGCGGCCGACTGGCCCTCGTGCGTCATCGAGGCGCAGCGGCCGGCCACCAGCAGGTTGTCCACGCCGCGCGGCACCAGCATGCGCCACGGCAGCTGGTTGTAGGTGCGCTGCTGGTCGCGCGGGAAGGCCCATTCGATCTTGCCGGCGGCGTGCATCTCCATCGGCCAGGCGTTGATGCCGATGCTGTCGTCGAAACGCGCGGAGGACAGGATGTCCTCGCCCGAAAGCGCATACACGCCCTCGATGCGCCGCGTCTCGCGGATGCCCACCTGCGGCGCGATCTCGACGATGGCCGACTGCTCGAAGCCCGGCACCTCGGCCTTGAGAAAGCGGAAGTACTCGCCGATCTGTCGCCGGCCTTCGATCTCGCCCTCGCTGAGCTCGCGCGCATCCACGCCGTTCATCGCATCGCCCCTGGCGTTGCGGATCTGCGTGACGTTGGCGCGCCATTCGCGCGGATCGATCTGAGGCCGCAGGATCGCGCCCTCGCGCGGGAAGCGGTAGACCCCGGGACTGCGCTCCAGCGCCTTCGCCATCAGCTCGTTGATGGCCTTGAACTCGCCCACCGCGGCCAGCGCGCGCGGCGCGTCCACGTGGCCGATGCGGAACATGGTGGAGGGGAAGAGCCCGCTGCCCTGCCCGTCGCCGACTGCGAAGGGCACGCCCGCGAAGGCGGCCACGTCGGCGTCGCCGCTGGCATCGATGAAGGCGTTGGCGCCCAAGGCGACGCGGCCCGACTTGGTCTCGACCACCAGCGCGGCGATGCGCGCGCCGTCCATCACGACAGACGCGGCCAGCGCATGGAACAGCAGCTCGACGCCGGCGTCGAGCAGCAGCTGGTCGGCCGCGCACTTGTAGACCGAGGTGTCGTAGGAGCGCACGCGGATGCGGCCCTGCATGCCGTCCTGCGGCTTGTTGAGCCCGCCCAGCGCGTCGATGCGCGCCAGCAGCTCGTCGACCACGCCATGCACCAGCTGCGTCATGTCGCCGCCGCGCTTGCCGTAGAGGCCCGCGAAGTTGGTCACCCCGCCGGCCGTGCCCATGCCGCCGAGAAAGCCGTAGCGCTCCACCAGCAGCGTGCGCGCGCCGTGGCGCGCCGCGCTCACCGCCGCCGCGATGCCGGCCGGGCCGCCGCCGACCACGACCACGTCGTACTCGCCGAAGACTGGGAGATCGCGCGCCGGTTCACGAAGGGTCGAAGTCATCCGATGAAAGCTGAAGGAGGGCTATTGAATCTTGATGCCTTGTGTCGAAATGATCCTGGTCATCACGGCGGCCTCTTCCTTCACACGCGTGCGCATGCCGTCGGGCGAGGTGCCCACCGCCTGCCAGCCCTGCTCGAAGAGCTTCTGGCGCACTTCCGGCGACTTCATCACCACCGCCAGCTCGCGCGTGATGCGCTCCTGCGCCTGCTTGGAAAGATTGGCCGGGCCCAGCAGCGCGGTCCACACCTCCAGGCTGAAGTCCTTCACGCCGGCGTCGGCCAGCGGCTGCAGCTCCGGCACCAGCGTGCTGCGGCCGCTGGTGAGGCCGATGGCCTTCACCTTGCCGGCCTTGACCTGGGGCATGGCGATGCCGGGCGGGATCAGCGCCATCTGGATCTGGTTGCCGATCAGGTCGGTCATGACCTGCGGGTTGCCCTGGTAGGGCACGTGCACGGCCTTCAGGCCCGGCACGCGGCTCTTGAGCAGCTCCATGCCCAGATGGCCCACGGAGCCGACGCCCACGGAGCCGTAGCTCCACTTGTCGCCGCTCTGGCGCCCGGCATCGAAGAAGGCCGTGCCGGACGGCAGGCTGTTCTGTGCCACCAGCACCAGCGGCGCAGTGGTCAGCAGCGAGAGGTAGGTGAAGTCCTTGCCCGGGTCGTAGGGCAGCTTCGGATAGAGCATCTTCGACGAGGTCAGGTTGCCGTTGATCACCACGCCAAGGGTGTGATCGTCGCTCGCCTTGGCCACCTGGTCGGCCGCGATGTTGCCCGAGGCGCCGGGCTTGTTGTCGACCACGATCGGCTGGCCCAGCGCCTTGGCCAGCGGCTCGGCGATGGTGCGCGCGGCGATGTCGGGCGTGGAGCCGCCGGGGAAGCCGACGACCAGTCGCACGGGCTTGGTGGGCCAGGTCGCCTGGGCACCGGCGGCCAGGGGCAGCGCACAAGCGGCGATCAGGAGAGCTCTCTTGGACAAATGCATTGGATGGACGAGATGCGAAGTGAAATGGAGAGCCCGAGGATAAAGCCGCGCTGTGACCACGTGTTACTCGAGGCTGATGTTCCCCCGCTTCACCAGCTCCCCATACACCTTGGACTTCGCCTCGGCCTGGCGCCGGATCTCCTCGGGCGACCAGGCCAGCGGCTCGAAGGCGAAGGTGTCGAAGCGGGCGCGGATCTCGGGGTCGGCGATGACCTTGGCCACGTCGGCGTTGATCTTCGACTGGATCGCCGGCGAGACGCCCTTGGGGGTGAGGATGGAGACGAAGGAATTCACCTCCAGCCCCGCCGGCCCGCCCGCCTCGGCCATGGTGGGCACGTCGGGCATCTGCGGAATGCGCTTCGGCGCGGCCACCGCGATGTAGCGCAGCTTGCCGGCCTTGTAGATGCCCTGGCTCGACGGGATGCTGGCATAAGCCCAGGGCACCTCGCCCGAGCCCACGTTGGCGTAGAGCTGCGAGACCTCGCGGTAGGGCACGTGCTGCATCTGCACGCCGGTCAGTGCCTCCAGCTGCTGCGCGCCCAGATGGCCGGGACTGCCCACGCCCCACGAGCCGTAGCTCACCGGGCCGGCCTTGGCCGCGGCGACCAGGTCCGTCATGTTCTTCCACTTCGAATCGGTGGGCACCGCGACGAAGAAGGGCGTGCGGAACAGCGAGGCGACCGGGTCGAAATGCTGCAGGGTCACGAAGTTGCGCGACTTGTACAGGTGGGGCAGCGCGGCGATGTGCTCGCTGTCGAGCTGCAGCAGGGTGTAGCCGTCGGGCGCCGCGCGCCGCGCCTGCTCGATGGCGATGAAGCCGCCGCCGCCGGGCTTGTTGTCCACCACCACGCGCTGGTTCCAGAGGCGGCCGAGCTTGTCGGCGACCAGGCGCAGCACGGCATCGGGGCCGCTGCCGGCGGCGAAGGGCGTGACCAGCGTGACGGGCTTGCTCGGATAGTCGGCCTGCGCCCAGGCGCCGGTGGTGACGAGGGCGCCGGCGATCAGCGAGAGGATGGGTTTCATGAAGGCTTTGTCTCCGTGGATGTCGTTGAAATGCAATGTGCGGTTATCCCGCGGCGCGCTGCGCATCGGCGAGGCACTGGGCGGGGTTCCACGCGTACAGCCATTCGACCGCATCGTAGAAGCGCTCCGGCGTGCGGCCGACCCACAGGCTGTTGCGCACCAGCCGCTCCACGCCCTTGGCATGGTAGAGCCGGCCCATCTCGCGCACCGACAGCACGACGCGGGCCGTGCGTGCCACGCGGGCATCGCTGTAAAGCTGGAAGGCCGCGGGCAGGTGGAAGTCGCAGGCCTCGACGGCAGCGCCCAGCGTCACTGCATCCTCCAGCGCCATGCAGGCGCCCTGCGCCAGGTACTGCATCATCGGATGGGCCGCATCGCCCAGCAGCGTGGCCGGGCCCCGGCTCCAGTTGGCGACCGGCTCGCGGTCGGCGGTGCTCCAGCGGCGCCAGGAGGTGGGCCGGTCCAGCAGCTGGCGCGGGCGAGCATGGATGCCCTCGAAGTAGGAGAGCACCTCCTCCTTGCTGCCGTCGGTCACGCCCCATGTCTCGTCGTAGCGGCTGTGGAAGGTGACGACCAGGTTGTATTGCTCGCCATGACGCAGCGGGTAGTGCACCAGGTGGCAGTTCGGGCCGGCCCAGACCACGGGCGCGTTCCAGCGCAGGTCCTCGGGCATGTCGGCGGCCGGCACCACGGCGCGGTAGACCACATGGCCCGAGACCCGCGGCGCATCGCCGATGAGCTTGCTGCGCACCACCGACTTGACGCCGTCGGCGCCGACGATGGCGTCGGCCTGGAAGCGCCGGCCGTCGCGCGTCACCGCGGTCACGCCACGCTCGCCGATGTCCAGCTGCTCGACCTGCGCCGAGGTGTGGAAGCGGATCAGCGGATGCTGCTTCACGGCCTCGTGGATCGCGCCATGCAGATCGGCGCGGTGGCTCACCGCATAAGGATTGCCGAAGCGCGCGCGGAAGGCCTCGCCCACCGGCACCGAGGCGACCTCGCTGCAGTCCACCGCGTCCATCATCACCAGCCGGTCGGTGAACACCGAGCCGCGCCGCACGGCCTCGCCCACGCCCAGCGCGTCGAGTGCGGCGAAGGCGTTGGGGCCCAGCTGCAGGCCGGCGCCGATCTCGCCGATGGCGGCACTCTGCTCCAGCAGATCGATCGCGATGCCCAGGCGCGCCAGCGCCAAAGCCGCCGCCATGCCGCCGATGCCGCCGCCGACCAGCAGCACGGAGGGCTTCTCTTGCCGTGGGGTGCTCATGTGCTTGTCTCCTGTCGTGATGGCTCAGGAATTCAATCGATCCGAACCGAGATCGGATCGAGGCCATCGATGCGCACGCTCATCGTCTGCCCGCGCTGCACCTGGCCCACGCCCTCGGGCGTGCCGGTGAAGATCAGGTCGCCGGGCTGCAGCGCGAACAGCGTCGACAGATTGGCGATCACCTCGTTGACCGACCAGATCAGGTTGCGGATGTCGCTCTTCTGGCGCGTCTCGCCGTTCACTTCGAGCGCGATCGCGCCGCTGGCGATCTCGCCCGCATCCGCGAGCTTGCGCACCGGCCCGATGGGCGCCGAGAAATCGAAGGCTTTGCCGATCTCCCAGGGCCGGCCCTGCTCGCGCATCTTCATCTGCAGGTCGCGGCGCGTCATGTCCAGGCCGACCGCATAGCCGTAGATGTGCTTGGCGGCGTCTTCCACCGCGATGTTCCGGCCGCCCTGGCCGATCAGCACCACCAGCTCGGCTTCGTAGTGGTAGTTGGCGGTCTGGTCGGGGTAGGGGATGCCCACCGTCTCGCCCGCCGGCACCGGCACGATGGAGGCGTCGTCGTTGGGCTTGCAGAAGAAGAAGGGCGGCTCGCGGTCGGGGTCGAAGCCCATCTCGCGCGCATGGGCCGCATAGTTGCGGCCGACGCAGTAGACGCGGCGCACCGGGAACAGGTCGGACGAGCCGACGATGGGAAGGCCGACGGTGGCCGGCGGCGTGACGACATAGGACATGGCTGGCTCCTGCCGCGGGGCGGCATGTGGTTCAAGAAAAAAGGGAAAAAGGAAGGGTGCCGCCGCGCGGGCGGCGCGATCTCAGGCGTCCTGCAGGAAGGCCTCGCGCAGCACGCCCATGGCGAGCTGCACCGGACGGTCGGAGAAGCTGAACAGCACGGCGTCTTCCGTGGCCGAGAGCCGCAGCGGCGCCCACGACGGCACGACGAAGGTGTCGCGCGGGCCGAAGTCGAAGCGCTGACCGCCGATCTCGGCCGTGCCGCGCCCTTCGACCACGCTGTAGATCGTGCCGTCCGTCGCGCGGTGCGTCTTGCCGGCAAAGCCCTTGGGCAGCAGCTGCAGGTTTGTCCCGACGGTCGGCATCGGCGCGCCGCCGGTCAGCGGATTGACGTAGCGCAGCTTGTGGCCCAGCCACGCATCCGGCGTCTCCTGCTTCTGCAGCTGCGCCAGCGCCTCGCGGCTGCGCGCATACGGGTAGTTGAAGATCGGCGAGGTGGGCGCCACGTGGTCATGCCGCACCGGCACCATGTTGTGGCCGAAGCGCGCCAGGCTGTTGCCTTCGGGCCGGGCCACGTGCTGCACCTTGGCGTCGTCGTTCTCGGCGAAGCCGGCGTCGAAGAAGCGCAGCATCGGGATGTCCAGGCCGTCCAGCCAGACCACCGGCTCGGACACGCCCTCGATGCCCTCGTTGCCGTGGTCGTGCCAGGCCCACGAGGGCGTGATGATGAAGTCGCCGGGGTACATGGTGGTGCGCTCGCCGCCCACCGTGGTGTAGGCGCCCTTGCCGTCGACGATGAAGCGCAGCGCCGACTGCACATGGCGGTGCGAGGGCGCGACCTCGCCCGGCATGATCAGCTGCAGGCCGGCATAGAGCGACTGGGTGATCGAGGAGCGGCCGGGGATCGCCGGGTTCTCCAGCACGAGCACGCGGCGCACCGCCTCCTCGGCGGTGATGAGCGCGGCCGACTCCATCAGCAGCGGGCGGATCTCGTCGTAGCGCCAGAGCGCCGGCACGCAGGGCGTCTGGGGCTCGCGCGGCACCAGGGCGTGCAGCGATTCCCACAGCGGCGTGAGGTGCAGCGGGCGGATGCGTTCGTAGTAGTCGCGGCGCTCGGCGGCGTTGCCGTGCGCGGGGGTCTGGGGGGCGGTGTTCATGGGCTCGTGTCTCCAGGCGTTCAGCGCCTTGGGGTGCATTGTTGGACGCGACCACTATTTCCTCAAGACCCGTAGCCAATACTTCGCATCTCGTTTTCAGATAATGGTGGCCGAACCGAAGAAGGACATCCCATGGCCAAGCTCGATCTCGAATGGCTCGCCGTGTTCGACGAGATCTACAAGACCGGCAGCGTCTCCAGGGCCGCCGAGCGGCTCGGCATGGCGCAGGCCGCCGCCAGCACCATGCTCAACAAGCTGCGCGCGCATTTCGACGACCGGCTCTTCGCCCGCACCGCGCAGGGCATGCAGCCCACGCCCTACGCCCAGCGCATGCTGCCCCACGTGCGGGAGGCGATGTCGCAGATCGAGCAGGCCCGCGGCAGCCGCAGCAGCTTCGACCCCGGCCGGGCGCAGCGCAACTTCCGCATCTGCATGACCGACATCAGCGAGGTGGTGCTGCTGCCCGGCCTGCTCGACCACCTGCGTCGCACGGCGCCGGGCGTGCATCTCGAGACCGAGATCATCTCGACCGACAGCGGGCGGCGCCTGGCCGACGGCGAGGTGGACCTGGCGGTGGGCTTCATGCCGCAGCTGGACGCGGGTTTCTACCAGCAGACGCTCTTCAAGCAGAACTTCGTCTGCGTGGCGGCGCGCAACCATCCGCGCATCGGCGAGCGGCTCACCCGCAAGCGCTTCGAGGCCGAGGCGCATGCGGTGATCTCCTCCTCCGGCACCGGCCACGCGATCGTCGACAAGACCATCGCGCGGCTGGGCCTGAAGCGGAACGTGGTGGTGGCGCTGTCCAGCTTCCTGAGCGTGGCGCGCATCGTCGCCCATACCGAGCTGATCGTGATCGTGCCGCGCATCCTGGGCGAGGTGCTGGTCACGCAGGAGCCGGTGAAGCTGCTGGAGCCGCCCTTCGCGCTGCCGCCCTACGCGGTCAAGCAGCACTGGCACGAGCGCTTCCATGCCGATCCGGGCAATGCGTGGCTGCGGCGCACGGTGGCGCAGCTCTTCGGCGGGAAATAGCGCTCCTGTGGACACTCGGCTGCCTTGGGCCGGCCACGCGGGCGCCGCATAATCGTCGCGGGCGCTTCCCACGATTCAACCTCCTCCCCAGGCCGCCATGAGCTCCATCACCCTGCGCTTCCTCGCCGAACCCAGCACCGTCAACTTCGGCGGCAAGGTCCACGGCGGCACCGTCATGAAGTGGATCGACGAGGCCGGCTACGCCTGCGCGACCAGCTGGTCCAAGCGCTACTGCGTGACCGTGTTCATCGGCAGCATCCGCTTCCACCACCCGATCATGATCGGCGACCTGGTCGAGGTCGAGGCCAAGCTCGCCTACACCGGCAACAGCAGCATCAACATCGCCGTCGAGGTGCGCAGCGGCGACATGAAGGGCGGCGAGATGCAGAAGACCGCCGAGTGCCTGATCGTCTTCGTCTCGGTCGATTCGCACGGCCGGCCGCTGCCGGTCGCGCCCTACGTGCCCGGCACCGACGAGGCCAAGACGCTGGCGTCGCGGGCCAAGGCGCACCTGGAAGCCTCCCGCGCCGCGTCCGGCATCTGATTCGCCACCTTCCCGCGCGCTCGGCGCCGGGGAGCCTTGTACGTCTCGTCTGACGCCGATTCGGGACGGCGGTCGATACACTGCCCCGGCAAGCCCTGGCGGGGCAGCATCTACCGCGACCCTTACCCGATAACGACCGGAGGCGAGAGAGATGAACGTGCTGGACAAATCCATCGCGACGGGGTCGCTCGAGGAAATGGCCATCCTGCTGGATGCGCTGACCCGTTTCCGCAAGGGCGACGCGAAGGTCCGTCTCCCGCTGCACTGGACCGGCCTGTCCGGCAAGGTGGCCGATGTCTTCAACGACCTGGTCGAGCAGAACGCGACGCTGGCCGCCGAGCTGGTCCGGCTGCGCCAGGTGGTCGGCAAGGAGGGCAAGCTCAAGCAGCGCGCGGTCCTCAGCGAAACCCGCGGCTTCTGGGGCGAGTCGGTCGAATGCGTCAACGCGCTGATCGACGACCTGGTCCACCCCACCACCGAGGTCGCCCGCGTGATCGGCGCCGTGGCCCAGGGCGACCTCTCCAAGAGCATGGCGCTGGAAGTGGACGGGCGCCAGCTGGAGGGCGAGTTCCTGCGCACCGCCAAGACCATCAACAAGATGGTCGACCA
This sequence comes from Variovorax sp. Soil_C_12, assembly GCF_057657375.1. Classification (NCBI taxonomy): domain Bacteria; kingdom Pseudomonadati; phylum Pseudomonadota; class Betaproteobacteria; order Burkholderiales; family Comamonadaceae; genus Variovorax; species Variovorax sp. Soil_C_12. The sequence continues at coordinate 157,718 of NZ_JBDGIO010000008.1, read as the reverse complement.
GCTCGGCAACTTCTCGGCCGAGGTGACACGGGTCGCGCGCGAGGTGGGCACCGAGGGCAAGCTGGGCGGACAGGCCAAGGTCAAGGGCGTGGCCGGCACCTGGAAGGACCTGACGGACTCCGTCAACTCCATGGCAGGCAACCTGACCGACCAGGTGCGCAACATCGCCGACGTGACCACCGCGGTGGCCAAGGGCGACCTCTCGAAGAAGATCGACGTGGACGTGAAGGGCGAGTTCCTGACGCTCCGGAACACGATCAACACCATGGTCGACCAGCTGCGCTCCTTCGCCTCCGAAGTGACGCGGGTGGCGCGCGAGGTCGGCACCGAGGGCTCGCTGGGCGGGCAGGCGCGGGTCGAGGGCGTCTCGGGCACCTGGAAGGACCTGACCGACTCGGTGAATTCGATGGCCGGCAACCTGACCTCGCAGGTGCGCAACATCGCCGACGTGACCAAGGCGGTGGCCGCCGGCGACCTCTCCAAGAAGATCACGGTGGATGTCAAGGGCGAAATCCTCGAGCTGAAGAACACCGTCAACACCATGGTCGACCAGCTGCGCTCCTTCGCCGCCGAGGTGACCCGGGTGGCGCGCGAGGTGGGCACCGAGGGCAAGCTGGGCGGCCAGGCCGACGTGCAGGGCGTGGCCGGCACCTGGAAGGACCTCACCGAGTCCGTCAACTTCATGGCCGGCAACCTGACCAGCCAGGTGCGCAACATCGCCGACGTGACCAAGGCGGTGGCCGCCGGCGACCTCTCCAAGAAGATCACGGTCGACGTCAAGGGCGAGATCCTGGAGCTGAAGAACACCGTCAACACGATGGTGGACCAGCTGCGCTCCTTCGCGGCCGAAGTGACGCGGGTGGCGCGCGAGGTGGGCACCGAAGGCAAGCTGGGCGGACAGGCCGACGTGCAGGGCGTGGCCGGCACCTGGAAGGACCTCACCGAGTCCGTCAACTTCATGGCCGGCAACCTGACCAGCCAGGTGCGCAACATCGCGGAGGTGACGACCGCGGTGGCGGCGGGCGACCTTTCCAAGAAGATCACGGTCGACGTGAAGGGCGAGATCTCCGAGCTGAAGAACACCATCAACACCATGGTGGACCAGCTCTCCTCCTTCGCCGCTGAGGTGACGCGGGTGGCGCGCGAAGTCGGCACCGAGGGCAAGCTGGGCGGCCAGGCCGACGTGCAGGGCGTGGCCGGCACCTGGAAGGACCTCACCGAGTCAGTGAACTTCATGGCCGGCAACCTGACCTCGCAGGTGCGCAACATCGCCGACGTGACCAAGGCCGTGGCCGCCGGCGACCTCTCCAAGAAGATCACGGTGGACGTCAAGGGCGAGATCCTGGAGCTCAAGGCCACCATCAACACCATGGTGGACCAGCTGCGCTCCTTCGCCGCCGAGGTGACGCGGGTCGCGCGCGAGGTGGGCACCGAGGGCAAGCTGGGCGGCCAGGCCGACGTGCAGGGCGTGGCCGGCACCTGGAAGGACCTCACCGACTCGGTCAACTCCATGGCCGGCAACCTGACCAGCCAGGTGCGCAACATCGCCGACGTGACCAAGGCGGTGGCCGCCGGCGACCTCTCCAAGAAGATCACGGTCGACGTCAAGGGCGAGATCCTGGAGCTGAAGAACACCGTCAACACGATGGTGGATCAGCTGCGCTCCTTCGCGGCCGAAGTGACGCGGGTGGCGCGCGAGGTGGGCACCGAAGGCAAGCTGGGCGGCCAGGCCGATGTGCAGGGCGTGGCCGGCACCTGGAAGGACCTCACCGACTCGGTGAACCTGATGGCGTCGAACCTGACCAGCCAGGTGCGCAACATCGCCGACGTGACCAAGGCGGTGGCGGCGGGCAACCTGTCGAAGAAGATCACGGTCGACGTGAAGGGCGAGATCCTGGAGCTCAAGGCCACCATCAACACCATGGTGGACCAGCTCTCCTCCTTCGCCGCCGAGGTGACGCGGGTGGCGCGCGAGGTCGGCACCGAGGGCCGGCTGGGCGGCCAGGCCCAGGTGCGCGACGTCTCGGGCACCTGGAAGGACCTGACCGACAACGTCAACTTCATGGCCGGCAACCTGACCGGCCAGGTGCGCGGCATCGCCAAGGTGGTGACGGCCGTGGCCAACGGCGACCTGCAGCAGAAGCTGACGGTGGAGGCCAAGGGCGAAATCGCCGCCCTGGCCGAGACCATCAACAGCATGACCGACACGCTGGCCACCTTCGCCGACCAGGTGACCACGGTGGCGCGCGAGGTGGGCGTCGAGGGCAAGCTGGGCGGCCAGGCCAAGGTGCCCGGCGCGGCCGGCACCTGGAAGGGCCTGACCGAGAACGTGAACCAGCTGGCCGCCAACCTGACCACCCAGGTGCGTGCCATCGCGGAGGTGGCGACCGCCGTGACGCAGGGCGACCTGACGCGCTCCATCACGGTGGAGGCGCGCGGCGAGGTCGCGGCCCTGAAGGACACGATCAACGAGATGATCCGCAACCTGAAGGACACCACGCAGAAGAACACCGAGCAGGACTGGCTCAAGACCAACCTCGCCAAGTTCAGCCGCATGCTGCAGGGCCAGAAGGACCTGCTGACCGTGGGCCAGCTGATCCTGTCGGAGCTGGCGCCGGTGGTGGGCGCGCAGCAGGCCGAGTTCTACCTGCTGACCACCACGGGCAGCACCCCGCGGCTGAAGCTCTTCGCCAGCTATGCCTCGGGCGGCCAGCACGCGCACGGCAAGGAGATCGAGCTGGGCCAGGGCCTGGTCGGCCAGTGCGCGGTCGAGAAGACCAAGATCCTGCTGACCAACGTGCCGAGCACGGCTTTCCGCATCGCCACCGGCCTGTCCGAAGGCGCGGCCATGGACGTGATCGTGCTGCCGGTGATCTTCGAGGGCGAGGTGCGCGGCGTGCTGGAGCTGGCCTCGCTGGAGCGCTTCAATCCCTCGCACCAGGCCTTCCTCGACCAGTTGACCGAGTCCATCGGCATCGTGATCAACACGATCTCCGCCAACATGCGCACCGAGGACCTGCTGACCCAGTCGCAGTCGCTGGCCGAGGAGCTGCAGAGCCGCCAGCAGGAGCTGCAGCAGACCAACGAGGCGCTGCAGGAGAAGGCGCGCCTGCTGGTCCACCAGAACCAGGAGGTCGAGCGCAAGAACCAGGAGGTGGAGCAGGCGCGCCAGGCGCTGGAGGAAAAGGCCGAGCAGCTCGCGCTCACCTCCAAGTACAAGTCCGAGTTCCTGGCCAACATGTCGCACGAGCTGCGCACGCCGCTCAACAGCCTGCTGATCCTCTCGGACCAGCTGTGCAAGAACAGCGAGGGCAACCTGACGGCGCGGCAGGTGGAGTTTGCCAAGACCATCCACCTCTCGGGCAACGACCTGCTGATGCTGATCAACGACATCCTGGACCTGTCGAAGATCGAGTCGGGCACGGTGGCGGTGGAGCTCAGCGAGCTGCGGCTGGACGACCTGCAGCGCTCGGTCGACCGCAGCTTCCGCCACGTGGCCGAGGCCAAGCACGTGGACTTCGACATCCGCGCCGCGGGGCCGCTGCCCGAGACCATCGTGACGGACGTCAAGCGGCTGCAGCAGATCATCAAGAACCTGCTGTCCAACGCCTTCAAGTTCACGCACCAGGGCTCGGTGGCCATGACGGTGTCCTCGGTGGACGGCGGCTGGTCCGCCGACAACGAGAGCCTCAACCGCGCCGGCCGGGTGATGGCCTTCTCGGTCACCGACACCGGCATCGGCATCTCCGCCGACAAGCAGCAGATCGTGTTCGAGGCCTTCCAGCAGGCGGACGGCTCCACCTCCCGCAAGTACGGCGGCACCGGCCTGGGCCTGGCGATCAGCCGCGAGCTGGCGCGGCTGCTGGGTGGCGAGATCCGCCTGGTGAGCGTGCCGGCGCAGGGCAGCACCTTCACGCTGTACCTGCCGCAAAGCTACAGCTCGCCGCGCGGCGCCCGCCTGGGCCGCCCGGCCGTGGCCGGCCCGGCCCAGCCCGCCGAAGCACGGACCGAAGCGCGCAGTCCGGCGCGGCGCAACGCGCCCGCCGGCGAGCCGGTGGCCGCGCCGCCGGCCGAGGCCGAGGCCACGGCCGAGCTGCTGTCCTCGCTCAACATCGCCGACGACGACCGCGACAGCATCCTGCCGGGCGAGAAGGTGCTGCTGGTCGTGGAGAACGACCTCGGCTTCGCCCGGATGCTGCTGCAGGCAGCGCGCCGCGCCGGCTTCAAGGGCCTGGTGAGCGCCAGCGGCGCGGGCGCCCTGGCGCTGGCGCGCGACCACCGGCCGATGCTCATCACGCTGGACATCTACCTGCCCGACATGGAAGGCTGGCGCATCCTGGAGCGGCTGAAGGCCGACCTGGCGACGCGGCACATCCCGGTCTGCGTGGTCTCGACGGACGACTCGCGCGAGCGCGCCCTGGCCTCCGGCGCCATCGGCTTCCTGGCCAAGCCGCTGCAGTCGATCGACGAGGTGGATGCGGCGCTGGGCGAGCTGCACCGCTTCGTGGAGGCGCGCACCCGCAAGCTGCTGGTCGCGATGCCGCCCTCGGCCCTGCGCGACAGCTATGTCGCCGCCCTGCCGCCCGACCAGGTCGAGATCGTGATCGCGGAGAGCGCCGATGCGGCCCGCGGCGCGCTGGCGCATAACGACATCGATGCGCTGGCGACCGACGGCCGCCTGCCCGGCCTCGGCCGGCGCGACGTGGCCGAGTTCGTGGAGGGGCGCCCCGCGGCCATCCGGCAGCTGCCGGTCCTGCTCCACGGCCCCGACGGCCCGGTCCCCGGCTGGGAACACGGGCCGGGCGGCGCCGTGCCGCGTGTCACCGACTCGCTCGAAGCGCTGATCGACGCCACCGCCTTCTGCCTGCATCGCGGCATGGCCCGGATGTCCGAGCCCGAGCGGCGCGCGGTGGAGGCGATGCACCAGGCCGGCGGCTCGCTGGCGGGCCGCAAGGTGCTGATCGTCGACGACGACATGCGCAACATCTTCGCGCTGGCGGCCGTGCTGGACGCGCAGGGCATGCTCATCGTGTCGGCGGAGAACGGCCGCGACGCGATCCGCCTGGTGCAGCAGGACGACACGATCGACATCGTGCTGATGGACATCATGATGCCGGAGATGGACGGCATGCAGACCATGCGCGAGCTGCGCCGCCTGCCGCGCGGCAAGCAGCTGCCGCTGGTGGCGGTGACGGCCAAGGCCATGAAGGGCGACCGCGAGAAGTGCATCGAGGCCGGCGCCTGGGACTACCTGTCGAAGCCGGTGGACACGGCCTACCTGCTGATGGTCCTGCGGGGGTGGCTGTGCAAATAGACGAGCGCATCCTGCCGCCCGAAGACCCGGACCCGGAGCCCGACGGCGCGGCCGTGGAGGAGAAGGCCGACATCCTGGTGGTCGACGACCTGCCCGAGAAGCTGCTGGTGTTTCGCACCGTGCTCGAGGAGCTGGGCCAGAACCTGGTGCTGGTGCGCTCGGGCGCCGACGCGCTGCGCGAGATCCTGCTGCGCGAGTTCGCCGTGATCCTGCTGGACGTCAACATGCCCGGCATCGACGGCTTCGAAACCGCGACGCTGATCCGCCAGCACCGGCGCTGCCGGCACACGCCGATCATCTTCATCACCTCCTACGCCGACGAGATGCAGACCGCGCGCGGCTACTCGCTGGGCGCGGTGGACTACATCCTGTCGCCGGTGGTGCCGGAGATCCTGCGCAGCAAGGTCTCGGTCTTCGTCGCGCTCTACCAGATGCGGCGCCAGGTCCGGCGGCAGGCCGATGCGCGCGCGGCGGTGATGGCGGCACAGGCGGCGCGCCGCGTCGCCGAGGAGAACGACCGCCGCTCGGCCTTCCTGGCGCATGCGAGCCGCGTGCTCAGCGGCTCGCTGCAGATCACCGTGGCGATGAACCAGCTGGTCGAGCTGCTGGTGCCTGAACTGGCGCCCCTGGCCGTGGTGCTGCTGCTCGATGCCGACCTCGGTGCCGGCGAGATGCTGGCCGCGGTGCAGCCGTCCGATGGCGCGCCGCTGCAGCTGTCGACCGGGCCCGAAGCCCGCCTGCACGAGCGCCTGCGCGGCGCGCTGCGCGATGCGGCGCAGGGGCGGCAGTCCGTCCGCCTGGACGAGGAAGCGCTGGCGGCGCTGGTCCCCACGGACTTCGGCCTCGCGACCGCGGGCGACGCCTTCCCGCCGCTGCGTTCGGCGCAGGTCGCGCCGCTGGTCTTCGGCGAGCGCATGCTGGGCGCGGTGCTCATCGCCGGCAGCGATGCGATCGAGCGCGCTGCCGCCGATGCCGGCCTGCTCGGCGAGTTGGCCGCACGCGCTGCGACGGCCTTCGAGAACGCCCGCCTCTACCTCGTGCTGCAGCGCGAGATGCTCGAGCGGCAGGCCGCGCAAGAGGAACTGCAGCGCACCAACCGGCGCAAGGACGAGTTCCTGGCGATGATGTCGCACGAGCTGCGCAATCCGCTGGCGCCCATCCACACCGCGGTGCAGGTGATCCGCCGCGTCGCGGCGCCCCATCCCAAGGTGGCCTGGGCGCTGGACATCGCCGAACGACAGCTCAAGCAGCTGACGCGCCTGATCGAGGAGCTGCTGGACGTGGCCCGCATCAGCCAGGGCAAGATCGTGCTGAAGCACGCGACCCTGGACTTGAACGCCGTGGTCGCCCAGAGCGTGGAGACGGTGCAGCCCTTCATCGACGGCCGCCGCCAGGCCCTGAAGGTGGTGGTGCCGCAGCAGCCGGCCTGGCTGCTCGGCGACATGGCCCGGCTCACGCAGGTGATCGCGAACCTGCTGCACAACGCCGCCAAGTACAGCCCCGAGGGCACCGGCATCGAGCTGGTCTGCTGGCTGGAGGAGGAAGACATCATGCTGTCGGTGCGCGACCACGGGATCGGCATCGATGCCGAGCTGCTGCCGCGCATCTTCGATCTCTTCGAGCAGGGCGAGCGCGGCCTCGACCGCGCCCAGGGCGGACTGGGCGTCGGCCTGACGCTGGCGCGGCGGCTGACGGAGATGCATGGCGGCCGGATCGAGGCCTTCAGCGAGGGCCGGGACCGGGGTTCCGAGTTCCGGCTGCGGCTGCCGCGTGTCGGCACGGTGGCGCCGGCCGCCGGCCAGGCGCTGCCGCAAGAGGCCGCGACGGCGCACCGCGTCGAGGCCCTGCGCATCCTGGTCGTCGACGACAACCACGACGCGGCGACCGGCATCGCCGCGATGCTCGAACTGGAAGGCCACGCGGTCCGCACCGCCCATGACGGCGAGGAAGCGCTCGCCGCTGCGAACGCGCACTGCCCCATGGTCGTGGTGCTGGATATCGGCCTGCCGCTGCTGGACGGCTACGAGGTCGCGCGCCGGATGCGCGCCATGCCCGAGCTGGCCGACGCCCTGCTGATCGCGGTGACCGGCTACGGGCAGAACGAGGATCGCGCGGCCGCATTCGGCGCCGGCTTCGACCACCACTTCGTCAAGCCGGCCGATCCGGAGACCCTGCTGGGCTGCATACGGCTGTGGTGCGGGCAGCGCGCCCAGGGCGGCGCCGGGAACCGGCAGCCCTCCAGCACCGCCTTGTAGCGGGCCCTATCGGGCGGGGGCGGTCGCCAGGATGCGGTCCAGCACCTCGAAATCGATGGGTTTCTGCAGGTGGTGGTCGAACAGGCCGGGCGCCGCGGCGTCGCCGGCGTCTTCCTTGCCGTAGCCGGACACGGCCACCAGCAGCAAGGACTTGCCGCCCGCCCCGGCGCGCATGCGCCGCGCCAGCTCGGCGCCGGAGAAATCAGGCAGGACCAGGTCGACCAGCGCCGCATCGAAGGGCGTGGCGGCAGCGGCGTCGATCGCGTCCTGCGCGCAATAGCTGCATTGCACCTCGTGGTCCTGCAGCGTCAGCAGTTCGCGCAGCAGGTCGGCTGCGGGCTTGTTGTCGTCGACGATGAGCACGTTCACAGGAAGCTCCCCCAAAGCGAATGCGACCCAGTATCGGCAGCAGCCGGGGGGACGCGCGTAGGAGAGGGCCTCGTCCGCCCGAGGCCGACGCCTCGGCCCATGGCGCCTCAGCCAGCCGCCTCGACCGTCCCGCTGACCTCGCCCAGCCCGATGCGCACCGCGCCTTCGCGCTCGCACCAGCCGCGCAGGATCAGCGTGTCGCCGTCCTCCAGGAAGCTGCGGCGCTCGCCGTTGGGCAGCACGACAGGCTGTTTGCCGCTGCCCGTCAGCTCCATCAGCGAGCCCGCCTCGTCGGCGTTGGGACCGGACAGCGTGCCCGACCCCAGCAGATCGCCGGGTTGCAGGTTGCATCCATTGACCGTGTGGTGCGCCACCAGCTGCGCCGGCGTCCAATAGGCCGCGCGCGTGGTGTTGGTGCCCGACAGGCGCACAGGTGCCTCGCCGGCCTCTCGCATCTTCGCCGTCTGCAGCAGCACCTCGAGCGTGATCGACAGGGCGCCCTGGGCGCGGTTGGCGGACGAGTCGAGATAGGGCAGCGGCTGCGGATCGCCGGACGCACGCTCGAACGGCGCACGGAAGGGCGCCAGCGCCTCCATCGTCACCATCCACGGCGACAGGGTGCTGGCGAAGTTCTTCGACAGGAACGGGCCGAGCGGCTGGTATTCCCAGCCCTGGATGTCGCGTGCGGACCAGTCGTTGAACAGCGCGACACCGAACAGGTGCGACTCGGCCCGATCCATGTCGATCGGTTCGCCCTGTGCGTTGCCCTGGCCGATGAACCAGCCGAGCTCCAACTCATAGTCGAGCCGCTTCGAGGGCCCGAGGGTCGGGACCTCGGCGTCGGGCGCCTTGGTCTGGCCGCGCGGCCGCTTGAAGCTGCTGCCGCTGACGCCGATCGAGGAGGAGCGGCCGTGATAGCCGATCGGCACCCATTTGTAGTTGGGCAGCAGCGGGTTGTCGGGGCGGAACTGCTTGCCGATCGTGGTGGCGTGATGGACGCTCGTGTAGAAGTCGGTGTAGTCGCCGATGCGGCAGGGCACCGTCATCTCGACGGCCGACTGGGTCAGCAGCAGCTTCGCCCACTCGCCCGCCTCTGCACTGCCTTCGGTGAGGCCGGCGGAAATGGCGGCACGCAAGGCCTGGCGCTCCGCCGGGGCCTTGGCCATCAACACGTTCATGTCGTCCGTGTGGATGAGGCCGGTGGCCTTCAGGTCCAGCACCTGGTCGCCGATCGCGACGCCGATGCGGAAGGCCTCGCCGCTGCCGGCCGGCCGGAAGCGGCCGAAGGGCAGGTTCTGGATCGGAAAGTCGCAACCGGCCTGGTTGGCCGAGGCGACCCAGCTGCGCAGCTGGGGGTCGTGGGTGGCGTTCGGAGTGGTCATGGCTTGAATTTGTCCTGCAGGCCGGCCCAGCAGTCGGCGTAGTCGGCATCGAGCGCCGGGCTCTGCAGCGCCCAGGCGGTGGGGATGAAACGGTAGCGGCTCTCGAACATGAAGGCCAGCGTGTTGTCCAGCTTCTGCGGCTTCAGGTCCGCGCCGCTGGCCTTCTCGAAGGCTTCCTCGTCGGGGCCGTGCGGCACCATGGCGTTGTGCAGGCTGGCGCCGCCGGGCTTGAAGCCGCCGGGCTTGGCGTCGTACTCGCCGTAGACCAGGCCCATGAACTCGCTCATCAGGTTGCGGTGGTACCAGGGCGGACGGAAGGTGTCCTCCATCACCAGCCAGCGCGGCGGGAAGATGACGAAGTCGCAGTTGGCGGTGCCGGGCGTGTCCGAGGGCGAGGTCAGCACGGTGAAGATCGACGGGTCCGGGTGGTCGAAGCTGATCGAGCCGATGGTCATGAAGTGGGCCGTGTCGTACTTCACCGGCGCCAGGTTGCCGTGCCAGGCGACCACGTTGAAGGGCGACTGCTTCATCGGCGCGCGCCACAAGCGGCCGGAGGATTTCTTGACCAGCTCGTAGCCGCCGGCCTCGGCCTCGAAGGCGGCCACGGGGGCCTGGAAGTCGCGCGCGTTGGCCAGGCCGTTGGAGCCGATCGGGCCCAGTTCGGGCAGGCGGAACTGGGCGCCGTAGTTCTCGCAGACGTAGCCGCGCGAAAACCCATCGGGCAGCGCGACCTTGAACACCACGCCGCGCGGCAGCAGCGCGATCTCGCCCGGCTTGACCTCGAGCACGCCCATTTCGGTGGTGATGACCAGCCGGCCCTGCTGCGGCACGACCAGCAGCTCGCCGTCGGCATTGACGAAGGCGCGGCGCACCATCGACTTGCTCGCGAGGTAGACGTGGGCGGCCAGGCCGCACTGCGCCTCGGCGTCGCCGTTGGCGGCCAGGGTGTGCATGCCGTCGACGAAGTCGGCCTCGGCGCCGCTGAAGGGCAACGGGTGCCAGCGCATCGGCTCGGGCGCCACCGCGATGCTGCGGTCGGCCCCGGTCTGCCAGGCCGGCTGCGAATAGGCCTCGTAGCGGCCCGAGACCACCGAAGGTTGGCGCCGGTACATCCAGCTGCGCCGGTTCTCGTGGCGCGGCGCGGTGAAGGCGGTGCCCGAGATCAGCTCGGGGTAGAGGTCGAAGGGCGCGCGCTGCGGGCTGTTGCGGCCTTGCGGCAGGGCGCCGGGGACGGCCTCGGTGGCGTATTCGTTGCCGAAGCCGCTCTGGTAGCGCAATGCGTCGGTGCTGCTCATGAGCTTCCTTTCCTGATCCGGTGTTTTCAATCGACGCGGATGTTGTTGGCCTTGATGAGGCGCCCCCAGCGCTCGCGCTCGGCCTTCACGTAGCTTGCCATGTCGCTCGGCGAGCCGGGAAGGCCCTCCACGCCGAGCGCGTCGAAGCGCGCCTTGACCGCGGGCGAGGCCAGCGCCTCCTGCAGCGCCTTGGCATAGCGTGCCACCGTGGCGTCGGGCGTGCCGGAGGGCACGGTGAGGCCCTGCCAGGCATAGGCCTCGTAGCCGGCCAGGCCCTGCTCCATCAGCGTGGGCACGTTGGGCAGCGAGGCGATGCGCTTGGCGCTCGCCACACCGATGGCCTTGACCTTGCCCGCCTGCACGAACTGGTTGCCGCTGGCCGTGTCGACCAGCATGAAGGGCACCTGCCCGCCCAGCACGTCCTGCATGGCCGGCGCCGCGCCGCGGTAGGCCACGTGGGTGAGCTTGAGCTCGGCTTTCTCGCGCAGCAGCTCGGCCGCCAGGTGGTGCGGGCTGCCCACGCCGGCCGAGCCGTAGTTGACGCCGCCCGGCTGCGCCTTGGCCCAGGCCACGAACTCCTTCCAGTTGCTCGCCGGCACCTGCGGACCGACCACCAGCACGAGCGGGAAGCGGGCCAGCAGGCCGACCGGCTTGAGGTTCTTCTCGGCGTCGTAGCTCAGCTTGGAAAAGAGAAAGGGGTTGGCCGCCAGCGTGGCGAAGTCGGCGGTCAGCAGGGTGTGCTCGACGTCCTTGGCGCGCACCGCGTACTCGGCTGCGATGTTGGTGGCCGCGCCCGGCTTGTTGTTGATGACGATGGGCGCGCCCAGGCTCTTGCTCATGGTCTCGGCGGTGGCGCGCGCCACGGAGTCGGAGCCGCCGCCGGCGGCATAGCCGACCACCCACTCGATGGGCTTGCCGTCCTGGGCGGCGGCAATGAGGCTGGCGGCGGCCAGCGCGAGGCCGGCGAGGGTGGAACGAATCATGGTGTCTCCGGTGGTTCTGGAATGGATGGGATCAGCTGCGGCGCGCTGCCTCGAGGGCTTCGCGCAGCACCGGCATGGCGCCGATGTGGTTGGCCAGCAGCAGCACCAGCCGTGCGTTGAAGGCGTGGCTCTCGTCGGTGGAAAGGCCCTGGTGCGCCTCGATCAGCGCTTCGTAGAAGTCGTCCGGCGCATCGAGGTGGGAGTCGGTGATCAGGTGTTGCGTTGTCGCTTGCGGCATGGCGCTTCTCCTTCAGGCTCTGGCAAGGGCACGCGCCAGCGCGGCGCGGATGGCGGACGGCGCCGGGGCGCGCCAGCGGGCGCAGACGTGCTGGTCGGGCCGCAGCAGGTAGACGGTGCCGGGCTGCGCGTCGTAGCGTTGCGCGGCCAGCGCATTCGCCTCGGCGAGCGGCACGCGCAGCACGCGCAGCGCGTCGTCGGCCTCGGCAATGGCGCGGGCGCTGCGTTCCGCCGCTTCGCCCTCGCCGAACACCAGCGCGGTGAAGGCGTTGCCGCCGAGCTCGCGCAGCAGCCAGCCGCTGCGTCCGCCGGGCAGCGCGAGCGGCGCGTCCGCGGCCACGGCGCCGGGCACCATGCGGCCGCCGAAGGCATCCGCATCGGGCGTGTTGAGCGGCGAATCGAGCAGCGTGGCCGGCACCGAGAGCCGCCCGCTGTTCACCAGCGTGCGCGCGAAGCCATGGCGCTTGGCCAGCGCCAGCACCGCGTCGCGGAACAGCCGGCTGACCTCGCTCTTGGGCGTGATGAAGTCGGTGGCGCGGGTCGAGTTGCGGATGTTCTCGTCGGCCGCGTACTCGCGCTCGGTGGCGTAGCTGTCGAGCAGCGCGTCCGGTGCGTCGCCGCGCAGCACGGCCGCCAGCTTCCACGCCAGGTTCTCGGCGTCCTGCACGCCCGAGTTGGCGCCCCGTGCGCCGAAGGGCGAGACGCCGTGCGCCGAGTCGCCGGCGAACAGCACGCGGCCATGCCGGAAGCGGTCCATGCGCAGGCAGGCGAAGGTGTAGACGCTGGCCCATTCGAGCTCGAACTCCACGTCCTCGCCGAGCAGCGCCTTGACGCGCGGGATGATGTTCTCGGGCTTCTTCTCTTCCTCCGGGTCGGCGTCCCAGCCGAGCTGGAAGTCGATGCGCCAGACGTTGTCGGGCTGCATGTGCAGCAGCACGCTCTGGTTGCGGTGGAACTCGGGGTCGAACCAGAACCAGCGCTCCGCCGGCCGGGCGAGCTTCATCTTGACGTCGGCGATCAGGAAGCGGTCCTTGAAGATCCGGCCCTTGCTCTCCTGGCCGATGAGCTGGCGCACGCTGGAGCGGGAACCGTCGCAGGCCGCCACGTAGCCGGCCGCGAGGCGGTAGCTGCCGTCCGGCGTCTCGATGCTCAGCAGCGCCTGCTCGTCCTGCTGCTCGACGCCCACCACCTTGTTGTTCCAGCGGATGTCGATCAGCGGCAGGGCGGCGGCGCGCTCGGCCAGGTAGCCTTCGACGTAGTACTGCTGCAGGTTGATGAAGGCCGGCCGCTCATGGCCCGGCTCGGGCAGCAGGTCGAATTCGTAGATCTGCTCGTCGCGGAAGAACACGCGGCCCACGTTCCATGACACGCCCTTGTCGACCATGCGGTCGCCGCAGCCGAGCCGGTCGAAGACCTCGAGCGAACGCTTGGCGAAGCAGATGGCGCGCGAGCCGGTCGACAGGCGGTTGTCGTTGTCGAGCAGGACCACGGGGATCTGCTGCTGGGCGAGGTCGATCGCCAGTGCGAGGCCGACGGGGCCGGCGCCCACCACCACCACCGGGTGGCGCACCGGGGTCGCGGCGGCCTGGTCGGCATGGCGGACGTAGTCGAAGGTGAGCTTCTGGTAGTCGAGCGGTTCCCCGCGGACCGACGCGAGGTCGTTCAGCTTCATGCTGGTCTCCGGGTTCTGTGGGGGGCTCAGCCTTCCAGCGTCTTCCACATCTCGACGTCGCGCTCGGCGGTCCAGATGCGCGGATCGGCATGCTGCGTGACCTCGTCGTAGCAGCGCGTCACATCGAAGGGCATGCAGTGGTCGAAGATCACCCAGTGCCCGTACTTGGGCTTGAGCGCGGCGAAGGTGTCCTTGTAGACCGCGTTCAGGTCCTTGCCGGCCGCGACGCCCTTCTGCACGCTGGCGTACACATCGGCGATGAAATCGCGCGTTTCCGTCAGGCCCTTGGCCACGTCCTCGGGCGTGGTCAGCGCGGCGCCGCGGCCGGGCACCAGGGCCTTGGGCTGCAGCGCGGCGAGGTTGTCCAGCGTCTTCGGCCAGTCCTTGAAGTAGGCGTCGCCGGCATAGGGCGTGGCGCCGAACTCGACCAGGTCGCCCGACAGCAGCGCGCGCTCCTGCGGGAGCCAGACGACGGTGTCGCCCTTGGTGTGGCCGCGCCCGAGCTGCAGCAGCTGCACCTCGAGCTTGCCCAGCCACAGCGTCATCTTGCCGGTGAAGGTCATGGTCGGCCAGGTCATGCCGGGCGGCACCGTTTCGACGCCTGCGAACAGGCGCGGGAAGCGGCCGATCTCGCTGGCCTTGTCCTGTTCGCCGCGCTCGACGATGAGGTCATAGGTGTCCTGGCTCGCGAGGATGTGCTCGGCCCCGTAGGCGCTGGCGCCGAGCACGCGCACGGCGTGGTAGTGGGTCAGCACCACGTACTTGATGGGCTTGTCGGTCACTTCGCGGATGCGGCGGATCACGTCCTGCGCCATCGCGGGCGTGGCCTGCGTGTCGGCCACGAGCACGGCGTCGTCGCCGATGACGATGCCGGTGTTGGGGTCGCCCTCGGCCGTGTAGGCCCAGGCGTGCTCGGAAATCTGGCTGAAGGTGACCTTCTTTTCCTCGAGGTCGGCTTGGCTGGCGAATACCTTGGTCTGGCTCATCGGGGGTCTCCTGGAAAAAATTCGTCTAAACCGAATTAATTTGTACTGAACGAATGACGCGGAGTGTAGTCAACGATTCGGATCATGTCTAATGCTTTCTGCATTAACGAACGCGGGAACAGGGTCATGGCCACGGACGACAGCAGCACCGACCGCGCGCAGCGCGGCATCCAGAGCATCGAGGTGGGGGGCCAGCTGCTGCGCGCCCTGGTGCACCACGGCCGGCCGATGGCGTTGAAGGACCTCGCGCGCGAGGCCGAGATGTCGCCCGCCAAGGCGCATCCCTACCTGGTCAGCTTCAGCCGGCTGGGGCTGATCGAGCAGGACCGTTCCAGCGGCCACTATCTGCTCGGTCCGCTCGCCTTGCAACTGGGGCTGATCAGCCTGCAGCAGGCCGACCCGGTGCACGTCGCCACGCCGCTGGTGGCGGCATTGGTCGAGGAGATCGGACATACCACCGCCATTGCCGTGTGGGGCGACCGCGGCGCCACCATCGTGCGGGTGGCCGAGTCGCCGGCCGCGCTGCACATGAGCATGCGGCACGGCACGGTGTTCTCGCTGACCAGCACCGCCTCGGGCCGGCTGTTCGGTGCTTACCTGCCGCCCGAGGAGGTCAAGCGCATGCTGGAGAAAGAGCGGCGGCGCGAAAAGAGCAGCATCGCCGAGCCCGCGCGCCACGTGGGCATGCCGCCGGCGCCCCCGCTGCCGGACTGGAAGAGCTTCGAGGCGCAGCTGCATGCGGTGCGCGAGCACGGCATGAGCCGCTCCGATGGCGAGATCGTGCCGGGTGTGAGCGCGATGTCGGCGCCGGTCTTCGACCACACGGGCGCGATCGCGCTGGCGATCACGGCGATCGGCACCACGGCGATCTTCGATGCCAGCTGGGACGGGCCGGTCGCGCAGGCGCTGAAGCGCTGCGCCGGCGAGGTCTCGCAACGGCTGGGGGCGGCGCGGCGCTGAAGGCTCGGTCTCAGCCCCCGGCGGCAGCGCGCGCGGCCTTCAGGGCGCGGGCGCGCTCCAGGCTCTCGGCCGGCCAGTGCTCGGCGCTGCGGTAGTACTCGGGCACCGCGTGTACGCCGGGCGGCAGTTGGACCCAAGGCTGCTTCGACATCGTGAAGATATGGATGTCCGGCGGCAGGTGGTCCGGCATGTCGAGCGTGCCGACGCGCACGAAGCACACGGCGTCGCCGGCGCCCGCGTAGTGGCTCCACAGCGCAACGCGGCAGTGCGGACAGCGCGCGATCTTCTGGCCCTTGCCGCTCATCGAAGGCGTGAGCACCAGCTCGACTTCGCCTTGCAGCAGCTGCAGGCGGTCCGCCTCGATCATCGCGTTGAGGGCGAAGGCGCTGCCGGTTTCGCGCTGGCACCAGCGGCAATGGCAGCAGTGGACGAACAGCGGCCGGGTGCTCATGCGGTAGCGCACGGCGCGGCAAGTGCAGCCGCCTTCGAGCGGGAAGGGATCGGTCGTCATGGTGCGCCGTACTGTGGCGCGGCCGGGGACGAAAGGCAAATGGCGGCGTCAGGCCGCGGACGCGCCCGAGGCCGCGAAGTCGGTCCCGAGCCGGCAGGCCTTACTTGGAGCGCCCGTCGAAATGCTGCACCGGCACCGATTCGAGATCGATGCTCTCGAGGCATCGGATGTTGATGGCCGCCATCTTGTTGCCCTTGGGGTCGGTACCCTCGCCGAAAGGGTGGATGCCGCAGACCGGGCAGAAGCGGTGCGAGATCACATGCTTGTTGAACAGGTAGGTGCTCATGTCTTCGGGCGGGGTCTTCAGCTCGAGCTTGTCGTGCGGCACGAACCACATCAGGGAACCCTTGCGCTGGCACATGGAGCAGTTGCATGCCATGGCACCCTGGATCTCGCCCTCGACCTCGAAGGCGATCCGGCCGCAGTGGCAGCTGCCTGTGTATTTCATCGGAGTCTCCGTTGGAAAAGCGGGCCGTCAGTATGGCAGCGCACACAGCCCAGAGGGAGTACCCGCTCAGGCGAGAAAACCAATGTTCTTCGGATAGTTGATCCCGTTGACGTTCCCACCGAAGTTCCTGAGGTTCGGCAGGATGTTCTCCAGGTCGCCGGCCGGCACACCGAACCAGCTCGCCAGCGTGGCGCCGTACTGGTCGACCGAGGTGGAAGGAATCAGCCGCCCCTGCCCCACATGCCCGTCGTAGCCGGCCAGCTTCGAGTCGTTGTTGATGCTGACCACCTGCGGCGTGCCGTAGATCTGCTTGCCTTTCACCGCGCCGCCGACGACGAAATGATGGCCGCCCCAGCCGTGGTCGGAGCCGTCGCCGTTGGAGGCCAGGGTGCGGCCGAAGTCGGAGGCGGTGAAGGCGGTGACCTTGTCGGCCATGCCCTGCACGACCATCTCGCGGTAGAAGGCCGTCATGCCATCGCTCAACTGCTTCATCAGGCCGGGCTGGTTGGCGATCAGGTTGTCATGCAGGTCGAAGCCGCCCATGGAGACGAAGAACACCTGGCGCTTGGTGCCGAGCGTTGCGCGGCCGCGGATCAGGCGGGCCACCATGGCGAGCTGCCTGCCCAGGCCGGTATCGGGAAAGGTGCTTCCAGGGTACGCGCCGAAGGCGTATGCCCCGCCGATGGCCGAGGTGATGGCGCCTTCTGCATCCACCGCGCGCTTGGTCACCTTGTTGTATTCGTTCTCCAGCGCGTGGCCGCGCGCCTGCTGCACCAGTTGCGCCATCGCCGCCTTGACCGAGCTCGAGCCGTACACGTTGCCGCCGGTCACGCTGCCGATCTTGACCGCGCCGCCGGTGCTGACCTGGTATTGCAAGGCCGTGTCGCCCGACAGGAACACCGCATTGCCCGAGACCGACATGCAGGTGAACAGCGAGTTGCTGTTCTGCGTGAGCACCAGGTCGCCGATGTTGCCGCCCCAGCCCACGGTCGAGCCCTCGGGCGAGGACGACTGCCAGGTCGACTGCTGGTCGTTGTGCGAGAACAGCTTCGGCGGCACCGGATAAAGCTTCTTGTTGCCGCTGTTGTACTGGGCGCGCGTGAGCGGCACCACCAGCGGGCCGACGTTGAGCTGCACCGCCATCTTGGCATCGGTGTTGAACAGCCCCGCCAGCGCGGTCATGGACGGGTGCAGCGCGTACTGCCGCCCGTCGGCCAGGGCCGTGCTCGGGCTGAGCAGGGTCGGCGCGAGATCGGCCTTGGCCAGCGCGACGCCGCCGGCGGTCTGGCCGGCGCCGCCGCCGCGGATCGCGCTGTAGGCGTTGTAGCTGGGGTCGTCGTAGGTGACGACGGTGTTGGCGTAGTCGTTGCCGCCGAACAGGAAGACGCACACCAGCGCCTTGTAGTCGTCGCCGGGGGCCGCCTGCGCGGCCGCCTCGCCGATGGCGGCGAGGTTGAGCGCGAAGGGCAGCGCGCTGCCGGCCATGGCGAGTTGCCCGGAGCGGCGCAGGAAGGCGCGGCGGGTGTGGGCCTTCGGATCGATCAGGTGCATCGCGCTTTCCTTACTTCTGGATCAGGTAGCCCGGCGCGGCCATCACCATGAGCACCGCGGCGTAGACCCGGTTGTTCTTGAGGGTGTCGCTGCTGGTCGCGGTGACGGCCGGCGTGGCCAGTGCGTTGGTGATCAGCGCCAGCGTGTCGGCGTCGAGCTGGTTGGCCGCCATCAGCAGATTGAGGCGGCGCACGAGCGCAGCCGGGTCGAGCACCAGCGCCTTCTCGGCGGCGTAGCTCGCGACCACGTCCTTGCTGTTGAAGCCGTTGGGCACGACGTTCTGCATGAAGTTGAGGTAGCCGCCCACGCTGGTTTCGTTGACCAGCTGGAACTCGGGCGCGACCAGCTTGGCGCTCGCCATCGCGCTGGACGGCGGCACATAGCCGGGGCGGAAGAAGTTGAAGACCGAGGGCGAGCGCAGCGGACTCTGGCCCAGCGAGCTGGCCGCGTCGGAGCGGTTGCCGATCTTCCAGGTGCCGGCCACCGAGCTGGCGCCGAAGGTGCGCCCCCACTGCACCAGCCGCAGCATCGGCTCGCGCAGGTGGCCGAAGTTCGGGTCGGCGAGACCCGCGGGGCTGCGCGCCTCGTTGTCCAGCAGCACCGCGGCGAACACGCTCTTCATGTCGCCGCGCACGCCGGCGCCGTTGTCGGCGAAGACGTCGGACACGCGCTTCACGTAGGCGCCGCTCGGGTTGCTGGTGACCAGGCGCTGGATCAGCTGCCGGCCGATGAAGGGGCCGACGTTGGGATGGTTGAACAGCGTGTCCAGCGCGGTCTTGAGGGCGGCCTTGCCCTCGGTGTTGGCGGGCACGGTGGTGCCGAGGAACTTGGCCTCCAGCATCGAGTGGCGCGAGGCGGTGAGCGCCATCGGGCGCGTGGTCCAGGCATTGCTCTCGATGGTGAAGCTCTGGCCCGGCGGCGTGAAGGCGTTTCGCTCGGCCGAGGGAATGTCGAGGTCGTAGCCGGTGAACACGCGCGCCAGGTTGGTGACGTCGTCCTGCGTGTAGCTCTCCAGCGGCGCGCCGTCGGCGCCGAGCCGGACCGAGCCGTCGGCGTTGAGCTGGTACAGGCCGATGCTCATGAGCTGCATGACCTCGCGGGCGTAGTTCTCGTCCGGCTGGCGGCCCTGGGCGTTCTCCTTCTGGTTGCCCTTGGTGTTGAGGTAGTAGCCCATCGCCGGGTTGAGCGACACGTTCTCCAGCAGTTGCCGGAAGTTGCCGGTGACGCCGGCGACCAGCATGTCCCAGTACTGGGCGAACATGTGGGCGGTCCAGTTGGAGCTGATGTCGTTGGCCGAGACCACGAAGATCTCCGACAGCGCGAGCGCCATGCGCTTGCGCGGGCCGTCGGCCGAGGTCATGAGCTGACTCCAGATCATGTCGTCGCTGTTGACGGTGTCGTAGGGCTTGCTGGCGACCCAGGCCCAGCCGGTCTCGGCGGGCGCCCGGTCCATCTGCGCGCCGAGCCAGGGCAGCAAGCCTTGGGCACGCACCGCGGCGATCTCGGCCTCGGAGGCGGAGAACTGCGCCTGCAGCAGAAAGCGCGCGGCCTCGTCGTCGGTCTTGGCCTGGGTGTAGATGTAGGTCTGTGCGCTCGGCGTGCTGGCCAGCGGTGTCAGGCTGCCGGCCTGGACGGTGTCGCCGCTGCCGCTGCCCAGGCCGGCGAAGAAGCCTCCGCCACCGCCCCCGCCGCCGCCCCCGCCACCACAGGCTGCGAGTGCGGCCGCGGCGGCCAGTGAAGCCGCCAGCGGCAGGGGGTTGCGCGACGCTGCCGCCGCGGGGCCGTCCGCGTGCGTTTCAGGCGCGCGCAACGGCACGTCGGTCGCTTCGACGCGACCGGTCGCAATGTCTTCCACCATGTGTTCCTCGCTCCTCGGCGCTGTGACGCCGTGCCCTTCAAGGCAAGTGCCATGCCGGCCCCCAGCCGGCCGCGGAGGAGCCTAAAGGCGGAGGCAAGGACAACAATTGTTCCGAAATGTGACTTTTTCTGTCATCAGGACACAATTGTTTCTTGGCAGTGCCGAGGAAAGTCGTCTCAGTTCTTCGCTTGCTCGAGACCGTCGCGAGTACGAATGGCCTCATGCCGGGCGGCCTGGGCGAAGTCCTCGCCGGCCGACGCGTAACAAATGGCGCGCGAGGAATTGACCACGATCGGCGCATCGGCGCGCCAGCCCGCGCGCACGGTAGCGACCGCATCGCCGCCCTGGGCGCCGACGCCGGGGATCAGGAGCGGCACGGTGGGCGCCAGCGCGCGCACCCGCTCGATCTCGGCCGGGTAGGTGGCACCGACCACCAGGCCCAGCTGGCCGTTCAGGTTCCAGGGGCCCTGGACCAGCTTCGCGATGTGTTCATACAGGAAGGGCTGGCCTTCCACGCCGGCGAGGCGCTGGGCCTGCAGGTCGTCGCCGCCGGGATTGCTGGTGCGGCACAGCAGGAAGGCGCCCTTGCCCTCGTGGCGCAGGTACGGCTCGACCGAATCGAAGCCCATGAAGGGCGAGAGCGTGACCGCGTCGGCGCCGTAGCGCTCGAAGGCCTCGCGCGCGTACTGCTCGGCGGTGGACCCGATGTCGCCGCGCTTGGCGTCGAGGATGAGGGGCACGTGCGGCGCGTTGCGGCGCATGTGCTCCATGAGCTTTTCGAGCTGGTCTTCGGCGCGGTGGGCGGCGAAGTAGGCGATCTGCGGCTTGAAGGCGATCACCAGGTCGGCCGTGGCATCGACGATGGCGGCGCAAAAGTCGTAGATCTTGCTGGCATCGCCCTTCAGGCGGGCGGGAAACTTGGCGGGTTCGGGGTCGAGGCCCACGCACAGCAGCGAGCCGTTGCGGCGCTCGGCGGCGCGCAGCTTGTCCAGGAAGATCATGGGGCGGAATTCTAGGCGCCCGCCTCCTTTCAGCCTTTCAGCTCCTCAGCTCTGCGGCAGCTGCGCGGCGGCCAGGCACAGGTCGGCCCAGGCGCGCGCCTTGTCGGCCGGATTGCGCAGCAGGTAGGCCGGGTGGTAAGTCGCGACCACCGGCACGTCCTCCCAGCCCGGCAGGGCGATGCGCGCCGGCTCGCCGCGCAGGCGGCCGAGGGGCTCGGCGCTTTGCAGCAGGCTCTGTGCGGCCAGCGGTCCCATGGCCAGGACCACCTGCGCGGCCGGCGCCGCTTCGGCAAAGCCGCCGGCGATGGGGCGCGGGCTGCCCGGCTGGCCCGAGGCCACGCCGCGGTGGGTGCGCATCAGGTGGACGGGCACGGCGCCGAGCTGCAACTGCAGCGCGCGCAGCATGGCCTCGAACAGGCGGCCCGCCTCGCCGGCGAAAGGTTCGCCATGGCGGCCATCGAGCTCGGGCGGCATGTCGGCGACGATGAGCCAGCCGCGCCCTGCCGCCGCTTCGGAGCCGTAGAGAAGGCGCGGGGCGTCGATCAGCACGCTCGCACCGGAGGGGGCGGCCGAGGGGCGGGCTGCGACCGGCGGCGCGGACAACGGTGCCGGTGCGGGTGCCGTTGCAGCGGCGCGGACGGGCGCCGGCGCAGCGGCAGCCTGCTCGGGCGCGATGCGGGGCGAACGCGCGTCCGCCGCTACCGGCGCCACTGGCGCCTCGGCGAGCGCCGCGGCAGGCACCGCAGCGGGCCAGAAGAGCTTGATGCCCATCTCGTCGAGCATCGCGCGTTGCCGCGCGTCCAGGTTCAGCGTGCCTTCCATGTCTTTACTTCAAGGAGCCCCAGGCGCTGGTCGATTCATTCAGCCGCAGGCTCATGACCACGGCGTCCTCGCGTGCGTTGCCCTCGGCCGGGTAGTAGCCCTTGCGCACGCCCACGCGGCGGAAGCCCTGCCGTTCGTAGATGGCCATCGCCCGCAGATTGCTGGCCCGCACCTCGAGCCAGAGCCACTGGGCGTTCTGGCCGCGCGACCAGCCCGCGAGCGCTTCCAGCATCAGCGGCGCCCAGCCCTGGCCCTGGAAGGCCGGGGCCACGGTGATGTTGAGCAGATGCACCTCGTCGACGCCCTTCATGGCGACGAAATAGCCGATCAGCGTCTCGCTGCCGATCTGTGCCGCCGGCCGGCCCCAGAGCGCGCGCGGCCGCCGCGCCGGCGCCGGGTCGCCGGATGGCAGGGCCGGGGCCACCAGGCATTGGCAGTGGTAGCCGGCGACCAGCGAATCGCTGAAGTTGGCCGGCGTCCAGGGATGGGTGTAGGCGCTGCGTTCGATGGTGCACACGGCCGCGATCCGCTCGACCGTGATCGGTTCGAGGCGGGCTTCACGCGGCTGCAGGACTGCACTCATGTGGACGGAGGGGCTTGCGCCGCCTTGAGGGCGGCGCGCTCTTGCGTGGTTTGTGCGACTTTATCGCGAACATACAACGGCCACGCATGCGCCGGCGCAACCGACCGCCCGGCAGCAAGCAATTCAGGGGCCAGTCTCAGCATCGCCTCGGCGCCGGGCAGCGCCTCGTGGCGCGCCGCGGCGGCCGGCAGGCGATCGCCGTAGGCAGAGAAGACGTTGCCGGCGAGCACCCAGCCCGGCGGCACCTGCACCTGCTCGGGCGACAGCAACCGAGGCTCGGTATCGGATTCGGCGGCCTGGGCGAGTTGGCGGAAGTCGTAGTGCGCGGCATAGAGCTCGTCCATGCGCGCATCGAGCAGCGCGACCACGCGCGTGGCGCCGAAGCGGTGGCGCGCCTCCTCGGCCACGGCATGCAAGGTGTCGACGGGCAGCAGCGGGACACCGGCGCCGAAGCCCAGCCCCTGCGCGACCGAGCAGGCGGTGCGCAGGCCGGTGAAGGAGCCGGGCCCGCGGCCGAAGGCAATGGCGTCGAGCTCGGCCAGGGCCAGGCCGGCTTCGGCCAGCAGCTCCTGGATCAGGGGGATCAGGCTGCTCGACGCCTGCGCGCCGCCGGGCCCGCTGCGGGAGAGAACCCGGTCGCCGCGACGCACGGCGACCGACAGCGCCTCGGTGCTGGTGTCGAAGGCCAGGAGCTTCGTTTCTGCCGGCATCCCCATCACCCTCGCGCGACGGCGGCCGTGGCCACGCCGGCCGAGCGCATGCGTTGCACGCCGAACAGGATGCCCGCGGTGACGAGCAGCAGCCCGGCGATCAGGTTCCAGTGCAGCGGCTCGCCCAGGAACAGCACGGCTCCCAGCGCCGACAGGCCGGGCACCAGCGCGGTGATCATGGTGGAGCGCACCGGTCCGAAGTACTGAATCATGCGGGTGAAGGTGATGCCCGAGATGACGACCGAGCCGACGCCCTGGAACAGCATCTGGAAGGCGATCTCGCCCAGCGGCGCACTGGCCAGCCGGCTCCCCGCCACGCCGAGCCCGGCCAGCACCGCATAGGCCGGCACGTAGGTGAGGAAGGCGAACACGGTGATCGCGATGGTGGCGCGCACCGCCTCGAGCCCGTGGCGCCGCGCCGTTACGCTGTAGCAGGCCCAGCAGAAGGCGGCGCTCATGAACAGCAGGTCGCCTTTCCAGATCTGCCCGCCTTCGAAGGCGTGCAGCAGGCTGGCGCCGCCGACCAAGAGGTCGCCCAGCACGATCAGCGCGAGACCGCATACGCGCGCCGGCGTCAGGCGGTCGTGCAGCACCACGGCCGCGAGCACCGCCGTCCACAGGGGAAGACTGCCGGGCATCAGCACCGAGGCATGGGTGGCCGGCGCATAGAAGAAGCCGCTGTAGGCGAGCAGGGCATAGGCGAGGCCGCCGAAGAAGCCGGCCACCACGGTGGCGCGCAGCGGCACCGGCGACAGGCCGAAGAGCGAGCCCTGCGCCCGATCGCTGCGGCGCGCCCGCGCCACCAGCCAGGCGCCCCAGGGCACCAGCACCAGGCTGGCGCCGCAGATGCGCGCGAAGGCAATGTCGAAGGGCGTCAGCGAGCGGCCGGCGGAAGCCCGCGCGATGACGATGAAGGCCGTCCAGACCAGGACGGTGACGATTGCCGCGCCGATGCCGAGGGTACGGGGGGAGAAACGGGGAGCGGCGGGCATCGCGCGATTATCCCGGGCCGGCCATGCACCGCGCTGCCCAGGGCCTATGGCGATGCGGCCTCGGGATAATCGCGCGATGCCTCCCGCCCCGAAGCCCCTGGCGCAGCGCGCCGCCCGCCTCTTCTTCCTGCTCGCCGCGCTGGCTTCGGCGCCCGCCCTGTCCCAGACGCTTCCGCCCGAGGTGGAGGCCGCGCTGGCCCGCGCGCGGGTGCCGCCCGAGGCCGTCACGATGCTGGTGGCCGATGCGGATGCAGTGCGCCCGCCGCGGCTGGCCTGGCGCACGCAGGTGGCGGTCAATCCCGCCTCGGTCATGAAGCTGGTCACCACCTACGCCGCGCTCGACCTGCTGGGGCCGGCCTTCACGTGGACCACGCCGGTGTATGTGGACGGACCGGTGCGCGACGGCGTGCTGGACGGCAACCTCTACATCCAGGGCCAGGGCGACCCCAAGCTGGTGCTCGAGCGCCTGTGGCTGCTGCTGCGGCGGGTGCAGGGGCTGGGCATCCACACCATCGCCGGCGACATCGTGCTGGACCGCAGTGCCTTCGAGGTGGCCGAGACCGATCCGGCCGCCTTCGACGGCGAGGGCCAGCGGCCCTACAACGCCTCGCCCGACGCGCTGCTGATCAATTTCAAGTCGGTCGTCATGAGCTTCCAGCCGAACCGCGACGGGCAGACGGCGCAGGTCAACTTCGAGCCCTTCCTGAGCGGCGTGAGCACGCAGTCGACGGTGCCGCTATCGGCCGGCGAGTGCGGCGACTGGCGCGCCGCGCTGGCGCCGGCCTTCGGCGATCCGGCGCGCATGGGCTTCGCGGGCAGCTACCCCGCCGCCTGCGGCGAGAAGACCTGGGCGGTGGCCTATGCGCAGCCGCGCAGCTATGCGGTGCGCGCGATCGGCGGGATGTGGGCCGAGATGGGCGCCAGGCTCAAGGGCCAGGTGCGCGAGGGCCCGGTGCCGGCCGGGCTCAAGCCGGCTTTCGCGTTCGAGTCGCCGCCGCTGGCCGAGGTGGTGCGCGACATCAACAAGTACAGCAACAACGTGATGGCGCAGCAGCTGTTCCTCACGCTCGGGCTGCAGCAGAAGCGGCGCGGCACACCGGAGGGCGCGCGCGCCGCGCTGCGGCAATGGTGGAACGACCGCATCGGCACGGGCGAGGGCCAGCCGGTGTTCGACAACGGCTCGGGCCTGTCGCGCGAGGAGCGCATCAGCGCGGCGGCGCTCGCGAAGATGCTGCAGGTGGCCTGGCGCTCGCCGCTGATGCCCGAGCTGGTGTCCTCGCTGCCGGCCATGGGCGTGGACGGCACGCTGCGCAAGCGCACGCTGCGCTCGGGCGGCGCGGCCCACCTCAAGACCGGGAGCCTGCGCGATTCGGCGGGCATCGCGGGCTATGTGCATGGCGCCAGCGGCCGGCGCTGGGTGGTGGTCGCGATCGCGAACCACGGCAGCGCGGGCGCCGCGCGGCCCGCCTTCGATGCGCTGGTCGACTGGGCGGCGCAGGACAACTGAGCGCGCGCGGTCGCCTGGGCGACTGGGGCGCCGCTGCGGCTTGGGGTTTCCCTTGTCTTGCTTCGGGGAGGGCGGGCCTAGGATCGTGCGCCTCTCTCACGTACAACACACAGCACCGGAGACACGCATGAATCGTCTGCACCTTCTGAGCGCCGTCGCGACGGCCAGCCTGCTCACCGCCTGCGGAGGCGGCGGCGATGGCGGCGGCTTCGCCTTCATCGGGACCGGCACCGGCGCCACGGGGGCCGGCACCGGCGCGCTGAAGGAGCCGCCCGTCATCGTGACCACGTTGACCACGGCGCAGATCGACAGCGGCAGCGCCCAGGGCGGCCTGCAGGCGCTCAGCGGCAAGGCCAAGTGCGACGTCAACGTGATCTCGCTGAACTACAGCACCGTGGGCCCCAAGGGCGAGGCGACCAACGCCTCCGGCGTGCTGCTGATGCCGGCGGGGACATGCGCCAACGCGGCGCCGCTGGTGGCCTACGCCAAGGGCACGGACGTGCAGAAGCCGCGCACGCTGGTCAATCCGCAGGACTCGGAGACCTTCCTGCTGACCGCGATGTACGCGGCCCAGGGCTATGCGGTGGTGGCCACCGACTACCTGGGCTATGCCAAGTCCACCTTCCCCTACCACCCCTACCTGCATGCCGACTCGGAAGCGCGCACGGTGCTCGACTCGGTGCGGGCAGCCCGTGCCGCCGTGGTCAGCGCAGGCGGCTCGCTGTCGGGCAAGGTGATGTTCACCGGCTACTCGCAGGGCGGCCATTCCTCGATGGCCGCGCACCGGGCCGCCGAGCGCGACAACGCCTCGGAGTTCAATGTGGTGGCCGGCGCGCACCTGGCCGGGCCCTACAACCTCTCGGGCTCCTTCAAGCTCACGCAGGCCACCGTCGGCTACCAGTTCTTCGTGCCCTTCATGGTCACCGCCTGGCAGAAGGTGTACGGCGACGTCTACAGCGACGTGAACACGGTCTTCAAGCAGCCCTACGCCGGCTACATCGAGAACCTGCTGCCGAGCCCGACGCTGAACTCCACCACGCTGGTGACCACTGGCGCCCTCCCCGGCGCCAACGGCGAGACGCCCAACCAGGCGCGCGATGCAATGTTCCAGAGCGCCTTCCTCGCCGATGCGCAGACCAACCCGAACAACACGCTGTTCCTGGACGCCAAGAAGAACGACCTGCTGGGCTGGAGCCCGCGCGCCAAGACGCTGCTGTGCGGCGGCGCGGGCGACCCCACCGTGCCGCCGGCCGTGCACATGGTGGCGGCGAAGGCGGACTTCGATGCACGGGGCGTGACCACGGTCTCGACGGTGGATGTGGATGCGCAGATCCAGGCGACCTATGGGCCCGGCGGCACGGCGCCGACCGACCCGACGACACCGGCCTACGCCACCTACTTCGGCGCCTACCACGGCACCTACGAACCGCCCTTCTGCCACGTGCGCGCACGCGCACTGTTCGACACAGTGAAGTAAGGGTCAGGCCGCTGCAGCGCGCTGCAGCCGGTCGCGCACGCCTTCCCATTCCGGGCCGGCGGGCGGGGTCTCGACCCAGATCAGCTTGGCGCCTTCGGCATCGAAGGCGCGCAGCACAGCGAACAATTGCTGGGCGGCGGCCACAGCGTCGTCGGGCATGCGGCGCAGCAGCAAGCGCTGCGAGCGGCTCTTGAGCGGGCTGCGCGACCACACGGCCAGGTGCGCGGCATTGGCGCCCAGCACGTCGAGGCCGGCCTGCAGTGCCTTGGCCTCCATCAGCCGCAGCTTGGCGGTGGGCGCGTAGTGGGCCTCCAGCGTGCCGGAGGCCCGCGGGTCGGGTGCCGCGAGCTCGTGCCGGTCGCGCAGCGGCTCGCCGCAGGCGGCCTCGATCTGGGTGCGGGTGATCGCGCCCGGGCGCAGCAGCACCGGCTGGCCCCGGCTGCAGTCGACGATGGTCGATTCGATGCCCACCTCGCAAGGCCCGCCGTCGATCACCAGCAGTGCGTCGCCGAATTCCTGCTGGACATGCTGGGCGGTGGTCGGGCTCACCCGGCCGAAGCGGTTGGCGCTGGGTCCTGCCACGCCGGGCACACCCTGCTCGGCACAGGCCACGAGCAGGGCCTGCGCCACCGGGTGGGCCGGGCAGCGCAAGCCAATCGTGTCTTGCCCGCCGGCCGTGGCGGCAGCGACGCCGGGCTGGCGTGTGACGATCAGGGTCAGCGGGCCGGGCCAGAAGGCCTGCATCAGCTTCTGCGCGAAGGGCGGCAGCGGCTGGGCGAAGCGCGACAGCGACTCGGTGCCCTTGGCGCCGGCCGCTACATGCACGATCAGCGGATGGTTGCTGGGCCGCCCCTTGGCCTTGAAGATGCCGGCCACGGCATCGTCGCTTGTCGCGTCGGCGCCCAGGCCGTAGACGGTCTCGGTCGGAAAGGCGACCAGGCCGCCGGCGCGCAGCACGCGTGCGGCTTCCTGGATGGCATCGGGCGAGCGGCCGTCGCGAACTGTCATCGCGCCTCGCTTATTCAGACAAGGGGATCGGCAGCCCCAGCAGCGCGGCAGCGAAGTCGGCCGTGCCGCGAACCGTGTCGATGCTGCTGCCCGTGATCGTGAGATGCCCCATCTTGCGGCCGCGGCGCGCCTCGGTCTTGCCGTAGAGGTGCAGGTGCGCGCCGGGCAGCGCGAGTACGTCGGCCCAGCGCGGCTCGACGGGCTTCGCGTCGTCGTCCGGGAACCACAGGTCGCCCAGCAGGTTCAGCATCAGCGCGGGGCTGTGCTGACGCGGCGCGTTGAGCGGCAGGCCGGCGAGGGTGCGCACCTGCAGCTCGAACTGCGAAACGTCGCAGGCATCCAGGGTCCAGTGGCCACTGTTGTGCGGGCGCGGCGCCATCTCGTTGACCACCAGCGCGCCATCGGCCAGCACGAAGAACTCGACGCACAGCACGCCCACGTACTGCAGGCCTTCCGCGATCGCGACGGCCGATTCGACCGCCAGCCGCCCGGCGGCCTCGGGGACGTTGTCCGCATGCACCTCGGTCACGGCGAGGATGCCGCCGCGATGCAGGTTGCGCTGCGGCGGGAAGTGCACGACCTGACCGTCCTGCCCGCGCGCGACGATGACGGAGCATTCGTAGTCCAGCGGCAGCAGCTTCTCGAGCACGCAGGGCACCTGGCCGGCGCGGTCCCAGGCCGCGGCTAGCTCTTCGCGGGTGTCCACGCGCTGCTGGCCCTTGCCGTCGTAGCCGAGGCGCGCGGTCTTCAGGATGCCGGGCAGCAGGTTGGGCGGAACCAGCACGACCTGCTCGGCCGACTCGATGACCGCGTAGGGCGCGCAATCCACGCCGCAGCCGACGAAGTGGCTCTTTTCCCGGACGCGGTCTTGTGCGATCGCCACCGCGGCGGCGGCCGGCCGCACGGGCCGGGCCACCGCAAGATGCTCCAGCGAAGGCGCGGGCACGTTCTCGAACTCGGTGGTGATGGCATCTGCCAGGCCGGCGAGCCGGGCGAGGCCGTCGATGTCGGCGTAGTCGGTGTGGATGTGATGGTGGCTCACGCGCCCGGCGGGACTGTCGGCATCGGGGTCGAGCACCGCGACGAGGTAGCCCATGCGCTGGGCCGCGTGCGCGAACATGCGGCCCAGTTGCCCGCCGCCCACCACGCCGAGCGTGGCGCCGGGCAGGATCGTGCTCACAGCGCGCCCCCGCCCTGGGGCGAGAAGGGCGATACGGCCTCCGCATCGGGCGGTGGCAACGTCATGGATTGCGCGGCCTCGGTCTGCTTCGCGCGGAAGGCGTCGAGCCGCTCGCGCAGCGCCGGATCGGCCACGGCCAGCATCGCGACCGCGAACAGGGCGGCATTGGCGGCGCCGGCGTTGCCGATGGCGAAGGTCGCGACCGGCACGCCCTTGGGCATCTGCACGATGCTGTAGAGCGAATCCACGCCCTGCAGGTGGCGGCTTGCGACCGGCACGCCGAGCACCGGCACCGTGGTCTTGGCTGCCAGCATGCCGGGCAGGTGGGCCGCTCCGCCCGCGCCGGCGATGATGGCCGCCAGGCCGCGCGGGGCGGCGCCCTCGGCGTAGGCGAACAGTTCGTCGGGCATTCGGTGGGCGGAGACCACCCGCGCCTCGTGGGCGATGCCGAATTGCTGGAGAATCTCGACCGCGTTGCGCATCGTCTCCCAATCGGAGTTCGAGCCCATCACGACGCCGACCTGTATGGCTTGCTTCATGGTTTCAATTTTACGTTTCACCCTCAGCTTCCCGCGATGATGGACATCACCCTCGAAAATTTTCAGACCGAGCTGATCGACGGCTCGATGACCACCCCGGTGCTGCTCGACATCTGGGCCGAATGGTGCGGGCCGTGCAAGCAGCTCGGGCCGGTGCTCGAGAAGCTCGAAGTCGAGTACGGTGGGCGCTTCACGCTGGCCAAGCTCGATGCCGACAAGGTGCCGCAGATCTCGCAGCAGCTGAGCCAGATGTTCGGCGTGCGCAGCATCCCCTTCTGCGTGATGTTCAAGGACGGCCAGCCGGTCGACGGCTTCGTCGGCGCGATCCCCGCCGACCAGATCCGCGCCTTCCTCGACAAGCACGTACCGGGGCAGGACGAGCTCGAGGCCGCCGAGCATGAAGAGGCCGCGCAGGATGCGCTGGCCGAAGGCGACACCCAGGGCGCGCTGGAACGGCTGCAACATGCGGTCGCCACCGACCCGGCCAATGACGACGCGCGCTTCGACTACATCAAGCTGCTGCTCCAGGAGGGCCGCATCGACGATGCCAAGGTCGCCTTCGCGCCGGTCATCGCCAAGGCGCCGGCGGTGCGCCGCTTCGACGCCCTGCAGCGCTGGATGGATGCGATCGACTTCGCGGCGCCGGCCACGGGCGCAGCCCCGACGATCGCCGATGCCGAGTCGCGCATCGCCGCCAACAAGCGCGACTTCCAGGCCCGCTTTGACCGGGCGCGCCTGCTGATGGCCGCACAGCGCTGGACGGACGCGATGGACGAGCTGCTCGACATCCTGATGCGCGACAAGAGCTGGAACGAGGAGCTGGCGCGCAAGACCTACATCGCGATCCTCGAGCTCATCGAGCCACCCAAGCCCAAGGTGGCGGACGGCCAGATCCCACCGGACGACCCGACAGTGGCAACCTATCGGCGCCGCCTCAGCAGCGTGGTGCTGAGCTAGCGGCAAAGTGAGCGCAGGCTTATCTTTGACATCGGCGAAGCAGGCGGGCCGGCCGGGGGTGGCGTTGGCGCACTGAATGGGCTGTCATACGATTGGCGGGTTTCGATATGTTGCAAAGGAAAAGTCCGGCCATGCGCTTTCTCTTCTTGACGACGGCCCTCTTCGCATCCCTGCTGGCGAGCGGCTGTGGCAGCGGCATCAACCTGGACGAGCCGATCGAAGGACCGGTCTGGCAACTGGAGCAGCTGGGCAGCGAGCTGATCGAGCCGAGCAGCGATCCGCGGCGCAACGCCCAGATCCAGTTCGACCGCAGCAGCGGACGGGTGAGCGGCTCGGGCGGCTGCAACCGCGTCACCGGCACCTACGAGCGCAGCGGCAGCACGCTGCGGGTGCGCCAGCTGGGCGCGACGCGCATGGCCTGTCCCAACGAGGCGAGCACCATCAACGAGACCCAGTTCTTCGCGGCGTTGCAGGCCACGGCCAGTTACCGGCTGCAGGGGACGTCGAAGCTGTCGCTGCTCGACGCGACCGGGCGGACGGTCGCGACCTTGAGTAACGGCGCGGCGCGTTGAGCCCCTCCCGCCTCACCATTTCGCCGGCAGCGGCTTGAGCACGACAAGCTGCGGCCCACGCACCACCACGTAGCCGCCGCTCTCCAGGTCCTTCAGCAGCCGGCTCACCATCTCGCGCGAGCATCCGATTTCGCTGGCCATCGCCTGGTGGGTCAGCCGCTCCATCTGCAAGACCCCATCCGCCTGCGGCAGCGATCGATCCTCCAGCAGGGCTTTCAGGCGGCTGTAGACGTCGAGCAAGCCCATGCTCCGGGCGCTCTCGGTGGCCAGTCTCGCGCGGCGGATCAGCCGCATGATCAGCTCTTGCGCCAACTCCGGATCGAGCGCCAGGTGCCGCAGCATGGTCTGGCGCGTTACCACGACGCACAGCGTCGGCCTCACCGCCTGCACGCTGGCCGAGCGCGGCCCGCCATCGAGCGACATCTCGCCGACGTATTCGCCCGGCCCGTGCAGGCCCAGTGTCACCTCGCGGCCCCGCGCATCGGAGACGAAGGCGCGCAGCCGGCCCGAGAGCACGATGTAGACCGCGCCGCCCTGGTCGCCTTCCTCGATCAGCATGGCGTGCGTCCGGTAGCGTCGCTGCACGCCCAGCGCCGCGAGCCTCTGGAGCGGCGGCGGCAGTTCGGCGAGGGGGTCGGCGCGGGATGCAACGGGCGTCGGCGGCATGCGCGGACTATACGGCCCGCATCCCCTACGGCGTGACCCTCTGATGCAGCTGGCAAGGCGCCAGCGTGCGCACATCCTGTTCAGTCTTGCCCCACCAGCCGCAGCGAAGACACGATCTGCGGCATGCGCGAGAGCTCGCGGACGATCTCGCGGACGCTGCCGCGGCCGGTCTTCTGCCGCACGTTCTTGATGTGGGTGCGCACGGTGGAGACGCGAATGCCCTGCTCGCAGGCGATCTCCTGGGCGCCGCGGCCCGCACACAGCTGCGTCAGAACGGCCTGCTCCGCCGGCGTCAGGCGCTTGGCACGGGCGAACATCTGCACCGTGAGGGTCTCGCAGCTCGAGCGCCGGCTGCAGATGATCAGGACCGCGTCGACCGCGGCAGTGGCGTGCAGCACGGCCAGCGGCACGAAGGCCAGCGAAAGCGTCTCGCCTTCGGGGTCGAGCTCCACGATGCTGCGGCAGTCGCGTTCCGCGTCCTTCAGGGCCTGGCGCAGCTTGGCCTGCCAGGCAGGCTGGGCTGCCGACAGGGTGCCGTCGACATCCCGCAGCGCGCGCCCGCCCACGAGCTCGCGCCGCGCCGGCCGGTTGGCGTGGAGGATGCGGCCGCTCAGGTCGACGAGCAGCAGGCCATGGTCCATCTCGTCGAGCACGCGCGCCAGCAGGCCGGCTTGCAGGGAATCTGGCGTCGGCATTTCGGCGCGGGCCTCGCGGGGGGGAGCGAGCAGTTCGGCAGTCACGTTCATGGCACTTTCCTCATCCGTTGTAATGAGGACAAGTGTGTGAAATCGTGGCTTCGCCGGGCGGTGACTATTGCCGACGGATTTGTGATTTATTCACGTCCGGCGGCCCGGGGAGCCTTCAGCCAGTCAGCCGCTGCAGCGCCTCGCGGTACTTGGCGGCCGTCTTCTCGATCACGTCGGCGGGCAGGCGCGGCGCCGGCGGGGTCTTGTCCCAGGGCTTGCCGTTGACCTTGACTCCCTCCAGCCAGTCGCGCACGAACTGCTTGTCGTAGCTCGGCGGGTTGGCGCCGGCAGCCAGCGCCGCCTGGTAGCCCTCGATGGGCCAGTAGCGCGAGCTGTCGGGGGTGAGCACCTCGTCCATCAGGACCAAGGTGCCGGCTTCGTCGAGGCCGAACTCGAACTTGGTGTCGGCAATGATCATGCCCTTGGTCAGCGCGATGGCAGCGGCCGCCTCGTAGATCGCGATGCTGGTGTCGCGGATCTGCTGCGCGAGCGCGGGGCCGACCACCTCGACCACGCGCTCGTAGCTGATGTTCTCGTCGTGCGCGCCCGCCGCCGCCTTGGCCGCGGGCGTGAAGATCGGCCGCGGCAGCTTGCTGGCATTGCCCAGGTCCTCGGGCAGCGGCACGCCGCAGACGGAACGGCTCTCCTGGTATTCCTTCCAGCCGCTGCCGGCGAGGTAGCCGCGCACCACCGCCTCGACCGGGATCGGCTTGAGGCGCTTGACCAGCATCGAGCGGTCGCGGACCTGGGGCACCTCGGCCGCCGTCACCACGCTCTCGGGCGCCTCGCCGGTCAGGTGGTTGGGGCACAGGTGGCCCAGCCGGTCGAACCACCACAGCGCCATCTGCGTCAGGATCACACCCTTGCCCGGGATCGGCTCGCCCATGATCACGTCGAAGGCCGAGAGGCGGTCGCTCGCGACCATCAGGATGCGGTCCTCGCCAACCGCGTAGTTGTCGCGCACCTTGCCGCGCGCGAGCAGGGGCAGGCTTTGGATGGAGGAAGTGTGGACGGTGGTCATGGCGGGTGATGGAACGGCGGAAACGGGGGACGACCGAGATTGTGCGCGCAGAAAAAAGCCACCGCGAAGGTGGCTTCGGCAGGAAGGCGATGAGATCAGAGCACTTCTTGCGCCAGCTCGCCCTTGGCGTACTTGGCGGCCACGACCTGCAGGGTGTCGCCCTTGATCTTGGCGCCCTGGCCTTCGCAGCCGAACTCGATGTAGCGCTGCTTGCAGATCTGCTTGGCGGCCTCGCGCGCGGGCTTGAGCCATTCGCGGGCGTCGAACTTCTCGGGGTTCTCGGCCATGAACTTGCGCACGGCGCCGGTCATCGCCAGGCGGATGTCGGTGTCGATGTTGATCTTGCGCACGCCGTACTTGATGGCTTCCTGGATCTCCTCGACCGGCACGCCGTAGGTCTCCTTCATGTTGCCGCCGTACTGGCGGATGATGGCCAGCAGGTCCTGCGGCACGGAGGACGAGCCGTGCATCACGAGGTGGGTGTTGGGGATGCGGCGGTGGATTTCCTTGATGCGGTCGATCGCCAGGATGTCGCCGGTGGGCTTGCGGGTGAACTTGTAGGCGCCGTGGCTGGTGCCGATGGCGATGGCCAGCGCGTCGAGCTGGGTCTTCTTGACGAAGTCCGCGGCCTGCTCCGGGTCGGTCAGCAGCTGCTCGCGCGTCATGGTCGCGTCGGTGCCGTGGCCGTCTTCCTTGTCGCCCTTCATGGTCTCGAGCGAGCCGAGGCAGCCCAGCTCGCCTTCCACCGTCACGCCGACCTTGTGCGCCATGTCGACCACCTTGCGGGTGACGTCGACGTTGTAGTCGTAGCTGGCGATGGTCTTGCCGTCGCCTTCCAGCGAGCCGTCCATCATGACCGAGGAGAAGCCCAGGTTGATCGCGCCCTGGCACACGTCGGGGCTCTGGCCGTGGTCCTGGTGCATCACCAGCGGAATGTTCGGGTAGGCCTCGACGGCCGCCAGGATCAGGTGCTTGATGAAGGGCTCGCCCGCGTACTTGCGCGCGCCGGCGCTGGCCTGCAGGATCACCGGTGCGCCGGTTTCCTTGGCCGCTTCCATCACGGCCTGCACCTGTTCCAGGTTGTTGACGTTGTAGGCCGGGATGCCGTAGCCGTTGGCCGCAGCGTGGTCGAGCAGTTCGCGCATCGAGACAAGTGCCATGGGTGTACCTCGCGGGAAAATTAAGAAGGAAAAACTACCGCGATTCTACTGAGCACCCCTGTCGGACAGCTCCGACGCCCCGTTTGGGACGCTGCGTCTCAACCCACCCGGCAGATCTTGAGCATGTTGGTGCCGCCCGGCGCGCCCATGGGCTCGCCGCAGGTGATGGCGTAGATGTCGCCGGTCTGCACGATGCCGCGCTTCTTGAGGTGGGCCTCGGCCTGCAGCAGCGCCGTGTCGCGGTCGCTCTCGGCGTCCATGAGCAGCGGGCGCACGTTGCGGTAGAGGGCCATCTTGCGCTGGGTTGCCAGGCGCGAGGTCAGGGCGTACATCGGGATGTGGGCGCGGTGGCGGCTCATCCACAGCGGGGTGGAGCCCGATTCGGTCAGCGCGACGATCGCCTTGGCGCCCAGGTGGTGCGCGGTGAAGAGCGCGCCCATCGCGATCGACTGGTCGATGCGGCTGTAGGCCTGGCCGCTGAAGTCGGCGTCCAGCTGCAGGTCCTCGGCGGCTTCGGCGGCCTCGCAGATGCGGCTCATCTCCTGCACCGTCTCCAGCGGATAACGGCCCGAGGCGGTCTCGGCCGAGAGCATCACGGCGTCGGTGCCGTCGAGCACCGCGTTGGCCACGTCGCTTACCTCGGCGCGGGTGGGCACCGGGTTGCTGATCATCGACTCCATCATCTGCGTCGCCGTGATGACCACCTTGTCCATCTCGCGCGCCATGCGGATCATCTTCTTCTGCAGCGCCGGCACGGCGGCGTTGCCCACCTCGACCGCGAGGTCGCCGCGCGCGACCATGATGCCGTCGCTCGCGCGCAGGATTTCATCCAGCTTCGGGATGGCCTCGGCGCGCTCGATCTTGGCGATCAGGCCCGGCTTGTGGCCGAACTCGGCGGCCGCCACGTTGCACAGCTGGCGCGCCATCTCCATGTCGGTGGCGTTCTTGGGGAAGCTCACCGCCACGTAGTCTGCCTGGAAGCTCATGGCGGTCTTGATGTCCTCCATGTCCTTGGCCGTCAGCGCCGGCGCCGTGAGGCCGCCGCCCTGCTTGTTGATGCCCTTGTTGTTCGAGAGCTCGCCGCCCAGCCGCACCGTGGTATGCACCGCCTCGCCCTTGACGGCATCGACCGTGAGCACGATCAAGCCGTCGTTCAGCAGCAGGCTGTCGCCCGCCTTCACGTCGCGCGGCAGGTCCTTGTAGTCCAGCCCGACGGCGTCGACGTCACCCAGCTCGGTGCGCGCACCGTCGAGGACGAACTTCGCCCCCGGCTCCAGCCACACCTTGCCCTCGGCGAATTTGCCGACCCGGATCTTCGGGCCCTGCAGGTCGGCCATGATCGCCACCTCGCGGCCCACTTTGCGCGCCGCCTCGCGCACCATGGTGGCGCGGTTGATGTGGTCCTGCGCCGTGCCGTGGCTGAAGTTGAGGCGCACCACGCTGACCTTGTTGTTGATCATCTGCTCGAGCAGCTCGGGCGTGCTCGAGGCCGGGCCGAGCGTGGCGACGATCTTGGTGGCGTGGCGGGGAGGGCGGGTCGTGCTCATGCTGCGGGTCTCCGGTTTGTATTCCATACTGTATACACTTTTCGAATCCGGCGATAGCCCCGCCGGCGCGATTTCCGGCGCGTCCCGCGCGCCTGGCGCTCAGCCCGCCACTCGCTTTTCGAGGATCTCGAAAGCCGGGAGCGTCTTGCCCTCCAGCACTTCGAGGAAGGCGCCGCCGCCGGTGGAGATGTAGCCGACCTGGTCTTCGATGCCGTACTTGGCGATCGCCGCCAGCGTATCGCCGCCCCCGGCGATCGAGAAGGCGCTGCTGTCGGCGATGGCGCGCGCGATGGCTTCCGTCCCCTTGGAAAAGGCGTCGAACTCGAACACGCCCACCGGGCCGTTCCACACGATGGTGCCGGCCTCGCGCAGCTGGGCAGCGAGGATCTCCGCGGTCTTCGGGCCGATGTCGAGGATCAGGTCGTCCTCGGCCACCGCGTTCGCGGCCTTCACCGTGGCGGGCGCGTCGGCGGCGAAGCTCTTGGCGGTGACCACGTCGACCGGGATCGGCACCGCGGCACCGCGCGCGCGCATGGCCTCGATCACGGCCTGGGCCTGGTCCTGAAGGTCGGGCTCGGCCAGTGACTTGCCGATCGCGAGGCCGGAAGCCAGCATGAAGGTGTTGGCGATGCCGCCGCCCACGATCAGCTGGTCGACCTTGTCGGCCAGGCTCTTGAGGATGGTGAGCTTGGTGCTGACCTTGGAGCCCGCGACGATCGCCACCAGCGGGCGCTTCGGGTTGGCCAGGGCCTTGGTGATGGCATCGATCTCGGCCGCCAGCAGCGGACCGGCGCAGGCGATCTTCGCGTACTGGGCGATGCCGTAGGTGGTGGCCTCGGCGCGGTGCGCAGTGCCGAAGGCGTCGTTGACGTAGATGTCGGTCAACGCGGCCAGCTTGCGCGCCAGCGCTTCGTCGTTCTTCTTCTCGCCCTTGTTGAGGCGGCAGTTCTCCAGCAGCACGACCTGGCCCGGCTCGACCTGCACGCCGTCGACCCAGTTCGACACCAGCGGCACCTCGCGGCCCAGCAGCTCGCCCAGGCGCTTGGCGACCGGCGCCAGCGAGTCCTCGGGCTTGAACTGGCCCTCGGTGGGCCGGCCGAGGTGCGAGGTGACCATCACCGCCGCGCCTGCATCCAGCGCCTGCCGGATGCAGGGCACCGACGCACGGATGCGCGTGTCCTCGGTGATGCTGCCGGCATCGTCCTGCGGCACGTTGAGGTCGGCTCGGATGAACACGCGCTGGCCGGCGACTTTGCCTTGCGCTGCGAGGTCGGTGAATCGAAGGACGTTCATGGGTAGGAGCGAGAGGATTGAAGCGAGGGAGGTGCCTAGAAAAAGGCGAAGGGCGATTGTAGGTTTGGCCGCGGGGCGCCCTGTATCAGCCCGCAAGCCCCGGCTGCGCGAAACGCTCCAGGATCTGGACGAAGCCCGCCGCCGCCGGCGAGAGCGAACGCCGCGCCGCCGCGTACACGCAGACCTCGCGGTGGAAGTCGGGTCGGTCGAGCTTGACCATCTGCAGCCCATGGGCCCGCACCAGCGAGGCCGAGTAGGTCGGGCAGACCGTGAGCCCAAGCCCCGAGGCCACCATGCCGAGCGCAGTCGTCATGTACGACACCTCCTGCGTCGAGGCCCGCAGCAGGAAGGCGCGCGCATCGGCCTCCAGCTCGGGCAGCACGCGCTGGCGGAAATCGCGCGTGGGCGCGATGAAGGTGTAGGGCCCGAGCTCGCTCCAGCGCACCTTGCGCCGGCGGGCGAACGCATGGTCGGGCGGGCAGATCA
Organism: Variovorax sp. Soil_C_12; assembly: GCF_057657375.1. Classification (NCBI taxonomy): domain Bacteria; kingdom Pseudomonadati; phylum Pseudomonadota; class Betaproteobacteria; order Burkholderiales; family Comamonadaceae; genus Variovorax; species Variovorax sp. Soil_C_12. The sequence goes on along the minus strand of NZ_JBDGIO010000008.1, from coordinate 119,630 downwards.
GCCAGTGCCGGTCACGAAACAGGGTGCGGCGCTCGACCGCGGCGGCATCCACCTCCACATCCTGCCCCACCGCCAGCTCCGCCTCGCCCGAGGCCAGGCCCGCCAGCAGGTGCTCTGGCAGGGTGTCGGCCAGCCGCACCTCGATGTCCGGATAGCGCGCGCGGTAGGCCGCGATCACGCGCGGCATCAACGTGCAGGCCATCAGTTGCGGTGCGGCCAGGCGCAGCAGGCCGCGCTTCTGGTCGCGCAACTCGGTGACGCCGGCCACCGCGCCGGCCAGGTCGGCCAGCAGGCGCTGCACCGAGGGCTGGAAGGCGCGGCCGGCCTCCGACAGCAGCACGCGCCGCGTGTGGCGGTCGAAGAGCTGCACGCCCATCTCGCGTTCCAGCTCGCGCACCAGCACGCTCAGCGCCGATTGCGTGAGATGCAGGCGCGCGGCGGCGGCGGTGAAGCTGCCGGTCTCGGCCACGGCGTCGAAAGCGCGCAGCTGGCGCAGGGTGAGATTCATGGTCATTCTTCATCAATCGATGAATTTATTTCGATTGAATCATAAGAAGAACCGAGGCCCAATCCGGCCTGTTCCCCCCGGAGACAAGCCATGCCCCCTGCCGAGATCGTGCCGCTCGCCCCACCCCCCGTGCCCGTGCGCGGCCTGCACCACTTCGCCTGGCGCTGCCGCGACAGCGAGGAAACGCGCCGCTTCTACGAGGACCTGCTGGGCCTGCCGCTGGTGCACGTGATCAAGAGCGACCTTGTGCCGAGCACCGGCGAGTACTGCCCCTACGTCCACATCTTCTTCCAGATGCGCGACGGCTCGTACATCGCCTTCTTCGACCTGGGCGACGACACGGCCGCCCTGCCCTCGCCCAACACGCCGGCCTGGGTCAACCACATCGCACTGCGGGTGGATTCGGTGGCCGACCTGCGGGCCGCCAAGGCGCGACTCGAATCGGCCGGCGTCGAGGTGCTGGGCGTGACCGACCACCACATCATCGAGTCGATCTACTTCTTCGACCCCAACGGCATCCGGGTAGAGTTGACCACGCCCACGGTGCCGCTGGCCGAGATGGAGGCGCATGCGCGGCGCGCGCACGCCGAGTTGGACGCATGGACCCTGCGCAAGGCGCAACTGCGCGAAAAGGCAGCGGCGTGACGCAGTTGCAACTCGCCGTCATCGACGTCAAGCCCGGCGCGGCGATGGAGAGCCAGTCGGGCCTGCAGATGCTGCGCCCGCGCATCTACGGTGCTTACCGCGCGCCCGCCGGCCGCAAGAAGATCGCCGCGATCGTGATGCATCCCACGAGCAACTTCATGGGCCACTACCTGATCGCGCCGCTGGCAGAGCGCGGGATCTGCTGCATGGGCCTCAATTCGCGCTACATGGGCAACGACACGGTGCTGCTGATGGAGCGCGCGATCCAGGACCTGGGTGCGGGCGTGCAGTTCCTGCGCGGCCTGGGCTACGAAAAGGTGGTGCTGATCGGCAATTCCGGCGGCGCAGCGCTTGCCAGCTTCTACCAGGCGCAGGCCGAGAAGCTCACCGCCCACCACTTCCCCGATGGCGACCCCACGCACCTGCATCCGGACGACCTGCCGCCGGCCGACGGCATCGCGCTGTGCGCGGCGCACCAGGGCCGCTCGAAGCTGATGCGCGACTGGATCGATCCGTCCGTCACCGACGAGCACGATCTGCTCTCGGTGGACCCCGAGCTCGACATGTACGACGCGCGCCATCGCGTGCCCTACAGCGCCGACTTTCTCGCCCGTTTCGGCGCCGCGCAGAAGGCCCGCCTCGACCGGCTGGAGGCCTGGGCGCTGGAACGGCTGCGGCTGCTGCGCAGCACGCCCGGCGCGCCGCGCGACCAGGCCTTCGTCGTCTATCGCACGCACGCCGATCCGCGCTGCGTGGACCTCTCGATCGACGCCAACGACCGCGCACCCGGCAGCGTCTGGGGCGATGCGCGGCAGGTCAACTACTCGGCCAACGCGATGGGCCGCACCACCTCCCTGACGGCTTTTCTGTCGCAATGGTCCTCGCGCTCGCAAGCGGACGGGCCGTCGAATCTGGCGCGCACCACCTGCCCCAAGCTGCTCTTGACCTACACGGCCGACCAGTCCACCTTCCCGAGCACACGCGATGCGTGGATGAAGGCGGGCGGCGAACGCATACGCAATGTCGACATCGTCGGCGGCAACCACTACCTCGCCGGCCAGCCCGAGCTGGTGCCCCGCGCAGCCGACGCAATCGCCGAATGGGCCCAAGCACTGTGAGTACGGCCGTGGAAGCGTTCCACTTCGCGCCCGAATACCGGCTGCCGCACTGGCCCTTCGTGCCGCCGCCCGAGCTCGGCAGCGACGCGTTCGTTCGCCATCCGATCGTCATCGTCGGCGCGGGGCCGGCCGGCCTGACATTGGCCTGCGACCTCGCGAAGCGCGGCGTGCCCGCCGTGCTGCTGGACGAGAACGACACGGTGGGCGTGCGCGGCGCGTCCTCGCGCGGCATCTGCTACGCACAGAAGAGCCTGGAGATCTTCGAGCGGCTGGGCATCTACCGGCGCATCGCGGACAAGGGCATCACCTGGTCCTTCGGCCGCACCTTCTCGGGCGAGACCGAGGTCTACAACTTCAACCTGCAGGCGAGCAGCGTCTCGGCGCAGCCGCCGTTCATCAACCTGCAGCAGTTCTACCTCGAATGGTTCCTGGTCGACCGCCTCCTCGAACTGGGCGTGGTCGATCTGCGGTGGAAGAACCGGGTGACACGCATCGAGCCGGGCGAGCAAGGCGTGCGCGTCGAGATCGAGACGCCGGCCGGCGCCTACGCCATCGAGGCCGGCTACCTGATCGATGCGAGCGGCGCCAACAGCCCCATCCGCGCACAACTGGGCCTGGACGCCCACGTCTCGCGCAGCACCGACCGCTGGTGCATCAGCGACGTGCGCTTCAAGAAGCCGCTGCCCGTGGAGCGCTGGACCTGGGTCGACGCGCCCTTCAACGAAGGCCGCGCGGTCTGGCAGCACCTGATGGCCGACGGCGTCTGGCGCATCGACTACCAGATGCCCGAGGACTGCGACACGGCCTACATCAGCAAGCCGGAGGTGGCCGGCGCGCGGCTGCGCGAGCAGCTCGGCCCGGGCGTGGAGTTCGAGTTCGTCTGGATCGGGCCGTACGGCTACCGCGACCACCTGCTCGACCGCTTCCGCCATGGACGCCTGTTCTTCATCGGCGATTCAGCGCATGTGGTGAGCCCCTTCGGCGCGCGTGGCGGCAACAGCGGCATCCAGGACGCGGCCAACCTGGGCTGGAAGCTGGCGCTGGTCGCGCAGGGCCGAGCCGGCGAGGCGCTGCTCGACACCTACGACGCCGAGCGCCGGCCCGCCGCGGCCGAGAACCTGAAGGTCACCAGCCGCACCGCCCGCTTCCTCGCGCCCCGCTCGCAGGCCGAGCACACGATGCGCCGCGCGGTGCTCGCGCTGGCCTCGCGTTATCCGTTTGCGCGCGCGCTGGTCAACACGGGGCGCATGTCGGTGGCCAACGACTACCCGGCCGGGCGGCACCTGCTCGAAGGCGCGCGCAGCGTGCAGAACCTGCCGCTGCGCTGGCGCGACGGCGGACCCTGCACCCTGATGCAGTTGCTGGCCGAAGGCACGCACTGCCTCGGGCTGTGGTTCGCGCCGACACGCGAGCAGGTCCAGGCGGTGGCCGACACGGCCGCGTCACTGCCGCTGCAGCTCGTCGCGATCGGCGGCGACAGCGGCCTGCCTACGCTCGAGCCCGACGACGCGCTGGGCACGCAGCTGGGCGCGCACGCGCGCGGCAGCTTCTGCCTGGTTCGTCCCGACGCCTACCGCGCCGCGCTGCTGCAAGATCCCACGCCGGCGGCCATCGCCGCCGCTGTCCACACCGCCCTGGCCCACGGCTGAGGGGCCCCAGGAGCCCGCGAGCGCGAGCCTCTGGACGGCGCCAGCTCACCAGCCCAGGCCCAGATGCAGCGGCAGGTACACCGCCATGCCGGCCAACATCGTCCCCAGCACGCCCCGGCGCTGGAAGAAGTAGGCGGCGCCGGCCGCCGCGCCGTACAGCCGCGCATCCTGCCAGGTCGAGATCAGGTGGCCCTGCGTCATCACGATCTCGGGAATGATCACCGCCGCGAGCGCGGCCACCGGGGCGTAGTGCAGTGCGCGGTGCGCCCAGTCGGGCAGGCCCCAGGGACGGTCGAGGATGAAGAAGAAACAACGCGTGAGCACGGTCACGCAGGCCAGGCCGACGATCACGGCGAGGGTCCATGGATCGGTGGTGCCGCCGCTGCCCAGGGTCATTTGTCGTCCTCCGCGTCGGGGTCCAGCCCGAATTGCTTCTCGAGCCAGAAGCACAGCAACACGGCCACGCCGATGCCGGCCACGATGTTGAGTTTCAAGGGCAGCGCGTAGGCCGCCACGGCGGTCACGCCCGCAATCAGGGCCGCGAGGATGCGCAGCCGCGTCGTCGCCATCGAGCAGACCACGGCAACGAGGCAGAGCACGCCGGCGAAGCCCAGCCCCCAGCTTTGCGGGATCAGGTTCGCGAGCAGGACGCCGAGCACGCTCATGCCCATCCACGAGCACCAGACCACGAAGTAGTTGCCGGTGAGATAGGCCTCCTGCGCGCGCTGCTCGGCCGCGTTGGCGGGCGGCTGCGCGTACTGCCGGGTGAAGAACGCGTAGGTCATGTCGGCCGTCAGATAGCCGTGCATCATGCGGCGCCAGCGCGGCATGTGCATCAGATAGGGCCGCAGGTGCAGGCTGAACACCACGAAGCGCAGATTGACGCAGAAGCCGGTGGCCAGGATGACCCACGCCGGCGCGCCGGCGATCAGCAGCGGGATGGCCGCCAGCTGCGAGCTGCCGGCATAGACCAGCAGCGTCATCGCGATCGACTCGAAGACGCTCATGCCCGCCTTGACCATCGCCACGCCGGTCATCAGGCCCCAGGCGCCGGTGCCCAGGGCGACCGACGACATGTCGCGCGCGCCCTGGCGGAATTCGGGGAGGCGGCGGATTGACGAGAGAAAGAACATCAGCCGAAGACCTGCCCGGGCTTCAGGTCGAAGCCGCGCAGGAAGTCGGCCACCGGCAGGCGCTTGCCGCCCGGGCGCTGCAACTCGGTGAGCACCACGATCGCATCCTGGGCCGCCACGGCGACGCCGGTCGGGCTGACCGCCAGCACCGTTCCGGGCGGCTCCGTCGAGGGCTCAGGCTGAACCCGCGCGGCCCAGAGCTTGAGGGCTTCGCCGTCCACGGTGCTGCTGGCGCCCGGGAACGGGTCGAAGGCGCGGATGCGGCGCACGATGGTCGCGGCCGCCTGCGTCCAGTCGATCTGCGCCTCTTGCTTCTCGACCTTGTGCGCGTAGCTCACCCCTTCCGCGGGCTGGGGCTGGGGGCGCAGCGTTGCGGCCTCCGCATGCTTCAGCGCGTCCACGATGAGCCGGCCGCCCAGCGCGGCCAGCCGGTCGTGCAGCTGCGCGGTGCTGTCCTCGCCGATTGCGAGCGATTCGCCCAGCAGCATGTCGCCGGTGTCCAGGCCCGCGTCCATCTGCATGATGGTGACGCCGGTCAGTTCGTCGCCGGCCTCGATGGCGCGGTGGATGGGCGCCGCCCCGCGCCAGCGCGGCAACAGGCTGGCGTGGATGTTGAGGCAGCCCAGCCGCGGCGCATCGAGCACCCATTGCGGCAGGATCAAGCCGTAAGCCGCGACCACCATGACGTCGAGCCCGGCGTCGACGATGGCGGCACGCGCCGCGGCTGCGTCCTCCGGGTATTTGCCGTCCAGCCGCAGGCTGCGCGGCTGTGCCACGGGCCAGTTGCGGGCGAGGGCGAACTGCTTGACCGGCGAGGCCTGCAGCTTCATGCCGCGGCCCGCGGGGCGGTCGGGCTGCGTCAGCACCAGCACGATCTCGAAACCGGCTGCGGCGATCGCCTCCAGCGCGACGCGGGCGAACTCTGGCGTCCCCGCGAATGCGACCTTCATGCGGCCCCTCACAGCGGCGCCAGCAGTTCGAGCATCAGGTTGTCACCCGTGTGGTAGCGCTGCACCACGCCGGTCGGATCGATGTAGATGTAGAGCAGGCGCGGGGTGTTCTGCCACTTGTAGCGCCAGGTCCAGATGCTGCCGTCGAAGGAGCTCACCTTCGTGACCTCGAAAGGTCGGCCGTAGATGCGCAGCACGTCGGCCACCTGCCAACGGCCGACGCCGGGCTGGATGGTGCTGTCGAACAGGCGCTCGTCGAGCTCCTGCGTGACCGAGACCACATGGCCGCCCGCGTCGAGATCGACGTTGTTGACCTCGAAGCCGGCCGGTGCGCGCGAGTACTGCAGCCGCTCGCCACCGCCGGACAGGGGATAGACGGCCGTCGGCGCGCCGAGCTCGCGCAAGGTCTGGTCGCGCGAGCTGCCCATGGCGAGACGCGTGGGCTCGCCGGCGCAACCGGCCAGCAGCGCAGCCGCAAGCAGCGCAGCCAAGCCGGTGTGCAGGGCCAGCGTCAACGCCGGCCTTCCCGCTGGTCGAGGCGCTGGTCCTCGCGCTGCTGCTTGAGCAGCTTGCTCTTGATGCGGTTGCGCTTCAGGGGCGAGAGGTATTCGACGAATACCTTGCCCAGCAGGTGATCGAGCTCGTGCTGGATGCAGACGGCCAGCAGGCCCTCGGCCTCGATGGTGCGCAACTCGCCCTCGGCGTCGAGTGCCGTCACGCGCACGGCGGTGGAACGCTCCACGCCGTCGTAAATGCCGGGCACCGAGAGACATCCTTCCTCATTGAGGACTTTTTCATCACTGGCCCAGACAACCTCGGGGTTGATCAAAACCAGGGGCTCGTTACGCTCCTCGGATACGTCGACCACAACCAGACGCTCATGCACGTCGACCTGGGTGGCCGCAAGGCCGATGCCGTTGGCGTCGTACATGGTTTCGAGCATGTCGGCGACCAGGGTCTTGATGCGTGCATCGACGCCCTGCACCGGCTTGGCCACCTTGTGCAGGCGCGGGTCGGGATAGCTCAGGATGGTTCTTTTGGCCATGAACGGGAGGAAAAATTGTCGTCATTTTCGCCATTTCCGCGACGCCCAGAGGCCTCGCGACTTGATAAACGTTGCCCGATCAAGGGCTTCAGCGCAAAATTGGTTTCAAATTGTGAGTATTCGTACGCCCTCCCGGGCCCCGCGCGCGCACACCATCCGACCATGAAGAAACATCGCATCAACAACAGCCTGCGTCCGAACCTTCTCGCCACGCTGGCGGCGATCGCCATGGCGGGCCTGGGCGCAACGGCGCAGGCGCAGAACTATCCTGTCACGCCCCAGCAGCGCGGCACCGCGCAGCAGACGGCGCAGGCCGGCGTGCCGCTGTCCGAGCTGGCGCCGAACGCGCCCGACGAGTACACGGTCAAGCCGCGCGACACGCTGTGGGCCATCTCCCGTCTCTTCCTGCGCAGCCCCTGGCGCTGGCCCGAGCTGTGGGGCATGAACATGGGCGAGATCCAGAACCCGCATCGCATCTACCCCGGGCAGGTGCTCTATCTCGACAAGAGCGGCGGCCGCGCCCGCCTGGCGCTGCGCCGCGGCGGCAGCGGCATGCCGGAGGGCGGCACCATCAAGCTGTCCCCGCGCACGCGCTACGAGTCCCTGTCGGACATGGCGCTTCCCACGCTGAACCCCAGCGTGATCGAACCCTTCCTTGCCGAGCCGGTGGTGGTCGACGCCGAGACGCTGGCGACAGCGCCACGCATCGTGGCGGGCAACGACAGCCGCGTGGTGCTGGCGCGCGGCGACCGGGCCTATGCGCGCGGCGAACCCAACGCACCGCTGATGGAAGCGCCCGGCCCGATCCGGACCTACCGCGTCTTCCGCAACGCGACTCCGCTCAAGGACCCGGGCACGGGCGAGATCCTCGGCTACGAAGCGCAATACGTGGGCAAGGCCCAATTGCAGCGCGGCGAATCGAGCGTCAAGGAAGAGGTCGAGGGTAAGGAGGTCGTGTACCCGGTGCCGGCCACCATCGACATCAGCGCCGCCCGCGAGGAGATCCGCGCCGGCGACCGCCTGCTGCCCGAGCCGCCGCGCCAGCTGCTGAGCTACGTGCCGCGCGCCCCGGCGCACACCGTCGCCGACGGCCGCATCGTCTCGGTCTACGGCAACGCGGTGCAGTTCGCGGCTCAGAACCAGGTGGTGGCCATCAACAAGGGCACCATCGACGGCATCGAGAACGGCCATGTGCTGGCCATCCTCAAGAACGGCGACACCATCATCGACAAGACCGGCGCCGCCAAGGAGACGCTGAAGCTGCCGAACGAGCGCATCGGCCTCCTGATGGTGTTTCGTCCCTTCGAGCGGGTGTCGTACGCGCTGGTGCTCGAGATCAACGACGCACCCCGCATCGGCGACCTGCTGATCAACCCCTGACGCCGGCCCGACCGTCGCGTGGAACGTGACGAACTCGCAGGCTGGCTGCGGCTCACGCTGACGCCGGGCATCGGCAACACGGCCGCGCGCAGACTGCTGGCGGCCTTCGGCCTGCCCTCGGAGGTCTTCGCGCAGCCGGCCGCGGCGCTCCGGCAGATCGTGCCCGAGGCGCAGGCCAACGCCCTGCTGCAGCCGCCGGACGAGCTCGGCGCCCTGCTCGACCGCACTTCGAATGGCTTCAGGGCATCGAGCCGCAGGGCGCGACGCACCGCATCCTCACGCTGGGGGACGCCGCCTATCCGGCCTCCCTGCTCGAGATGGCCGATCCGCCGCTGATGCTCTACCTGATCGGGCCGGCGCCGCTCGAGCTCGCGCAGTTGGCGCGCAGCGTCGCGATGGTGGGCAGCCGCAACCCTACGCCGCAGGGCGTCTCGAACGCGCGTGCCTTCGCACGGGCCTTCGGCGAGGCCGGGATCGCGGTGGTGTCGGGGCTGGCGCTGGGCATCGACGGCGCGGCCCACGAGGGCGCGCTGGATGCCGTGATCGACCTGCTCTGGCCGGCGACGGTGGCGGTGGTCGGCACGGGGCTGGACCGCGTCTACCCCGCCCGGCACCGCGCGCTCGCGCAGCGCATCGCCGAGCGCGGGCTGATCGTGAGCGAGTTTCCGCTGGGCACGCCACCGCTCACCCAGAATTTCCCGAAGCGCAACCGCATCATCGCCGGCCTGTCGCGCGGCACGCTGGTGGTGGAGGCGGCGCTGCAGTCGGGCTCGCTGATCACCGCACGGCTCGCCAGCGAGCAGGGCAGGGAGGTGTTCGCCATCCCCGGATCCATCCATTCGCCGCAGTCGCGCGGCTGCCACGCCCTGATCCGCCAGGGCGCCAAGCTGGTCGAGACGGTGGGCGACGTGCTCGAGGAGCTGCGCTTCGATACAGCCGCCCCTCCGCCCGCGCCAGCGCCGCAGAACGAGCCCGCCTCGCCCCCCGAAGGCCTGCTGCACACCATGGGCTACGACCCGGTGAGCCTGGACGCGCTGTGCGCGCGCACCGGCCATCCGGTCGCCGCGCTGCAGGTTCAGCTGTTGGAGCTGGAGCTGGCCGGTTGCGTGGCCCGGCTGCCCGGCGGCCTGTTTCAGCAAATCGCCCAAGGCTGAGTGCGTCCCGCTGGCACTGCATTCCGACAACGCAAGCGCACCGACGCCGAGCTAGGCTATATTGGGCCCATGTTCGAAGTGCTCGTGTACGTGTACGAAAACTACTGGCGCGGTGATGCCTGCCCCGAGTCCGGCCAGCTGGGCCGCAAGCTCAGCGCACAGGGCTTCGACCCGCAGGAGATCCGCGACGCCCTGCACTGGCTCGACGGCTTGAGCCTCGCCACCCAAGGCATCCACCTCACCCGCCATGCCGACGGCACCAGCGCCACGGTGACCCTGGAAGGCCCCACCGCGCTGCCCCAATCACCCGGGTCGATGCGCGTCTACTCGAGGGCCGAGCAAGAGCACTTGGGCGCCGAGTGCCTGGGCTTCATCAGCTTCCTCGAGTCGTCGGGCGTGCTGCCGGCTGGCCTGCGCGAGATCGTGGTCGAGCGCGCGATGGCCACCACGGACGATACGCTGGAGTTGGACGAGCTCAAGATCATCGTGCTGATGGTGCACTGGAGCACCGGCATCGAGCCCGATGCGCTGGTGCTGGATGAGCTCTGCGACGACACCCTGAATCGCGTCGCACACTGAGCCCCGCGGCTCACTCAGTTCAAGAGCCGTTCGGGATTCGCGTCCAGCTTGGCCAGCGCCTCGCGCGTGGCCCGCACCGTGAGCGTCTCTTCCTCGGCCGGCACCAGCAGCCCCGCCTGCAGGTAGGAAGCCAGCCGCCCCACCTGGATCAGGAAGCTGCGCCCGTCGCTGGAGGCGAACAGGTGCAATTGCTTGCGCTCGCTGCGCCAGACGAACTGGACCTGGCTCACCCGGTCGTTGTGATCGAGCATGAACCAGGTCCCAACCTGCAGCTCGTGCGCCCACTGGAGCATGTCCTCGCCGACCTTGTTGCCGGTGTCGGGCACGATCTCGAGCGAGGCGGCATCCACTCCGAGCAGAAGCTCGATGCTGGCGGCGTCCAGTGGGAGGTCGGTGGCATCGCCCTCGTCGGTGACGAAGTCTTCGAGGTTGGCCAAACGCTTGGCCATGGCCTCGATCTTGGCCGGCGGGATGGCCTCGGTCTTGGAGAGGAAGGCATCGGAAAGCGTCGACCCGATGGTCTTGATCTGCGCCTCCTGCGGCTCGCCCTCGATGCCCAGCAGGCTCATGCCCTGGCGCAGGCGCTGCAGCAGCTGGGGCAGGTCCTGGATCACGCGGGCGCGGTCGTTGCGGTTGGGCTTGGCGCTGGCGGCCCACACCAGGTCGGAGGCCGCACGCTTGAGGGTGACGGTCTGCTCGTCCTGGGCACCGTAGCGCAGGGCGGCGATGGCCAGCACTTCCGCCCAGATCTTGAACAAGAACTCGCGGATCTCCTCGCGCACCGGCATGTCGTTGAGCATCTTGCGCAACTCGATGGTGTACTGGATCGCCATCGTCTCCTTCTGCTCGACCTGCTGCGCCACGCTCATCAGGCGCTGGGTGGCGTCGCTCTGCGTCAGGTATTTGTTCAGGAAGGCGACGAATTCGTCGAACACGAGCTTGAAGACGCGCTGGCCGGTCTCAGGGTACTGCTCGATCACCTGCACCACGCGCCGGATCTCGCCCTCCAGCGCGCTGCCCGAGATGGCGGCGGCGTCGAAGCCCATCACGCAGGAGCCCATGCGGTCGATCAGCATGCGCGCCGGGTGCTGCAGCGTGCCGAAGAACTCCGGCTCGGCAATCGCCACCCGCAGCACCGGCATCTGCAGGCGCGCGAACCACACGCGCGCTGAGAAAGGGATGCGCTCCTCGGCCAGGATGGCCTGGAACATCAGCGCCACGATCTCGACCGTGGCCTTGTCGGCCGTGGTCGGCGCCTTCTTCTTGAGCTCGCTGGTGCGCCGGCGCAGCTCGGCGGCGGTCTGGTGGATGGCCGTGGCCTCGTCGCCGACCACGTACTGCGAGGCCATCACCTGGTAGGCCGCCTCGGCGTCGGCGATGGCCGCGGCGAAGGCCGGCGCGGCCAGGCCGACTGGGCCGCCACCGCCTCCGCCGCCGCCCCCACCGCCCATGGCGCCGGCTCCGGGGCCCTGGGCGCCCGGCGCGCGCAGTTGGCTCAGGTCGCCGCCGATCCGGGCGGTCACGAAGCGCTTGAGATTAAGCAGCACGCCCTGGGCGCGCTGGCGTGCCAAGACCAGCGGGGAGCCGCCGGTGGCGACCAGCGTGTCGCCGCCCACCTGGCCCGGCCCGCGGCCAACGCCGATCGCCGCTGGCGCAAAACTGCCCGGCGGCGCGCCGAAGCCGCCTGGCACGCCGCGGGCCGCGCCGCCGACGCCGGGCAGGGTGGTGCCAGCCTGCGAGGCGTGCGCGAAGCTGCCGCCCAGCGCCGCTGGCGCCGAATTGACGCTGCCGGTGCGCTTGACGAAGCTCTTGAGGTCGATCTCGGGCATCACCCCGCGCTCGATCAGGAAGGCATTGGCGTCCTTGTAGGCTGCGACGACCACGTCGACCAGGCGCTGCTGGACGATATCCTGCACCCGGGCCCAGGTCTCCCGGCTCAGGCCCACGGCCAGCCACTGGTCGACCAGGGTCCGGGCCAGCGCCTCGGGCTTGAGCACGTCCTTGGCGTCCAGCTCGGCAGTGCCTTCCAGGTGCTGGATGCGCAGGCGCAGGTCGTTGAGCTCGAACTGGGCCTTGTCCTGGATCGACTGTGCCAGGCGAGAGGACAGGATGCTGGTCTCCACCACCTCGTCGCCGATCAGCTCCAGGCGCAGGCCGCCCGTTGGGCCGCCTTGCGTGCTGCCCCCCAGCGCCTTGCGCCACGCGGTCCGCGACATCGGCACCCAGTTGGAGCCCTGGGACTGGAAGGCCAGGTAGTCGTCGCGGTGCTGCTGCATGTCGCGCGCGCTGGCGGTCATCCCGGCCAGCGCCGCGAGACGTTCGCGTACCGCATTGGCGACCGGCACGATCGCCCCCTCGGTGGCGGCGACGAAGCGCTCACGGGTCTCGCGGGCGAGCTGCTGGGAGGAGGCGGGGGACCGCGAGATCATGGGAAGAGCGAGGACGGCAATTAATACGTTTCAACAAGTCCGAGCTTGCATCGCGAAGCGTAACCGCACAAGCGTACCGGATGCTGCTCGGCAACCCCAATCCGCAGCTGCCGGGGCAAGGCCCGCGCCGGTCACACCGTGGCGCCGGCGTTCGGATCGTCCGGATCGCCCTGCTTGGGGGTTGCCTTGACCAGGTCCTCGCGCTTCACGCCCAGCCACATCGCGATGGCCGCCGCGACGAAGGCGGATGAATAGATGCCGAACAGGATGCCGATGGTCAGGGCCAGCGCGAAGTAGTGCAGCGTCGGGCCGCCGAAGAAGAACATCGACAGCACCACCAGCTGGGTCGAGCCGTGGGTGATGATGGTGCGGCTGATGGTGGAGGTGATGGCGTTGTCGATCACCTCGCGGGTCGACATCTTGCGGTAGCGCCGGAAGTTCTCGCGCACCCGGTCGAAGATCACCACCGACTCGTTGACCGAGTAGCCCAGTACCGCCAGCACCGCCGCCAGCACCGCCAGCGAGAACTCCCACTGGAAGAAGGCGAAGAAGCCCAGGATGATGATCACGTCGTGCAGGTTGGCCAGCACCGTGGCCAGCGCGAACTTCCACTCGAAGCGGAAGGCCAGGTAGATCATGATGCCGACCACCACCATGCCCAGCGCCTTGAGGCCGTTGGTGGTGAGTTCCTCGCCCACTTGCGGGCCGACGAACTCGTTGCCGCGCAGGTTGGCGCTAGGGTCCACCACCTTGAGCGCCGCCATCACCTGCTCGCTCTGCTGGGCCGAGGTCTGGCCCTTCTGCACCGGCAGGCGGATCTGGACGTCGCGCGAGGTGCCGTAGTTCTGCACCTGCACGTCGGCATAGCCAAGCTTGGCGATGGTCTCGCGCACCTTGCCCACGTCCACCGACTGCTGGTAGGCGACCTCCATGACGGTGCCGCCGGTGAACTCCACCGACAGGTGCAGGCCGCGGTGGAACAGGAAGAAGACCGCCAGCAGGAAGGTGAGGACGGAGATCGCGTTCAGCACCAGCGCGTAGCGCATGAACGGGATCGTGCGGTGGATTCGGAAGAACTCCATGGTTCTGTGCTCCCTTACTTGGCGCCGGCCGCGGCCTTGTCGGCGTCCGGCTTCCAGACCGTGCCGATGGACAGGCTCTTGAGCTTCTTCTTGCGGCCGTACCAGAGGTTCACCAGGCCGCGCGAGAAGAACACGGCCGAGAACATCGAGGTAACGATGCCGATGCAGTGCACCACCGCGAAGCCGCGCACCGGCCCGGAGCCGAACGCCAGCAGCGCGATGCCGGCGATCAGGGTGGTGACATTGGAGTCCAGGATGGTGCCCCAGGCGCGGTCGTAGCCCGCATGGATGGCAGCCTGCGGCGAGGCGCCGTTGCGCAGTTCCTCGCGCACGCGTTCGTTGATCAGCACGTTGGAGTCGATGGCCACGCCGATCGCCAGCGCCATGGCCGCGATGCCGGGCAGCGTGAGCGTCGCCTGCAGCATCGACAGGATGGCCACCAGCAGCAGCAGGTTCACCGCCAGCGCGATCGACGAGAACAGGCCGAACAGCATGTAGTACACGCACATGAACACCATGATCGCGGCGAAGCCGTACATCACGCTGTCGAAGCCCTTCTGGATGTTGTCGGCGCCCAGGCTGGGGCCGATGGTGCGCTCCTGGATGATCTCCATCGGCGCGGCCAGCGAGCCGGCGCGCAGCAGCAGGGCGAGGTCGTTGGCCTCCACCACGTTCATCGAGCCCGAGATCTGGAAGCGGTTGCCCAGCTCGCCGTTGATCGACGGGGCCGTCAGCACCTCGCCCTTGCCCTTCTCGAAGATCAGCATCGCCATGCGCTTGCGGAAGTTCTCGCGGCTGACGTCGCGCATGATGCGGCCGCCCTTGGCGTCCATGGTCAGGTCGACCTTGGGCTGCTGGGTCTGGGAGTCGAAGCCGGGCTGGGCGTCGGTCAGGTTCTCGCCGGTCACCAGCACCTGCTTCTTGACGATGACGGTGCGACCTTCGCGGTCGAGGAATTTCTCGGAGCCGAAGGGCACCGGGCCGCTGCCGGTCTCGGCCGCGCGGCCCTCGGCGGACTCGTCCACCAGGCGCATCTCGAGGGTGGCGGTGCGGCCCAGGATGTCCTTGGCCTTGGCCACGTCCTGCACGCCCGGCAGCTGCACCACGATGCGGTCCAGGCCCTGCTGCTGGATCACGGGCTCGGCCACGCCCAGCTCGTTGATCCGGTTGTGCAGCGTGGTGATGTTCTGCTTCAGCGCGGCATCCTGCAGCCGGCGCGCCGCCTCGGGCTTGATGGTGGCCGTGAGGCGCCACTCGCTGCCTTCCTGGCTGTCGGTGGTCGCCAGGTCGGTGAACTGGTCCTGGATCAGTGCCTTGGTCGCCTCCAGGGCGGCGGCGTCGCGGAAGCGCACCTCGATGGTCTGGCCATTGCGCGTGACCGCAGCGCCGCGGACGTTCTTGTCGCGCAGGCCCGAGCGCAGGTCGTTGGCGAAGGACTCGGCCTTCTTGTCGATGGCGCCCTTCATGTCGACCTGCAGCAGGAAGTCCACGCCGCCGCGCAGGTCCAGGCCCAGGTACATGGGGTAGGCGCGCAGCGCGGCCAGCCAGGACGGCGAGCGCGACACCAAATTGAGGGCCACCACGTAGGGCGGGTCGCTCGGGTCAGGCACCAGCGTGCGCTGCAGTACGTCGCGCGCCTTGAGCTGGTCGTCGGTGGTGGCGAAGCGCGCCCGTACCGAGTTGGCGTCGAGCGTGATCAGGTCCGGCGCGAGGCCGGCCGCCTTCAGCGCTTCCGCCACGCGGCCCTGGGTGCCGGCGTCGATCTTGACGCTCGACTTGCCCGAAGACACCTGCACTGCAGGCGCCTCGCCGAAGAAATTGGGCAGGGCGTAGATCAGCCCCACAAGCAGCACGACGACGATGATCGCGTACTTCCAGACCGGATAACGGTTCATATTATTGCTCGCCCCCAGGCTGCAGGCACTGCGTGTCGCTTCGCCGACCCCCGACCGGGGGCGCTGCCGGTGGCCCGGCAAAGCCGG
The DNA here is from genome assembly GCF_057657375.1 of Variovorax sp. Soil_C_12. Taxonomy (NCBI): domain Bacteria; kingdom Pseudomonadati; phylum Pseudomonadota; class Betaproteobacteria; order Burkholderiales; family Comamonadaceae; genus Variovorax; species Variovorax sp. Soil_C_12. The sequence goes on along the minus strand of NZ_JBDGIO010000008.1, from coordinate 103,976 downwards.
TTCCACGGCAGCCCACGAACGCGGCGCGCTACGCGCGGCCGATGGGGAAAAAAGTCACTGCGCATTGATTCCGGCCGGCAGGGGCTGCGGCGGAGCATTACTTGATTGCGCCCTTGGGCAGGACCTGGACAACCGCGCTGCGCTGCACCTGCACCTCGACGCCCTTGGCGATCTCGACCGTCAGGTACTGCTCGCCGATCTGCGTGATCTTGCCGAGCAGGCCGCCGGCGGTTGCAACCTCGTCGCCCTTGGCCAGGGCCTCGATCATGGCGCGCGCTTCCTTCTGGCGCTTCATCTGCGGGCGAATCATCACGAAGTACAGCACCACGAACATCAACACCAGCGGCAGCATGCTGCCGAGGGAGGACATCATGTCGCCACCACCGGCAGCAGCGGGCGCGGTCTGGGCGAAAGCGGAGGAAATGAACAAGGGAGTCTCCAGCAAGAGAGGAAGGTATGAGCGCGCACCCCGGCGGGGTTCGCGGTTCCGCGCAGCGCATGGCACGGGCCATGGAACAGGCGCACTAAAGCGGGGCCGGGCCCCGCACAGCATCGCGCATTGTATTCGGCGGCGTCCGGCCCGCCGGCGCTAAGCCGGCAGGGCGGGCAGGGCTTTCAGGGCCGCCGCGCCGGACGGCCCCGGCAGGAGCTCAGGCCGCCGCGCGGGCGCCCTGCGGGTCGCGCCACTTGGCCATCAGCTCGACCCAGCGGGTGCGCGCCGCCTTGAGGTTGCGCTCCTTCACATGGCCATAGCCGCGGATCTGCTCGGGCAGGCTCGCGATCTCCAGGGCCAGCGCATGATTGCCGGCATTCAGGCCGGACAGCAGCTCCTCGATGCTCGCGCGGTACTCGCCGATCAGCGCACGCTCGGTCTTGCGTTCCTCGGTGCGGCCGAAGGGATCGAGCGCCGTGCCGCGCAGGCCCTTGAGCTTCGCGAGCAGGCGGAAGCCGGTCAGCATCGCCGGGCCGAACTTCTGCTTCTGCAGCTCGCCCTTGGCGTTGCGCTGGGCAATGATCGGCGGAGCGAGGTGGTAGTTGAGCTTGTAGTCGCCCTCGAACATGCCTTCGACGCGCTCGAGGAAGCTGCGGTCGCTGTGCAGGCGCGCGACCTCGTACTCGTCCTTGTAGGCCATCAGCTTGAACAGGTAGCGCGCCACCGTCTCGGCCAGGCTGGTCTTGCCCAACGCCGCCTCGGCCTGCTGCACCTTGGCGACGAAAGCCTTGTACTGCCCGGCATAGGCGACGTTCTGGTAAGCCGCGAGGAACTCGACGCGGCGCGCCACCAGGCTCTCGACCGTGTCGCGCTTCTTGAACTCGACGACCTGTCCGGGCGAGACGCGCTTGCGCAAATCTTCCGGCCGCTGCGCCGCCTGACGGCCCCATTCGAAGGCGGCCTTGTTGTTGTCGATCGCGACCGCATTGAGCTCGATGGCGCGCATCAGCGAAGCATGCTCGAGCGGGATCCAGCCCTTCTGCCAGGCATAGCCGAGGATCATCGGATTGACGTAGATGGTGTCGCCCATCAGCGAGGTCGCGGCCGCATCGGCGTCGAAGGCGCCCAGCCCCGCGGTCCCGACGGCGCGCGCGATCTCGGCGGCACAGGCCTCCTGCGGGTTCTGCCAGTCGGCGTTTCGCACGAAGGACGCGGTCGGCGTGCTGTGGCTGTTGAGCGCCACGTGCGTGCGGCCCTCGCGCATGCGCGCCATGGTCTCGGCGTTGACGCTGACCAGCGGGTCGCAGGCCAGCACCAGGTCGGCCGCAGCCGTGCCCACGCGGGTGGTGCGGATGTCGTCCTGGGTGTCGCCGATCAGCACATGGCTCCAGGTCGCGCCGCCCTTCTGCGCGAGGCCGGCCGCATCCTGGGTGACGATGCCCTTGCCCTCGATATGGGCGGCCATGCCGAGCAGCTGGCCGATGGTGATCACGCCGGTCCCGCCGACACCGGCGACCACGATGCCCCAGACGTTGCCGCCGGCCAGCGAAGGCAGGGCCGGTTCGGACAGTGCGCCCATCTCGGCCGGCGTGGAAGCCTTGTTCTTCGCCTTCTTCTTGAGCTGCCCGCCTTCCACCGTGACAAAGCTGGGGCAGAAGCCCTTGAGGCAGCTCATGTCCTTGTTGCAGGTGCTTTGGTTGATCGTGCGCTTGCGGCCGAACTCGGTCTCCAGCGGCTCCACCGACAGGCAGTTGCTCTTTACGCTGCAGTCGCCGCAGCCCTCGCAGACCAGCTCGTTGATGACCACGCGCTTGGCCGGATCGACCGCCGTGCCGCGCTTGCGGCGGCGGCGCTTCTCGGTGGCGCAGGTCTGGTCGTAGATGATGGCGGTCGTGCCCTTGATCGCCCGGAACTCGCGCTGGATCTCGTCCAGCTCGTCGCGGTGGCGCACCTTCACGTCCTGGCCGGGCACGTTCACGCCCTCGTACTTCTCGGGCTCGTCGGTCACGATCACGACCTTGACTGCGCCCTCGGCATGCAGGCTCTCCGCGATCTGCAGCACCGAGTGGCCTTCGGGCCGCTCGCCGACCTGCTGGCCGCCGGTCATGGCGACGGCGTCGTTGTAGAGGATCTTGTAGGTGATGTTGACGCCGGCCGCGATGCTTTGGCGGATCGCCAGCAGACCGCTGTGGAAGTAGGTGCCGTCGCCCAGGTTGGCGAAGATGTGCTGGTCGGTGGTGAAGGGCTGCTGGCCCACCCACGGCACGCCCTCGCCGCCCATCTGCGTGAAGCCGATGGTGGAGCGGTCCATCCAGGTCGCCATGAAGTGGCAGCCGATGCCGCCCATCGCGCGCGAGCCCTCGGGCACCACGGTGCTGGTGTTGTGCGGGCAGCCGGAGCAGAACCAGGGCTGGCGCGCGGCGTCGGCCACGCCGACGGTCTGCGGCGCCGCCATCGCGCGCTCCTTGGCCTCGAGGATGGCGAGCTGGGCGTCGATGCGCGCCGCCATGTCCGCACCGGCCGCGGCCAGGATGCCGGTCGTCTTCAGCCGCTTGGCGATGGCCTTGGCGATCAGCGCAGGGTTCAGGTCGGCGTTGGCACGCAGCAGCGTGTGAGCCGTCGGATTGGGCATCGACCATTCGCCGCCCGAGTAGCCCTCGGCCTCGTGCACCTCGCCTTCGTCGAACTTGCCGACCACGTTGGGCCGCACGTCGGCGCGCCAGTTGTAGAGCTCTTCCTTGAGCTGGTACTCGATGACCTGGCGCTTCTCCTCGACCACCAGGATCTCCTGCAGGCCGGTGGCGAAGTCGCGCGTGAGCTGGGCCTCGAGCGGCCACACCACCGCCACCTTGTGCAGCCGGATGCCCAGCTGGCGGCAGGCGGCGTCGTCCAGGCCCAGGTCGATCAGGGCCTGGCGGGTGTCGTTGTAGGCCTTGCCGCTGGCCATGATGCCGAAGCGGTCGTGGGGCCCTTCGATCACGTTGTGGTTGAGCCAGTTGGCGCGGATGTAGGCCAGCGCGGCATACCACTTGTAGTGCATGAGCCGCGCCTCCTGCTCCAGCGCATGGTCGGGCCAGCGGATGTGCAGGCCGCCGGGCGGCATCTGGAAATCGGTGGGCATCACGATCTCGACGCGCTCGGGGTCGATCATCGCGGTGGCGCTCGACTCGACGATCTCCTGGATCGTCTTCATGCCCGACCAGATGCCGGCGAAGCGGCTCATGGCGAAGGCGTGGATGCCGAGATCCAGGATCTCCTGCACGTTGGTCGGGAAGAAGACCGGCGTGCCGCAGGCCTTGAAGATGTGGTCGCTCTGGTGCGCCGCAGTCGAGCTCTTGGAGATGTGGTCGTCGCCGGCCACCGCGATCACGCCGCCCCAGGGCGTGGTGCCGGCCATGTTGGCGTGCTTGAAGACGTCGGAGCAGCGGTCCACGCCCGGCCCCTTGCCATACCAGATGCCGAAGACGCCGTCGTACTTGTTGGTGCCCGGCGGCGCGAAGCCCAGCTGCTGGGTGCCCCATAGCGCGGTGGCGGCGAGCTCCTCGTTCACGCCCGGCTGGAAGACGATGTGCTGTTCCTTCAGGTACTTGCTGGCCTTCCACAGCGCCTGGTCGTAGCCGCCGAGCGGCGAGCCGCGGTAGCCGCTGATGAAGCCTGCCGTGTTCTTGCCAGCCTGCTGGTCGCGCAGGCGCTGCAGCATGGGCAGCTTGACCAGGGCCTGGACGCCGCTCATGAAGGCGCGGCCGTAGTCCAGTGAATATTTGTCGTCGAGCGTGACCGTTTCGAGTGCCTGGCGAATGTGCTGGGGCAGCGGTGCGTTCATCGTCGTTGTCTCCGTGGCTGTGCCTTGTGGGCGTGGCGGTTGGTGGGGGCGAGGCGATCGGGTAGGAACACTCCCCGCAGCCATCATGCTCGCAAAGTGTATGCCTGGCGCCTTGATAGGTGTTTGCGTTCTTTGCCCATTCAAGCCCCCTGTTTGAAAGGATCTTGCTTAAGATGCCCTCCTATGGAAAGCATTGACAAGTTCGACCTCGCCATCCTGCAAGAACTGCAGGCCGATGCGCGGCTCACCAACGCCGAACTGGCGCAGCGCGTGGGCCTGTCGGCCGCACCCTGCTGGCGCCGGGTGCGCGCGCTGGAGGCAGCCGGCTACATCCGCGGCTACCACGCCGAGATCGACCGCCACAAGATCGGCCTGGGCGTGCTGGCCTTCGTGCGCCTGGACACCGATCGCGCCACCGGCGAGGTCACGCGCAAGATCGAGGAGGCGATCCGCAAGCTGCCCGAGGTGGTGGCCTGCCACTACATCAGCGGCACCGGCATGTTCGAGCTGCAGGTGGTGGCCGAGGACCTGGACGGTTTTTCACGCTTCGCACTCAACAGCCTGATGCACCTGCCCAACGTGAAGGACCTGCACACCAGCTTCTCGCTCGGCGAAGTCAAGGCCAGCCGCGCGTTGCCGCTGGGCCACCTCGCGCGCAAGACCGGCAAGACCGGCCGGCCGGGGACCGGACAATAGCGGCACATGCCACCGATCTCGCCCGAGGAAACCCCCGTCGTCCCGAAGCGCGCGCAGCCGCCGCGCATCGGGCCCTTCGAGCCGCTCAAGCTGCCCGTGTTCCGCATGCTGTGGAGCACCTGGCTGGTCGCCAACATCTGCATGTGGATGAACGACGTGGCAGCGGCCTGGATGATGACCTCGCTGACCACCTCGCCGATGTGGGTCGCGCTGGTGCAGTCGGCCTCCACGCTGCCGGTGTTCCTGCTGGGGCTGCCCAGCGGCGCGCTGGCCGACATCCTGGACCGGCGGCGCTGGCTGGTCGCCACCCAGTTCTGGCTGGCCGGTGCCGCGATCGTGCTGTGCACCGCCGTGGTCCTCGATCTCATGAGCGCGCCGCTCCTGCTGGCCCTGACCTTCGCCAACGGCATCGGCCTGGCACTGCGCTGGCCGGTGTTCTCGGCCATCGTGCCCGAGCTGGTGCCGCGCACCCACCTGCCGGCGGCGCTCGGGCTCAACGGGCTGGCGATGAACGCCTCGCGCATCGTCGGGCCGCTGCTGGCCGGCACGCTGATCGCGAGCGCAGGCACGGTGTGGGTCTTCGGCCTCAACGCGGTGCTGTGCGTGGTCTCGGGCTTCATCGTGCTGCGGTGGCGGCGCGAGCACAAGCCGAACCCGCTGGGCCGCGAGCGGCTGATCAGCGCGATGCGGGTCGGCGTGCAGTTCGTGCGCCAGTCGCAGCGCATGCGTGCGGTGCTCACGCGCATCTCGATCTTCTTCCTGCACTCGACCGCGCTGCTGGCGCTCCTGCCGCTGCTCGCGCGCAACCTGCGCGGCGGCGGGGCCGGCACCTTCACGCTGCTGCTGGCCGCCATGGGTGCGGGCGCGATCGTGGCGGTGATGTTCCTGCCGCGCCTGCGCCAGGCGCTGGCGCGCGACCAGCTGGTGCTCCGCGGCACGCTGCTGCAGTCCGCCGCCACCGCCGTGATGGCCGTGGCGCCCAGCGCCTGGATCGCGGTGCCTGCGATGGTGGTCGGCGGGATGGCGTGGATCACGGTTGCCAACTCGCTCTCGGTCTCGGCCCAGCTGGCGCTGCCCGACTGGGTGCGCGCCCGCGGCATGTCCATCTACCAGATGGCGATCATGGGCGCCAGCGCCTTCGGCGCGGCGATCTGGGGCCAGGTGGCGGAGCTTTCCTCGCTCTCCATCACCCTCGGCATCGCGGCGGTCAGCGGCACCGCCTTCATGCTGCTGGCGCTTCGCTACGTGACCGACGGCGTCGGCGAGGATGACGACACCACCCCCGCCCGCAAGGGCTGGGTCAAGGGCCCGCCGGCCGAGGCGCCGGACGAGGACGGCCGGGTGGTGGTCACCGTCGAATACCTGATCGACCCGGCGCGCGCCGCCGCCTTCCACGTGGTGATGCAGCAGACCCGTCGCACCCGCCTGAGCCAGGGCGCGATCGGCTGGGAGCTGCTGCACGACATCGCCGAGCCGGGCCGCTACATCGAGGAAGTCGTCGACGAGTCCTGGACCGAGCATCTGCGCCGCTTCCACCGCGCCACCGCGGCCGACATGGCGCTGCGCGACCGGCGCCTGGCCTTCCACCAGGGCGAGACGCTGCCGGTGGTGACGCGCTATGTGGTGCGGCGCTGATCCTGCTGCCCGTGATGGGGCGAAGCGCCCGACAGCTTCCTGAAAGCTCCGCTCCGGCAGCATGGACGCTTTCGAAGACCGATGGAGACGACCATGAACGATCCGAAGCTCGCCGGGCCCCTGCCCCATTCCCTGGCCACGCGCCGCCACCTGCTCGGCTTGACGGGCGCCCTGGGGCTGGCCGCCCTCTGGCCTCACGATGCCCGAGCCCAGGCGGCCTGGCCGAGCAAGCCGGTGCGCTTCATCGTGCCCTTCGCGCCGGGCGGCAGCTCTGAGATCGTGGCGCGCTCGGTGGCGGCCGAGCTGTCGCGCACGCTGGGGCAGAACGTGTTCGTCGAGAACAAGCCCGGCGCCGCCGGCAACATCGCGATGGCCGAGGTGGCGCGCAGCGACGACCAGCACACGCTGATCCTCGGCCACATCGGCACGCTGGCCGTCAACCCCTACATCTTCGACAAGCTGTCCTACGACGCCAACAAGGACTTCAAGCCGGTCAGCCTGCTGGCCAAGGTGCCCAGCCTGTACGTCGTGCATCCCGACGTGCCCGCGAAGAACCTGCGCGAGCTGATCGCCTATGCGCAGGGCAAGCCCGGCAAGCTCAGCTACGGCTCGGCCGGCAACGGCAGCGCCGGCCACCTCGCCTTCGAGTACCTCAAGATGACGGCCAACATCTTCATGCTGCACGTGCCCTACCGCGGCACCGGCCCGATGCTGACCGACCTGATGGCCGGGCGGCTCGACGCCTCGGCGATCGGCGCGGCGGCGGTCCTTCCCTTCATCAAGGCCGGCAAGCTGCGCTGCATCGCCACCGGCTCGTCGGCGCGCCTGCCGCAGTTGCCCGAAGTGCCCACCGTGGCCGAGCAGGGCTTCCCGGGCTTCGAGATGACGCAGTGGTACGGCCTGCTCGCGCCGGCGAACCTCTCGGCCGCGAACCTGGCCAAGCTGTCGGGCGAAACCATGAAGGCGGTCAAGGCGCCGGCCGCGATGGAGCGGCTCAAGGGCGACGCCGCCGAGGCGATCGGCGACACGCCCGAGCAGTTCGCCAAGTTCATCGCCGGCGAGCAGGCGCGCTGGAAGAAGGTCATCACCCGGGCCAACATCAAGCCCGATTGACGTCGTCCGCGCATAGCATCCCGGCATGCGCATCCTGCTCGCCGAAGACGAACACACGCTGGGCACCTGGCTCAGCAAGGCGCTGGAGCATGCCGGCATCCAGGTCGACTGGGTGGACGACGGCCGGCTGGCGGACCGCGCCCTGCAGCAGCACGACCACGATGCGCTGGTGCTCGACCTCGGCCTGCCCGGCCTGGACGGGCACACGGTGCTGCAACGCCTGCGCGCCCGCGACCAGCGGCTGCCGGCGCTGATCCTGACGGCGCGCGACTCGGTGGACGAGCGGGTGCGCGCCCTCAACGCCGGCGCCGACGATTTCCTCGCCAAGCCCTTCGCGCTGGCCGAGCTGGAAGCCCGGCTGCATGCGCTGGTGCGGCGCGCGCGCGGCATCGAGCATCCGCGCCTGGCCTGCGGGCCGCTGGCCTGGGACGCCGCGCGCCGCCAGTTCCTGCTGCACGGCGAGCCGCTGCCGCTGACGCCGCGCGAGCAGGCCGTGCTGCGCGTGCTGGTGCAGCGCAGCGGCGAGCCCTTCTCCAAGCAGCAGATCCTGGAACGCGTGTTCTCCGACGAGGCGGACGTGCAGCCGGAGGCGGTCGAGGTGCTGGTCCATCGCCTGCGCAAGCGGCTCGATGGGCGCGGCGTGGGCATCACGACGCTGCGCGGTCTCGGCTATGCGCTGGAAGTGGGCTGAGCGGCTGCGCGAGGCCAGCCTGTGGCAGCGCCTCGCCTGGCTGCTGCTGCCAGTGCTGGTGGCGGTGACCGCGCTGGAGCTCTGGATGACCCGGCACGACGCGCTCGAGGCCGCCGACGCCGCCTACGACCGCTCGCTGCTGGGCGCGCTCAAGTCCATCGATGCCAACATCTCGACCGCCTCGGGCGGCCTGTCGGTGGAGCTGCCCTATCGCATGTTCGAGTTCTTCGAGCTCACCGCGAGCGGGCAGGTCTTCTTCCGCGTCGCCACCTCCGACGGCCTGGTGGAGTTGGGCAGCGCCGACCTGCCGGCGCCGCCGGGCACGCTCGCGAGCGGCGTGCCGGTGTTCTACGACGCGCCCTACTTCAAGGAGCCGGTGCGCTTCGCCGCCTACCGGCGCGCATTGGAGCAGGCGCCGGCCGGCAGCGAGGCGCGCAGCGTGCTCGTGCAGGTGGGCGAGAGCACGCGCTCGCGCCAGGAATTCACGCGCCGCTTCGTGCGCCGCGCGGCGCTGCGCGATGTGCTGGTGCTGGCCCTGCTGGTGTGCAGCACCGCCGCCGCGCTGGCCGCCGCCTTGCGCCCGCTGGCGCGGCTGGCGCGCGAGGTGCAGACCCGCAGGCCCGAGGATCTGGCTCCGATCGCCGACGCCGGGCTGCCCGCCGACATCCGGCCCCTGGTGGCGGCAGTCAACCAGCAGATGGCGCGCACCCAGGCGCTGGTGACGCAGCAGCGGCAGTTCCTCGACGATGCCTCGCACCAGCTGCGCACCCACCTCACGACGCTGCAGATGCAGGCCGACTACGCCCAGCGCGAGCAGGACGGCGAGCAGGTGCGGGCCGCGCTGCGCGCGCTGGGCGCGGAGATCGGCCGCGCCACCCGCAGCACCCAGCAGCTGCTGGCGCTGGGCCGCAGCGACACCGCCGCGCTGGAAGCCGGGCCGCTGGACCTGGCGGCCTTGCTGCGCGAGGTGGCGCTGGACTTCCTGCCGCAGGCGCGCGCCAAGCAGATCGACCTCGGGATCCACGCGCCTGCGCCCGAATTCCCGGCAGTGGCGGACCGCGGCCTGTTGCGCGAGGCGCTGGCGAACCTGGTGGCCAACGCGATCGCCAACACGCCCGCGGGCGGCACCGTGACCCTGTTCGCCGCGGCCGACGCGCAGGGCTTCAGCCTCAACGTGGAGGACGACGGCCCCGGCCTGAGCGCCGAGGAGCGCGCCCTGCTGGGCCAGCGCTTCCGGCGCGGCAAGCGCGCGGCCGGCGGCGGCTCGGGACTGGGCCTGGCGATCGCGCGCGCGATCGCCGAGCGCCACCAGGGTGCGCTGCGGCTGGAAGCGCGCGAGGCCGGCAGCGGGCTGCATGCCATCCTGTGGTGGCCGAGGACGAGATGAGCCCCATGCAAGGCAGGCCCACCTTTGCCCGCTCACGCCGCGCAACGCTGCGCGTGCTGTGCGCGCTCGCGGCCCTCGGCGGCACGCCCCTGCGCACCGCCCTGGCAGCGGAAGACGATCCCTCGAACGGCCCCGCCGAATGCGTGGTCCCGGCCAAGCCCGGCGGCGGCTTCGACCTGAGCTGCATGCTTGCCCGCGAAGCCCTGCAGGCGGTGCGGCCGGCGCGGCCGCCGCTGGCGCGCCGCTACCTGCCCGGCGGCATCGGCGCCGTGGCCTTCGACCGCGTCGCGACCGGACGCCTGGGCGGGCCCTCGACCCTCGTCGCCTTCTCCAGCGGCTCGCTGCTGAACCTGGCGCAGGGCCGCTTCGGGCCGCATTCGCCCTCGGCCGTGCGCTGGATCGCCACACTGGGCACCGACTACGGCGTGATTGCCGTGCATCGCGACGCGCCCTTCAGGACGCTCGCCGACCTGGTCGCCGCCCTGCGCCAGGACCCCGGGCGCCTGGCCTTCGGCGCGGGCGGCACCGTCGGCAGCCAGGACTGGGTCAAGGCCGCGCTGCTGGTGCGCGCCGCCGGGCGCGACCACAAGGCGATGCGCTTCGTGGCTTTCGAGGGCGGCGGCGACGCCCTGGCGGCGCTGCAGGGCCGGCACGTGGACGTGTTCCCGGGCGACGCAGCCGAGGCGCTGCAGGCCCAGGCCGGCGGCGCGCCGCTGCGCATCCTGGCGGTGCTGGCCGAGGCCCGGCTGTCGGGCGCCCTGGCCGGCATACCGACCGCGCGCGAGCAGGGCATCGAGCTGGTCTGGCTGACCGTGCGCGGCCTGTACCTTGGCGCCGACGCCCCCGAAAGCGCCGTGCGCGCCTGGACCGAGGCCTTCCGGCAGGCGGTCGCCAGCCCCGGCTATGCCGCGCTGCGCGAGCGCCATGGCCTGCACCCCTTCGAGCCGCTCACCGGCGCCGCGCTGGAGGATTTCGTGCGCCTTCGCATCGAGGATTACCAGCGCCTGGCCGGGGAACTGGGCCTGCGTCGCTGGTCGCGGTAGCATCGGGCTTCTGCCAGGGCGGGGAACCTAATCCGGGGCTCACACTCCCAAGGCATGATCCGCTGCACAACAAGGGCCCTTGCGCCTGCCACGACAACAGCAGCCTGCACCGCACAACAAACAGGAAAGTCTTTTCATGCGACTCACCACCAAAGGCCGTTTCGCAGTCACTGCCATGATCGACCTGGCGCTGCGTGAGCGCACGGGGCCAGTCACGCTGGCCGCCATCAGCCAGCGGCAGCGCATCTCCCTTTCGTACCTCGAACAGCTGTTCGGCAAGCTGCGCCGCCACAAGCTGGTCGAGTCCACCCGTGGTCCCGGCGGCGGCTATTCGCTGGGCCGCAAGGCGGCCGACATCACGGTGGCGGACATCATCTTTTCCATCGAGGACGAGCCTTCGGAGAAAAGCGAGCCCGATGCCGGCGCCGACGGCCGCTGCAGCACCGAGGAGCTCTGGGCCTCGCTGAACCGCCGCACGGTGGAGTTCCTGGATTCGGTCACGCTGCAGAGCCTGGTCATGGAACAGCTGGCCAAGGGCGTGAAGGTCGAGGACGGCCCGGCCATCAGGCGCGTGCCGGCCACCACGCCACTCCCCAAGCGGCCGCGCGTGAACGCGCCCAACTCGGTGTTCGCGCTGGGCCGCGCGCTCGCCACCAAGCGCTGAAGCCTCCTCCTCGCTTCAGCTGACCGGCAGCAGCAGGCGCAGCAGCCCGCGCGCCGTCACCAGCTGGCCGGGGCTGTAACTTTCCTCGAGCACCCCGCTGAGCCGGCGCACGATGCCCGGGCTGCGGCGGGCGCGCCAGATCACGAAGTCCGCGATCCAGGGGTGGTCGTTGATGCGATTGGCGTGCTCGTAGGCTGCGAAGCGCGGCCGCAGCGCCGCCAGGGCCGCCTCGTAGCGCGCACGTACCGAAGCGTCGTCGGCGCCCGCCGCTCCGCCGATGGCCTCGGCCGCGAGCATGCCGGACTCCAGCGCCTTGCCGATGCCCTCGCCGGTGAAGGAATAAGTGCTGCCCGCCGCCTCGCCCGCCACCAGCAGGCCGGGCCGCGACCAGCGCGCCCCTTCGAGCGAGCAGCGCAGCGGCGCGCCCTTGAGCTCGCCCTGCAGCCGGCCGCCCTGCATCAGCTCGCGCGCCGGCGCGTGGACGCGCGTGAAGGCCGCGAACAGCTCGCGCAGATTGAGATCCGACTCGCTGCCGCCCTCGCCTTTCAGCGAGCCGACGCCGATGTTGAACACGCCCGCGCCGCAGGGAAAGATCCAGCCGTAGCCGCCCCGCAGCGCCCGATCCCAGACGACCTCGAGCTGGCGCAGGCGCCCGGCCATCGCCTCGTTCCTCACGTAACCCCGCAAGGCAACGCCGCTGGGTGCACGCCGGCTGCACATGTCCGCGGCCAGCAGCGGCGGCGCCGCCGCGCCGGTGGCCAGCACGGTCCAGCGCGCCCGCAGCTCGCGCGCGGTGCCGTCGGCGAGCCGCAGCCGCCCGCCCGCCATGCGCCCGTTCGCATCGGCCAGCGGCGCCTCGAAGCGCGCCGGCGCGAACCAGCGCGCGCCGGCCTCGAGCGCGGCGCGGCGCACGATCTGGTCGAGCTCGCGGCGCGGCAGCACCGCCAGCTTGGCGGGCACCTCCAGCCGGCCGCCGCGCGACGCCACGCAGCCCACATGGCTGGCCACGGCGGCGCGCGCCAGCACGGCATCGAGCACGCCCAGGCGCGCGAGCGCGCGCTGGGCGTCGGGGATCAGCCCGTCGCCGCAGACCTTCTCGCGCGGGAAGTCCTGCCGGTCGACGAGCAGCACATCCACCCCTGCGCGCGCCAGCATCTGCGCGCAGGCGCTGCCGGCGGGCCCGGCACCGACCACCAGCACCTCGCAATCGGCGGGTTCAGGCGCGACCACTGCCGTACGGCCGGGTGATGATCTCGAGCCGATGGCCGTCGGGGTCGTCCCAGTAGACGCCGCGGCCGCCGTCGTGGTGGTTGATCCGCCCGGGCTGCTGCTGGCCGGGGTCGGCCCAGTAGCGCAGCCCGCGGGCCCGGATACGCCCGAAGATCTCGTCGAACTCCTCCTCGCTCACCAGGAAGGCGTAGTGCTCGATCGGGATCCGCTCCTCGCTGCGGATGTAGTCGAGCGTGACGCCGTTGTCGAGCTGCACGCAATGGAAAGGTCCGAAGGTGGTGGGCTCGTTGCGCCCGAGCAGCTCCGCCAGGAAGACGGCGGAGGCCTTCGGATCACGCGCCGGGACGATCGTGTGATTGAGCTGGATGGGCATGGTGTTCCTCCACGAGGCCGGCAAGGGCGGTGCGGCGCACTTGCCGAGCGAAGAGCGCCCATGGTAAGACCTGGGCACGCACTCCGCGCGCCGAATCCGGCGCCGGGCGCGCCGCGTAGACGATGGGTCGCATCACGCATGGAGGCCCGACATGAAACGCCTGCTGATGGTCGTTCTCGCGCTGGCGATCGCAGTCGCCGCACTGTTCATCCCGCTGGGTGCGGGCCGCACCCGCATCGTCAACAGCGCCGACATCGCGCGGCCGCCGTCCGCCGTCTTTGCCTACGTCACGACGCCCGGCCACTGGCCCGAGTGGCACCCGTCCTCGCTCGCGGTGAGCGGCGCGACCGACCATCCCCTGCAGGTGGGCGAGTCGGTGGTCGAGGATTTCGAGGTCGCAGGGCGCCGCGGGCGCGCCACCTGGCGCGTGGTGGCGCGCGAGCCCGATCGGCTGTGGCGCATTGCCGGGCGCATCGGGGATCGCGAGGCGGGCGTGGTCAGCTATGCGCTGTCGGCCACCGCGAGCGGCACGCGCTTCGAACGCAGCTTCGAATACCGATCGCCCAACCTGCTGTTCGCGATCCTCAATGCACTGAGCATCCGCGGCCGCGTCGAGGCCGAGTCGGCGCGGGCCGTCTCGCAGCTGAAGGCCAAGCTGGAGCAGGCGGGCAGCGGCACCTTGCCCGCCCGCAGGGAATCCGGCCCAGCGTGAACAGTTGCGTGGACCCGACAGCGATTTACTTATTGAAGGAAATGAATTTCGCTCTCAAGCCTTACGATGGCGCCTGGCTTGAGGGATCAGCATGCGCAGCAGGAGCGGGGACGACATCGGGTTCGACGGCAACCCATCGGGAAGCGGCAGGCCGGCCATCGGCACGCTCGACTGCGATGGTCCGCTGGTGGTGCAGGCCCTGTCCTCGATGCTGGAGCTGATCCGCGAACAGCTCGGGATGGACGTTTTCTTCGTCTCCGAATTCGTCGACGGGCACCGCGTGTTCCGGCATGTCGCCACCGCCCCGTCCATGGGCATCATCCACGTCGGCGACTCCCACACCATGGAAGACAGCATCTGCCAGCAGGTGCTCGACGGCCGCGTTCCGAATCTCGCCCACGATCTGCGCGTTCTGCGCACCCGGCAGCCCCTGCCCGAAGTGACCAAGCCCATCGGCACCCACATCAGCGTGCCGGTGGTAATGCCGGACGGCAGCATCTACGGGACGCTGTGCGGCTTTGCGGTCGAGCGCACCGTCGACCTGACCGAGCGCGACGTGAAGAGGCTGGAGGTCGCGGCCCAGGCGACGGCGCGGGTGCTGGCGCAGGCGGCGGGGCACGCAGCGGCGGGCTGACGGCGTCGCTCGCCGTGGCCGCCACGGCTCACCGGGGCGCGAATCAGCCCATCAGCTTCGGATTGCGCCGCGCTTCGCCGAGCCTCTGCTGCCGTACCGTCTCGGCACACTGGGCGCTGCGCCGCATTTCCGGCCGCGCGCATTGGTTGTTCATGCAGACCGCGCGGCCGATGAAGCCGAGGCCGTCGCAGCGGGCCACGGGACTCGCCACGCCGGCGCTTCTCACCGCGCCGGGCTTCGGGGGCGGCGGCGCGGATGTGCGCGCAGGGCGAAGGTTCACCGGCGACGCCTCGGGCGCATTCTCTTCGGCCGGCGTAGGTGCCAGGGCCGGCGCCGCATCGGAAGGGGCTGCAGCAACCGGCACGAGGCTTTGCACGACCCGCGCGGTTTCGGCGGCAGCCATGGGATCGACCCGCGCCACCGTGCGCTCGATGGGCGCCGGCAGCGCCGCATGCGCCAGCGGGCGTGTGGGCACACCGACCTCCCGCGGCCCACGGGCCAGGATCAGCGCCACCGCGGCCACGGTGCCCCAGAGACCGATCAGCGCGAAGACGGCGTAGCGGGAGCGGCGCACCTCGGCGTCGCCCGCGCTCATCAGCGGCGAGGGATGGGTCTCGCTGTCGACGGTCGCGAAATAGGCCGGCAGCTTGCCGTCGCAGCCCTTGCAGAAGCGCGCGTGGCGCGCATTGATGGTCTGGCAGGCTTCGCAGACCTCGCCTTCCGCGGGCTCGCCGTGGAAGCGCGCCAGATCGAGCAGGCTGCCGAAGGCAACGGCAGCTGGCGGCTTCTGCCGCTCGGGGAAGATCGCGGCGGCGCTCATGTCAGCGCTCCCAGCGGAGGGCGGTCTCGCCGTCCTGCGGCTCCGCCGAGGCGGACGCCAGGAGCCGGCGCTGCAGCCGCACCTCGGACACCGCAAGACGGGCGAAAAGGATCAGCTGCTCGTCCGACGGCTCAGGCCCGCCGCCGAGTTGCGCGCGGAAGGAGCGGACGATTTGCGCCTGCGCGGCTTCACGCAGCCGGGTTGCGGTCACGGCGGCGCAGGCGGCGGTCGCTTGCACAGGCATGGGAATGTTCATGGCGGACTCCTGGCGGCAGCAAGGTCCCGGCGCATCTCTGTCGTCGATCTGAGCAGCGCGCGAAAGCCTTCGATAGCGGAAGTTCTCCTTGTTGACCGGGGGCTTCCCGCTCCTTGTCGGACAACGCCTGATGCGCCCGTCGTTGTCAGTTCACCTGGTAGTTGGATGCTTGAGAAATTGAGACTCAAAATTGACCGATTGAGCAAATCTGTCTTCGATCTCCTTAGCTAACAGAAAAATCTTCTCTGCTCTTTTTTAATCGAACGGATAATTTTCCCAAGCTCGCTCCACGAACAGGCCCTGTCTCATGAATGCGACACGTCTCCGCGCCAAGGCGGCCCCCAGCACGACCGGCGGAGCCCTCGCCGGCGCCACCCGCGGCCGTGCGCGCAACTACACGCAGATGCTGGGCCTGATCCATCAGGCAGCCATCGAGGTCTTCGCGGCCGAGGGCCTGGCCGGGGCCTCGACCCAGGCGATCGCCGACAAGGCCGGCTTGTCAAAGGCGCAGTTGCACTACTACATCGAGAGCAAGGAGGCGCTCTACCGCCAGGTGCTGCAGGACATCGTCAACGACTGGATCGGCGTCTTCGGCTTCAGCGACGAGGCCTTGGGTCCGCGCAAGGTGCTGAGCGAGCTGATCCAGCGCAGGATGCAGTTCTCCTTCGATCACCCGCTGCGCTCACGGATCTTCACTGCCGAGATGATGCGAGGGGCGCCGGCGATCCGGGAAATGATGGGGGCGAGCAGGCAGCGCACCGAGCAGGCCGCCGCGGTCATCCGGAACTGGGCCCAGCGCGGGCTGATGGACCCGGTGGACCCGCTGCTCTTCCTCTTCCACCTCTGGGCCGCGACCCAGTTCTACGCCGACCATGCGGCCCAGGTGGCCTTCTTTCGCGACGCTTCCATGAGCAACGAGAAGGACCGCCGCTATCTGACCGAGAACGTGACCGATTTCCTGCTGAAGGCGGCCGGGGTCCGCTGACGGCGGCGGCGCCCGGCGCGCGCGGGTTTCATCAGATCGTCAAATCGCGTCAGCGGCTTGACGATTTCGTCACTGCCGGTTCAATGAGGCTCGCGGGCCTGGACGAAAGGCGTCGCGTACTCGCGACCGATCATCCCGCGAGCGAAGAGGTAGTTGTTGCGAGCCCTCTCGCTCATCGCGTCGAGGTTGACCATGCCCGTGCTGTCGCACGGGAAGGCCAGCGCGCGCCCCTGGTTGAACAAGGACTGGAACCGGATCTCGAACGCGGCTGCAGTCTGCATCGAAGAAGAACTGTGCGACATGGTCGTCTCCTGCGGGCGGCAAAAAATGGATGACTGAATCAAACAGCTGACACGAATCCCCGCTTGCCGATTGCCTTGCATCAATCGTGCCGGGCTCGTTTGAATAACGATCCGCGCGGTTCAGCGTTGCAGGGGATTACGCAAAAAGGCGAAGCTTGGTTGTGTGAAATGCCACGATTCGCCAGATTTGCGCGCCAACTTGTTGCCACGCAGCGCGCAGGCTCGCAGCGGCCAGCGGCGGTTGGGCGCAATGGGGCGGATGCGGCCCCGCTGCAGCTTCAGCCGCGCTGCAACTCGCGCAGCCAGCCCAGGCCGTCGGAGCTGCCCCGCGCCACCGCGCCGCGCGCCGGCCGGTATTCGCAGCCGACCCAGCCTTCCCAGCCGCATTGCGCCGCCACCTCGTCGATCACCCGGAACAGGTAGGGATGGTTCAGCTCGCCGATGTCGGGCTCGTGGCGCTCGGGCACGCCGGCGATCTGGAAATGGCCGACGCGGCCGGTGGGCAGGTACTTGCGGATCTTCATCGCGACGTCGCCCTCGACGATCTGGCAGTGGTAGAGGTCCATCTGCACCTTGAGGTTGGGCGCGCCCACCAGGTCGACGATCTCGTGCGCATGGTCCTGCCGGTTCAGGAAGAAGCGCGGGATGTCGCGGGTGTTGATGGGCTCGATCAGCAGGTCGCGCCCGGCCTTGGCGGCCTCGGCCGCGGCCCAGCGCAGGTTGTCGATGTAGGTGGGTTGCACCGCCTCGCGCTCCACGTCCGAGGGCACCAGGCCCGCCATCACATGCACGCGGGGGCAGTCCAGGGCCTCGGCATAGTCCAGCGCCTTCAGCACGCCCTCGCGGAACTCGGCCTCGCGGCCCGGCAGGCAGGCCAGGCCGCGCTCGCCGCCGTCCCAGTCGCCGGGCGGGCCGTTGAAGAGCACCTGCTGCAGGCCGTTGGCCGAGAGCCGGGCGGCCAGCTCGCGCCGCTCGTAGGGATAGGGGAAGAGGTACTCGACGGCCTGGAAGCCATCCTTCGCGGCGGCTTCGAAGCGGTCGAGGAAATCGAGCTCGGGATAGAGCATCGAGAGGTTGGCGGCGAATCGGGGCATGGGGATGTGTCCTTCGTTTTCTTACCAGCGCGCGCCGAAATGACGGCGCAGCTCGTCGATCTGTGGTGGTGCCAGCGGCTGGGCCGACTGCTTGTTCAATGCCCACAGCCTGGCGGTCTCTTCGAGCTCCTCGAGCACGGCCATGGCCGCGGCAGGCGTGTCGTGCCAGACGTTGGGGCCGAGGCGCTCCAGCATCACGGCGCGGATCGGCGTGCCTTGAGCGCCGTAGCGCGCGATGGCTTGCGCGACCCGCTCGGCGGCCTCGGGCGCGCCGGGCCGGTGGTAGGGGATCACGGGCACATGGCCGACCTTCATCACGAAGTAAGGCGTGAGGGCCGGCAGCAGCTCCTCTCCCGGCGCTTCCAGCGTGAGCGCCACGCAATGCGTGCTGTGGGTGTGGATCACGCAGCCCGTGCCGGTGTCGAAGCGCGTGGCGGCGGCGTAGATGCGGGCATGCAGCGCGATGGTCTTGCTGGCGCGATCGCCACCGCTCTGGTTCAAGTCGACGTCGAGCCGCGCGAGCTTCGCCGGTTCGAGGAAGCCCAGGCAGGCGTCGGTGGGCGTGATGAGGAAGCCGTCGTCCAGCCGCACGCTGATGTTGCCGGCAGTGGCATGCACATAGCCGCGCTCGAACAGGCTGCGGCCGATGCGGCAGATTTCTTCGCGCGCCTGGCTCTCGGTCATTCGAGAACTGTAAAGGCTTTGCTGAAAAAATCGTCGGTGCCGAAGTTGCCTGACTTGAGCGCGATATGCAGCCCGGCGCCGCCCGCCGCCTCTGCCGGGGCATGGCACCAGGGCACGCCGGGGTCGATCTGCGCGCCGATCTGCAGCTGCGCGATGCCCAGCGCCTGCACGCAGGCGCCCGAGGTCTCCCCGCCGGCTACCACCAGTTGCCGCACGCCGAGCGCAACGAGCCCGCGCGCGATCCTGGCGATGGTGCGTTCCACCATCGCGCCGGCCTCGTCGACGCCGAGCCGGCCCTGCACCGATTTCACCGCGCCGGGCTCAGCCGTCGAATAGACCAGCACCGGCCCATCCGCCAGCAGCGGCGCGGCCCAGGCCAGCGCCTCGGCCGCCACATCGACGCCCGCGGCGATGCGCAGCGGATCGATCGCGAGCGCGGGGTGGCCCGCCTGGATGAAGCTCAGCACCTGCCGGTTGGTGGCCAGCGAGCAGCTGCCCGAGACCACGGCCTGCAAGCCGCCCGCGGGCGGCAACACGCCGGCGGCGGACGAGGGCGCGATGCCGAAGTTGCCCGGCAACCCGATTGCCACGCCCGAGCCCGCGGTGACCAGCGGCATGTCCGCGAGCGCCGGGCCGAGGCGCAGCAGATCGTCGTTGGAGACCGCATCGACGATCGCGATGCCGATGCCCTC
Source organism: Variovorax sp. Soil_C_12 (assembly GCF_057657375.1). Classification (NCBI taxonomy): domain Bacteria; kingdom Pseudomonadati; phylum Pseudomonadota; class Betaproteobacteria; order Burkholderiales; family Comamonadaceae; genus Variovorax; species Variovorax sp. Soil_C_12. The sequence continues at coordinate 84,709 of NZ_JBDGIO010000008.1, read as the reverse complement.
CGCCCGGAGCTGCGCGATGCGCTCGCGCACCGCCGGCGCGCCGCGCGCGACCACCGCGTGGTCGATCAGCCCCACCCGGCGCCGCGTCTGCGCCTGCAACACACGCACGAGGTTGGGGTCGGTCATCGGCGTCAGCGGATGGTTCTGCATGCCGCTTTCGTTGAGCAGCACCTCGCCGGCGAACAGGTAGCCCTTGAACACCGTGCGCTTGTTGTCCGGGAAGGCGGGCGTGGCGATCGTGAAGTCGCAGCCCAGCGCCTCCATCAGTGCCTCCGTCACCGGGCCGATGTTGCCTGCGGGCGTGCTGTCGAAGGTGGAGCAGTACTTGAAGTAAATCTGCCGCGCCCCCTGCGCCTGCAGCCAGCGCAGGGCCTCGAGCGATTGCGCCACTGCCTCGGCCGGCGCGATGGTGCGCGACTTGAGTGCGACCACCACCGCGTCGACCTCGGCCGCGAGCGGCCCGGCCGGCACGCCGATGGTCTGCACCACGCGCATGCCGGCGCGCACGAGGTTGTTGGCGAGGTCGGTGGCGCCGGTGAAATCGTCGGCGATGCAGCCGAGCAGGATCTTCGCGCTCATGGGGACTCCAGCGGCTTGGAACGCGACGGCAGCTCGATGCCCGGAAAGATCTTGATGACCGCGCTGTCGTCCTCCCGCGCGAACCCTGCGGTGGAGGCCTGCATGAACATCTGGTGCGCGGTGGACGCCAGCGGCAGCGGAAACTTGCTGGCCCGCGCGGTGTCGAGCACCAGGCCCAGGTCCTTCACGAAGATGTCGACCGCCGACAGCGGCGTGTAGTCGCCTGCCAGCACGTGGGCCATGCGGTTCTCGAACATCCAGCTGTTGCCGGCGCTGTGCGTGATGACTTCGTACAGCGCGGCCGCGTCCACGCCCTCGCGCAGGCCCAGCGCCATGGCCTCGGCCGCCGCGGCGATGTGCACGCCGGCCAGCAGCTGATTGATGATCTTCACCTTGCTGCCCGCGCCGGCCTTGTCCCCCAGGCGGTAGACCTTGGCGGCCATCGCATCGAGCACGGCCCCGGCCTTGGCGTAGGCCTCGGGCGAGCCGGCGGTCATCATCGTCATCTCGCCGCTGGCGGCCTTGGCGGCGCCGCCGGAGATCGGCGCGTCGATGTAGAGGATGCCCTTCTCGGCCAGGCGCGCCTCGAGCGCGATCGACCAGTTCGGGTCCACCGTCGAGCACATCACGAACACGCTGCCGGGCTTCATCGAGGCGGCGCAGCCGGGCGCGCCGTCGGCGCCGAACAGCACCGCCTCGGTCTGTGCGGCGTTGACCACGACGCAGACCACGACCTCGCTCTTCTCGCCCAGCTCGGCCAGCGTGGCGCAGGCGTTGCCGCCATCCATGGCAAAGGCCCGCGCCGCTTCGGCGCGCACGTCGTATACGTTCAGCGCGAAGCCCGCGCGGCGCAGCGACTGCGCCATGCCGCCGCCCATGGCGCCGAGGCCGATCAGGCCGATGGTGGAAGTCATGCGAAAACTCCTTGTGCGAAAACCGGCTCAGCGATTGACGAGTTGCTTCGGCGTCAACCATACCGCGATGGCGCCCACCACGAGCGCGCCCGCCAGCACATACATGCCGACCTGCGTGCTGCCGGTCGCGTCCTTCAGGTAGCCGATGAGGTAGGGGCTCACGAAGCCGGCCAGATTGCCCACCGAATTGATGGCGGCGATGCCGGCGGCCGCCGCGGTGCCCGAGAGAAAAGCGGTGGGCAGCGACCAGAACAGCGGCGCGCAGGTCAGTACGCCCGCCGCGGCGAGCGAGAGGAAGGCCAGCGAGACGGCGGTGTTGCGGGTGTACGAGGCGGCGACGATGAAGCCGACGGCCCCCATGAGGGCAGGAACGATCAGGTGCCAGCGCCGCTCGCGGCGCTTGTCGGCGCTGCGGCCGAACAGGTTCATGGCCACGATGGCGCAGACGAAGGGCACCGCGCTCAACAGCCCGATGTTCAGGTTGCCCTTGACGCCGGTGGTCTTGATCAGCGTCGGCAGCCAGAAGGTCAGCGCGTACTGGCCCATGACGAAGCTGAAGTAGATCAGCGCCATCCACCAGATGCGGGCGTCCTTGAACACGCCGGCCACCGAGTGCGGGCCGCGCTGGCCGAATTGCTGGTCGAGCTCGACCTCGCGCGCCAGCAGTCTCTTCTCGTCCGCATCGAGCCACTTGGCCTTGGCGATGCCGTTGTCCAGATAGAACAGGACGACCAGCCCGATCAGCACCGCCGGCACCGCCTCGACCAGGAACATCCATTGCCAACCTTGCAGCGATGAGACGCCGTGGAAGCCGTCCATGATCCAGCCCGACAGGGGGTTGCCGAAGATGCCCGCGACGGGAATCGCCGACATGAAGACCGCGATGATCTTGGCGCGCCGGTGCGCCGGATACCAGTGGGTGAGGTAGAGGATCACGCCCGGGTAGAAGCCGGCCTCGGCCAGGCCGAGCAGGAAGCGCAGGACGTAGAAGCTGGTGGGCGTCTTCACGAACATGAAGCACGCCGAGAGCAGGCCCCAGGTGATCATGATCCGCGCGATCCAGATGCGCGCGCCGACCTTGTTCATCAGCAGGTTGCTCGGCACCTCGAACAGGAAGTAGCCGAGGAAGAAGATGCCCGCGCCGAGCCCGAACACCGTTTCGCTGAAGCCCAGGTCCTGCCCCATCTGCAGCTTGGCGAAGCCGACGTTCACGCGATCGAGGTAGGCGATCACGTAGCACAGCATGAGGAAGGGCACGAGACGCCAGAACACCTTGCCGTAGGCACGGCGCTCGAGGTCGTCGTCGGCCGGCTTCGCGCCGGCGAGGATGGATGCGGTCATTGGCAGGTCTCCGGGTGTTGTGCGGTCTCGATGGCCGAATTGCCGTCGGCTCTTGTCATCTCATATGGTCATCATACAAATTTGAGACCATGTGAAAACCAAGGGATAACCCGAGCACGGCCCTCGCGAGCCCGCCCGGCAGACGCGCGGAATCAGGACGTGACGGGCAATCCGCCGGTGAGCGGACGGGCGAGGGCCTCGCCCTCCTGCTGCCAGAAGGCGGGGTCCGCCTGTTCGATGCGCCGGATGGCGCCGTCCATGTGGCCCGCCGCGGCGAGGCGCGCCTTCGCGGCATCGCCGGCGTCGATGGCTTCGACGATGGCGCGGTGCTCCTCGGCGACCTGCTGTGCGAAATCCGCGCGGCGTGCTTCGTTGGCGCGGGTCACCCGCGTGGCGCCGTAGAGGAACTGGCCCAGGTACTGCAGCGTGTCCAGCAGGAAGGGATTGCGCGCGGCATCGGCGATCGCGCGGTGGAAGGCCACGTCCTGCTCCGCTCCGTCGCCGCCGGCCTGCACCGCCTTTGCCAAGGCGGCCACGGCGCTGCGGATGCGGCGCACGTCGGCCGGCGTGCGCCGCTGCGCGGCCAGCGCGGCGACTTCGGCTTCGAGCGCGCGCCGCACTTCCACCATCTGGATCACCGCCGTCTTCGAACCGGCGTAGCGCGCGTCGAAGCTGAGCGGCGCGAAGCCCGTCTCGCACACGTACATGCCGCTGCCCTGGCGGGAATCCACCAGGCCCAGGGATTTGAGCCGCGAGATGGCCTCGCGCACCACGGTGCGGCTGACGGCGAACTGCTCCACCAGGGCCGCCTCGGTCGGCAGCTTCTCGCCGGCGACCAGCCGCCCGGCCTTGATCTCGGCCGCCAGCGCATCGGCCACCCGGTCGGACAAGCGGGCGCCGGGGGTGATGGACTGGAAGCGGGCCGTCATGGGTCGTGTGAAATTGGTCGTACGACTTTAGCGCAGCGCCGACCGCGGGGCTTCCAGGTTGACCGGGGTCCGAGCCCGTGGCATGGTCAGAGGCAGCGCCTCACCAAGGAGACACCATGGACCAAGACAAGGGCGACAAGGGCGAAGACCCTCGGGACTGCGCACGCGATGCCCTTTCGGGCGACCGGTGGACCACCTTCATGGGCTGGGCCTTGAAGACCGTGATCGCGCTCATTGCCATCGGCGCCGCGGCCGCCTCCATTCCCTACTGGGAGCGGGCCGACTTCCCGGTAACGAGCCTGATCATCTACGTCGCGGGCATGGTGTTCATCGCCATGCCGCTGTGCCTCTACTACGAGTCACTTCTCCAGGCGCACGAGGATTCCAGGGTTCCGCACCCGAGCTAACTCGAGGCCTGGGGCAGCAGCTTCGCCCGGTGGCTTCGAACTGCCGATGCGACGATCGGCAGCAGCTGGGTGGCGCCACCGGCGTCGAGCTGGCCGATCAATTGCCCACGCATGCTGGGCGCCCAGAAGGACTTCAAATGCGCAGCGACCGCCTGCGCAGCGGCAGCCGGATCGGCCGGCGTCTGGGCCTGGAAGAAGCTGCCGATCTGGTTGGCCATCTTGACCAGTTGGGCCGTCGGGTCGTGCATGCGCTGCTGCCTTTCTTCCTCTTCGTTCAATGAGCCAGTGCTTCCGGTGCCGCCGCCAGGCGCTCCGGCAGGCAATAGACCACCAGGTCGTCCTTGCGCGCGAAGCCGACCAGCGTCAGACCGGCCCGCTGCGCGGTCTGGACCGCGAAGGAAGTCGGCGCCGACACGGCGGCCAGCAGCGAGACGCCGGCCATGGCGGTCTTCTGCACCATCTCGAAGCTGGCCCGGCTGGTGACGGCGATGAAGCCGGCCGAAGCCTCGACCTCGGCGGCCGCCAGCGCACCCACCAGCTTGTCGAGCGCGTTGTGGCGCCCGACGTCCTCGCGCAGGAACACCACCTCGCCCTCGGCCGAGCACCAGGCGGCCGCATGCACCGCGCCGGTGGCCTGCTGCAGGGTCTGCTGCGCCTGCAGCCGCGACATCGCCCGCGCGATCGCCCGGCGCTCCAGCCGCATGCCGCCCGCCAGGACCGGCAGCTCGCGCGACACCTGGGCCAGGCTCTCGGTGCCGCACAGGCCGCAGCCGGTGCGCCCGGCCATCGAGCGGCGCTTCTGCTTGAGGCGGGCGAAGGCGGCGCTGGCCACGTCCAGGCGCACGGTGATGCCGAGCGCCGAGGGCTCGGCCTCCACGCCATAAAGCTCGTGCGCACCGTCGAGGATGCCCTCGGTCAGCGAGAAGCCGAGCGCGAAGTCCTCCAGGTCCAGCGGCGTCGCCAGCATCACCGCGTGCGAGATGCCGTTGAACTCCAGCGCGACCGGCACCTCCTGCGCCACCCAGTCCTGCACCGCGAAGGCCAGGCCGCCGCGCACGCCGCGCACCGGCAGCAGCATCGCGCCTTCGCAGGGCGGGGCGTCGGCATAGGTGACGGCGGAGGGCAGGGCAGCCATGCTCATGGCATTCATGTCATTCATGTCATTCATGTCACTTGGCCCCGACCGTCGCGTCGTCCCGCGCCGCGGCCGTCAGCAGCGCCTGCTGCGTCTCGTTGAAGCGGCTGTACTCCTGCTGCCACGCGGAGGGCTGCATCACCGGCATGACCTGCACCGCCGTGACCTTGTACTCGGGGCAGTTGGTGGCCCAGTCGGAGTTGTCGGTGGTGATGACGTTGGCGCCCGACTCCGGGAAGTGGAAGGTGGTGTAGACCACGCCCGGCTGCATGCGCTCGGACACCGTGGCGCGCAGCACCGTCTCGCCGGCGCGGCTCTGGATGCCGACCCAGTCGTCGTTCCGGATGCCGCGCTCCTCGGCGTCGTGCGGGTGGATCTCCAGCCGGTCCTCGCTGTGCCACTGGTTGTTGTCGGTGCGCCGCGTCTGGGCGCCGACGTTGTACTGCGACAGGATCCGGCCGGTGGTGAGCAGCAGGGGAAACTTGCGCGTGACCTTCTCGTCGGTCGCCACGTACTGCGTGACGATGAAGCGGCCCTTGCCGCGCACGAAGCTGTCGATGTGCATGGTGGGCGTGCCCTCGGGCGCCTCCTCGTTGCAGGGCCACTGGATGCTGCCGAGCTCGTCGAGGCGCTTGTAGCTCACGCCGCGGAAGGTCGGCGTCAGCGCGGCGATCTCGTCCATGATCTCTTCAGGGCTGCGGTAGTCCATGGGGTAGCCCAGCGCCTGCGCCAGCTTCACCGTCACCTCCCAGTCCGCATAGCCCGCCTTGGGCGGCATGACCTTGCGCACGCGCGAGATGCGGCGCTCGGCGTTGGTGAAGGTGCCGTCCTTCTCCAGGAAGGAGGAGCCGGGCAGGAACACATGCGCGTACTTCGCGGTCTCGTTGAGAAACAGGTCCTGCACCACGACACACTCCATCGCCATCATGGCCGCCGCCACATGCTGGGTGTTCGGGTCCGACTGCACGATGTCCTCGCCCTCGCAGTACAGGCCCTTGAAGCTGCCGCCGATCGCGGCGTCGAACATGTTGGGGATGCGCAGGCCCGGCTCGGGGTCGATGCGCACGCCCCAGGCCGCCTCGAAGGAGGCGCGCGAAGTGCTGTCCGACACATGCCGGTAGCCCGGCAGTTCGTGCGGGAAGGAACCCATGTCGCAGGAGCCCTGCACGTTGTTCTGCCCGCGCAGCGGATTGACGCCCACGCCCTCGCGCCCCACATTGCCGGTCGCCATCGCGAGGTTGGCGATGCCCATCACGGTGGTCGAGCCCTGGCTGTGCTCGGTGACGCCGAGGCCGTAGTAGATCGCGCCGTTGCCGGCCGTGGCGTACAGGCGCGCTGCGGCGCGCATCTCTTCGGCCGGCACGCCGGTGGCCGCCTCGGTGGCCTCGGGCGAGTTCTCGGGCTTCGAGACGAAGGCGCGCCACTCGGCGAAGGAGGCGAGGTCGCAGCGCTCGGCCACGTAGTCCTCGGCGATCAGGCCCTCGGTCGCGATCACGTGCGCCAGCGCGGTGACCACCGCCACGTTGGTGCCGGGCCTCAGCTGCAGGTGATGCGCGGCCTTCACATGCGGCGACTTCACGATGTCGATGCGCCGCGGGTCGATCACGATCAGCTTGGCGCCTTCGCGCAGCCGCTTCTTCATGCGCGATGCGAACACGGGGTGGCCATCGGTCGGGTTGGCGCCGATCACCACGATCACGTCGGCCTTCTCCACCGACTTGAAAGTCTGGGTGCCCGCCGATTCGCCCAGCGTCTGCTTGAGGCCGTAGCCGGTGGGCGAATGGCACACGCGCGCGCAGGTGTCGACGTTGTTGTTGCCGAAGGCCGCGCGCACCAGCTTCTGGACCAGGTAGGTTTCCTCGTTGGTGCAGCGCGAGGAGGTGATGCCGCCGATGGCGTCCCGGCCGTACTGGGCCTGCAGGCGCTTGAACTCGCCGGCGGCATAGCCCAGCGCGACCTCCCAGCTCACCTCCTGCCAGGGATCGGTGATCTTCTTGCGGATCATCGGCTTGAGCATGCGGTCCTGGTGCGTCGCATAGCCCCAGGCGAAGCGGCCCTTGACGCAGGAATGGCCGTCGTTCGCCTTGCCGTCCTTCCACGGCACCATGCGCACCACCTCGTTGCCCTTCATCTCGGCCTTGAAGGCGCAGCCCACGCCGCAGTAGGCGCAGGTGGTGATGACGCTGTGCTCGGGCTGGCCGAGCCAGATCACCGACTTCTCCTGCAGCGTGGCCGTGGGGCAGGCCTCGACGCAGGCGCCGCAGCTCACGCATTCGGATTCCATGAAGGGCTGATCCTGCCCCGGCGAGACGCGTGACTCGAAGCCGCGGCCGCTGATCGTCAACGCGAAAGTGCCCTGCGTCTCCTCGCAGGCGCGCACGCAGCGGTTGCAGACGATGCACTTCGACGGGTCGTAGCTGAAGTACGGATTCGACTCGTCCTTCTTGCTGTTCAGGTGGTTGGCGCCGTCGAAGCCGTAGCGCACGTTGCGCAGCCCCGTGACGCCCGCCATGTCCTGCAGCTCGCAGTTGCCATTGGCCGAGCAGGTGAGGCAGTCCAGCGGATGGTCGGAGATGTAGAGCTCCATCACGCCCTTGCGCAGGTCCTGCAGCTTCGGCGTCTGCGTGCGCACCTTCATGCCGGCCTCGGCCGGCGTGGTGCAGGAGGCCGGGAAGCCCTTGCGGCCCTCGATCTCGACCAGGCACAGCCGGCAGGAGCCGAAGGGCTCCAGGCTGTCGGTGGCGCAGAGCTTGGGCACCTGGATGCCGGCATCCACGGCTGCGCGCATCAGCGAGGTGCCGGCCGGCACGGTGACTTCGTTGCCGTCGATCTCGAGCGTGACTTCGCGTTCGGACTCGCGTTTCGGCGTGCCCCAGTCGGTTTCCTTGAGATGGTCGAGCATGTCGTGGTCCTCTTGTTCAGGCTGCTTCGCGATCGGGCACGACCACGCCGAAGTCCTCGGGGAAATGATCGAGCGCGGACAGCACCGGGAAGGGCGTCATGCCGCCCATCGCGCACAGCGAGCCGTGGACCATCGTGTTGCACAGGTCGCGCAGCAGGATCACCTGCTGCGGCCGGTTCTGGTCCGCCCGGATCTTGTCGATCACCTCGACGCCGCGGGTCGAGCCGATGCGGCAGGGCGTGCACTTGCCGCAGGACTCGATGGCGCAGAACTCCATCGCGTAGCGCGCGAGCTTCGACAGGTCGGCCGTGTCGTCGTGGACCACGATGCCGCCATGCCCCACCGTGCCGCCCACGGCGGCGTAGGCCTCGTAGTCCAGCGGCAGGTCCCATTGCGATTCGGGCAGGTAGGCGCCCAGCGGCCCGCCCACCTGCACGGCCTTGATCGGCCGGCCCGAGGCGGACCCGCCGCCGTAATCGTAGAGCAGCTCGCGCAGCGTGACCCCGAAGGCCTTCTCGACCAGCCCACCGTGCTTGATGTTGCCGGCCAGTTGCATCGGCAGCGTGCCACGCGAACGTCCGACGCCGAAGTCGCGGTAGAACTCGGCCCCGCGTGCCAGGATCAGCGGCACGCTGGCCAGCGTGATCACGTTGTTGATCAGCGTCGGCTGGCCGAACAGGCCCTCGATGGCCGGCAGCGGCGGCTTGGCGCGCACGATGCCGCGCTTGCCTTCCAGGCTTTCGAGCAGGGCCGTCTCCTCGCCGCAGACGTAGGAGCCGGCACCCTTGCGCACGTCGAGCCTGAAGGCGCGGCCCGAGCCGAGGATGTCGTCGCCGAGGAATCCGGCCGCCTCGGCCCGCGCGATGGCCGCGTTCAGCGCGGCGATGGCGTGGGGGTACTCCGATCGCACGTACACATAGCCCTGCGTGGCGCCGGTGGCGATGCCCGCGATCGTCATGCCCTCGATCAGCATGAAGGGATCGCCCTCCATGGTCATGCGGTCGGAGAAGGTGCCCGAGTCGCCTTCGTCGGCATTGCAGACGATGTACTTCTGCGCCGCCGGCGTGGCGAGCACGGTCTTCCATTTGATGCCGGCCGGGAAGGCCGCGCCGCCGCGGCCGCGCAGGCCCGAGTCCAGGACCTGCTGCACGATGTCCGCAGGCGCCATCGCGAGTGCGCGGCGCAGGCCCGCGTAGCCCTCGTGCGCCTGGTAGTCCGCGAGCGACAGCGGGTCGGTGATGCCCATGCGGGCGAAGGTGAGCCGCTCCTGCTTCTTCAGGTAGGAGATCTCGTCGGTCGGGCCGAGGTGCAAGGCGTGCGCGGCGCCGGCGAGGAAGCCCGCATCGAACAGGCCGGCCACGTCGGTGACCGTGACGGGGCCGTAGGCGACCCGGCCCGCGGGCGTGCCCACTTCGACCAGGGGCTCGAGCCAGAACAGGCCGCGCGAACCGTTGCGCACCAGTTGCACATCGAGGCCGCGCCGCGCTGCCTCCTCGGCGATCCGGCGGGCCACGCGGTCGGCGCCCACGGCCAGAGCCGCAGAGTCGCGCGGCACATACACGGTGATGCTCATCGCTTCGCCTCCTGCAGCCCTTGGGTCTCGTGAATCAGCGCATCGAAGGCCTGGGGCGTCATGCGCGCATGCGGCTCGTCGTCGATCGCCAGGGCGGGGGAGGAGGCACACAGCCCCAGGCAGAAGGCGGGCTCGAGGGTGAAGGCGCCGTCCTTCGTGGTGCCGTGCGCGGCGCAGCCCAGGCGCTGCTGCGCGTGCGCGAGGAGGTCGTCGGCGCCCATGGCCTGGCAGGCCTCGGCGCGGCAGATCCGGACCACGTGGCGCCCCGCGGGCTCGGTGCGGAAGTGGTGGTAGTAGGTGATGACGCCGTGCACCTCGGCGCGCGAGAGGTTCAGCGCGCCGGCGATCTCGGGCACGGCATCCGGCGGGATATGGCCGAGCGTGTCCTGCAGCTCGTGCAGGATGGGCAGCAGCGCGCCGGGCTCGTCCATGCGGCGGGCCAGCACGGTGCGCACGGCGGCAGTTGCGGTACAGGTGTGTTCCATGGCATTCATCGTGGGTACACCGGGGGGTGTCCGGTCAGTGTCGGGAATGCCGCAAGCCCGGTCCAATTTATTCGGGGAATGAAGCCATTCGCGCAGGCAATCGACCGCGCCTCGGCCGCTTCTGCGGCTGCGTGGTGTCTCGGTGTCGTTTGAGGATTCATGACAGAGGCAATGTCGATGAATCGGCCCGGCCGGCCCTTGACCCCGGTCAATTTCGAGGGGAAACAGGGCTCTGGATCGATCGGGGCTCCGCGCGCGTCACCCGCCGCAGGCCCTCCAGCGCGGGCTCGACGATGCGCGGATCGGCGCCCACCGCATACACCGCACAGGCCGGGTAGAGAAACTCCGACGTGCCGGGCACCCGCTTCAGCTGGCCCGATTCCGGATGCCCGCGCACCACGTCGAGCCGGAAGTAGCAGGTGCCGCCGGCGGTCAGCAGGTACTCGCGCCCCAGCGGCCCGAGCCCTGCCATCACGGCCGTACTGGACAGCTCGGGAAAGGCGAGGCCGTGCTGCGCCGCGAACTCCGGCCCCCAGTCGACATACACATCGAGGAAGTCGGGCAGATGCGTGCCCTGCACCTCGCCGCGATTCGCGTCGAGCCCGGCAACGCGGCGCGCGCCACCTGGCTGCGGTCGCGCGCCTCGCGCCTCGGCCTGCGCTAAAAGGCCCAGACTAGGCGTGCTGCCGGCTGCGCTCGATATGCCGGCGGCGCATCGGACGCAGCACGAACCACGCCATCAGCGCCGCGATCAGGTTGACTGCGCTGGCGACGATGAAGACCGCCTGCCAGCTGCCGGTGGCCGCGGCCAGCACGCTGGACAGCGGCACCAGCAGCGAGGCCGTGCCCTTGGCGGTGTAGAGCATGCCGGCGTTGGAGGCCGCGTACCTGCCGCCGAAGGTGTCGGCGCAGGTCGAGGGGAACAGACTGTAGATCTCGCCCCAGGCGAAGAACACGATGCCGGTCAGCACAACGAAGAGGATCGGGTTGTGGCCGTAGTGGTAGAGCATCAGGATGCCCACCGATTCCAGCGCGAAGGCAATGAACATCGTCTGCTCGCGTCCGATCTTGTCGGAGACCCAGCCGAAGAAGGGCCGCGTCACCCCGTTGAGCACGCGGTCGATGGCCAGCGCGAAGGTCAGCGCGGGCAGCACCAGGCCCATGATGTTGACCGGGACGTCGATGATCTTGAAGTCCTGGGCGATCGGCGCGAGCTGGGCCGTGGCCATCAGGCCGCCGGCCGCCACCATCACGAACATCGCGTACATCACCCAGAAGACCGGCGAGCGCAGCACCTCGGAGGGCGCGTAGTCGCGCTGGGACTGCTGCACGTTGCGGGTGCCCGAAGCCTTCGCATGCTCGGGCGGCCGGGTCAGCGCCCAGGCCAGCAGGAAGACGATCAGGCCCTGGCCGATGCCGAAGTAGAGAAAGGCCGCCTCGTAGCCGTGCGAATGGATCATCGCGGAGATCGGGATGATCGTGATGGCCGAGCCTGCGCCGAACCCGGCCGCGGTCATGCCGGCCGCGAGGCCGCGCCGATCGGGAAACCACTTCAGCGCATTGCCCACGCAGGTGCCGTAGACCGCGCCGGCGCCGATGCCGCCGATCGCCGCGGCGATGTAGAGCATCGGCAGCGAGGCGGCCACCGAGTTGAGCACCCAGCCGAGGCCGCACAGCACGCCGCCCACCAGCACCACCGGGCGCGGGCCGAAGCGGTCGACCAGGTAGCCCTCGATCGGCACCAGCCAGGTCTCGGTGAGCACGAAGATCGTGAACGCCACCTGGATCGCGGCGCGGCTCCAGCCGTGCTTGTCGGCGATCGGGTTGACGAAGAGAGTCCAGCCGTATTGCAGGTTGGCGATCATCGCCATGCACACGATGCCGATCAGCAGCTGGCCCCATCGGTAGGTCTGCGATCGGGTCGTTGCCGCAAGCGGGGTGTCATCTTGCGAGGGGATCGCCGGATGAGAAGCGGCGATCGAAAGCGTTGGCCGAGTCATGGAGTCTCCTGGTGTTGTGGTTCAGGCCCGACGACTTCGGAACATCGGGCCGATCTTTGAGAGCGTGAAAGCGACTGTCGGACGCAGCCGCGCAATTGCTCTTGACCTCCGTCAACTTCACGCGAATCGCGGGCGCCCGGATCCTCGTGGTATTCCCTGTGTGTCGCCGCTAGTGCGTCGAGTCGAGCGGCACGATCTGCGCAATCAGCCCCGCGCCGTCGCTCACCAGAAAGTCCTTGAAGGCCTGCGCCACCGGCGGCAGGCGCTTGGTGCGCAGGTGCACCACGTACCAGTTCAGCATCAGCGGAAAGCCCTGCACGTCGAGCACGCGCAGGCTGCCGGCGCGCAGCTCCTGGCTGATGGTGTGCGCCGACAGGAAGCTCACGCCCATGCCGGCGATCACCGCCTGCTTGATGGTCTCGGTGCTGCGGATCTCCATTGCGATGTTGAGGCCGCGCAGGTCGCCGCCGAAGCCCTCCTCCATCGAGTGCCAGGTGTCGGACCCCTTCTCACGCACGACGAAGCGCTCGCGCATCAGCGTGGCCAGTGGGATGCTCTTCGCGCCGATCAGCGGATGGTCCGGCGCCGCGACGATCACGTACGGATGCGGTGCGAAGGCCTGGTGCACCGTGTCCATGCCGGTGGGCGGCCGCACCATGATCGCCAGGTCAGTGAGGTTCTCGGCGATGTGCGTCAGCAGGCCCTCGCGGTTGTGGACGGTGAAGTTCAGCGTCACCCCGCGATGGCGGCCGGCGAACTCCACCAGCAGGCGCGGAAAGAAGTAGTCGCCCGCGCTGATCACGCCCACGTTGAGCCGGCCGCCCGAGACGCCCTGGAACTGCGTCATCGCATGCTCGGCTGTCTCGAACTGCTGGATGATGGCGCGGCTGATCCCGAGCAGCTCGGTGCCGGCCGGCGTCAGGTAGATCTTCTTGCCGAACTGCTCGAACAGCACGTTGCCGGCATGCTCCTCGAGCTTGCGGATCTGGGTCGAGACGGCCGGCTGCGTGAGGTGGAGCTCCTCGGCCGCGCGCGAAAAGCTCAGGAGCCGCGCGACCGCCTCGAAGACCTTCAACTGGCGCAGGGTCGCGTTCTTCATTCGGGAAATGTAAGGGTGCCAGCGCGCCTAGATGTGGGGGGGACTGCATTTGAATTCGGCCGCCCAAGACTGCATCCATCGCACCAGGAACGTGACCCGGCTCAAACCGACACCCGCGATGTGTACTTGCTGGGGAGAACATCGGTACACTCATCGAATCGCATTTGCAACGCACCGCCATCATCATGAAGACCGCAACCTTCCCATCCCTTCGAGTCGAGGCCGAACTGCGCGAGGCGGCCGAGAGCGTACTTCGTGAAGGCGAGACGCTGACGAGCCTGATCGAAACGGCGATGCGCGAGACCATTCACCGCCGCCGGATGCAGGCTGAGTTCCTTGCTCGCGGCTTGAAGTCGAGCGAGGACGCCGAGCGCACCGGCATGTACCACTCAGCGACGGCTGTGCACGGGGAGCTTCAGCGCAGGCTCGATGCCCGGCGCAAGCAGGTGCTTGGATGAAGGGTGACTTCGAGGTTCGCTACACCGACACCGCCCGCGACGATCTGCTCCGTCTCTTCGATTTCTTGCTCCACCGTGCCCAGACCGCCGAAGATTTCGACGCTGCGCAAATCGCGATCGACACCATCACCACAGAGGTCGAAAGCCACCTGAGCCGCGCTCCCTTTATTTTTCGGAAGGCCGGCCAAAGCCCTTTCCTGCGAGAACTGGTCATGCCTTTCCGCAGCTCTGGATACGTCGTCCTCTACGAGATTGAAGATGGAACGACCATCAACATCCTGGCCGTTCGACATCAGCTCGAAGACGACTACCACTGAAGAACTCAGTTGCGCCGTGACGAGGTCACGCCGGCCTCAACGCGGGATGCGTGCGACGTGCAGCAGGTTGGTGGTTCCGGATTGTCCGAAGGGCAGGCCGGCGACGACCACGACGTGGTCACCGGGATTCGCGAAGCCTTCGGCGTGCGCAGTGCGGCATGCGCACTCGATCATCTCCGCGACATCGCGAACGTCGTCGACCAGCACCGCATGCACGCCCCACACCATCGCCATGCGGCGCGCGCTGACGATGTCGGGCGTGAGGCTCAGGATCGGCACCGCGGGCCGCTCGCGCGCCGCGCGCAGGCTGGTGAAGCCCGAGGAGGTGTAGGTCACGGTGGCAGCCGGCGCGAGCAGCGCGGCGACGTCGCGCAACGAGGCGCAAACCGCGTCGGCGGTGGTCGCCTGCGCCGCGGCGTGCGTGGCGTCGATGCCGCTGCGGTAGGAAGGGTCCGCCTCCACGCGGGCGATGATGCGGTCCATCATCGCGACCGCTTCCAGCGGGTATCGGCCCGACGCCGACTCGGCGGACAGCATCACCGCATCCACGCCGTCGTACACGGCCGTCGCGACGTCGGACACCTCGGCGCGCGTGGGCACCGGCGCGGCGATCATCGATTCGAGCATCTGCGTCGCCACCACCACCGGCTTGCCGGCCTGGCGGCAGGCGCGCACGATGCGGCGCTGCAGCTGCGGCACCTGCTCGGGCGGCAGCTCCACGCCGAGGTCGCCGCGGGCGACCATGATGCCGTCGGACAGCGCGACGATGCCCTCCAGGTGCTCGATCGCGGCCGGCTTCTCGAGCTTGGCCATGATCCAGGCGCGGCTGCCGATGAGGGCGCGCGCCTCCTCGATGTCCTCGGGCCGCTGCACGAAGGACAGCGCCACCCAGTCCACGCCCAGTGCAAGGCCGAAGTCGAGGTCGTCGCGGTCCTTGGGCGTCAGCGGCGACAGGGGCAGCAGCACGCTGGGCACGTTGACGCCCTTGCGGTCCGAGATCGGCCCGCCGACGAGCACGGTAGTCTCGGCGAAGTCGGCGCCATGGCGCTCCACACCCAGCCGCAGCTTGCCGTCGTCGAGCAGCAGCTCGGTGCCGTCCTGCAGCGCGGCAAAGATCTCCGGGTGCGGCAGCGGCGCGCGACGCGCATCGCCCGGCGTGCGCTCCATGTCGAGGCGAAAGCGCGCGCCGGCCTCAAGCTGCACGCGGCCGCCTTCGAAGGTGCCGAGGCGCAGCTTGGGGCCCTGAAGGTCCAACAACACGCCGATCGGGCGGCCGAACTCCTGCTCCAGCGCACGGATGGTTTCCAGCCGCCGCGCATGGTCGGATTGCGTGCCGTGGCTGAAGTTGAGCCGGAACACATCCACGCCGCGCTCGAACAGGGCGCGGATGGCAGCCTCGTCCGAGCTGGCCGGGCCGAGCGTGGCGACGATGCGAGCGTGGCGGGTGCGTCTCATGCCAAACGCCTTCAGGCCATCTCGTGCAGACGCACCCGGCCGCGCTGGTCTTCCATCGTGCGCGCCAGCAGCTTGACCAGCGAGTACACGGTGTCGATGTGCGGCGTCGGGGTCTCGGTGAGCCGGGCCAGCTCGACCACGGCGCCGACCAGCGCATCGATCTCGGGCGCGCGCCCGGCCTCCACGTCCTGCAGCATCGAGGTCTTGTGCTTGCCCACCTTCTCGGCACCGGCGATGCGCTTGTCCAGCGACACGCGGAACTCGATGCCCAGCTTGTGCGCGACCGCCTGCGCTTCGCGCATCATCGCGGCGGCGAGCTCGCGCGAGGGCGGGTACTGGCAGATGTCGACCAGCGTGGAATGCGACAGGCTGCTGATGGGATTGAAGGTGAGGTTGCCCCACAGCTTGAGCCAGATCTCGGCGCGAATGTTGTCGAGCACGGGCGCCTTGAAGCCCGCCTCGCCGAAGCAGGCCGAGACGCGCTGGACGCGATCGCTCGAGCTGCCATCCAGCTCGCCGACGGGGAAGCGGTCGCCCTCGATGTGCTTCACCACGCCCGGCGCCACCAGCTCCGAGGCGGGGTAGACGACGCAGCCGATGACCCGCTCGGCTGGAATTTTGGCGGCGACCACGCCATGCGGATCGACGCTCTTCACCGTGCTCCCTGCGAGCGGCCCGCCGTGCTTGTGGAAGTACCAGTAGGGAATGCCGTTCTGCATCGTCACCACCACGGTCTCGGGCCCGAAGAGCTTGGCCACCTCGTTCGCCACGGCCTCGACCTGATGCGCCTTCATCGCGAGGATGACGATGTCCTGCGGGCCGGCCTGGTCGTAGCGGTCGGTGGCCTTCACGTTGCGCGCCACCTGCTCCTCGCCCTCGGCGGAGATAAGCCGGATGCCGTTCGTCGCGATGGCATCGAGGTTCGCTCCCCGCACGATGAAGCTGACGTCCTCGCCGGCCAGCGCGAGCTTTGCTCCGACCAGGCCGCCGATCGCGCCGGCGCCTATGACTGCTATCTTCATGTCGATCCTTGGAAGTGTTGAATCTCTGTGGCGCTAGCCGAAGCGGTTGCTCAGCCTGCCGATGCCGTTGATCTCGACCTCGACCAGGCTGCCGGGCTTCATCGAGCCGACGCCGACCGAGGTGCCGCACAGGATCACGTCGCCGGGATGCAGCGTCATGTCGGCGGAGATCAGGCTGACCAGCTGCTGCACCGAAAAGCGCATGTCGCTGATGGGATAGTGCTGGCGCGCCGCACCGTCGAGCAGCGTGGTCACGGTGAGCGTCGCGGGGTCGAGGCCCGTGGCCACCACCGGGCCCATCGGGCAGAAGGTGTCGAAGCCCTTGGCGCGCGCCCATTGGGCGAAGGAGGCGTCGCGGTTGAGGATGTCCGCCACCGTCACGTCGTTGGCGCAGGTGTAGCCGAACACATGGTCGAGCGCCTGGTCCTCCGGCACCGCCGTGCAGGTCTTGCCGATGACGATGCCGAGCTCGCCCTCGAACACCACCTTGCCTTCACACAGCGGCTTGCGGATGGGCTCGCCGGCGGCGTGGAAGGAGTTGGGCGCCTTCAGCAGGTACAGCGGCTCGGCCGGCACCGGCAGCTGGAGCTTCTCGCCGAGCGCGTGGAAGTTGTTCCACAGCGCGATGACCTTGGTGGGCTGGGTGGGCGTGAGCAGCCTGAGCTCGTCCAGCGCGAACACGCTGCCGGTCGGCTCGGGCGCGGCGAACATGTCGCCGCGGTGCTCGCGCACATGCTTGCCGTCCAGCGTGCCGAAGCCCGCCTTGCCGGCGCGTTCGAAGCGGATCCATCGTTGCGATTGCTGCATGTCTTTTTCAGTCGAAAGGTAGGTAATCCGGAATGACGAGCGATGCGAGCAGCTTTCCGATGTCGGCGGGATTGCGCGTGACGTGGATGCCGCATTCCTTCATCACCGCCAGCTTGGCCTGCGCCGTGCCCCGGCCGCCGGAGACGATGGCGCCCGCATGGCCCATGCGCTTGCCCGGCGGCGCGCTGGCGCCGGCGATGAAGCCCACCACCGGCTTGCGCATGTGCTCCTTGATCCAGCGCGCGCAGCGCTCCTCGGCGTCGCCGCCGATCTCGCCGACCATGACCACGGCGTCGGTGTGCGGGTCGTCGTTGAAGAGCTTCAGCACGTCGATGTGCGCGAGCCCGCCGACCGGGTCTCCGCCGATGCCGACCACCGTCGACTGGCCGATGCCGAAGGCCGCGAGCTGGCTGGCGGCCTCGTAGGTCAGGGTGCCGGAGCGCGACACCACGCCGATGCGGCCGCGCTGGTGGATGTGGCCCGGCATGATGCCGATCTTGATCTCGTCGGGCGTGATCAGGCCCGGGCAGTTGGGGCCCAGCAGCAGGGTCCTGCGGCCCTGCATGCGGTGGCGGGTGCGGATCATGTCGCGCACCGGGATGCCCTCGGTGATGCAGATCACCAGGTCGAGCCCCGCATCGACCGCCTCGTCGATGGCCGCAGCCGCGAAGGGCGGCGGCACGTAGATCACCGAGACGGTCGCGCCGGTGCGCTCCTTCGCCTCCCGGACGGTGCCGTAGACCGGGATGCCGTCCAGCGACTCGCCGGCCTTGTGCGGGTTCACGCCGGCGACGAAGCACTTCCTGCCGTTGCCGTACTCCCGGCACATCGCGGTGTGGAAGCGCGCGGTCTTTCCGGTGATGCCCTGCGTGATCACGCGGGTGTTGCGGTTGACGAGGATCGACATCTCATCGGCTCCTTGCGGCAGCGACCGCCAGCTCGGCCGCGTCCGCCATGTCGTGTGCGCTCACGATCGGCAAACCCGACTGCGCGAGCAGGGCCCGGCCCTCCTTCTCGCGCGTGCCCTTCATGCGCACGACCATCGGCACCTTGAGCCCGACCTCGCGCGCGGCGGCGATGACGCCCTGCGCGATCAGGTCGCATTTCATGATGCCGCCGAAGATGTTGACCAGGATCGCCGCGAGCCGCGGGTTGCGCAGCATCAGCTTGAAGGCCTCGGTCACCTTCTCGGCCGTCGCGCCGCCGCCCACGTCGAGGAAGTTGGCGGGCGAGCCGCCGTAGAGGCGAATGACGTCCATGGTCGCCATCGCCAGGCCGGCGCCGTTGACCAGGCAGCCGATGTTGCCGTCCAGCGGGATGTAGGAGAGCTCGAACTTCGAGGCCTCGACCTCGGCCGGGTCCTCCTCGTCGAGGTCGCGCAGCGCGGCGATCTCCGGATGGCGGAAGAGCGCGTTCGCATCGAAATCGAACTTGGCGTCGAGCGCGAGCACGCGGCCGTCGCCGGTCAGCACCAGCGGGTTGATCTCGGCCAGCGAGGCATCGCATTCGTCGAACGCGCGGTAGAGGTTCTGCATCAGGGCACGCGCCTGCGGGATCGCCTTCTCCGGCATTCCGATGCCGCGCGCGACCGCATCGGCCTCGGCGGAGCGCAGACCCGCGCCCGGGTCGATGCAGAGCTTGTGGATCTTGTCCGGCGAATGGGCCGCCACCGTCTCGATGTCCACGCCGCCCTCGCTCGAGGCCATCAAGGCAACGCGCTGCGCCTCGCGGTCCACCACCAGGCCCAGGTAGAACTCCCGGCCGATGTCGGCGCCCTCCTCGACCAGCAGCCGCTTCACCAGCCGCCCTTCGGGGCCGGTCTGCGGCGTCCGCAGGCGCATGCCGAGCAGCCGGCCGGCGTGCTGCCGCACTTGCGCGATCGACCGCGCCACCTTCACGCCGCCGCCCTGGCCGCGCCCGCCGGCGTGGATCTGCGCCTTGAGCACCCAGGCCTCGCCGCCGAGCTGCAGGGCCGCCTCGGCCGCCTCGTCGGAGGAAAGGCAGACGAATCCGCGGGGCGTCGCCACGCCGTATTTGCGCAGCATCTCCTTGCCCTGGTATTCGTGGATATTCATGGCATTCAGGCCGGCCGGGTTAATTCGAATTTCAGACGCCCAGCTCGCTGGCGTGCGCCTGGGCCCAATCGAAATACCGGGAGGCCGCCGCGCCGGGTGCGGCGCAGCGCTCGATGTGCTTGGCCTTTTTCTGCTGGATGACCTCGACCAGGAAGGCCGCGTCGTAGGCCTTCAGGAGATGCGGCTGGCGGGTCTGCAGGTAGTGGCAGATGCGCTCCCCCGCATCCTGGCTGGCGCCCAGCAGTTCGTCATAGGTGTGGCTGTCCCAATGCCACCTGAAGCCCAATTCATAGAAGGCCGCGTTGTAGGCGTTCCGTTCCACTTCATCGTTCCGATATTGAATTGGCAAATCATTGACCATGTGCTTCTCCTTCAAATTGAATGCCGCTGCGTTTTCAACTGATTTCGCTCGGCGCATTCAAAATGTAGGGGGATCGATCAATAATTAATAGTGAAAGTATTTTATTAAAATCATTCGCTATGAGTTATGCATCGGGGGCGTGGCTTTCCGTGGTCGCAGGCCCTGCGGAAGGCAGGGCCCGTGGCCTCAGATCACGCCTTCTGCCTTCAGCATCGCCAGGTCATCCGTGCCGTAGCCGAGTTGCCGCAGCACTTCCTCGGTGTGCTCGCCGAGCAGCGGCGAGCGCGTCACCTCGGTCGGGCTGTCCGACAGCTTGATGGGATTGCCCACCGTCAGGTACTTGCCCCGCGCCGGATGGTCCACCTCGACGATGGTGCCGCTCTCGCGCAGCGACTCGTCCGCGGCGATCTCCTTCATCGAGAGGATCGGCCCGCAGGGGATGTCGTACTGGTTGAGGATGTCCATGGCCTCGAACTTGGTCTTGGTCATGGTCCACTGCTCGATGCGCGCGAAGATGGGCTTGAGGTGCAAGAGGCGCGCGGCCGGCGTGGCGTAGGCCTCGTCCTCGATCCAGCCCTCTTCCCCGATCACCTTGCACACCGCCGGCCACACGGCCCCCTGCGTGATGAAGTAGATGTAGGCGTTGGGATCGGTCTCCCAGCCCTTGCAGCGCAGGATCGATCCCGGCTGGCCGCCGCCCGAGGCGTTGCCCGCGCGCGGCACCGCATCGCCGAACTTGCCGTCCGGATACTGCGGGTACTCGTGCAGCGTGCCGGTGCGCTCCAGCCGCTGCTGGTCGCGCATCTTCACGCGGCAGAGGTTGAGCACGGCGTCCTGCATCGGCGCCAGCACCTTCTGGCCGCGCCCGGTGGTGTTGCGCTGGTAGAGCGCCGCCATGATGCCGAGCGCCAGGTGCAGGCCGGTGCCGCTGTCGCCGATCTGCGCGCCGGTCACCACCGGCGGGCCGTCCTCGAAGCCGGTGGTCGAGGCGGCGCCGCCGGCGCACTGGGCGACGTTCTCGTAGACCTTGCAGTCGGCGTACTTGCCGGGTCCGAAGCCCTTGACCGAGGCCACGATCATGCGCGGGTTGAGGTCCTGGATATGGCTCCAGGTGATGCCCATGCGGTCGAGCGCGCCGGGCGCGAAGTTCTCGACCAGCACGTCGCAGGTCTTGATCAGCGTGTCCAGCACCTGCTTGCCCTTGGGCTTCTTGGTGTCCAGCGTGATCGAGCGCTTGTTGTGGTTCAGCATCGTGAAGTAGAGGCTGTCCACGCCGGGGATGTCGCGCAGCTGGCCGCGCGTCGCGTCGCCTTCGCCGGCGCGCTCGACCTTGATCACGTCGGCGCCGAACCAAGCCAGCAGCTGGGTGCAGGTGGGGCCGGACTGCACATGGGTGAAGTCCAGGATGCGGACGCCTTCGAGGGCCTTGCTCATCGTGTGTCTCCTTTGATCCGGGCCTCGGCTTCCGCCAGCCGAGCGCGCAGCTTGCGATCTTCGGCGAAGCGGGCCGTTTCGTCGCGCACGAACGCGACGATGCCCGTCACCTTCCGATCCTCGGAGAACAGCATCGAGACGGTGAAGGCGATCGACAGCGTGCGCCCGTCCTTGTGCAGCGCCGGGACGCGCAGCAGGTCGGCCCCGTACTTGGTGATGCCGGTGGCCATGGTGGTGCGATAACCGTCCCAGTGCCGCCCGCGCTGGCGCTCGGGAATGATCAGGTCCAGCGAGCGTCCCAGGGCCTCGGCTTCGGTGAAGCCGAAGATGCGCTCTGCGGCCGCGTTCCAGAGCACGATCGCGCCCTCGGCGTCGCACACCATGATGGCATCGCCGGCGCCTTCGACAAGCTGCTTCAGGTCAACGTTCGATTGCAAGGCGCCTCTCCCTTTCCGGCCTCAGATGGCTTTGGCTTCGCGCAGGTTCGCGATCTGGTCCTTCGAGTATCCCAGCTCGGCCAGCACCTCCTCGCTGTGCTCGCCCAAGAGCGGCGAAGGGGTGATCTCGGGCTTCAGGTCGGAGAACTTGATCGGGCTGCCGACGGTGAAATAGTTGCCGCGCTCCTTGTGACCCTTCACCTCGACGATCGAGCCGCTCTTGCGCAGCGATTCGTCGTGCAGCAGCTCCTTCATCGTCAGCACCGGCGAGCAGGGGATGTCGAACTTGCGCAGGATGTCCACGGCCTCGAACTTGGTCTTGTCGGCCAGCCAGTCCTCGATGGTGGCGAAGATCTGGGTGATGTGCGGCTGGCGCGCCTTGGCGGTCATGTAGTCGGGGTCGGTCTTCCACTCGGGCTTGCCGATGGCGTCGCAGATCGGCGCCCAGGCGTGGCCCTGCACGGTGAAGTAGATGTACGCGTTGGGGTCGGTCTCCCAGCCCTTGCACTTGAGCACCCAGCCCGGCTGCCCGCCGCCGCCGGCATTGCCGCCGCGCGGGACCACGTCGCTGAAGGTGCCGTGCGGGTACTGCGGATACTCTTCCAGGTAGCCGAGCTTGTCCAGGCGCAGCTGGTCGCGCATCTTCACGCGGCAGAGGTTCAGCACCGCATCCTGCATCGCGCAGGCCACGCGTTGCCCCTTGCCGGTCTGCTGGCGCCCGATGATGGCGGTGAGGATGCCGATCGCCAGGTGCATGCCGGTGTTGCTGTCGCCCAGGGCGGCGGCGCTCACCGTCGGCGGGCCGTCCCAGAAGCCGGTGGTCGAGGCAGCGCCCCCCGCGCACTGCGCGACGTTCTCGTAGACCTTGAGGTCGTCGTAGTGGTGGCCGTCGCTGAAGCCCTTGACCGAGGCGACGATCATCTTGGGGTTGAGCTCCTGGATGCGCTCCCAGGTGAAGCCCATGCGGTCGAGCGCGCCGGGGCCGAAGTTCTCGACCAGCACGTCGGATTCGCGGATCAGTTTCTCCAGCACGACCTTGCCCTCGGGCTGCTTGGTGTCCAGCGTCAGCGAGCGCTTGTTGCTGTTGAGCATGGTGAAGTACAGCGCGTCGACATCCGGAATGTCGCGCAGCTGCGTGCGCGTGACGTCGCCGGAGCCCGGGCGCTCGACCTTGATGACGTCGGCTCCGAACCAGGCCAGCATCTGCGTGCACGCGGGACCGGCCTGGACGTGGGTGAAGTCGATGATCTTGATGCCGTTGAGTGGTTTGTTGCTGCTGCTCATGTGATAGCTCCTGGTTTGCCTGGGATTACTTCTTCTTCGCCGTGCTCGGATTGAGACTGGTGATGCGGCCGCTTTCGGTGCCGGCGGTCTCGTCGATCACGGCGTTGATCAGGGTTGGACGGCCGGAGGCGACGGCCTCGTTCAGGGCCTTCTCCAGCTCGTCGGCGGTGGTGGCGTGCACGCCGACGCCGCCGAAGGCCTCCATCAGCTTGTCGTAGCGCGCGTTCTTGACGAAGACGGTCGGCGCCACGTCGGCGCTGCCGCTGGGGTTCACGTCGGTCCCGCGGTAGACGCCGTTGTTGTTGAAGACGACGACGCAGATCGGCAGGTTGTAGCGGCAGATGGTCTCGACCTCCATGCCGCTGAAGCCGAAGGCGCTGTCGCCCTCGATGGCGATCACCGGCTTGCCGGTGACCACGGCCGCGGCGACGGCGAAGCCCATGCCGATGCCCATGATTCCCCAGGTGCCCACGTCGAGGCGCTTGCGCGGCTCGTACATGTCGACGATGCTGCGCGCGAAGTCCAGGGTGTTGGCGCCTTCGTTGACCACGATCGCATCGGGCCGCGCCTTGACCTGGTCGCGGATCACGCTGAGCGCGCTCTGGAAGCTCATCGGCGAGGGCCGGGCGGCCAGCGTGGCTGCCATCTTCGAGAGGTTCTTGTCCTTGCGCTCGGCGATGGCGCCGGTCCATTCGGCCGGGGGCTTGGCCCACTTGCCGTCGATGCCCGCGAGCAGCGCCGCCACGCAGGAGCCGATGTCGCCTATCACCGGCGCGGCGATCGCGACATTGCTGTCGATCTCGGTCGGCGCGATGTCGATCTGGATGAACTGCTTGGCGCCCTTCTCCTGGCCCCAGGTCTTGCCCTTGCCGTGCGACAGCAGCCAGTTGAGGCGCGCGCCGACCAGCAGCACGACGTCGGCCTCCTGCAGCACGTAGGAGCGTGCGGCGGCGGCCGACTGCGCATGGGTGTCGGGCAAGAGGCCCTTGGCCATCGACATCGGCAGGTAGGGGATGCCGGTCTTCTCGACCAGTGCGCGGATGTCGGCGTCGGCCTGCGCGTAGGCCGCGCCCTTGCCCAGCAGGATCAGCGGCTTCTTCGCACCCTTGAGCAGCTCGAGTGCGCGCTTCACCGCGTCGGCGGCCGGGATCTGGCGCGGGGCCGGGTCGACCACCTTGATCAGCGACTTCTTGCCGGCCGCGGCGTCCAGGGTCTGCGCGAACAGCTTGGCCGGCAAGTCCAGGTACACGCCGCCCGGGCGGCCCGAGAGCGCCGAGCGGATCGCCCGCGCGATGCCCACGCCGATGTCCTCGGCATGCAGCACGCGGAAGGCCGCCTTGCACAGCGGCTTGGCGATCGCGAGCTGGTCCATCTCCTCGTAGTCGCCTTGTTGCAGGTCGACGATCTCGCGCTCGCTGGAGCCGCTGATCAGGATCATCGGGAAGCAGTTGGTGGTGGCGTTGGCCAGTGCCGTCAGGCCGTTGAGGAAGCCGGGCGCCGACACCGTGAGGCAGATGCCGGGCTTCTGCGTCAGGAAGCCGGCGGCCGCGGCCGCGTTGCCGGCGTGCTGCTCGTGGCGGAACGAGATCACCCGCATGCCCTCGGCCTGCGCCATGCGGGTGAGGTCGGTGATCGGGATGCCGGGCAGGGCGAAGATGGTGTCGATGTCGTTGAGCTTCAGCGCATCGATGACCAGGTGGAAGCCGTCGGTGAGC
Source organism: Variovorax sp. Soil_C_12 (assembly GCF_057657375.1). Lineage (NCBI taxonomy): Bacteria > Pseudomonadati > Pseudomonadota > Betaproteobacteria > Burkholderiales > Comamonadaceae > Variovorax > Variovorax sp. Soil_C_12. The sequence goes on along the minus strand of NZ_JBDGIO010000008.1, from coordinate 59,980 downwards.
TTGGGTTCTTCCGCGGCGTCGTCGAGCGGGACGCTGTGAAGGGCGCGTGCGGCCGTGTCGCCGGCGCTTGCGCCTGACTGCCTGGCTGTGATGACTGAAGACATGTCTCTCCTTCTGATCGTGTGGAATGGCCGGTGGCCGTGCCCAGACTATGATTTGGACCCCGGCTGCCAGCCGTTGACCTGGGTCAACTTTCCGGAAAACGACACCCCGCGAAGACCCTTGTCCGCTGAATCATTGAAATAGGCGGTGAGGTGGACAGCACCGATCCGATTTCAGTGATTCAGTGGACTGATCGTTGCGAAACGGAGCTAGACGCGAACCCATGACCTCGTTGGAACACCACCCGGAGAAGAACATCATTCGTGCGCAGCTGCGGCAGAACATCCTGCTCAAGGACCTGAGCGAATCCGACCGCGCCGAGCTGGAGGCGCACCTCGCCATCGTGGACGGCAACAAGGGCGACTTCCTGCTGCACCAGGGCGTGCGGGAGATGGAGCAGTACTTCATCCTCGACGGCATCCTCAAGCGGGTGGTGAGCAACCCGGAAGGCAAGGAGATGATCCTGCGCTTCGCCGACGAGTTCGATATGGAGACCAGCTATGCCGCCCTGCGGCTGGGCACGCCCACGCCCTACGGCATCGTCTGCGTGACCAAGGCGCGGGTCGCCAGCCTGCCGCTGAAGGATTGGATCGCCTTCCTCAACCACCGCCCGGCCGCCAAGGAGCTGTTCGAGTTCAGCGTGATGCGCGGGATGAGCGAGATCATGGCGCACACCATCACGCTGCACCTGCTGGACGCACCGGGGCGAGTGCACCGCTTCATACGCAAGCATCCGGAACTGGTGGACCGCATTCCGAGCAAGGAACTGGCGTCGTACCTCAACCTCTCGGCGGAAACCCTGAGCCGCCTGAAGAAGCGCGGAAAGATCTGACTCAGGTCTGCTTCGCGGAGGCGAAGCGGCGCGTGCTGGTCATCAGCCTCAGTTCGTTGGCGACGCCTGAAACGCCCGGCACCGCGGCGGCCACGCTCTCGGCCTGCGCGCGTTCCTCGGCGTCGAGCACGATGCCGCGCAGCGCCACCGCGCCCTCCTTCGCATGGATCGTGATGCTGGTGTCGCGCGTGTCGGCATGCTCCTTCAGCGCGGCACGCACGCGCGCCTCCAGCGCCATGCTGGCGAGCAGGGCGCGCGATGCGGGCGTCTCGGCGAATTCCGGGCAGTTGACCATGCGCCGGATCTGCTCGACGCAGCTGTCGACCGACACGCGATCGGTGTTGAGCACCAGGTCGTAGAGCACCGGGTCGCCCCAGGTGACGCCGAACTGCTCGTGCATGCGCGCGGCATGCGCGTGATCGCTGCGGCGGATCTCGGCCTCGGCGAACTCCGCATCGTCGGTGTCCAGGTGGGCCATCAGCCATTCGACCCGCTTCTTCAGGGGACGCGTGATGCGCACGCACACCACGTGCGGCACCGGGCGCAACAGGCAGGTCGCGCCCCAGCCGCGCAGCACCACGTTGCCGGCATCGGCCAGGGAGAACACCTCCTCCGCGGTGTAGAGCGCAACACTGCGCCTGTCCGTGGTCAGACGCTCCACCAGGCCGGCCTTGCCGTCGCGCAGCCGGCCGATGAGGCTGCTCGACACCTGGGCGCGATCGGCCACGCGCTCGATGGCCTCGTGACGCATCACGGCCAGGCCGAGCGCGTCGGCCACCCGCAGCGACACGTCCTTGGCGAGGGAACCCATCTCCTGGGTCATGGCGATCACGGGCATGTGTTGGGCTCCTTGCAATGAGTCAGTCTGTCAGTCCACTGGCCGCTCGGCAGCGAACTCGTCAGCTTTTTTTGGCTTGATCATCGCCAGCACTTTCGAGATCAGCGGCCAGAAGAGCATGGTCAGCGCCAGCGTGGTGATGCTGCCGACCAGCGGGTTCGACCACATGATTCCGACGTCGCCCTGCGACACCAGCATGGCCTGGCGGAAGGAGTCCTCGGCCTTGTCGCCGAGCACCAGGGCCAGCACCAGCGGCGCCAGCGGGAAGTCCAGCTTCTTGAAGACGTAGCCGACCACGCCGAATCCGAGCATGAACCAGATGTCGAGCATCGCGTTGTGCACGGTGTAGGCGCCGATCGCGCAGATCACGATGATCACCGGTGCGATGATCGAGAAGGGAATGCGCAGGATCGAGGCGAACAGCGGCACCGTGCTCAGCACCACGATCAGGCCGACGACGTTGCCCAGGTACATGCTGGCGATCAGGCCCCAGACGAAGTCCTTCTGCTCGACGAAAAGCAGCGGCCCGGGCTGCAGGCCCCAGATGAGCAGGCCGCCCAGCAGCACCGCCGCGGTCGGCGAGCCCGGGATGCCCAGCGCCAGCATCGGCAGCAGCGCGCTGGTGCCGGCGGCATGCGCCGCGGTCTCGGGCGCGACCACGCCCTCCATCTCGCCGGTGCCGAACTTGGGGCCCTTCTTCGACATCTTCTTGGCCAGGCCGTAGCTCATGAAAGAGGCCGGCGTGGCGCCACCGGGCGTGATGCCCATCCAGATGCCGATCAGCGAGCTGCGCAGCGAGGTGACCCAGTACTGCGGCAGCTGCTTCCAGGTCTGCAGCACCACCTTGGGATCGATCTTGGCGCTCTTGCCGGAGAACTTGAGGCCCTCCTCCATCGACAGCAGGATCTCGCCGATGCCGAACAGGCCGATCACCGCGATGAGGAAGTCGAAGCCGCGCATCAGCTCGGGCTGGCCGAAGGTCAGGCGCAGCTGGCCCGTGACGGTGTCCATGCCGACGCTGGCGAGTGCGAAGCCCAGCGCCATCGAGGCCAGGATCTTGAAGGGCGAGCCCTTGCCCATGCCGACGAAGCTGCAGAAGGTCAGCAGGTACACCGCGAAGAACTCGGGCGAGCCGAACTTGAGCGCGAACTTGGCCACCAGCGGCGCCAGGAAGGTGATCATCACCACCGCCAGGAAGGCACCGACGAAGGAGGAGGTGAAGGCGGTGGTGAGCGCCGCGCCGGCCTTGCCCTGCTGGGCCATCGGATAGCCGTCGAAGGTGGTGGCCACGGACCAGGGCTCGCCCGGTATGTTGAAGAGCACGGAGGTGATCGCCCCGCCGAACAACGCGCCCCAGTAGATGCAGGACAGCATGATGATCGCCGAGGTCGGCGACATCGTGAAGGTGAGGGGCAGCAGGATCGCCACGCCGTTGGCGCCGCCCAGCCCGGGCAGCACGCCGATCAGCACACCCAGGATGATCCCGACGAACATCAGGACGATGTTCATGGGTGTCAGGATCACGGCGAAGCCCTGCAGCAGGGCGCTGATTTCATCCATTTCGGGTTCGCTCCGTGAAGTTCAGTAACCGAGGAAGCGAAGCGGATCGAGCGAGCCCTTGAAGAGCGGCACCTTGAACCAGACTTCGAACATGAGGAAGAAAAGCGCGTTGACGGCGAACGCGATTGCCACGCTCTTCACCCAGGCGTACTTGCCGAGCACCACCATGAAGAGCGCGATGTAGATGGCCGAGGCGACGTACAGGCCCAGGAAGGTGACGGCCAGCACGTAGACGGTGGCCGGCACCAGCACCGACAGCACGCGCTTCAACTGTTCCGAATCGACGAAGACCTCGGTGTTCCGGTTCTTGCCGAGCAGGGCCTGGTAGAGGATGCCGGCACCGGAGACGACGATGATCACGCCAATGTAGAAGGGAAAGTAGCCGGCGCCGGGGCCGTCGGTGGTCCAGCCCGCGCCCAGCTTGCGGCTCTCGAAGACCACGGCCAGGCCGATGATCAGCAGCAGGGCCGCCGCCACCGCCTCGACGATGTTGGTGCGCACGCCGGTGCGCACCGCGCTGTCGGAATTCTCGTTGTGCTCCATGGAGCCCCCATCGTGTGTGTCGAGAAAAGATCGTTGGCGGGCGTCCCGCCATCCAGCCAGCCGCGCGAGCGCGCGGCGCTCTGCCGTTCGGTGTCGCTACTTGGCGCTGGCGGCGAGGAAGCCGGCCTCGGTCATCAGCGTGCGGTGCGTGACCTCGGCGCTGGCGAGCCATTTGGAGAAGGCGTCGCCGGTCATGAAGGTCGGGTTGAAGGCGCCCTTCTCCATGTACTCCTTCCAGTCCGGCGTCTCGGCCACCTTGGTCAGCAGGTTCACGTAGAAGGCGAGCTGGTCGGGCGTCACGCCGGCGGGCATGAAGATGCCGCGCAGCATGGTGTACTTGGTCGGCACGCCGGCTTCCTTGCAGGTCGGGATGTCGTTCCACGACTGCGTGTCGGTGACCTTGGCCTTGAAGGGCATGCGCTCGTCGTCGAACACGCACAGCGCGCGCAGCTTGCCGGCGCGCCACTGGGCGACCGCCTCGATCGGGTTGTTGACGGTGGAGTTCACATGGCCGCCCACCAGCTGCACCGCCACCTCGCCGCCGCCCTTGAAGGGCACGTAGATGAACTTGGTGCCGGTGGCCTTCTCCAGCGCGACGGTGATGATCTGGTCTTCCTGCTTGGAGCCGGTGCCGGCCATCTTGAACTTGCTCGGGCCCGCAGCCTTGACCGCGGCGATGTACTCGCCGGCACTCTTGTAAGGCTGCTCGGCGTTGGTCCACAGCACGAACTGGTCGAGCGCCAGCATGGCGACCGGGGTCATGTCCTTGTAGTTGAAGGGCACGCCGGTGGCCATGGGCGTGGTGAACAGGTTCGACAGCGAGATGATGATCTTGTGCGGATCGCCCTTGGCCTCCTTCACCGCGAGGAAGCCTTCGGCGCCGGCGCCGCCCGACTTGTTGACGACGATCAGCGGCTCCTTCATCAGCTTGTACTTGATGATGATGCCCTGCAGCAGGCGCGCCATCTGGTCGGCCCCGCCGCCCGTGCCGGCGGGGATCACGAACTCCACCGGCTTGGTCGGCTCCCAGGCCAGTGCGGGCGTGGTGCCGGCCAGGGCCAGCAGGGCGGCGGCCAGGGCTTGGGTGCCGCGGGTGCGGGCGCGCGTAAAGATGCTTTCGATCATGTTGTCTCCTGTTGAATCTGCGCTCTTCTTGCTTGGCATCGCAGTCGAAATCCCAGTGCGGCAATGCTGCGCGCCGGCCGCGAAAGGCGGCTTGACCATGGTCAACTTTTCCAAGATTCCATATCCGGGTTAGCCCGCGATGGGCGCGCGAAGGGGCTTGCGTCTTGGGGCGAGGCGGAGTCTCGGGTAAACCCTATAAGATCGCCCCATCCCATCCGCAATCCAGGAGTTCCCGCATGTCAGCCCTCGAACGCTCGTCAGGCTCGCGCGCATCCGGCGGCTTGATCGGCACGTTGAAGGCCTTGGCCGACGAAGCCGGCGTGCTGCTCGACGCCTTGTTCAGCCCCGGCAGGATCATCGAAGAAGTCGAAGAGATGCGCGCGCTGCACCAGCGCGCGAACGGCCTCGAGGCCACCGACCCGCAGCGTGCGGCGGTGCTGCGCTGGCACGCCTCGCGCATCGGGCTGCGCTGAGGCTGGCCAGTCCCTAATCGGCGGGCTGGTGCTCGAAGGGTTCGCCGTTCCAGCCGAGCAGTTCCGCCAGCCGCCGGACGATCCAGCGGGCTTCGGCCGCCGACACGCCTGCCTCGGGCGTGCTCAGGCCGTCATGAATGCGCGTGAGGATCTCCACTTCGGACGGCACCTCGACATGGTTGAGCACCTGCGCGTGCGCAACGAGGTGGTTGGCGAGGTCCTCGCAGACCTCGTAGCGCTCCCGCACGGTGGCGATGGGTTCGGCCAGCCGCTGCCGCGCATCGGTGTAGAGCGCGAAGAAGGAAGGCGGGATGTGGATCTGGTAGTCGTCGGACATGCGCTGGCGCCCCAAGAAAAACGCGCCCGTAGGCGCGTCGTTCGTGTGAAGAAAAAAGCCAATGGGCTTCAGCCGCCCTTCTTGGCCCGCTTGCCCGGGTTCTTCTTGCTGCGGGTCGCGGTGCCGCGCTCCAGGCTCACCTTCTGGCCGCCGCCCATCTTGGGCAGGGTGTAGCCGGACATCGGAACGGGCGGGGGGGTGGCCTTGCGGTCGGCCTCGGTGCGGATCTTCTGGGTCATGGAAGGCTCGGTGAAAAAAGAGGAAAGGGCGACATTAGGCCACATCGAGCAGCCGGACCTTGACGGACCGGCCTTTGACGCGACCCGTCGAAAGCTTGTGGAGGGCCTCGCTCGCGATGCGCCGGTCGACCGCCACGTAGGTCGAGAACTCGTTGATGCTGATCTTGCCGACCTGCTCGCGGGTGAAGCCGGCCTCGCCGGTCAGCGCGCCCAGCACGTCGCCGGCGCGGATCTTGTCCTTGCGCCCGCCCGTGATCTGCAGCGTGGCCATCGGCGGCTGCAGCGGGCCTTCGGCATCGCTCGCGGCCGAGGCCAGCTCGGCCAGCGGATGCCATTCGCATTCGCGGCCCTGCAATTGCTCGATCTTGCCGACGCGGCCCATTTCGTCGAGGCTGGCGAGGCTGAGCGCCAGGCCTTCGGCGCCGGCGCGGCCGGTGCGGCCGATGCGGTGGACATGGACCTCGGCGTCGGGCGTCACGTCGACATTGATCACAGCTTCGAGCTGCGCGATGTCGAGCCCGCGCGCCGCCACGTCGGTGGCGACCAGCACCGAGCAGCTGCGGTTGGCGAACTGCACCAGCACCTGGTCGCGCTCGCGCTGCTCGAGCTCGCCGAACAGGGCGAGCGCGCTGAAGCCCTGGGCCTGGAGCACCTGCGCCAGGTCGCGGCACTGCTGCTTGGTGTTGCAGAAGGCCAGCGTGCTCTGCGGCCGGAAACTGTTCAGCAGCAGGCCGACGGCGTGCAGGCGCTCGCTGTCCTTCACCTCGTACCAGCGCTGGCGGATCTGGCCTTCCTCATGCTGCGCCGCCACGGCGATCTGCTGCGGGTTCTTCATGAACTGCGCGGCGAGCTTGGCGATGCCCTCGGGATAGGTGGCGGAGAACAGCAGGGTCTGGCGCTCCTTCGGGCACTGGCGCACGACGGTCGCGATGTCGTCGAGAAAGCCCATGTCCAGCATGCGGTCGGCCTCGTCGAGCACCAGCGTGGAGAGGGCGTCGAGCTGCAGGCTGCCGCGCTCCAGGTGATCGAGCACGCGGCCCGGCGTGCCGACCACGATGTGGGCACCATGTGCCAGGCTGGACAACTGCCCGCGCAGCGCGACGCCGCCGCACAACGTGACCACCTTGATGTTCTCCTCGGCGCGGGCGAGGCGACGGATCTCGGCCGTCACCTGGTCGGCCAGCTCGCGCGTCGGGCACAGCACCAGGGCCTGAATTGCGAAGCGGCGCGGGTCGAGCCGCGCCAGCAGGGGGAGTGCGAAAGCCGCCGTCTTGCCGCTGCCGGTCTTGGCTTGGGCGATGAGGTCCGTGCCAGCCAACGCCGCCGGCAGGCTGGCCGCCTGGATCGGCGTCATCTGCAGGTAGCCGAGCTGCCGCAGGTTCGCCAGCGTGGGCGGCGAAAGCGGCAGCGTCGAGAAGTCGACGGCGGGACCGGTCACGGCGGCGCTGCTCAGCGGCGCGGGCCGTTGTTGTTGCCCCCGGTCGGCGGCGGGCCGCGGCGCTCCAGGTGGCGGAAGGTGATGCGGCCCTTGGTCAGGTCGTAGGGCGAGAGCTCCAGCGACACCTTGTCGCCGGCCAGGATGCGGATGTGGTGCTTGCGCATCTTGCCGCCGCTGTAGGCGATCAGTTGATGACCGTTGTCCAGGGTCACGCGGTAGCGGGAGTCGGGCAGCACTTCGGTGACTGCACCGTTCATTTCTATCAGTTCTTCCTTGGGCATGAGGACCTCTGAATGTTGCGTGGATGATTCGAATCGGGCGCCTGCGCAAGGCGACACCGCCTTGCGCCGAAATAATGAGAAGGGCGCGGGCCCGCCGGATATGGCGCCCACCGGAGCGGACAGCGCGCTCTATTCGCTTCAATGGAGTACGAAGGCAGTGGCGGCATTCATGGGCACCCGGCCTGGTGCACCAACACACTGCGTGAGCCGGCCGAAAGAGAGCCTGAGGAACCCAGGTCGGCCGGGGAGTGACGAAATGCTCCGTCGACTATCGAAGCGAACCCCGCATTCTAACCGGACTGGCATGACTGTTGCTCGACGCGGTCACGGCCAGAGCCAAAGCCCATGGCCGCCGGAACGACATCGCGAAACGCGCTTGCGAGCGCCCGGGCTGCGGCGCACCATCGCATCAACCATCGTTCCAAGGAGCGCGGCCATGAAAGAACGAGCATCGTCCCGCCGGCTCCAGATGCTGGTCGCCGGGATCTTCTGGCTGCTCCTGCTTGCCGCCGTCCCGCTGGCCCTGGCCGCCTCGCCGCCCCGGCCCGATGCCCAGGTCCAGGCCCTGCAGCGTGCGGGCGACGCGGTGGTCGCCCTGCGCGTCACCGTGACCGAGGGCGCGACCTCGGCCGACAGCCTGGGCGCGCGGCGCTCCGGCTCCGGCGTGGTGATCGGGTCCGACGGGCTGATCCTCACCATCGGCTACCTGCTGCTCGAGGCCGAGACCATCGAGGTCATCACGCAGGACGACCGCACCCTGCCCGCGCGCCAGGTCGCCTACGACCTGGCGACCGGCTTCGGCCTGCTGCGGCCGCTGGTGCCCTTGCGCGGCATCACGCCGGTGCCCTTCGCGGGCGTGAGCGGCCTGGCCCCCGGCGAGCCGCTGCTGGTCGCCACCGGCAGCAACAGCGGCACCGAGGTGGGCTTCACCCGACTGCTGGCCGTGCGGCCCTTCTCGGGCTATTGGGAGTACCACATCGAGTCGGCCCTCTTCACGAGTCCGCCGGTTCCCAACCACAGCGGGGCACCGCTCTTCAACCGGCACGGCGAGCTGCTGGGCATCGGCAGCCTGTTCGTGCTGGAGAAGGCGGCAGAGGGCCAGGAACCGCGGATGATCCCGGGCAACATGTTCGTGCCGGTCGAGCTACTGCGCCCGGTGCTGGACGAGATGCAGGCCACCGGCCACACGCGCGCCAGCGTCCGGCCCTGGCTGGGCCTCTCGTCCTCGGAGCGCGACGGCCATGTGCAGATCGTGCGGGTCGACCGTCAGGGGCCGGCGCTGGCCGCCGGGCTCCAGCCGGGGGACGTGGTGCTGGAGGTGGACGGCATCCAGGTGGCCACGCTGGAGGCCTTCTACAAGCAGCTCTGGAAGCGGGCCGCGCCCGACGCCGAGGTGGAGCTCACGGTGCAGCAGGGCTCGGAGACGCGCAAGGTCCGCATCCATGCGGTGGACCGCATGAAGACGCTGCGCAAGCCGGCGGGGATCTGACTCAGCCCGGAATGCCCAGCATCCTGCGGTTGGCAGCGCTGTCGATGCCGCCGGCCGCGAAGTCGTCGAAGGCCCGGTCGGCCACGCGGATGATGTGGTCGGCGATGAATTGCGCGCCCTCGCGCGCCCCGTCCTCCGGATGCTTGAGGCAACACTCCCATTCCAGCACTGCCCAGCCGGGGAAGTCGTAGGCCGCCATCTTCGAGAAGATCGCCCCGAAGTCGACCTGGCCGTCGCCCAGGGAGCGGAAGCGGCCGGCCCGGCCGATCCACGGCTGAAAGCCGCCGTAGACGCCCTGCTTGCCGGTCGGATTGAACTCCGCATCCTTCACGTGGAAGATCTTGATGCGCTCGTGGTAATGGTCGATGTAGGCCAGGTAGTCGAGCTGCTGCAGCACGAAGTGGCTGGGGTCGTAGAGCAGGCAGGCGCGCGGGTGCTGGCCCACGCGCTCGAGGAACATCTCGTAGCTGACGCCGTCGTGCAGGTCCTCGCCCGGGTGGATCTCGTAGCAGACATCGACGCCGGCATCGTCGAAGGCATTGAGGATCGGCAGCCAGCGCCGCGCCAGTTCGTCGAAGGCCTCCTCGATCAGGCCCGGCGGGCGCGGCGGCCACGAGTAGAAGTAGGGCCAGGCCAGCGCGCCCGAGAAGGTGGCGTGCGCCGTGAGCCCGAGGTTCGACGAGGCCCTGGCCGCCAGGTGCAGCTGCTCCACCGCCCAGGCCTGGCGCTTGACCGGATCGTTGCGCACCTCGGGCGCCGCGAAGCCGTCGAAGCCCGCGTCGTAGGCCGGGTGCACGGCCACCAACTGGCCCTGCAGGTGGGTCGAGAGCTCGGTGATGCGGATGCCGTGCCGCGCCAGCGTGCCCTGCACCTCCTCGCAGTAGGTCTTGCTGTCCGCCGCCAGGCGCAGGTCGAAGAGACGGGCGTCCCAGCTCGGGATCTGCACGCCCTTGTAGCCCAGGCCCGCGACCCAGCCGGCGATGGCGTCGAGCGAGTTGAAGGGAGCGGCATCGCCCGCGAACTGGGCCAGAAAGATGGCCGGGCCCTGGATGGTCTTCATTCGGTCACTCCTGTGTGTCGAGTCGCACGCCAAAGAGGGCGATCGTATCCCTGCGGCACTGTCCGACGCAGCGGCGGGGTGTGCTGTCCACTGCGAGGGGCTTTGGAACGTTTCACAATGCTTGTACCGTTACCGAAGGCGTGCGGCCCCAGCGCGGCGCCTTGATCGCGATGCCACAAACCGTTTCCGGCCGATTGAAGATCGGCTTGTCCGCCTGTTTTTCCCACGCCGACCCGGCGCGATCGCTGTTCACCAACAAGACGCTGCAGTATGTCGAGCAGTCGATCACCCACTGGCTGATGTCGGCCGGTGCCATGGTGGTCATGGTGCCCTGCCCCACCGGCGAGACGGCGCGCGGCGACACCAAGCTCTCGCACTACGCGGAATGGCTGGACGGGGTGGTGATGCATGGTGGCGCCGACGTCTGGCCCGGCAGCTACGGCGAGGTGCCGCTGAAGGACGCGTGGGTCGGCGACCGCGTCCGCGACCTCTACGACCTCGCGCTGGTCGAAGCCTTCGAGGAGGCCGGCAAGCCCATCTTCGGCGTCTGCCGCGGCCTGCAGCTCATCAACGTGGCCTTCGGCGGCACGCTCTACCAGGACATCGAGGCGCAGCACCCGAACGCGCTGCGGCACCGCGACCCGGTCACCTATGACCAGAACTTCCACGAAATCGGCTTCGCGGCCGGCTCGCGGCTGGCGAAGCTCTATCCGGGCATCGAGCGCGCGCGGGTCAACAGCATCCACCACCAGGGCGTGAAGGACCTGGCGCCCGGCTTCGAGGTCGAGGCCTGGAGCATTCCCGACCACGTGCCCGAAGCCATCCGCCGCAAGGACGGGCGCGGGCGCAGCTACATCGCCGCCACCCAGTGGCATCCGGAATTCCACAAGTACGGCAGCACCGAGACGGTGGACGACACACCGATCCTGGAAGACTTCCTGTGGGCCTGCGCGACGGCGAAGGTGAGCCCGAGGGGGCCGCTGCGCACCGCGCCGGGCCGCATCCGCAACCGCGCGGCGCGGCTGCTGCGGCAGGCGCTGCTGATGCGCTAGGGCGGGCACCAGTGGACCGCGACAGGCAATTCGGAAGTGCCTGCCGCGCCAACGACGCGCATGGCGGCGTTGCAAATGCTCGCAATAGCTTCGGCTATTGCTGCGCTTTGCGCCTTGCCCTGCACGCCGTTGACGCGGCCTTCACTCCCGAATCGACTGTCACGGCCCACTAGTCGCGCGAGGAGCGGTTGCGCGTGCCGCTCACGGCCGCATCGATGGTTCCGAACACCGTCACGCCACTGCTGCTGCCGATGCTCGGGCGCTCGCCGCCGGCGGGCGCAGGCGAGGAGGCGCAGCCCGCGACGGCGCCCAGCGCTGCGACGAGGCACAAGACGGAAACGAGTTTCTTCACTGGGTTTTCCTTTTGTCAGCTCAGGTGCTTGCCCACGATACCGGCGATCTCGAACATCGTCACCTGGTCCTTGCCGAACACCGGCTTGAGCTTGGCGTCGGCATTGACGGCCCGCTTGTTGGCCGGGTCCTGCAGCCCATGGGCCTTGATGTAGTCCCATAGCTTCTTGATGACCTCGGTGCGTGCCACAGGTTCCGCGCCGATCACCGCGGCCAGCGCATCGCTGGGTTTCAGGCCGGCCGCGGGCTTGCGCGCGGCGGCCTTCTTCGCCGCAGGCGCCTTCGCCTTCGCCTTGGCCGGTGCAGCGGCCTTCTTCGCGGCCCCCGGCGCCGCCTTGGCAAAGCTCTTGCGCGCCGGGAACTTGCTATCGCGCGGCTCGAACTCGAAGCTCACCTTGCCATCCTCCGCATTCCAGGCCAGGAAGGCCTTGAAGGGCCGGCGCGTGCGCATCGAGACGAACTTGTCCAACAGGTCGGTCTTGCCGGTGGCCAGCAGCTTCTCGATCTGCGCGCGCTCCACCGGCTGCTGCAGGATGATCTTGCCGGTCTTGAAGTCGCAGCTGGGCGTGGGCTGGGCATCGGTGGGCACCGACTTCTCGCAGACGTAGTTGCTGGCGTTCTCGAACACGCGCGCGCCGCACTTCGGGCAGGGACCCAGCGGATGCTGGTCGCTGAAATCGACGATCTCGCCCGTCTCTGCGTTCTTGTCGTCGCCGAAGTCGAACTCCAGCTTCCAGTTCTTCGCCTCCTCGTCGTACTTGAGGATGATCTCCGAGGTAAAGGGCCAGCCGGCCTTGGAGCGGAAGCCCTCCAGCGGGCCGATGTGCTTGTCGCGCACCAGCTGCTCGGCCTCCGCCACCTCGAAGGTGCGGCCGGCCGGCGACTTGCCGAAGGAGAAGCCGCAGCCTTCCTGGCCCGGCTTGCCGGTGCAGGCATAGCGGCGGTAGTTCTCGCGCACCACGCCGCCGCAGTTGGGACAGGGCGTGGCCAGCGTCGCGTAGTCGCCGGGCACGGTGTCGCGGTCGTATTCCTTGGCCTTCTTGACGATGTGCTCCGTCATCTCGGCGATCTCGCGCATGAAGGCGGCGCGGCTGAGCTTGCCGTGCTCCATCTGTGCGAGCTTGTATTCCCATTCGCCGGTGAGCTCGGCCTTGGACAGCTCCTCCACCCCCAGGCCGCGCAACAGCGTCATCAGCTGGAAGGCCTTGGCAGTGGGGATCAGCTCGCGGCCTTCGCGATGGATGTACTTCTCGGCCAGGAGGCCTTCGATGATCGCGGCGCGCGTGGCCGGCGTGCCCAGGCCCTTTTCCTGCATCGCCTCGCGCAGCTCGTCGTCGTCGATGGTCTTGCCGGCGCCTTCCATGGCGCCGAGCAGCGTGGCTTCGGAGTAGCGCGCCGGCGGGCGGGTCTTGAGGGCCTTGAGCTCCGCCGATTCGACCTGCACGATCTCGCCGGGCTTGACGGGCACGAGGCGCTTGCCGTCCTTGTCGTCTTCCTTCTCGTCGTCCTGGGCTTCCTTGCCGTAGATGGCGAGCCAGCCCGGCTTGACCAGCACCTTGCCGTCGGTGCGGAAGGGGTATTTCTTGCCGCCCTGCTCCACCGTGCTGATGCGCGTGGTCACCTGGTACTCGGCGCTCGGGAAGAACACCGACAGGAAGCGCCGCACCACGAAGTCGTAGAGCTTCTGCTCGGCGTCCGACAGGCCGCTGGGCGCCTGCAGCGTGGGAATGATCGCAAAGTGGTCGCTGACCTTGGCGTTGTCGAAGATGCGCTTCGACGGCTTCACGTAGTTGTCGTCCAGCGCCTGCCTGGCGAAGGGCGCGAGGTGCTTCATGCCGCTGTTGGCGAGCATGCCCATGGTCTGCTTGACCACCGGCAGGTAGTCCTCGGGCAGCGCGCGCGAGTCGGTCCGGGGGTAGGTCAGCGCCTTGTGGCGCTCGTAGAGGCTCTGCGCCAGGGCAAGCGTGGTTTTGGCGCTGTAGCCGAAGCGGCTGTTGGCCTCGCGCTGCAGCGAGGTCAGGTCGAACAGCAGGGGCGAGGCCGTGGTGGTGGGCTTGCTTTCCTCGGTGACGCTGGCCGGCTTGCCGCGGGCCGCCTCGGCGATCTCCCTGGCTTCGCGCTCGTTCCAGACGCGATCGGCGCGCTGCTCCGGATCGGCCAGGCCGTCGGGTCCGGGCGGCGGCTTCTTCCAGGTCGGGTCGAACCACTTGCCCGGATAAGTGCCCGCCTCGGCCAGGAAGCTGCCATGCACTTCCCAGTAGTCGCGGCTCACGAACTTGCGGATTTTCTCCTCGCGCTCGACCACCACCGACAGCGTGGGCGTCTGTACCCGCCCGACCGTGGTGAGGAAGAAGCCGCCGTCGCGCGAGTTGAAAGCGGTCATGGCGCGGGTGCCGTTGATGCCGACCAGCCAGTCGGCCTCCGAGCGCGAGCGTGCAGCGTCGGCCAGGCCCTTCATCTGCTGCTCGGTGCGCAGCTGCTCGAAGCCGTCCCGGATCGCCTGCGGCGTCATCGACTGCAGCCACAGGCGCCTGACCGGCTTGCCCAGCGGGACCTTGCCGCCAGCGTACTGCTCGATCAGGCGGAAGATCAGCTCGCCCTCGCGGCCCGCGTCGCAGGCGTTGATCAGCTGGCCCACGTCCTTGCGCTTGGCCTGCTTCACCACCGCGTTGAGGCGGGTCTTGGTCTTGTCGACCGGCTTCAGGTCGAAGTGCGGCGGGATCACCGGCAGGTTGGCGAAGCTCCACTTGCCGCGCTTGACGTCGAACTCCTCCGGCGCCTGGATCTCCACCAGGTGGCCGACCGCGCTGGTCACGACGTACTGCTCGTTCTCGAAGTGTTCCTCGTGCTTGTCGAACTTGCCGGCCACCGGCGTGAGCGCGCGCACGATGTCCTGCGCCACCGACGGCTTCTCTGCAATTACCAAAGTCTTCATGGACAACTCATCCTTACAATCTGCGGCTTCTCGCGTGCGCACGCGCACGCGCATGCGTACATATTCAAACTAACAGACTTCGGCGATGCCCTCCAAATCCCCCACAAACGGCGGTCGCCGCATCCAGACGCGACGCTCCGGCGTTCACGGCAACGGTGTGTTCGCCGTCCAGGACATCGCGGAAGGCGAGACGCTGATCGAGTACAAGGGCGAGCTCATCACCTGGAAGGAGGCGCTCAAGCGCCATCCCCATGACCCCTCCCAGCCCAATCACACCTTCTACTTCCACATCGATGACGGGCGTGTGATCGACGGCGGCGTCAAGGGCAACGCCGCGCGCTGGATCAACCACTCCTGCGAGCCCAACTGCGAGGCCGACGAGGACAAGGGGCGCGTCTTCATCAAGGCGCTGCGCAACATCGCGGCGGGCGAGGAGCTCAGCTACGACTACGGCCTGATCATCGACGAGCCCTACACGAAGAAGCTCAAGGCCGATTTCCCCTGCTGGTGCGGCTCCGACCAGTGCCGAGGCACCCTGCTCGCGCCCAAGGACGACGAGAAGAAGGACAAAAAGAAGAAAAAGTCCAAGAAGGACAAGAAGGCCAAGAAGAAGGACGACAGGCACTGACCATGGCCGCCCCCTGGTTCGAAGACGACATCGCCGCCGCCGTGGCCCCGCTGCTGCCGGGCCTGGCGGTCGAGGTCGTCGACGAGATCGATTCGACCAGCAGCGAGCTGATGCGGCGCGCCCGCGAAGGCCGCGCGCAGCCGGTGCTGCTGGTCGCCAAGCGCCAGACCGCCGGCCGCGGGCGCATGGGGCGGGCCTGGCAGAGCGCGCAGGACGCGGGCGAGCCCGCCTCGCTGACCTTCTCGCTGGGCCTGCCGCTGATGCCCCGGGACTGGTCGGGGCTCTCGCTCGCGGTCGGCGTGAGCGTGGCGGAGAGCCTGGACCCTTCGAACCAGCTCCGCGTCGCGCTCAAGTGGCCCAACGACCTGTGGGTCGAGGACCGCAAGCTCGGCGGCATCCTGATCGAGACTGCGCTGCCCCAGGACGGCGCGGCCGAGCGCTACCTGGTGATCGGCATCGGCATCAACATCGGCGCGCGCGAGGCCACGGGCATGAGCACCCCGCCGGCCTGGCTCGCGCAATGGCGGCCCGACGCGTCCGCACCCCAGGTGCTGCGCGAGATCGTGCCGCCGCTGGTGGCGCACGTGCTGCTGTTCGGCGAGCGGGGCTTCGTGCCCTTCGCCGAGCGCTTCGCCGCGCGCGACACCCTGCGCGGCCGCGAGGTGCAGCTCAGCGACGGCACCACGGGCCGCTGCGCCGGCGTCGGCTGGGGCGGCGAGCTGCTGGTGCAGACGCCCGCGGGCGTGAAGACCATCACCAGTGCCGAGGTCAGCGTGCGGCCGGCGCCGTCGAACGGCTGATCATGCGGCTGCGCGCGCTCGTCGTCCTCCTGCTGTTGGCGAACCTGCTCTACTTCGCGTGGGCCCGCGGCGGGCTCGCGATGTTCGGCACCGTGCCCGCCCGCCTGGGCCAGAGCGAGCCGGAGCGGCTGAAGCAGCAGATTCGGCCGCAGCTGCTGCAGATCCGCAAGGACGAGGGCGCGGCGGTGGCCAAACCCTAGTCGTCCCCCTGTCCATTGGCGTCGAAGCGCAGGCTGAAACGTGCGCCCGGCGGCTGCTGGCCTGGGTGGGCGTCTTCCAGCTGGACGGTCGCATGGTGCTGCCGCGCGATCTCGAGCACGATCGGCAGGCCCAGGCCCGAGCCGTCGGCCTCGTTGCCCAGCACGCGGTAGAAAGGCTCGAACACCAGCTCGCGCTCGCTCTCGGGAATACCGGGACCGTTGTCCTCCACCTGCAGTACGATGATGCGGCCGAAGGGGTCGCCCAGCACGCGCGCGGTGATCACGCCCGGGCGCCCGGGCACCGAGGGCGTGTAGTTGATGGCGTTGTCGACCAGGTTGCGCACCAGCTCCTTCAGCAGCGTGGCATTGCCTTCCAGCACCACGCCCGGCGCGCCCGCCTCGGCCCCGTCGTAGCCCAGGTCGATGCGCTTCTCGATGGCGCGCGGCACGGCTTCGCGCACCACCTCGATGGTGAGCTTGGCCAGGTCGCAGGGCTGGCGTGCCACGGCGGCGCCGCTGCCCTCGGCGCGTGCGAGGGACAGCAGCTGGTTGACCGTGTGCGTGGCGCGCACGCTCGCCCGGCCGATCTGCTTGAGCGACTGCTTGAGCTCATCGGCATTGGCACCCTCGCGCTGCGCCAGGTCGGCCTGCATGCGCAGCCCGGCCAGCGGGGTCTTGAGCTGGTGCGCCGCGTCGGCAAGGAAGCGCTTCTGCGTGCCGATGGAGTCGCTGAGCTTGTTGAGCAGATCGTTGACCGACAGCACCAGCGGCACCACCTCCAGCGGCACCAGCGATTCGTCCAGCGGGCTCAGGTCGCCCGGCCGGCGCTCGCGGATGCGGGCCTCGATCACCGACAGCGGCTTGATGCCGCGCACCAGCGCCAGCCAGATCAGCAGCACCGCCAGCGGCAGGATCGCGAACTGGGGCAGCAGCACGCCCTTGATGATCTCGCCGGCCAGCACCGACTGCTTCTCGCGCGTCTCGGCCAGCTGGAGCAGGGCCGGGGACGACTCGGGCGTCGGGCCGGCGATCCACAGCGAGGCGACGCGCACCGGCTGGCCGTGCATCTCGCCGTTGTGCAGGTAGACCACGCCCGGCGCGGGCACCTCGTCGGTGTTGGGCTCCGGGACGTCGCGATCGCCGGCGAGCAGTTGGCCGTCGCCGTTCTGCAGCTGGAAGTAGATGTGGTCCGCATCGTGGGCGCGCAGGATCTCGCGTGCCGAGGGCGTCAACACGAAGGGCTCGCCGTCCGGCGTCACGTCCACCTCTTTCGCCAGCGCGCGGATGTTGTATTCGAGCGTGCGGTCGAAGGGCGCGTTGGCGATGCCCTGGGCCACCAGCCAGGTCACGCCGATGCTCACCGGCACCAGCAGCAGGAGCGGCGTGAGCATCCAATCGAGGATCTCGCCGAAGAGGGAGCGCTGCGCGCGCTGGAAGAGCTTCACCGAGCGCTTTGAAGACGGATCAGGGGATTTTTTCGAGGCAGTAGCCGAGGCCGCGCACCGTGGCGATGTGGATCGGACCCTTCTCGATCTTCTTGCGCAGGCGGTGGATGTAGACCTCGATCGCGTTGAGGCTCACCTCCTCGCCCCACTCGCACAGGCGCTCGACCAGCTGGTCCTTGCTCACCAGCCGGCCGGCGCGCTGCAGCAGCACCTCGAGCAGGCCGAGCTCACGCGCCGACAGCTCGATCATCTTGCCGTCGATGGTCGCCACCCGGCCGGCCTGGTCGTAGACCAGCGGGCCGTGCTTGATGGAGTTGCTGGTGGCGCCCATGCCGCGCCGCGTGAGCGCGCGCACGCGCGCCTCGAGCTCCTGCAGCGAGAAGGGCTTGGCCATGTAGTCGTCGGCGCCGTAGTCCAGGCCCTTGACGCGCTCCTCCACGCTGTCGGCCGCAGTCAGCACCAGCACCGGGAGCTGCGAGCCGCGGGCGCGCAGGCGCTTGAGGATCTCGAGGCCGTGCATGTTGGGCAGGCCGAGATCGAGGATCAGCAGGTCGAATTCGCTGTTGGTCATCAGCGCGGCATCGGCTTGCGAGCCGGTGGCCACGTGGTCCACCGCCGAGCCCGAGGTGCGCAGGCTGCGCAGCAGCGCATCGGCCAGCACCTGGTCGTCTTCCGCAATCAGTATTCGCATGCCGCGTCTCCACACATGGCGGGCTTGCGCGGGCCGCCGGGCCGTCTCCCCCTCGGGATTCTAGGCGGCCGCATAGGCTTCGAGACCGATGGAAACCACGGTGGCGATCTCGTCGCCGACGCTGGCGCGGAACTCGCCCTCGGCCTGCGCCACCGCCTTGCGGAAAGCCTCCAGCCAGGCCAGGCCGTCGGCGGTGAACAGCACGCGCCGGGCGCGGGCATCGCGCGCATCGGGGCCGCGCGTCACCAGGCCCCAGGCCTCGCACTGATCCACCAGCTTGCCCATGGCCTGCTTGGTCATGCCCGCGCGCTCGGCGAGTTCGGTCAGGCGCGAGCCGTCGCTCGACAGATGGCGCGTGATGTGGATGTGCGCCGCGCTCACCTGAGCGCGCGCCGCGAGGTTCGACAGCGCAAGGGGCACGTCGGCATCGTGCGCCATCAACGCGAGCACGCGCTCGTCAAAGCGGCGCATCGCGTGGCCCAGCAGGCGGCCCAGGTGGGTCTGGCGCCAAGCGTCGGGGTCGATCGGAAATGTGGGGTCTGTCACGGCTGATCGATAGTAAAGCAAACTGACCAAAAAATGGATTTACTCGAAGCCACCAACCCCTACACTACTGTTCAAGCATCCAGCCTGTGATTAAAAGCAGATTGAATGAATCCAACACAACCCATTGATCTTCAAGGAGTTTTCCACATGGACGCACTCGTCAAAGGCACCAGCATCTCGGTCGCAGGCAGCGAAAAAGCCAAGGCCCTGCAGGCTGCCCTGGCCCAGATCGAGAAGCAGTTCGGCAAGGGCACCATCATGCGGCTGGGCGAGGGTGAGGCGCTGGAGGACATCCAGGTGGTCTCCACCGGCTCGCTGGGCCTGGACATCGCCCTGGGCGTCGGCGGCCTGCCGCGCGGCCGCGTGATCGAGATCTACGGGCCGGAATCCTCGGGCAAGACCACGCTCACGCTGCAGGTCATCGCCCAGATGCAGAAGCAGGCCGGCACCTGCGCCTTCGTCGATGCCGAGCATGCGCTGGACGTGCAGTACGCGCAGAAGCTGGGCGTGAACCTGTCCGACCTGCTGATCAGCCAGCCCGACACCGGCGAGCAGGCCCTGGAGATCGTCGATTCGCTGGTGCGCTCCGGCGCCGTCGACCTGATCGTGGTCGACTCGGTCGCCGCGCTCACGCCCAAGGCCGAAATCGAGGGCGAGATGGGCGACTCGCTGCCCGGCCTGCAGGCGCGGCTCATGAGCCAGGCGCTGCGCAAGCTCACCGCCACCATCAAGAAGACCAACTGCATGGTCATCTTCATCAACCAGATCCGCATGAAGATCGGCGTGATGTTCGGCTCGCCCGAAACCACCACCGGCGGCAATGCGCTGAAGTTCTACGCCTCGGTGCGCCTGGACATCCGCCGCATCGGCACCATCAAGAAGGGCGACGAGGCGATCGGCAACGAGACCAAGGTCAAGGTGGTGAAGAACAAGGTCTCGCCGCCCTTCAAGACGGCCGAGTTCGACATCCTGTTCGGCGAGGGCATCAGCCGCGAGGGCGAGATCATCGACATGGGCGTGGCCGCCAAGATCGTCGACAAGTCAGGCGCCTGGTACGCCTACAACGGCGAGAAGATCGGGCAGGGCCGCGACAACGCGCGTGAGTTCCTGCGCGAGAACCCGTCGCTCTCGCGCGAGATCGAGAACAAGGTGCGCGAGTCGCTGGGCATTCCGCTCCTGCCCGAGGATGCGGGCGAGGCCGCTTCCGGGGGCTGATCACCAGTGATGGCCTCCAGCGCTCCTTCCCTCAAGGGCCGTGCCCTGCGCCTGCTCGGCCAACGTGAACATTCCCGCAGCGAGCTCGAACGCAAGCTCGCCAAATACGAGGAAGAGCCCGGCACGCTGGCGCGCGCGCTCGACGAGCTGGCCGCCAAGGACTTCATCAGCGAGGCGAGGGTGGTGCAGTCGGTGCTGCACCAGCGTGCGGGCCGTCACGGCGCGGCGCGCGTGCGGCAGGAATTGCTGCACAAGGGCATCGCGCCCGAGGCGGTCGCCGAGGCAATTGCCGCTCTGGCGGGCAGCGAGCTCCAACGGGCCCGCGAGGTCTGGCAGCAGCGCTTCGGCACGCCGCCGCACGATGCGGCCGAGCGCGCGAAGCAGATGCGCTTCATGCTGGCGCGCGGCTTCGCCGCCGGTGTCGTTGCGAAGGTGCTGCGCGAGGACTTCGAGGGCTGAGCCCGCCTCGCCGCCGCGGGCTCAGAGCCCCAGCATCAACTCGAGGTTTTGCACCGCCGCGCCGCTGGCGCCCTTGCCCAGGTTGTCCAGCCGGGCGATGACGACCGCATGGCGGTGGTCCTCGTTCGGGAACACGCGGATCTCCAGCTTGTTGGTGTCGTTGAGGCCCAGCGCGTCGAGCTTGCCGTCTTCGGTCGGCGGCAGCACCTTGACGAACTGCTCCGGCGTGTTGCTCTTCGCGTAGTGCGCCGCCAGCGCCTCCTGCAGATCGCCGGCCTTGGGCTTGCCGGGCAGCTCGTCCAGATGCAGCGGCAACTGCACCAGCATGCCCTGCTTGAAGTTGCCCACCGAGGGGATGAACACGGGCCGGCGGGTCAGGCCCGTGTACTTCATGATCTCGGGGATGTGCTTGTGCTTGAGGCCCAGGGCATAGGTCTCGAACAGCGGCGCCTCGCCCTTCTCGTACGCCTCGATCATGGTGCGGCCGCCGCCCGAGTAGCCGCTGACGGAGGGCAGCGCGATGGCGTGGTCGGCCGGCAGCAGGCCGGCGTCGACCAGCGGGCGGACGATGGCGATGGCGCCGGTCGCGTAGCAGCCGGGGTTGGCCACGCGCTCGGCCTTGGCCACGGCGTCTTTCTGGCCGGCCACCAGCTCGGGGAAGCCGAACACCCAGCCGGCGGCCGTGCGGTGGGCCGTCGAGGCGTCGATGATCTTGGGGCGGCGGCCCCGGCCTTCGAGCTGGTCGATGAGCGCCACGGACTCGCGCGCCGCATCGTCGTGCAGGCACAGCACCACCAGGTCGACACCCGCCATCAGCTCGCGCTTGGCGGCCACGTCCTTGCGCAGCTCGGGGGCGATGCTCACGAGCTCGACCTGCGGCATCTTCTGCAGCCGCTCGCGGATCTGGAGGCCGGTGGTGCCGGCCTCGCCGTCGATGAAGACCTTGGGCATGGTGGAAGCCTCGGATTGCATGGGAAAGGACGTAAGAAGAAACTACGTAGTGACCGCAGCGGCCGCCCGCCGTTGGTGCGGCGCACCATGATACAGTCGCCTGCTGTCCTCCGCCCGGTCACCCCCCGCGCGCCGTGGCCCGAGGGCAACACGAAATCTCCCGTTCCCCAACCCCTCGTCCCCGAGAGACACCCTCATGAAGATTCACGAGTACCAAGGCAAGGAAATTCTTGCCAAGTTCGGCGTGCCTGTGCCGCGAGGCATCCCGGCATACACGGTTCAGGAGGCGGTCGAGGCCGCCCAGAAACTCGGCGGCCCCGTGTGGGTGGTCAAGGCCCAGATCCACGCGGGCGGCCGCGGCAAGGGCGGCGGCGTGAAGGTCGCCAAGAGCATCGACGACGTCAAGAAGCTCGCCGGCGACATCCTCGGCATGCAGCTCAAGACCCACCAGACCGGCCCCGAAGGCCAGAAGGTCCGCCGGCTCTACATCGAGGACGGCGCCGACATCCAGAAGGAATACTACGTCTCGGCCGTGACCGACCGCGCGACGCAGAAGGTGGCCTTCATCGCCTCCAGCGAAGGCGGCATGGACATCGAGGAAGTGGCGCACTCCTCGCCCGAGAAGATCATCACGGTCTTCGCCGATCCCAAGGACGGGCTGACCGACGCGCAGGCCCGGCAGATCGCCGACGGCATCGGCATCCCGGCCGATTCGACCGCGCAGGCGGTGGACGTCTTCAAGAAGCTCTACGCCTGCTACATGGAGACCGACGCGTCTCTGGTGGAAATCAACCCCCTCAACCGCGACAGCAAGGGCAACATCGTCGCGCTGGACGCGAAGTTCAACTTCGACAGCAACGCGCTGTTCCGCCACCCCGAGATCGTGGCCCTGCGCGACCTCGACGAAGAAGACGCCGCCGAAGTCGAAGCCAGCAAGTTCGACCTGGCCTACATCAGCCTCGACGGCAACATCGGCTGCCTGGTGAACGGCGCCGGCCTCGCGATGGCCACCATGGACACCATCAAGCTGTTCGGCGGCGAGCCGGCCAACTTCCTCGACGTGGGCGGCGGCGCCACCCCCGAGAAGGTCACCGAAGCCTTCAAGATCATGCTGAAGAACAAGAACGTGGAGGCCATCCTCGTCAACATCTTCGGCGGCATCATGAAGTGCGACACCATCGCCACCGGCGTGATCGCGGCCTGCAAGGCGGTCAACCTGCAGGTGCCGCTGGTGGTGCGCATGAAAGGCACCAACGAAGTCGAAGGCAAGAAGCTGCTGGCCGACTCCGGCCTCCCGATCATCAGCGCGGACACCATGGCGGAAGCGGCCCAGAAGGTCGTGGCAGCGGTCAAGGCGGCCTAAGGAAAAGACATGTCGATCTACATCAACAAAGACACCAAAGTCATCACCCAGGGCATCACGGGCAAGACCGGCCAGTTCCACACCGAGAAGTGCCAGGAATACGCGAACGGCAAGAACTGCTTCGTGGCGGGCGTCAACCCGAAGAAGGCCGGCGAGTCGATCTTCAACATCCCGATCTTCGGCTCGGTGAAGGAAGCCGCCACGCAGACCGGCGCCACCGTCTCGGTGATCTACGTGCCGCCGGCCGGCGCCGCCGCCGCCATCTGGGAAGCCGCCGAGGCCGACCTGGACATGGCCATCTGCATCACCGAGGGCATCCCGGTGCGGGACATGCTCGAAGTGCGCAACAAGATGAAGGCCAAGGTCGCCGCGGGCGGCAAGGAAACGCTGCTGCTCGGCCCGAACTGCCCCGGCCTGATCACGCCCGACGAGATCAAGATCGGCATCATGCCCGGCCACATCCACCGCAAAGGCCGCATCGGCGTGGTCAGCCGCTCCGGCACGCTGACCTATGAAGCGGTGGCGCAACTCACCGAGATCGGCCTGGGCCAGTCCAGCGCCGTGGGCATCGGCGGCGACCCGATCAATGGCCTCAAGCACATCGACGTGATGAAGGCCTTCAACGACGATCCCGACACCGACGCCGTGATCATGATCGGCGAGATCGGCGGCCCCGACGAGGCCGATGCCGCACGCTGGTGCAAGGAGCACATGAAGAAGCCGGTGGTCGGCTTCATCGCCGGCGTGACGGCCCCCCCGGGCAAGCGCATGGGCCATGCGGGTGCCCTGATCTCGGGCGGCGCGGACACGGCGGAAGCCAAGCTCGCGATCATGGAAGAATGCGGCTTCAAGATCACTCGCAACTTCTCGGAGCTCGGCAAGCTTCTCAAGGCACAGATCTAAAGACCGCCGTCCTCCTCGCCACACCAGAAGAAAAGCGCTCGCAATTCACGTTGCGGGCGCTTTTTCAATGC
Organism: Variovorax sp. Soil_C_12; assembly: GCF_057657375.1. Lineage (NCBI taxonomy): Bacteria > Pseudomonadati > Pseudomonadota > Betaproteobacteria > Burkholderiales > Comamonadaceae > Variovorax > Variovorax sp. Soil_C_12. The sequence goes on along the minus strand of NZ_JBDGIO010000008.1, from coordinate 36,053 downwards.
ATAACAGTGGAGAAGAGACATGGATTATTTGCAAACTCCCGACTTCTGGATCGGGCTCGTCAAGATTGTCTGGATCAACATCATTCTTTCCGGGGACAACGCGGTGGTAATCGCGATGGCCGCCCGCTCGCTGCCGCCTGCACAGCAGAACAAGGCCGTGCTCATGGGCTCGGGCGCCGCCGTGGTGCTGCGGATCGCGCTGACGGTCGTCGCCGCCAAGCTGCTGGCGCTGCCCTACCTGCAGATCCTGGGCGGCGCGCTGCTGCTGTGGATCGGCGTGCAGCTGCTGGGGGATGAAGACGAGGATGACGGCGAGGAAAAGCAGTACGGCAGCATGTTCGCCGCGGTGCGGACCATCCTGCTGGCCGACCTGGTGATGAGCCTGGACAACGTGATCGCCGTCGCCGCCGCGGCGCAGGGCAGCATGGTGCTGCTGGTGCTGGGCCTGGCCATCAGCATCCCGTTGGTGATTTTCGGCAGTACCCTGATGATCAAGCTCATGGAGCGCTTCCCCATCATCATCATGCTCGGCGCCGCCCTGATCGGCTGGGTCGGCGGCGAGACCATCGTGAGCGACGTTGCTCTGCATGGCGCGTTGGCGGCCAACCCCTGGCTCCACTATGCCGGCGCGGCGGCTGGTGCCGTCTTCGTCGTGGCCTACGGCAGGTGGCAGCGGCGGCGCGCGGCCTCGGCCGTGCAATGATCGCGCCCCCCTGACCACCCCAATTTGACTGATTCATGGCGAACCTAGGCGCATCCGTTTCCCCCGACACCGGCTCGCTCACCTGGGATTTCGCCGCCCTCACCGACCCCGGCCGGGTGCGCGCCAACAACGAGGACACGATCGCCTACGACCCTGGGCTGGGCCTGGTGCTGCTGGCCGACGGCATGGGTGGCTACAACGGCGGCGAGGTGGCCAGCGGCATGGCCGTCGCGCTGCTGCAGGCCAGCTTCGGCCGCTGGCTCGCCCACGCCGGGCCGAGCGCCAACCCGCGGGCGGTGCGGCGCGCGCTGCAGGCCGGCACAGACGAAGCCAACACGGCGATCCTGGAAGCCGGCGTGGCCAACCTGCAACTGCAGGGCATGGGCACCACGCTCGTGCTGGCCGCCTTCGGCCCGCGGCGCGTCATCGTGGGCCACATCGGCGACTCCCGCTGCTACCGCCTGCGACAGGACAAGCTGGAGCTGCTCACCCGCGACCATTCCCTGCTGCAGGAGCAGCTCGACGCCGGCGCCATCACGCCCGAGCAGGCCAGCCTGTCGCCGCACCGCAACCTGGTGACGCGAGCGCTGGGGATCGAACGCCATGTCGAACTCGAAATGCACGAGCACAACGTGAAAGCGGGGGACGTTTTCCTGCTATGTTCCGATGGCTTGAGCGAAATGGTGCCCGATGGGCAGCTTTTCACGATTTTGTTACAACAAACGGGGCTATCTGAAAAAGCAACACTTTTGGTTGCAACCGCGAACGAGAATGGCGGCAAGGACAACATTTCGGTCGTCCTGGCCAGGGCCGGTTCGAGTTCGAGCGACGCGGCGCAGGCATCCGGATCGCCAGGCTCGGACTAGCATTCACTGCAGGTGACCGCCGTGATACAACAAATGAGATCCAGGAGTCGGCCATGCCGAAAATGATCGTTTCGATCGATGGTGTCGTCATCAAGGAAGTGACGCTCGCCAAGGACCGCACCACGATGGGCCGGCGGCCGTACAACGACATCGTGATCGACAACCTCGCCATCAGCGGCGAGCACGCCGTGCTGCACATGATCGGCGGCGACGTCTACCTGGAAGATCTCAACAGCACCAACGGCACCTACGTCAATGGGCGTGCCGTCAAGAAGCAGGCGCTCGAGCACAACGACGTGATCGAGGTCGGCAAGTACAAGATTCGCTACCTGGTGGGCGGCGGCGCGACCGAAGGCGCCACCGGGCACGGCCCGACCATCGTCGCTGCGTCCTCGGAGCCCATTCCCCTGTCTTCCGCGCCCACGGTCCACACGCCGCTGGGCGGCTCCACGGGCGTGGCCGTCATTCGCGTGCTCTCGGGCAGCGGTGCCGGGCGCGAGCTCTCGCTGCAGAAGGTCGTCACCACCATCGGCAAGCCCGGGGTCGCCGTCGCGGCCGTCACGCGCCGCCTGCACGGCTACGTGGTAGCGCCGATCGATGGCGGCACGGCCCTCAATGGCGAGCCGCTGGGCAACGAGGCCGTCGCCCTGCAGGACGGCGACGTGCTCGAGCTCGGCGGCACGCGGATGCAGTTCGTCGCCAGCTGAGCGTGTGAAGCGCGAGCGCCGCCGCGCCCGCCCGCCCGAATGAACGGACTGCGGCGACACGGCGCCCGCATCGCCATCACCCTGCTGCCCGTACTGCTTGCGCTGCTGCACGCCGCGGGCGTCTGGCGGCTCCCCCTGCTGGTTCGGCTGGACCAGTTCATCTACGACACCCGGCTGCGCGCCACGATGCCGGGCACGCTCGACCCCCGCATCGTGATCGTCGACATCGACGAGCCCAGCCTGCAGAAGCTCGGCCAATGGCCCTGGAGCCGCGACAAGCTGGCGCGCCTCACGGACGAACTGATGGGGCGGCAGCAGGCCGCGGTGCTGGGTTTCGACGTGCTCTTCGCCGAGCCCGACACCAGTTCGGGGCTGCCCGTTCTGCGGCAACTGGCCGCCGGCCCCTGGCACGACGACCCGAAGTTCGCCGCCGAGATCGAGCGCCTCGCCCCGCGTCTCGACCACGACGCCCTGTTCGCGAAGGCGCTCGCCGGGCGGCGCGTGGCGCTGGGCTACTACTTCACCCAGACGGCCGAGGCGCGCGCCACCGGGGTGCTGCCGGCGCCGACGCTGCCGCTCCAGGTCTTTCCGCCGGAGAGCGAGGACGTCGCTGGCTGGAACGGCTTCGGCGCCAACATCGCGCAGCTGGCGGCCGCCGCGCCGGAGGGCGGCTTCTTCAATGTGGTGCTCGACCCGCGCGAGGATGGGGTCGTGCGCTCGGTGCCGCTTCTCGCGCGCTACGAGGGCACCGCGGCGCGCCCGGGCTCGCTTGCGCTGGCGGTGCATCGCCTCATCGACGGATCGCCGTCGGCCCCCATGCCGGTGTTTGCGCCGGCCGCCTCCCCGGACGAATCGCCATCGTTGGAAGCCCTGCTGCTCGGCGCGGGCGCCTCGCACCTGCGGGTGCCGGTCGACCCGAGCGCCAGCATGCTGGTGCCCTTTCGCGGCCGCGGCGGTGCGCGAGGCGGGTCCTTCCGCTACGTGGCCGCGGCCCAGGTCCTGGACGGCGCGCTGGCGCCCGGCGAACTCAAGGGGAAGGTGGTGCTGGTCGGCGCCACCGCTCCCGGCCTGCAGGACCTGCGTTCCACACCTGTAGACGCCGTCTTCCCTGGCGTGGAAGTGCACGCCAACATCATCTCCGGCCTGCTGGACCGGCGGCTGCTCGTGGTGCCCGACTACGCCGCCGGCTATGAGCTGGTCACGCTGCTGGCCGCGGGGCTGCTGCTGGCCTTCGGCCTGTCCTTGCTGTCGGCGCCGCGCGCGGCCTTGCTGGCCCTGGCCACCGGGGCCGGGTTGGTCGGGCTGAACAGCTGGCTCTACCTCGGCGCCGGCCTGGTGCTGCCGATGGCCGCCGCGCTGGCCATGGTGCCGCTCGCCTTCGCGTTCAGCATGAGCTGGGGCTACTTCGTCGAGGCGCGCGCCAGCCGGAGCCTGGCCGGCCTCTTCGGCACCTACGTGCCGCCGCAGCTGGTCGACGAGATGCGCGCCGACCCCCAGCGCTACAGCATGCGGGCCCAGAGCAAGGAGCTCACCGTGATGTTCTGCGACATGCGCGGCTTCACCCAGATGTCGGAGCAGATGGAGCCGGTCGAGCTGCAGGCTTTCTTGAACGCCCTCTTCAGCCGCCTGACCCGGATCATCAGCGAGCACCGGGGCACCGTCGACAAGTACATGGGCGACTGCGTCATGGCCTTCTGGGGGGCACCCGTCGACACGCCCGGCCATGCGGCCCTGGCCGTCGAGGCCGCCCTGCAGATGGACGCCGCCGTGCAGGAGCTCAACGACGCGCATCGCGCCAGCGGCCGGGCGGAGATCAGCGTGGGCATCGGCCTCAACACCGGCCTCATGAGCGTCGGCGACATGGGCTCGGCCGTGCGGCGCAGTTACACCGTGGTCGGCGATGCGGTCAACCTCGCCTCCCGGCTCGAAGGGCTGGGCAGCCACTATGGCGTCGAGATCGTGGCCAGTGCCGCCACGCAAGGCGCGGCCCCGGAATTCGCCTGGCAGGAGCTCGACCTCGTGCGCGTCAAGGGCAAGGCGCGGGCGGTGCGCATCTTCACGCCCCTGGGGCGTAAGGGCGATGCGGCAGAGGGGTCGCATGAGGCGCTTGAGCGTTGGGCTCGTACACTGGACGCTTACCGCGCGCAGGATTGGCATCAAGCGCAAGACCTGCTGACCCCTCTGCTCGCCGCCGATGCCAAAAAAGTCCTTTACCGGCTGTATGCCGAGCGTTTAGCCTCGCTGGCGTTGCAGGCCAAGGACCCCGACTGGGACGGCGCAACCCGGTTCGACAGCAAATAGAAATAGAGGGTCTCGCAAATGCAGGTGCGCGTGTTGGGGTGCTCGGGCGCCATCGCCAAGGACTGCCGCACGACCTCGTTCCTGGTCGACAGCGACTTGCTGGTCGACGCCGGCACCGGCGTGGGCGACCTGAGCCTCGACGAAATGGGCGCCATCGACGACGTGGTGCTCACCCATTCCCACCTGGACCACGTGGCCGCCCTCCCGCTGATGCTGGACGCGGTGGCCAGCCGCCGCAACAAGCCGCTGCGCGTGCATGCCTTGCGCGCCACCATCGAGGCGCTGCGGGCCCATGTGTTCAACAACGTGATCTGGCCGGACTTTTCGACCATCCCGAGCCTGGAGGCGCCCTTCGTGAGCTTCCACGACATCGTGGTCGGGCAGGAGTTGCAGCTGGGAACGCAGGCGCTCAAGAACATCGAGGTGCTGCCGGCTGTCCACACGGTGCCGGCCTGTGGGTATGCCGTGCGCTGCGCCAAGGGCGGTCCGCATTGGGTTTTCAGCGGGGATACCGAGCGGAATCCGGCGTTCTGGCGGCGGGTCAATCAGCTGGATGTGGCGATGCTGGTGATCGAGACGGCCTTCAGCAATCGGGAGCAGGCGCTCGCAAAGCGCAGCCTGCATCTGTCGCCGGCGACGCTGGCGGATGAATTGGCGCACATCGCGGGCGACAAGGACTACCCGATCTACATCACGCATACCAAGCCGGCGGAGACCGAGGAGATCATGAGCCAGATCGCCGCGCTGGCGGATGGGTCGCAGATGCACGGGGGCGGGCGGGGGTGGGACATTCGGTGGCTGGAGGCTGCCGGCGTGCTTCAGGTCTGACTCGGAGCGTCGGGGACTGACAAAATTTGTCACTCACTGTGCCAAATCCGCAACGGGATATGTCACATGACGTAAGCAGAGCGTGAACTATTAGACGGTTTGACTGCGTCGAAGCACGTGCAACGGGGATGGCACGGATGCTGCGGAAGGTTGAACGCACCGGGGGCCTTCCTCGGGCCCCTCAACCTACCAGGAGTTTCTTGAATGAACCGTCGTTCCATCGCACGTAACGTGCAAAAGGGTTTCACCCTTATCGAACTGATGATCGTTGTCGCGATCATTGGTATCTTGGCGGCTGTGGCGCTGCCGGCTTATCAGGACTACACCGTCCGCGCGAAGGTCACGGAAGGCCTTTCGCTGGCAGGCGCAGCAAAGACCTCCATCGCAGAGAACGCGGCAAACGGGGCTCCTTATGCTTCGGGCTGGACAGCACCTGCTGCCACCAAGAACGTGGCCAGCATGACGATCGACCAAGCTGCAGGATTCATTACCATCACCTTTGATAATTCCATCGATGGCGGCGGCAAGACACTCATCCTGAACCCGATCAACGGTGGCAAGACTTCTGGTGCTGTGTTCTCTGGCGGCACCGCCACTGCGACCACCATCCCCACTGCAGGTTCGATCAGCTGGACTTGCACGTCTGCTGGCAGTCCGGCCGCTGTTCTCGGCCAGAAAGGCACGCTGAATGGCAAGTACGCTCCCGCCGAGTGCCGCACCTGAACTCGTTGCACTTCTAAGACAAGGCCGCCCTCGGGCGGCTTTGTTCATTCTAAAAATTTGTCCTCTGCAATTTGGTTTTATCTATCGCCTCCAGGCAATCAGATTCCGGGCCAGGTGATGTTAAATTTCACGCAGAACCATTTTGCGATTTTTGACTGATAATACGCGCAACTGAACGTCACTCGACCCAACACTTAGTTAGATCCAAACATCATGACAAGCATATCTACAGCGAGCCACACGACTACAATTGAGCAGTTCATCGACAACTTTCTAATTGCCGTGGATTTCCAAGAGCCCGTGGAAGTGACGCCCGAGACAGAACTGCGCAGCTTACCCGAATGGGACTCGCTAGCAGCTCTGGGTGTAATTGTTATGTTCGATGTAGATTACGAAAAAACCATTGTTGGCGATGATTTGAAAGATTGTGTGACCCTCAACGATCTTTATAAGCTGCTGGGGTGACGGACTATGGGTTTGTCCAAACTCCATAGCGTGCGTTTTGCCGGCATGACTTCGTGCGTCCCGAAGAGAATTTTATCAAATCTGGAAGATTGCGCTCCGAATAAGCGCTCCGAGCGTGAACGGTTGGTGCGAAATATTGGAATCCAAAATCGGCGCATTTGCCCCGACTGGCAATGCTTTTCAGATCTGGCGTTCGATGCCACGGAAAAGCTGTTGAGCGAATTGGATTGGAAGAGAGATGAAATCGATGCCCTTATTGTTATCACGCAATCACCCGACTATCTGATTCCTTCGACTGCAATCATTCTGCAGGATAGGTTGAAGCTCTCGCATGCCACAATAGCTTTCGATGTGAATCTGGGTTGTTCAGGCTACCCCTTCGGCATACACTTACTCGGAAGCATGATTGCCGCGGGGACAATAAAGAAAGGCTTGCTATTGGTAGGGGACAAATCGGCAAATATAAAAGACCCGTTATTTTCCGACGCAGGAACTGCCACAGCTTTGGAATTTGATTCTGAGGCAGCACCCATGTATTTCGACCTGAACAGCGACGGCTCCGGCTACAAGGCAATCATCAAGCCCGTGGGTGGACATCGAGAGCCCTATGCCTACCATCACGGAATTCCGTCTCGCGATGCAGATGGCGATCTGCACTGGCCCGATGAATTAATTCTCGACGGCCCTGCTGTGTTGAGCTTCTCCACCCAGCGTGTTCCGCCCTCGGTTACACGCGCTTTGGAATATGCGGGCCTCGACAAGGAGCAGGTGGACTATTTCGTTTTCCACCAGGCCAACCGGATGATCAACGAGACCATCCGCAAGAAGCTGGGCTTGCCCACGGAAAAGGTACCGTCCACACTGCAGGATTTCGGCAATACCAGCGGCGCATCGCTACCCATGACAATGACGGTGTGTCTCAACGATGCCCTGTCCGCCGGGAAGCATAAGGTGCTGCTGAGCGGGTTCGGCATCGGCTTGTCATGGGGCATATGCATCCTGGACATCGAGAACGCGAAGTTCCCGGCGCTGCTGGAATCCTGATTCATGGAATCGATCAACCCGTTCTCGCTGGCCGATCGGCGCATTCTCGTCACGGGCGCAACATCTGGCCTTGGGTATGCGATCGCCTTGGCCTGTGCCCACATGGGTGCAGAGGTCCTCGGCGTCGGGCGCGACGAGGAACGCCTGCAACGGACGCAGAAAGCGCTGCAAGCGGTCTCTTCCAGACCGCACCGCACAGTCCGCGCGGACTTGACCCAGGCTTCGGATCGCGAGGCCCTCGTCGCGTCGTTGGGCGGCCCGATTCACGGGCTGGCTCACAGTGCTGGAATCTCCCGCTTGTCGCCGGTGCGCATGCTGACTCAGCAACACCTGCAGGAAGTGCAGGCCATCAATGTCGACGCCCCCATGCTGCTGACTCAGGCGCTACTCAAGCGCAACCTGATCGCCGCTGACGGCTCGATCATGTTCATTGCCTCCATTGCCGCGCACATTGGCGTACCCGGCGTAGCGGCTTATTCGGGAACGAAAGCCGCGCTCATCGCGATGATGCGATGCCTGGCCATGGAGGTGGTGAAGCGGCGTATCCGCGCCAACTGCCTGTCTCCCGCGTTGGTCGAGACACCCTTGCTCGACGCCACCGCGACGATGATCGGATCCATGGAGGAAGAGCGAAAGAACTATCCACTGGGATTCGGCAAGCCGGAGGACGTGGCCAATGCGGCCGTGTTCCTGCTTTCTGACGCGAGCCGCTGGATCACCGGAACCACCATCGTCATGGATGGCGGTTTGACGGTCAGCTAGGGCAGAAATGCAAGACAACCGCCGCAATCTGCTGATCGTCGGCGCCGGCGGCTTCGGGCGCGAGGTGCTCGGGTACATCGAGGACGACAACCCTCTGTTCCACGTCAAGGGCTTCCTTGACGGCCGAAGCCACGTGCTCGACGCCACGCCTCGCAGCGTCGGCATCGTAGGTGATCCGCTCACCTACCACCCGCAGCCCGACGAGGTATTCATGGCGGCGCTCGGCGATCCGCGAATGCGCTTCAAGTTCACGGCGGTGCTGCGCGATACGCACCACGTAGATTTCGCTACCGTCGTGCATCCGCGCGCAAACGTCAGCCGGCATGCCCGCTTGCGCCATGGCTGCATCATTGCCCCCCAAGTCGGCATCTCAGTGGACACCCATATCGGTGAATTCACCTGCATTCAGGAATACACGGTCATAGGACACGACGCCCAGATCGGCAACTGGTGCCAGATCAACAGTCACTGCACGATTGCAGGCGGCGCGCGCATCGGCGACTTCGTGACCATCCACCCCAACAGTGTCATCACCAGCCGTGCCGTGATCGGCGATGGAGCTGTGGTGGCTCCAGGCAGTGTGGTCATTGGACGAATTCCAGCGGGCATCACAGTACTGGGCAATCCGGCGCGGCGGTTCAGCTTTCGCTGAGGCACCTTCTTCATGGCATGCAAAACTTTGAGAGTTGACCGAATGAGTCTTCGCCCGCAACTGATTGAATCGTTCTCTCGCGACGATGAGCCGCCCGAGCCGGCGCAATTGCGGCAGCGGCCACTGATAGCGTTCGCACCCCGCTCCAGCTTGGGGCTGATGCATTTGCAGAGCCTGATCGCCAAAGGCGCACGCTTTGTGCTTGCAGTGGATGACTACTGTCGCGATGGCTCCGTGGAAGGCGTTCCTGTTGCTACATCGGGCGACTTCCTGGCACGCAGGAATGAATTTGCTGACGCCATATCCATCGATTTTTCGCAAACACCATATACCCAGGCGTACTACACGCAGCTCGCAGGCCATGCAGGGTGTGAACGCCGTGATCTGCTGCAAGTACTTGCGTGTTTCGATGCGCCATCGGTGTACCAAGCGGTAACTCTTTATCGCGCACGCACCCGTGAACGTGCAGAAGATTGGCTGCGCCTTGCGGAGCGACTGGCGGATGATCAGAGCCGGGAAACGCTTTATGGCGTGCTGCTGCAGCGCCTGGAATACGACCGTCAATGGATAAAGGACGTACGTATCGGTGGGCGTGATGAGTATTTTGGAATCGCATCGGAAACGGACACCTTTGTTCTGGGTCAACGCGAGCACTTTGTTGATTGTGGTGCGCACCGGGGCACGATCGTTCAAAAGCTTCTTTCCGTCACCGACTGGCAATACGAAAGCATTCACGCCTTCGAGCCTGACGCCGAAAATTTTGCCGCACTTCAAACTCTGACTCCTTGGCCTTTGGAGCGCTTCCGGCCGCACCCACTGGCTGTTTCCGACCGCACCGAGGTTTTGCGTTTTCATCAGACTGGCACGATGGGTAGCTGCGTCTCCGAGTCTGGTGCGTCTACCATTCAATGCGTGCGGCTGGACGATATGGTGGAGCAAGCCAGCTTCATCAAACTCGATGTTGAAGGTTTTGAAGCAAAAGCGCTGAAGGGTGCCGGTCAATTGCTGGCCAAACATCGACCGCGCCTGGCGGTCGCGTCATACCACTACGCGGAAGACCTGCTAGATATCGCTCAAACGATCGACGAACTGGCGCCTGACTACACTCTTTATTTGCGCCATCACTTCGGCTATTTCTATGACACCATTCTCTATGCAACGCCACGAAAAGATTGGCGGCCTCTCGCAGCGGCGGCGTGACTACGAGTAGTGAAGGCGTAGAAAGAAATGTCCACCGGTCTGATTGCGCCGAGGCAATACGTCGATTCACACCACCATGCCGCCGAGCTCAATGGCCTGTTCAAGCGTGCCTGGGTCTTTGTCGGCCTGCGACTGGAACTACAAGGGCTTTCGCATCGGGGCGTTGACGTCGGCCATACGAAGCTCCTGCTGCAATGCGACAGTAAGGGAAAGCCTCGCGCCTTTCTGAATGCGTGCTCTCACCGCCAAACACTGCTATGCGAGCGCGGCACGCACAACGGCTCGGTGCGATGCCCTTATCACGGCTGGGTCTACGACCGCGACGGCGTTCCCGTGGGCATTCCGCAGAAGCAGGCATTTCCTCAAGTGGTGGCAGAGCCCCGCCAGTTCAGGCTGACCGAATTCGCGTGCGAAGCAGCCGGTCAGTTCATCTTCGTCCGGCTTTCCGAAGACGGACCGTCCCTGCACGACTATCTGGGCAGCCAATACGCCTTTCTGCTGCGCGCCAGCGAGGGCATGTGCAGCATGCAGGACGAGTTCCGCAAGGACGTCGCGGCCAATTGGAAGGTGGCCATCGAGAACTCACTGGAGGGGTACCACGTGCCGGCGGTGCACTCACGCACCTTCATGCAGGTCGATGGCATGGACAGCGCGGAAAGCGCCCCCCGGTTCTTCTTCCATGACCGGCTTCACAGTCATCTGGAGCACGCTGCCGACCCGGGATGGATCGCTCGGTTCGCTCGCATGGAATCAAAGATCGGTCAATGGCCCTGGCGCTTTGAGCACTACACGCACCACTTCATCTTTCCGAATCTGACCGTCACCTCGTTCATGGGCTACAGCTTTCACATTCAGAGCTTCGAGCCTACGGCGGTTGATTGCACCACCGTCCACTCAAGGACGGCGGGCGTCGAATTCGCCAACGCGACCGCCGCGGGCGCCAAGATGATGGAACACATCTATGCAGACGGCCACACCTTCACTCGCAAGGTGTTCGAGGAGGACGGGGGAATCTGCCGCAAGGTCCAAGCGGGACTTCAGTGTGCAGTGCGTCCTGCGGTCCTCGGCGAGGGCATCGAGGACAGGGTCCGGCATTTTCAACAGGCTTACGTACAGGCCTCCGGGCCTGGCAACGACTGACTCAGCGAGTCAAGAGATCAGGCTTCCTGCACGAGGCGAACGATTCTCTCCTGATCCTGCGCCGCAAGTGCGGGGTAGATCGGCAGGCAAAGCACCTTTTGCGCGGCAAGCGTAGCCGCCGGCAGGTTCTCGGCTTGCGCTGATGGCATTCTTCGATACATCGGAAAGCTGGCGATCAAGGGATAAAAGTATCGACGTGCGTGTATGCCGTTGTCCTTGAGCTTCTGATACAACTCATCGCGACTCAATGGATACTCCGGTTCCACCAGCACGGGAAAGTATGCGTAATTGAAAACCTGGTCGCTCTTCCTTTGCGGAAGGCGAATCCCTGGCAGGTCGCCAAGCGCACGGCGGTAGGTCGCATCGACGCGTTCACGTTGCGCCAGTGCAGCATCGATGTGCCGCAACTGAAGCATGCCAATCGCGGCGTTGATTTCACTCATCTTCCCGTTGATGCCGGCGGCGACCACTGTTGTCTCATTCACGAAGCCAAAGTTTTTCAAGTGATTGATGTGCTGCTTCGTCTTGGCATCCGGGCACACGATGGCCCCACCCTCGAAAGTAGTAAAAACCTTGGTGGCGTGAAAGCTCAGCACCGAAAGATCACCATGGCGCAGCACGCTGCCGCCATCATCACGGACACCGAATGCGTGGGCTGCGTCATAGATGATCTTAAGGTTGTATTTGTCTGCAATTTCTTGAATCGCCTCGACGTCGCACGGGTAGCCATAGCAATGCACAGGCATGATGGCGGACGTGCGAGGAGTAATCGCCGCCTCGATCTTTGATGGATCGAGATTCATCGTGTGGGGATCGATGTCCACGAACACGGGTTCGATCCTGTTCCACAGGAGCGAATGCGCGGTAGCCACGAATGAATAGGGCGTGGTGATGACTTCACCCGTCACGCGTAATGCCTGCAGCGCGGTAACCAGACCCAATGTCCCGTTCGAGAAGAGCGCCAAATGCTTGACGCCCAGGTAGTCACAGAGCGCCTGTTCGAGTTGCTGGTGAAACTTGCCGCCGTTGGTCAGGATCTTGCTTGACCAAATTTCTTCCAAATAGGGAAGAAACTCGTCCAGAGGCGGCAAGTGAGGTTGCGCGACGTAAATAGGCTGAGTCATATGTTGCGAGAGCCGTCATTCGCCTGGTTTTTACGACTCGACCCGGAGCGGCAAGTTTTCCGAATTCTGGCAGTATTCCGCCCAACATTTCTGTAGCGAGTCCTCTAGGGAAGCTGTGACCTGGATGGCCAGAACATTCGTGAGGGAGGTCATCTTTTCTCTTAAGGATTGGCGCACATCAATTAATTTCTCTGGATGACCTGAAAAGTGAAGCGCTCTTTCGACGTAGTCTTGCTGAGTGTCGGCGCAGAAATCGGGAAAGCCAAGCGCCAGCATTACCGACGCTCCGACCTTGGACAATGCCGTATCTCCGTGCAACGCAATAATGGGAACACCCATCCAGAGCGAATGAAAGGTTGTTGTCCCCCCGTTATAGGGGAATGTATCCAATGCCAAATCGATCTGGTGATGCAGTTCGAGATATTTTCTTAAGGAGACTTTCGGTTGGAACATGATCCTGTCACAGTCAATGCCTCGTGCGTGAAATTTTGCCGACATGATTTTGGTCAAATCCGGCGTCGAATTTCCGATCATCAACCGCGAAGCTTCATTTCCCCTTAATATTTCAGCCCACAAGAAAATAATCTCATCCGATATTTTTGAAGGATTGTTGAGGCAGCCGAAGGTAAACGGCTTGCCCTGCAAGACCGGAAGTGCATTGACCGGCGGACTGTCCGGCGAAGGACTGAAAGTACCGCTCGATGGGAGGCGCAGAAGTTTCTCCGAATGGAAGGCCTCACTGAAGCCGGTTGGGTCGAGCGACTCTTCCGTGATTCGGAAATCGACGGCACTAAGCCCCGTCGATGCCTGGTAGCCCAACCAAGTCATCTGTATGGGCGCTGGTTTGCGTGCAAAAGTGAGCAGGCGATTGCGGCCTGTATGACCAGAAAGATCGATCAGAATGTCGATCTGATCGGCGCGAATTTTTTGCGCCAGATCATCATCGGATGCTCCGCTGCAGTTGACCCAGTGATCCGCTAGATTCCGGATTCGCTCGGACACCTCATCGTGAACAGGATGCGAGTAGTAGCAATAAATCTCGAATTTCAGTCGATCGTGATTCTTGATGATCGGCTCAATAAAAAAGGCCAGAGAATGGTTGCGAAAATCCCCTGAAACGTATCCAAGTTTCAGTTTTCTCTGTGGCGTAAAGTCGTTTTTGTAACCTCCCCAATTCGCCTTCAACGGGGCTTCAAATCGGCGAGAGAATTCGAGATGCGCCTCAAATTTCTCCTTCCTTGAAAGTCGCGTGCTGTACTGGATGCTGAGCAAGTAGTTACTGAGAATCGGAGCTTCGTCCGGTGCCAGCGAAAATGCCTTTCCTATCGAGTCGACAGCTTGATCGATGCTTCCAATCTGCAGCAAGGAATTGCCGAGATTGGAAAGAAAATGCGAGGACTGAGGGGCCAGTGCTACTGCTCTTTGATAGGCATCTACGGCTGCAGCGTAATCTGCACGCTCGGCAAACAGATTGCCCAGATAAAAATGAAAATCGGCATTCTGCGGATAATTGAGGATGCCTTCTTCGATCAGGGCTTGTGCTCGATCCGCCTTTCCCTGGTTGAACAACAAAAGACAAAAATCACAGTAGATCTCTTCGAGGCCCGGTGCAAGAGCGTGGGCGGTGGTCCATGCCGTCTCTGCTGCGTCGATCGCACCCAACTCGGCATGAGCCTTCCCCAGCATATAAAAGGCGTCTGCGCTTTGTGGGTCAAGTGCGACAGCGGTCCTTAGCGCGCCGATGGCGGCTTCAAATTGTCCAAGCTGCACAAGAGCGAAGCCAAGGCCGATGTGTCCGGATGGGTGGGTTGCGTCGGCCGCAATCGATTTCTTGTAGAGGTCGGCTGCCTCTGCGAATTTCTGATCTCGTACCGCGGCGTTTCCCTGGGAGCGAAGGGCCGCCGCGTCAATTGGTACCGCGGTCGAGGGTTGAACTGGACGTGAAGGCGGTGAGATGTTGCCGCTGACGGTGGCTCGTCTTTTTCTCAGATAGTTGATGACCGAGCTGAGCATGCTATTTGCACTTGAGAAGAAGCCACGTTGTCGTCTTCTCGGAGAACTCCTCGTCGTAGCCGTTGTCGAGCAGAGTGAATTTGAATGCGCTACCAAGCTGCGCCTTCGTGTAGATGTTGAGCCGATGGTTCTTTTTGAACTCCTCCAGCTTTTTTTCCACCAGATTGAACGCTGCGTCGTGCCTCTTTTCATGCTTTCTACTCAACTTGGCCTGCGTTTGCTTTTGTGCCTCGTTGAGTGTCCTCTGACTGATCAGCAGGGCCATCTCCGTGCCAAACTTCTTTGCCTCTGTGGCATCGAACCATTTTCCAAGCATGATTTAGTACTAACCTGAGCGTCGAAATATTCAGCGAGTCCGATGCCGGCGCGCTGGCGGAGAGCAGACTGGCCGCTCTTTGCAGATGGCGCAAGCATAGTCGCGTCTTTGAAGAAATAGGCGAAGACACCCCCTGTTGGGTCGCAGTCCCTGGGCAAAATTCTCGATGCGTCCGCTTGCACAGCTCCCCAGCTCCCCCAGTTCCCCCAGCTCTCCATCGCGGCATCGCTTCAAGGGAAGCCAGTGATTTGCGTTCCCTGCGTAGCACCTCTTCGTCCGTCCGGTCAACGTCGTTGAAGCCACGGCAAGTCCAAGGTGTACGCAGCCGGGGGCAGCACAAAGGCATTTCCAGTCACAAAGGCCGACGAGCGGCCTCACGCAGCGGCCGAACGGCGCATCGAATTCTCCAGGGCTCGTGACAATTCGTCACATGTCTGTCGAATCCTCGCTCGCCCACAGCCGCTCGTCTGGCCACGCCGGAGGATTCACCTTGGTCGAGCTTCTTGTGACGATCGTGGTTCTGGGCTTGCTGCTTACTTTGGCACTACCCGGCATGAGCGACTTCTTGGTGGGCAATCGACTCTCCACGAACGTCAATGGCTTCATCGGCTTGGTCAACTACGCACGAAGCGAGGCCATCGTCCGGAACCAGGACGTGGTGATCTGCCCGAAGAACTCCAGCACCATCGCATGCGTTTCCCAGACCGGCTGGAACACCCTCGACATCCAGGCTTTTGTGGATGAGAACGGCAATGGTGATCGCGACGCCACGGAGGTCTTGCTCAAGACCATCGCGGCCGTGGATCCGGGCGATGCTCAAACGGGCTTCGACAGCTCTGCCGCCGCCAGCAAGGTGATCTTCGGCAGCGCAGGGTTCGCCCGCACGGCGCTGTCTTTCAAGATCTACGCCAAATCGTCGGATTCCGCCTATCAAGCCCGCTTCGGGCGAACGGTCTGCGTCAGCAAGGCCGGTCGCGTTCGCGTCGCTGCCTACACCGTGACGAGCTGCCCCGACTTCTAGGAATTTGGACATGGCCATGAGCATCCCGCACCGCTCCAGATCCCAACAGGGCGCCACGCTGATCGAGGCGCTTGTTTCCATCCTCATCATGTCGTTCGGACTGCTCGGTCTCGCGGGTCTGCAAGCCGGCGCCCTGGGGTTCCAGAAATCGGCATGGTCTACCCACCGTGTCGCCGAATTCACCGGCAACTTCGGCGAGCGCGTGCGAGCGAATCCCAAGGCGGTCGACGCCGACTATCAATACACGGCCAACTACACGACAGGCAAAGCGGCGACTTTGACCAAGTTGAACTGCCGCACCTCCACGACAGCCTGCACGGCCGCGCAGGTCGCTGCCGACGACCTCGCCGATCTGCTGCAGAAAGCGCAAGCCTCATTGCCTCAGGGCTCTATGCAGATCACCGGGACCATTACGGACGGGTTCGTCATCACGGCGCTGTACTTCGACAAGGACTTTTTGAAAGCCGATGGCACGCCGGACACATCGTTGACCTGCAATGCGACCACCACAGGGCTGAACTGGCGCAACTGCTGCCCCGATACCGCATCGGCTCCGGCTGGTGTGCGCTGCCGTCGCTTCACGATCATCCCTTGATCAAGGCTCCGCTCATGCCAACCCCTCGCTCCCCTCGCGGCCGCAACCGCGGCGTCACGCTGATCGAACTGATGGTCGGCGTCACGATCGGATTGGTCCTGGTCATCATCGCCTCGTCCGTCTACCTGTACTCCAAGCAGTCCTACAACGCCGTCTCCGAAAACTCGCAGATGGAAGAGAACGGCCGCTTTGCGCTGGACCTGCTCACCAAATACATCCAGAGCTCCGGGTTTGCCATGGTGGATCCCACGGCGCCGGGGCCCCAACTGCCGCTGGAAGACAAGCTGGCGGGTTGCGAATTCGGCTACACCAATGCGACTGCGCCGACGACGCTTGCCAACCTTGCGTGCCGCACCGCAACTCCGACGGGGGAGCGGCAGTCCGCTTCCATCTTCTCCCGCTACGAGACGGACCAGTACGCTTCGTCGACCGGCAAGCAGCAAGGCTATGGCTGCACCAACGAAGCAGCGGCCAGCAAGCAGGTGAGCGGTGTCCAGACCTACGAGGTCCGTTCCTATTTTTTCGTTTCGTACGTGACGGCTCAAACACCCTCCGGCACCAAGTCGATGGGACAGTTGAGCTGCGTTTCTGACAGCACAGCTGTTATCGACGGCGTCCTCGGCACCGTCGCCCTGCAAGTACAGCCGCTGGTCCCGGGCATCGAGCAGATCTACGTCGGCTACATCTCCGCGGCCGGCAAGCTCAGCACCACGCCCCCCACGACGGCCGCTGCATGGAAGGATGTTGCGGCGATCGAGTTGTGCGTGCTGGCGAGAACGGTGCAGGCATCGGGCAACGACACCACCACCCAATTCACCGATTGCTATGACACGGCCATCACTGCCGGCCCATCCGAAAGCTATCGCACCCTTCGTACCACGGTCGCGCTGCGAAACACCGCCACGCTATGAACATGCCAAGCCCTTCGATTCGCCCCTGCGTCGGCGGCCCGTCGAGCCAGCGCGGCATCTCGCTCTTCATTGTCATGATCTTCCTGGTCATCCTGAGCGTGATCGGCGTGACGGCCATTCAAAGCTCGACCTTCTCTGCGCGCATCGCCGGCAATGAAGCCGACCGCACCTTGGCCTTCCAGGCCGCGGAGTCCGCGCTGCGAGATGCCGAGAAGGACATCAACGGCTCGTGCGTAGCCGCCAATTGCCGGAGCACGCCCATCTCCCCGGAAACGGCGGACATTTTTGCCGCGACCTGCGCGCTGGGCCTGTGCCTGCCCAATAGCACGGCGCCCGTCTGGGAGACCAAGGCCAACTGGACGACCTCCGGCCGAGCGGCAAGCTACGGAACCTATACCGGAGCCACCGCCTTGCCCGTGGTCTCGCAGCAGCCCCAATACCTCATCGAGTACTTCAAGCTCGGTGAAACCTTTATCTACCGCGTGACTGCCGTCGGCTACGGCGCCAACAGCTCGACCCAAGTCATGCTGCAAACCTCTGTGAAGGCATTGAAATGATGGCTCGGAACTTTCAGTCGTTGAGCCGCTGGATCGGCGCTCTTCTGCTCGCAGTAAGCAGCCTGATCGCAACGTCGACGCAGGCGGTCAATCTCACGCCGCTGCCCCCGTATCTCACGGAGACCAAGGGCTCTCCAATGGTGATGCTCAACCTGTCGCGCGACCATCAGCTTTCCTACAAGGCCTATAACGAGTTCTCCGACCTCGACGGCGATGGAACGATCGAGACGCAATACAGCCATGCCTACAGCTATTACGGCTACTTCGACAGCGAACGCTGCTACACGTACAGCACCGCGGCCAACACCTATGTGCCCTCGCGGAAAGTAAATTCGACAACGCGCTACTGCAATTACGGCGGCGCCACCGTCAACGAGTGGAGCGGCAACTTCCTGAACTGGGCAACGATGACCCGGATGGACGTGGTTCGACGCATCCTCTACGGCGGCATGCGAAGCACGGACAGCGACACATCGACCGTGCTCGAGCGCGCGCATCTGCCGACCGATGCCCACGCGTTCGCGAAGTACTACAACAATACCGACATCGCGCAGCTGACCCCGTTCTCGGGAACCAACGAGATCACGATTTGCAATGCCACGTTCCGCAACGGCTCGACGAACCGTTACTCGCACGACCCCGTTGGCCCGCCGGCCATGCTGGTCGCGAACGGCAACTTCTCGTTGTGGAACTCGAATGAGCGTTGGCAGTGCTACTGGTCGGAAGACAAGGGCGCGAGTAACGGCAACAACTCCACCATCACGGGCCTGAGCGCGGCCGGCAGCAACCCATCCCGCGCGACCTATGGCCTCGGAACGGGCCTGGCGAAGGGCACCTACACGCTCAGGGTCGAAGTCTGCAAGACCGGGCTCGACGGCGCGGCGACGGGTGTTGCCTCGTTCACCACCGACGAAGGCAGCCGCTGCAAGCTCTATCCGTCGGGGGTGTACAAGCCGGTCGGCTTGCTGCAGAAGTACGGCGAGCGCAACGAAGCCGCATTCGGCTTGATCACGGGGAGCTACACCAAGAACATCTCCGGCGGGGTGCTGCGCAAGAACGCTTCGTCCTTTGCGCCCGAGGTGAACATCGACACCGGGCAGTTCAACGCGGTCGATGGCATCGTCTCGACGATGAACAAGCTACGGATCTACGGCTATGACTACGAGGATGGAACGTACACGAGTGGTTCCGTCGACAACTGCAATTTCGGCTTGATCGGCCTGACGGAAGGGCGGTGCGGAAGCTGGGGCAATCCGATCGGCGAGATGTATCTCGAGTCTCTTCGCTACCTGGCAGGCGCATCGGCGGCGACCACGGCCTTCAATACCACCGGGGGCAAGGATGCCGCGCTGGGTTTGACGGTCGCTACCTGGTCCGACCCTTTTGCCTCATCGACCGTCGCTTCATTCGGCGATCGCACCTGCCGGCGCTCGAGCGTGATCAATTTCAACGCCAGCGTCAGCTCCTACGACAACGATCAGTGGGCCAGCGCAAATGGCGTCGCCGGGCTGACGGACGCCATCGTCACCTCGCGGACGAACGACATCGGCACTGCGGAAGGTCTCTACGCGACCGGCAAGAAATGGTCGATCGGCCGGACGGCTACGGACACCAACAATCTGTGCAACGACAAGTCCATGAGTGCGCTCGCAACCAGCGCCGGGATTTGTCCAGAGGCGCCGACGGGCTACGGCGGCTTCAAGATGGCTGGCGCCGCACAGTATGCGCATACCAATCGCATCAGGACGGACATCACCGCGCCCACCTCCAACACGCGAGCCTTCAAGGTGGATACCTATGGCGTCGCGCTGGCGACTTCGACGCCCCGTATCAAGGTTCCGGTGCCTAATCAGGCAGGCAAGTACGTCGTCATTCAACCGGCCATGCGGCTGTTCTCCGGGACGGGGGGCGGCGGCGCGCTGGTCGATTTCCGGGTCGTTTCGCAGACGCCCACTTACGGCAAGTTCATCGTGCAGTGGGAAGACTCCGAACAAGGCGGCGACTACGACCAGGATATGTGGGGCACCCTCGAATACTCGGTCAGCGCGAGCGGCAACATCAGCGTCAGCACCTATGCAGCCTTCCAGTCGACGCCCTACGTCCTGGGCTTTGGCTATGCGATTGCCGGCACCAACGGCAAGGACGGCGTCCACTTCCACTCCGGGATCAACGACGCCAATTTCACCGACCCTGTGAGCATTGGTGGACTGGTCACGCCTGCTGCCAACGTCAACGCGACCGGCGGTTGCAACAACTGCAACTCCCAGCAGGCGAAGACCACGGCCGTGTACGGCATGACGGGTGTTACGGGCGAGGCGCTGCAAGACCCGATGTGGTATGCCGCCAAGTACGGAGGGTTCGACCGCACGGTGGCGCCCAGCTACACCTCCGGCTCGGTCTTGCCGACCGCCGCATGGGATGCAAAGAAGTCCGATGGTTCCGTGGGGAGCGATGGCGTTCCTGACAACTACTTCTATGCCATCGACCCCGCCGAGCTCGAACGCTCGCTGAACAACATTTTCTCGACCATCCTGCGCGCAGGCGGTGCGGCGCCCGCGGCCGCGACCACATCACGCACCCAGGCTGGCGGCTATGTGTATTCCAGCACGCACAGCATCAAGGCCAAGGTGGTCGGCGACGACGTCGACGCGGACGCCAGCGGCCAGTTCCTGCGCTACAGCTTTGCCAGCGACGGAACCGTCAGCACCACGTCCGATTGGGATGCGGGTGCGCGCCTGACGGTGGACACCGGCGGTTCCGGCTGGGACACCACGCGCAAGGTTCTCTCGCTTTCCGCCACCGCACCCATTGCTTTCCGCTGGGCCAATCTGTCCACGGCTCAGAAGACAGCACTGAGCACGAATCCGTCCACTGGCGTCGCGCTCGATCCTCTGATCACTGCGGGTATCACTGCCGGCACCAATCGGCTGAACTGGCTGCGGGGCGACAGCAGCAAGGAGACAACGCTTGGCGGGTTGCGAATCCGGCCTACGACCGTGCTCGGCGCCATCATCAACTCGACGCCGTGGTACGTTGGCCCGCCGTCGGCCGGCTATACCAACGCGCAATACGGCGGTGGCTATGGGGACTTCCGAACCACCATCACCACCGCGAACGGCGGCAACGCCCGGACGGCGGTCTTCGTGGGTGCCAACGACGGCATGCTGCATGCATTCGATGGCGCCACCGGCCGGGAGCTCTTTGCCTACGTTCCGCGCGCCATGTATACGACCAGCACGGCGGCGCCCTATTCGAAGCTTGCGGCCATCACGGCCAAGGACTTCAACCTGGGCGAGAGCACGAACCGCCTGACCGTGGACGGCAGCGTGATGGCGGCCGACATCAAGCTGGGGACGACGTGGTCGACCTACCTCTTCGGCGCGTTCGGCCGCGGCGCACGGGGCGTCTACGCGCTCGACGTGACCAAGCCCCACCTGGTGTCCGAGGCGAGCCCGAGCGACGTGGTCAAGTGGGAGTTCACCGAGGCCGCGGACAGCGACATGGGCTACATCACGGGCCGCTCCAATGGCCGCTCGAACGGACAACCTTTCCAGACGGGCTACATGGCCAATGGCAAGTGGGCCGCCATCTATGGGAACGGCTACAACAGCACGAGTGGCAGGGCGGCGCTGTTCATCATCTTTGCGGATGGCCCTACCTCGGCTTCATCGACCACCTGGACCGCCGGAACGCAATACATCAAGATCCTGACGCCTGTGGTCACCGGCGACGGTGCCGACAACGGGCTGGCGTCTCCCACCGCCATCGACACGAACAACGATGGCACCATCGATCGCATTTACGCGGGCGACCTGAAGGGCAATGTCTGGAAGTTCGACGTCAGCAGCGCCGATCCGGCCAATTGGAAGGTGTTCAACACGACCGCAGGCGTGGGCGTTCCGCTCTACAAGGCGACCACTGTCGTCGGCACGACGACGGTGCCGCAGCCCATCACGACGCCGATCGTGCCCTTCCCGCATCCGTCGGGCGGCTACCAGTTGTTCTTCGCGACCGGCAAGTCGCTGGAGAGCACCGACTACCCGATGTCGTCCGTCTACACCAACACGATGTACGCCATCTACGACAAGCCCGGGACGACATCGACCCTGACGACCGGCAAGACGGACCTCGTGCAGCAGACCATCTCCTTTACCGACGGTGTTCGGTACATCACGAGCAACCCCGTCTCTTATGCCTCTGGAAAGCTCGGCTGGTATGCGAATCTTCCGGTGAGTTCGGAAGGCGTCATCTTCAATCCGTTCGCGGAAGACACGGCCCGGGTCAACGTTCGCTCGCTCGCGCCCTCGTCCACTTCCGATGGCTGCCGCTACGACGGCACCTCGTTCGACATGGTGCTCAATCCGATCACGGGAACGGCGATCGACCAGGCGGTGCCCGGCGTGACCACGACCGGTGCCATCGGCATGAGCAACCTGAACTACTTCGAAGGTTCGGGCGGCGGGCAGTTCCGGGTGCCCGCGTCATCCGGCGGAGGTAGTGGTGGCGGCGGTGGCGGTAGCCCTCCGCCCCTCTGTCAGGGTCTTTGCCTCTTCCGCTCGATCATCTCTGCCGGCGACGGCACGCTCAAGACGGTGGAACGCTGCGGCGCCTGTACGAGCGGGCGCCTGACCTGGCGCGAAATCTTCCGGAATCGCTGAGGTTGCAAATGAACGCGTGTATGAAAAGTCGGAAGCTGCCGAAAGGCTTCACGCTGATCGAGCTGATGATTGTCGTGGCAGTGGTTGCGATCCTCGCGGCGATCGCGATCCCGTCTTATCGGGAGTACATCCGGCGATCCCAGCGGGCCGAGGCGCGGGCAGAGGTGCTGAGAGCGGAGGGCTGGCTGGAACGCTTCTATACGGAGAACAATCGCTACAGCAACAACGCGGCGAACACCCAGAACACGGTGTTCTCCGGCATCTTCACGGGCGTGCCCGCGGGAACCACCACGCGGTACACCATCGCCCTCACGATAACGAACGGAGGCGCGGGCTACACCATCACCGCAGCGCCGACGACCACAGGCCCCCTGAACGGAGATGCGTGCGGTTCATATACCAAGACCAATACGGGTGCATTGGCCTACAGCGGCACCGGCTCGAGGTGTCTCAACTGAGGTTGCGCGAGCACAGCTTGCGGACAGGCCGGCACAATGCCGGCAGATGATCGTCTACCGGGCAGTTTCCGATAGCTCCGCAGCGGCTGAGACGCACGCGAAGGCACTGATATTGCTCGGGGCCTTGCCCGTCGCCACGCCCTTTTTGTTCCCATTTGCTGCCGGGCCTTCAGCAAGCGCCTGGCAACTGCTTGCTTCAGGGGCCTGCGTGGCGGTGCTTCTGCTGTGGGTACCGGCGCGATGGCCCCGACGCGTCCTGCTTCTGTGGCTGGCTGCGGGAGTCACTGCCATCGCCCTGATCCACCACAGCGAACTCGGAGCGTGGTTGCCGGCCTGCGCAGGGCTGGGCGTCATTGCTGTCGCTGCGGGCGTAGGTGCCGGCCTCTCTCGCCCGGGGACCGATGCCCGGCTGACCGCCATCGCGTGTGGCCTCCTCACCGCCGGCCTCCTCAGCGCCCTCCTCGGCCTCCTCCAGTACTACGGCCTCGCCGCCCCCCTCGTCCCCTGGACCACCACCCCCGACCTCGGCCAGGCCTACGGCAACCTCCGCCAGCGCAATCAGTTCGCCACCCTGATCAGCATGGCCCTCATCGCAGCGCTCTGGCTGCACGGCAACGCCGGCCACCGCGCCCGCCTCGCGCTGATCCCCGCCGCAGCCCTGCTGCTGGTCGCCCTCGCCGCCTCGACCTCGCGCACCGGGCTGCTCCAGCTGTTGCTGATCAGCGGCATCTCCACCTGCCTCGCCTGGCGCGAAAGACATCCCCGCCAGGAAGACCCGGCGAGCACCCGCCTGCCACCGCCCTGGGCGCTCCTCGCCCTCATCCCCGCCTACTTCTTCGCCGCCTGGCTGCTCCCCCTGCTCGCAGGCTCCGGCGTCGAAGGCATGATGCATCGCCTGCGCGAGGGCACGCCCGACGCCCACAGCCGCCTCGTGCTCTGGGCGAACGTTCTCGACCTGATCGCCCAACACCCCTGGACGGGCTGGGGCTGGGGCGAGCTCAGCTTCGCCCACTACAGCACGCTGTACCAGGGCCCGCGTTTCACCGAGATCCTGGACAACGCACACAACCTGCCCTTGCACCTCGCGGTCGAGCTGGGCATTCCGGCGGCGCTGCTGATCTGCGGCGGTTTCGGCTGGCTGGTACTGGCCGCACGGCCCTGGCGCGAGACCGATCCGGCACGGCTGATGGCCTGGGGTCTGCTGGGCGTGATCGTGCTTCACAGCCTGCTCGAATATCCGCTCTGGTACGGGCCCTTCCAGCTCGTCTTCGGCCTCTGCCTGGGTTTCCTGTGGCCCTCGTCACCAAGCAAAGCGGCTCCAGCCCCGGAAGGCCGTCCGGCCTTCGCACCCTCCCTGGCCGCCGCCCTCGCCCTGATGGCCATCGTCGCCTACGCCGCCTGGGACTACACCCGCATCAGCCAGCTCTATCTCGCCCGCCAAGACCGCCTGCCGGCCTGGCGCGACGACACGCTGGCCAAGGTGCAGGATTCCTGGCTCTTCGCCAATCAGGTGAAGTTCGCAGAGCTCGCGCTCACGACGGCCGACCGGGCCAACGCAGCGGAGGTGCATGCGCTGGCGCAGCGCCTTCTTCATTTCTCGCCGGAGCCGCGCGTGATCGTCAAGCTCATCGAAAGCGCCACACTGCTGGGCCGCGACGAAGAGGCCTTCGACCAGGCCACGCGCTTCAGAATCGCCTTCCCGCGCGACTACGCGCGCTGGCTCGACCACGAGCCGACGGACGATCCGTCGGAGTAGCGTGCTTCAGCCCTTGGCGGGCGGGGCCGCGGTGTAGCTCCCCGACTTGCCGCCATGCTTCTCGCGCACATGCACGCCGGTGATCGTCATCCCCCGATCCACCGCCTTGCACATGTCGTAGATGGTCAGCAGCGCCACCTTGTGTCCTTGAAAATCAAGGACTTAGCTTCGCCACCGCCGTCAACACCAACACGAAAGCTCTGTTCTTACCCACGCAGTGGGACAAAACTGGGACAGCGAATTCTGTCGCCAGCGTGCGCAGCCTACCGCCAAGCGGCTGGGCGAGCAAGGTTCGGAAGCACTTGACTGGATATCCCCCTTACCACGCCCAATCAGCTGTAGGTTAAGCGGAAGATCTTGCGGGGGCCGTCGTACTCAAGAATGCCGCGACTCAATACATCGCGACCTAACATCCCATCAGTGGCTTGATTGAGCAATGGTCTTGCAAGAACTTCGAGCGGCTGGATGCGCCACGCTGGGTTTCCTGTTCGATTGAGAATTTCTAGTTCAATGTCGAAGACGTCGCATGGCTCGCCGATTCCACGCGAAGAAGACGTAAGAACTCGGGTCTGGCTCGTCGCTTGCAACCCTAGCGACCGCACGATTTGATCGGAGATCATGGTGCTGTCTGCCCCAGTGTCCACCACTAGGGTAGCTCCGAGCTTGGCAGGGATCGGAAGCCCCTGCCGATAGAGAGCGGCCCTTCTGGGTGCGCTCGGCCAAATCGTTACTTCGACGAGCAGCCCGTTGCTACGAGCGTCTAACTCTATGAACGGCACGGCCCCAAATCGCGAGTGAAATGGACCGTATGTTGTTCAGTGGGAGTAACTCGTTTGACAAAAAACGGCTCTAAGCCGAACTGTTCATAGGCCCAAGCAAGCGCATCGTTGTAACCCTTGAAGTATTTCAGCAGTTGTTCACCCCGGATCACGACGTACTCCCCTTCGTGCTGACGCAGCAAGCGCGGTAGCTCTGCCTCGTAAAGTTCGAGCTCTCGACTGGGCTGTTGTGGGTGCAGGTTTGCGATCATGTGAAGGTCATCCAAGTGAGCCGAAACCGTCTGGAGCCGACGGGTTCGTTTTACTCTTTTCTACGCTCCATAACGAGGCCTTCCGTCAGCCGTTGGCGACTTTACGTTGCAGTGGGGTCATCTTCTGGACCACTTCGCGACGAAGCTGTTCCAGCTCAATTACGAAAGCGAACGCATACTGACCATCGGTGGCCCGCTCCAACGCGTCGCCAGCTCCCCGTAGAAAGATGTCCTTGCCGTCGGTGACGACGTGGCTTGCCGGTAGTGAAGAGAGGGTTATGTACGGGTGAAATTGCCTCAACCGCTCCAGTCCCTTCCGCAATCTCAACGACGACACGCCAGCCTTCGACAGGCGTGCGACAAGGCGAAGCGCAACAACATCGCCAAAGGAGTAGTGGCGAGGCGTGCCGTGCCCTCTACGGCAGTTGCACGACGGGGTCACGATGCGTTCTCGGCACAGGTAATCGACCATTGGCCGCGTAAGCCCCGACAAGCGTGCCGCCTGGGCAGCAGGAAACCACTCTAGTGGATCGTGAGCCGGTTGCTTCGCTGTTGTCATAGAAAATAGTCAAGCTATAAACGCTGAACTATGTTTATAGCGCAAGCGGTGCGTTTCCCCTAGCGTTTCTGTAGTTACTCCCATCGCGGGGTTCACGGACAATTCACACATCCCGACAGCGCATGCGGTCTTTGCTACCGAGGGGCGGCCCTTCGACGGCCTACTTTTTGCGTCTGACCAGGGCTGCAGGGTTTTGCCAGGCGTGCCCTTTCGCGCATCTGGCAGAAGTACACTGAGCGACTTGGCTACTCTTCTCTTTCGGCTTTGAACGCCTTCCATAGCGGAAGTGCCGCGTTTATGTTTTCTTCATAGCCTTCACTTTTCGCCTTTTTTATCCAACCGACTAGTAGCGCATATGTGCCGTCAGGCAGTGCTCCGAACAATATTCGAACGGCACCCCCGGACATGGCGTCAAACCTTATTTCTCGCATGCCTTCAGCGTCGTTGAGGGTCTTGAAAAGAGGTTCGCCACCTTGAAAACTTCGGCGATACGCGAGTTGTAGCTTTCGTCGAACGATGGCCCTATTTTCAGGGGTAATCTCTTTGATCCAGTCAGCCAACCTCTCGGAAATTGAGCATGTTGGCAGCAATTCAGATAATTCAACTTCGCCAAGCGATTGAAGATATTCCGCTTTTAGCGCCTCTCCATCCCCCAAACATGCGACTGAAAAAATGACCAGTGGTTCTGCATTGTGTTCGGGTGGCGGATGCACTGAATATTGCAGTTCGCGGGATCGCCAAAAATCATTTGACTGAACTCCGAATAGCACGCCGTCGACGTGAACCGCTAGCGCTAGACAGTCGACGCTACCCGAGTATCCCAAATCTGAAAAGTAAAACGACTGTTCCGCCAGTTTCAAAACTGCGTCGTCGGTAAGCTGGGAGACGGCGTCAGCCTTATCCTCAATCTCCATGAACGCCACAACTAGGTCGACGTCGTTGTTTGCTTGAAGATAATCCAAGAAATCCTGCACTTTGCGCCCTGGCGATATCTTCCGAGTTAGCAAAGACTCGCTGCCCTCGAAGAAGAGCGCCGCCGTGTCGCCTTCACTCGGTACTGCTATTAGACCCTGAAGCGCCTCACGCAGGAGAAGGTTGGAGTTCTCGTCTGACGCTTCCAAAAAGCTTCTTGTATTCCATACGAACTTATGATCCATTCCTAAACATCTTTCGCAAGCTCAAGCCTGTTCTTTAGAGTTTGGTCGAAGAAACCACTAGGCCAACTCGATAGCTTCCCCTTTGCGTCTAGTGTTGGAGTGCTAAGAGTTGACTGTCCTTCTGCCGAACGGGAGAGGTAGTTGAAAACCACCTCGTTTGACTCAATCAACTTTTGCTTCACCGCCAGTCGTACCCCATCCATGAGATGATCACTTTGCGTCTCCACGATGATTTGAAGACCAGCCGCCGCACCGAGCGCAATCAACTTCCCCAATGCCGTTTGGGCTGAAGGATGTAAATGCGCTTCCGGGTTTTCCAAGAGCAGGAGTGTGCCGCGCGATTTCCGAGCCGCATCCCAATGCTCATCCCACGGGGTGCCCCACTTTTGCTCGCTGATTTCCGTAGCTGCGCCGAGGATTGCGACAATTATCGGCAATGAGTAGCTTAGACCAAAGCCTGCGTTGGTCGCGCGGAATGAATTGAATTGAGCGCGGCCTGAATCAACTTTTCGGTCAACCTCGAAATAGAGTTCTGCGCCGGGAGCAATTTCAGTCAGCCACGCTGCTACTTGAAAGTCTAGCGTGCTGCCTTGTGAAGCATGGTGCCCAAGTATTGCAGGAACCTTGATGGCACGGAGCGCCTCTAAAAAGCCGATTACGTACTCTCCATGCTCTCCCAAAGAAGGCATCTTTCTAAAGCCTTCGTCCAGCGGTAACGCAGGTCGGGGGCCGAATCGTTCGGCAGAGAGGAATAGCGTGACCGGGCATCTGCTGGGCGCGGCATAGTTGGAAGGGTTCAAAATAAGCTGGTCGGAGCTACAGTCTTGAAATGTGCAATGAATCTCGATTGGAGATCCTGCCAATACTAGTTTGGATCGCAACTCGTCTATTGCGCCGTGGCCTGCTAGCAATGGATCCTTCCCTTCTGCGCTATTGCAGTACATTCTGATTGCTTGGATGATGGAGCTCTTGCCGCTGTTGTTCATGCCGCAAAGGAGCGTTACTGCTCCTAGCGGAATTGGCTCATCAATGAAAGACTTGAAGCCACGTATGCGGATGTTTTTAATCATTGATTACCCTCAATCCGTCCTACTAGTTGCCAGAGCGACTGATAGCGCTCCCTCACCCCAAAAATCGACGATGAATCACGGCTTATCGCTCGATCGAAATCGTCGGACTGCAGTAGTTTCTTGTACTCGTCGAGTAGCAGCTCTCGTCTAGCAAGTAAGTGGAGATAGCTTTCTTCTTTTAGGTCGGCGAAGATATTCGACCAAGCCTCGAAGAGTGCCTTGTTTACCGGTGTTCTTCTCTGGCCGCTTACGGCTTTTCGAAATGCATAGTCGCCGAAAAACTCGTTGCTACGTCGCATGGCGAGCTCGAATTTCTCCTCAAGAAGAGATGGATCGAGTACGCGCACAGCTGGGGCGCGGTCGCCTTTAAATATTTTTGTGAGTGCGATGTCGGTGAGATGAGGAATAAGGTTTATCGCTCGCATTGCGTTACTCAAGAACCTGTCCATATCACCATTGAAGGCAGATTTTTCAATTGCGTGAAAGGCGAGGAATCGAAGGATTAGCTCCCTTCCGGCCATGCGGCTGTCGTCAATCGAATAGTCCACCGCCAACTGAAAGGCGGACGATTGAACAAGTTTCTCAAGCAATTGGGTGGCTGCCCCCTGATACAGAGCGTGCCGAATCTCCTGTTGTGTTAAGGGCATGCCGCCAGTGTTAATTCGCTTGAAAATGTTGCGCTTCACCTCTTCCGGTGTCCCGGGGTTAATGACCGTAAAGCGCATCTCCGTTTCAAGAATGTTATTTACTATCCGACTGTTTGAGGGCTCAGACTCAATCTCGTTGAAGTATTTTCCGTCGAAACGTTCGCCCCAGAACTCCAAGCCTGTAAGGGGAAAGTTTGGGATATCTTTTAGATCGACATCTCCGCCTAGAATAAAATTCCTTATAGTCGTTAGACGCTGGAGACCGTCAACAACGTCCCATGTCCCATCTTCGTTTGCAGCGACGTAAAACATGGGCAGAGGAATGCGAAGCATCAACGATTCGATCAATTGGCTTTGACGTACCATGTCCCAGACGTACTTCCGTTGAAACGTTGGCGCAAGACGGATCGTTCCTTGTCTGAGGCGCCGCAGCAGGGCATCCATTGCAATGACTCGTGGTTCGATAGAAATGGATGCCGGATCGAAGGGCTCCTCTGACTCACTGTATGAGTCCCTTTCGACGCCCGATGGAATTCCCTCTTCCCCGAGCTCCTGTGGGGGAGGGTTGTTGTCGAAATCATTCATGCTTGGTCTCTTGCGCTGGAGTGTGCGGGTGCTCTTCGCGTTGGTGCAGGGTTGCGTCAGTGTAGGGTCATCAATCAGGCGCGAGCGTTCTGCTCTCCCGCTACTCCTCGCCGGGCCCGCCTAGACTCCGCTCGGGTGCGGTATTACCCCGGCTGCCTTCCTGCAAGCCTTGGAGCTTCGGCAATTGTTGTGAACCGAGAAGCTTCCGAACGGCGCACCTCGCAATCGACCGATAAGCGGCGGCTCGGTTCCAGCTGGACTGACGAGTTTGCCGGTCCGAAATCGACCGGTTTCGGACAGGCCTTGAACGACTGTCCGTAAGGTAGGGTTGACCGTATTTCGGACCCATGAGACTATCGGACCTCCTTTTCGTACATCAAGGATGTCCATATGCCCCGTGTCTTCGCCTACTGCCGCGTCAGCACCGCCGACCAGACGACAGAGAACCAGCTTAGGGAGATAGCTGCAGCCGGTTTCGACATTGCACCCAACCGCGTTGAAGCTGAAACGATCTCAGGTAGCGTGCCGACTTCCGAGCGCAAGGGCTTCTCCAAGCTTCTCAACCGGATGGAGGAAGGCGATGTGCTCGTGGTCACGAAATTGGACCGCCTTGGCCGTAACGCTATGGACGTGAGAGCGACGGTAGAGGCGCTCACCGGTCTCGGCGTGCGGGTTCACTGCCTCGCTCTAGGCGGCGTAGACCTGACAAGCGCGGCAGGCAAGATGACGATGGGCGTGCTGGCCGCCGTGGCGGAGTTCGAACGGGACCTACTCATCGAGCGGACGCAATCAGGCTTGGCACGCGCAAAGGCTACTGGTAAGCCGCTGGGGCGCCCGCAGGCCCTTGCCGAGGCCGAGGCTGCTGCTGCGCGTGAGAGGCTGTCTGCGGGGCTCTCCGTGGCCTCCGTGGCCCGCGAGTTCAAGACGAGCCGGCAGACGATCATGCGGCTGCGCGACCGGGCTGGACAAGCGCAGGTCTAACAGGGCGCAGAACGGGGCCGGGCGCGATTCGCAGGCTCGGGCCCCGCAGTGCGTCCGCAAGCCCCCTGCTGGGGGACTGCGCCTCAGGGCTTGGTCGTAGGTGCCCTCTCGCGTTCACAGAACAATTTTGAAATTGGCCTTTCCTGCTCGCACCGCCGGGCGTGTGATCCGACTCTACTGAGGGGCCACAGAGATCCTCTCCTGCGCCGGAGAGGCCGCAACCCCTTGCCTTCCTGACCAGATGCGTGCACATAGGCGGAGGGTTGGCAAGCCCCTGCGTTGCCGCTCTGCAACTCCAAGCATTGATTGACTCAGGCTGATCTGCGACGCTAAGCGCTCCTGATCGCACCTCTGTTCTGCAGCTCGAAAGCGCCCGCAGCACACGGTGCGATTTTCTTTGGGCGTTTGGATTGGAGTTCAGGATGATCGAGGAGCTTGAAGCGGAAGCCGTTGCGCAACTCGTCGCGGAAGAACGTGGCGGAGTGCGAGAGAGGGCGATGCTCAGTCATCGCGGCATGGCCATTGAGGTTCGCGCACGGCGCAGGAAAGACGGCGCGGCGGTAATGGGCTACAGCTACGACGGTGTGCGGCTCGAAAGAGCTGTGTTGCTGTTGCTCATCTGCCCCGAGGACGCGTGCGTGCGGAGCCAAGCGGTCAAGCAACAGTGGCAAGCCCTGAAGCCGGCTCCACCAGCGCTTCAAAGGCGTCCGCGCACGGAGATGAAAGGTGCCGTAGGCATTGAGGAGGCCCGACTGTTCGAGGAAGTACCGGTGGACTGTGAGGCTGGCTCATATGTCGCACGCCCCGCGTCGCTCAAATGCTTCGTCGCCTGCCCCGTCCGTGCTCACAGTCCTACGATGATGCGCAAGTTTGGATGGGACCTGTTCCGCGACGGCAAGTATGTTGCTGGCGGCGTGGTGCGCAGGGAGAACACTGGCGAGTCAACACCGCGCTTTCCTTCCGTCAAGGATGCGGCGCGATGGCTTGCCAACAGCACGAGTGCGGTGAGCCCTTCGCTGGGAGGCTGCGCCCATGAATAAGTTCGGCAAGCTCCTGAAGTCGATATGCCTGTTCTGGTGCATAGCTGCAGTAGGCAATGCCGTGATCAACGCAATGGCCGGCCGGCGAGCGAACGTCATGATGCATGCGTTATTACTCGCAATCGGAGTCGTAGGCTTCTTGCTCGGACATTGGCTAAGCAAGCGATCCACGGCAAGGAGAATGAGCGCAGTTCGGGCTAGCTGGTGGCAAGCGGACTATGGCTTCAGGCTCGCGGTCTTCCTTAGTGCTTCGTGGATAGTCGGTTCATTTCTTTGGCAGGACAGCTATGGCCGCGACTACTCGCTAGTTCTAGGGCCGGGGGCCTTCCTGTTCGCGATGTACTGCGCCTACAGGCTTTTGGTTGCGCCGCGTTCGGCGAGCCAGGAGCGGCAAGGGGAGGCCATGGACTCGGAGCCAGAAGCCGCCGATGCGGACGCTGGAGTTGAACAGTTGCAAACGAGTTCTGCCGAGCGGGAACGGGCAATGGACGACCTCATCAAGCGGATGAACGCGAAGTAGCCTCGGCAGCGGTCCAAATAAGAAAGATGCGCGGTCTCCCGAACTGCCGTCGAGCGGGCCGAAGACGCTTAATCGGAAAGGAGCGAGGACAGTCCCGCCGAGTTGCCGTTACGGCGCCCTCTGAAGCAGGGAGGCAGCCGAGTTAAGTGGGGTAGCCTCAAAAGATTCCTATTGAGACCGCCCCCCTTAATTTTCACCCCAAGGCCCGGCGCTTCAGGGACCGGTCCACAGCCGCCCATCGGTGCTCCGGATTCCGAATCGAAAGCACGGACAGCCGGATCAGCGCCTCAGCCAATGCAGCCGCTCTGAGGTCCTTGCCCGGGGGAATGCCGCAGTCCGCATACAGACGCCGCGTGCTGACGCCCGGCTCGGTCTGAGGGAAAGTCATCAAGTACTCCACGATCTGCCTTGCCGCATCTTCGGTGCGGGTAGGCTCCTTTACCGCAGCAGTCTCCCAGCGGAGGCCGGGCATAACCTTCCCCAGGAGTGGCCGCAGGTCATCTTTGGCGATGATATGCACTGTCATCGGATGGGCCATGCCCTCCGCGTCCGTCAGACGCATGCAACCACGGTTCATCGCTTGCATGACGTTGCCAGCAATGACGGATTGCTCAAGACTCAGCAAGCCTGCTTTGTCCAGTCGATGCGTCAAGTCTCGCATTTGCGCAGCAAGTTGGGAGGCTGTGGCCACTAGGGGTAAGCGATGCAGCCCGACGAGTACTACATGCTTGCAATGCGTGTACGAATTGTCCGAAGTGTGCTTGCCCCAAGTGATGGCGCGTCGCAAAGACTTGGCGCTAGGTTCGCCTAGTTCCACAGGGACACCAGCCGCCTGCAATTCCGCAATGAGTTGGCGTTCATGCCAGTCCTTGAAGGTAACGAAGAGCACGGGTTCATCGTGTCGGAGTTCCTTGGCTATCCGCACTGCCTCAAGAATTGCCTTCCCATCCGCCTTAATGGTGCTCCGCCCTGACGCCACCGCGTAGTGAATTGCCGTGACGGTGCTGAAGTCCTTGAAGTTGGTCATGGCTTCAGTCGTGCCCGATCGAATCGTGCGGTCCGCTTGGCGTAGCTCGTCGATAGCATGAGAGGCGTCAAGGATGACGATGTTCGACAACGCGTCAGGCACTTTGACCGTGTAGCGCATGAGGCCCGCTGAGTTCCCGTTACGGGGTTCAATCAGGCTGAACGAGTTTCGCAAGAGCCAAGTCCCTTGGAGGGCTTGCTCCCGCAGGGCCAGTGCCGTCTTGTCCAAGTACCCCACTGCACGCATCTCGCATTCCATTTGATCCGCTTCCTGCTCCGTTATGAGTGGCGTCAACTCGCTAGCAGGTTGCCCGGCGTCCTGCCTTGATCGCTCATGACTTAATGCGAGCTGTAGGCGTTCGCGGGCCTCGGCAACAATGGGGCAATTCTCGAAACCAGCGAAATGCCCCAGCGCTGTACGTGTGGAAGCTAGGTCCAGGCACACTGCTTCTGTGCTGATCAATGCTTCGTCCCAGATCACAAGGTCATGCAGCATGCCGTGTCGGTTGCGGCAGCACTCCGGCAAAGAGCCGTCCCGCTGAACACGAGCGTGCGTCACGAGCATGATGGGGCGCTTCTCATCTCCGGTGCTCGGGAACTCTGCATCAAGCTTGCTGTGAACGATGCCTATGGCCCGGTCCGGAACGCCACCGATGATCAAGTTCCGCTTGATTTTGCAAAGCTCGTCCACTTGTTGGGCAACAACGAGTACCGTCTTGCTGCTGAACACATTAAGGTTGAACATTGCAGTCAGCAGAGCTACGACAGCTTGGGTCTTGCCGCCACCGCACGGCACGGCGTAGGCATAGCGACCGGTGTACATGCCATAAAGCTGGTCCACCATCGCCCGTAGTAGTTGCCGCCCGGCGTGCTGATGGTCAGGGCTTGGCTGATTGCCATTGCTCCGCAACAAGGCTAGCCAGTTCGCATGAGCACGCTCCACCAGTACTTCGGATGCTGGCAACTGCTCCGAGCTTATGGCAAGGGCGCAGGCCGCAAAGTCGAAGCTGTCCCGCTTCATGCTTGGCTCCCTCGCCTCATGAGAAGCCCAGGCAAAGCGGCACGAACGGCCGCCTGTCCCACCGCGACGCGGTCCTGAGGCGTCGCCGAGCCGACAGCCTCGCCCACACGATCCATGATCCGCCCTCGCTCCTCGCTGGAGAGGATTGGAGCCTGAGGGCAAGACCTGTTGCTAAAGCCGATCTCTTTGCCGCCCCTTGCCTTCAGGATCAAGTTGCCTCGCGTGAGGTCGCTGCGGTTGCCGTTTCGGTAGCGGATCGTTTCGCCTTTACGTGCGTCAAGGATTACGCGAGCGAGAGGCCTGATCTTGTCGCCGTGATTGATGCTCGGATACTGGTTGTCGCCTGTAACCTTCCGGGCGGTCCAACGAGCAGTCCAGCCTCTTTCCTGCAGCAGGAAGTAGTCCTTCTCTTCAACCTGCACAACCGACCCGTCTTGCAGAACCACGCCGACGACGCCTGGGCTGATGGGGAAGAAGTCATTGATTCGACCTGGACGGGGAAGCCTCTGAGTGTCGAGAGGCGTATAGGGGCTAGTGGCGTTGCCGTACCAGCGGGGAGTCGGCGCCTGAGGCGCGGAGTTCGTTCCCATGTGAGTCTTTCGAAGGTCGCCCACGGCTGCGCCTGCCCTGTTAGGGCATCGCTTGCGGGCAAGGGTGACGCGGCTAGCTCAGGGCCGAAGGTGTGGGCCGGAGCGAGGTACGCGTTAGCACCTGAGGTGCTGTGAATGCCAAGGGAACCTTGACGCGAATACAGGAAGGCCGCGCTGCTCACAGCGTTGCGCTGCAGCGAGGTGCGACCTAGTCTGTATTACATGTACCGGTTCATAGAAACCGGCGGCAGCCTACTAACCGAGCTTCTTGGCAAGGGCCTCCGCGCTCGGGTGGTAATAGCGCTTCAGCATCTGCAGGCTTTGGTGCCCAGTGACTGCCGCCAGTTCGATGACGTTCGGCAACTTTTCAGCCATGCGGCTTGTTGCCGTATGCCGGAGATCGTGGAAACGTAGACCGGGGACAGACGCCCGCGTCGTGGCCTTTTTGAACGCTGCAGCCAACGTCTGAGCCGAGATACTGAAGACGCGTCCGGTCTCATTTATAGGTACCGCACCTAGCAGGGCCACCGCTGCGCAAGAAAGTGGCACGTTACGCGGTTGCCCGTTCTTCGAAGTTGGCAGATAAGCAGTCTGCGCCGCAAGATTGATGTGCTTCCACCGAAGCGCCAGCAGTTCCCCCCGCCTCATGGCTGTCTGCAATGCAAGCTGCACAAGCGGCAGCACTTCGGGATTGCGCCTGCCGATCGGCGCGACCGCGGCAAGCAATCGCCTTTCTTCGTCGGCGGAAAGCACGCGAGTGCGGCCAGCGGGGGTAGGCGGCTTCTTCACGAGCAGGCAGGGGTTATCGATGGTGGCGCCCCATTCCCGACGAGCATGGTTGATGACGCTCGAAAGCAACGAGAGATCGCGGATCACCGCGCCGGCCTTGACCGTCCTTAAGCGCTCGTCGCGAAAGTTGGCGACGACCGTAGGGGTCAACTTCTCCAAGCCCCGGATGGCCACTTCAAATTCCCCCACCTGTGGCCGCGCAAACTCCTCCAGGCAGGACGGTCGAATTATTGATCAG